>CAUQUO010000014.1:0-54715 GCA_963521335.1 uncultured Capnocytophaga sp.
TAATCATTAAACATTAAACATTAATCATTAATCATTAATCATTAAACATTAAACATTATTTTATATCTTTGCGCCCTTATTGAAACGTTTAAATATTAGAGAGTGTGCTTGAACAAATCAATCTTACTTATGAAAAGGTAGTGCTTGTAGGTATTATCAATCAGACGCAAAACGAAGAGAAATCTAAGGAATATCTCGATGAGCTGGAGTTTTTGACTTATACGGCTGGGGGTGAAGTGCTGAAGCGTTTTACCCAGAGGCTTGATGTGCCTAATCCTAAAACTTTTATAGGGACGGGCAAAATGGAGGAGGTACAACAGTTTGTAGAGGAACAGGAGGTGGGCACTGTTATTTTTGACGATGAGCTGACTCCTGCGCAACAGAAGAATATAGAGCGTATTTTGAAGGCTAAGATATTGGATCGCACGGGTCTTATATTGGATATTTTTGCTCAGCGAGCTCAGACGAGTTACTCGCGTACTCAGGTAGAGCTTGCGCAGTATGAGTATCTTTTGCCTCGTCTTACGGGTTTATGGACGCACCTTGAGCGCCAACGAGGTGGGATAGGGATGCGAGGGCCTGGTGAGACAGAGATAGAGACAGACCGCCGTATTGTGCGCGACCGTATTGCACTACTGAAGAAGAAGCTTTTGGCAATAGACAAGCAGATGGCGACCCAACGCAGCAATCGAGGAGCATTGGTGCGCGTGGCTTTGATAGGGTATACGAATGTGGGGAAATCTACGTTGATGAATGTGATAAGCAAGAGTGAGGTTTTTGCTGAGAACAAGCTTTTTGCTACTCTGGATACGACTGTGCGGAAGGTGGTGATTGAGAATTTGCCGTTTTTATTGAGTGATACGGTGGGTTTTATACGGAAGTTGCCTACCCAGCTTATCGAGTCGTTTAAGAGTACGCTTGATGAGGTGCGTGAGGCTGATTTGCTTTTGCACGTGGTAGACATTTCGCATCCTAATTTTGAGGAGCACATTCATTCGGTAAATCAGATTTTGGGAGAGATAGCGAGTGCTGACAAGCCTACTATTATGGTGTTCAACAAGATAGATGCTTATAGCCACGAGGTGATTGCGGAAGATGACCTTGTAACAGAGCGCACGAGTAAGCATTTTAGTCTTGAGGAATGGAAACAGACCTGGATGCAGAAGGTGGGGAAGGATGTTCTTTTTATTTCGGCTTTAAACAAGGATAACTTAGAGGAGTTTCGGGAGGTGGTGTATGAGAAGGTGAAGGAAATTCATATTACGCGTTTTCCGTATAATAATTTTTTGTATTAAGAATGGTAAAGATAGGAAATATAGATTTGGGAGAGTTCCCGTTGTTGCTAGCTCCTATGGAGGATGTGAGTGACCCGCCGTTTCGCAGGTTGTGCAAGTTGCACGGTGCGGATATGCTTTACAGTGAGTTTATTTCGTCGGAGGGGCTTATAAGGGATGCGATAAAGAGCCGGCAGAAGCTAGATATTTTTGATTATGAGCGTCCGGTAGGGATACAGATATTTGGGGGAGATGAGGAAGCGATGGCGCTTTCGGCAAAGATAGTAGCGACCGTAAATCCTGATTTGGTAGACATTAATTTTGGGTGTCCTGTGAAGAAAGTAGTGAGCAAGGGGGCAGGGGCTGGTGTATTGAAAGACATTGGGCTAATGGTGCGTTTGACGGAAGCGGTAGTACGCAGTACAGAGCTGCCTGTAACGGTGAAGACGCGTTTGGGCTGGGATGAGAGTAGCATTAATATAGAGGAGGTAGCGGAGCGGTTGCAAGATGTAGGTATCAAGGCGTTGACGATACATGGGCGCACTCGAAGCCAGATGTATAAGGGGCACTCTGACTGGAGTTATATTGCGAAGGTGAAGAATAATCCTCGTATAAAGATTCCTATTTTTGGCAATGGGGATATAGACTGTGCTGAGAAGGCGCTTGAATACCGGAACAGGTATGGGATAGATGGGATTATGATAGGGCGAGCGGCGATAGGGTATCCTTGGATATTCAATGAGATAAAGCATTATTTTGCGACAGGGGAGCAGTTGGCCTCCCCTACTCTTGGGGATAGAGTACTGGCGGCGCGGAACCACCTGATATGGTCGGTAGAATGGAAAGGAGAGCGCCAAGGGGTGCTAGAGATGCGGCGGCATTATGCGAATTATTTTAAAGGGGTAGCGAATTTCAAGGAGTATAGGAAGCGTTTGGTAACCTTGGAGAGTGCGGTAGAGATAACGACTTTATTAGAAGAGATAGGGAAGATGGAAGTGCTTTTGTAGATTACAAAAAACGCAAAGATTTATGACAAAACGCGTAAGGAAACGCAAAATAATTATTAAAAACATTAACAAAATATACTCAAAACAAAGGGGCATTTCTTTCGACATTCTGAATGAAATGTCTTTTTTGTTGAAGATACTTCAAAAAACGGTCATTTTTATTAGAGAAAATACAGTGGTTTCGAAAAATAAGTGATAAAAATTTATGACGAAAAATTTTGCAATAATGCAATAAAGTCTATACCTTTGTCGCGAAAGTTAAAAAAATATATAATAAGATGAGATTGAAAAAAGTATGTTTCGCACTATTTTTAGCGATAGTAGTGCAAGGCTTCTCGTGGGCGCAACAATTGCGAGAAGTGAAAGGTACTGTACGTGACTCCAATGGGTTGGAGATGTTGGGCGTAGCAGTAGTAGTAAAAGGGGAGAGTCATGGGACTCAAACCGAACTCGATGGTTCTTATAGTATTAAGGTAGCCGAAGGGAAGACACTTGAGTTTTCGTTTTTAGGGATGAAGACCAAGCACTACAAAGTAACTTCTTCAGGGCGGATAGATGTTGTGATGGAAGAAGAGGCTCAACAGATAGATGAGGTAGTAGTAACAGGGTATGGTTCAGGCAGGAAAGTAGGTACTGTAGTGGGCTCTATTGCGAGAGTAAGCAGTAAAGATTTAGAGCAACGCCCTTCTAGTAATGCTGTAGACGCCTTGCAAGGGAAGGTGCCTGGTTTACAAATATTAAACTCATCAGGGGAACCATCATCTTTGTCGAGCATACGCTTGCACGGGGTAGGATCATTAGGGGGGTCTAGTAGCACTCCGCTATTTGTAATAGATGGAATTCCGGTTACAGAAACTGCTGTACGCTCTTTAAATCAATCAGATTTTGAAAGTATATCCATATTAAAAGATGCTTCTGCGACTTCTATCTACGGTTCGCGAGCTTCTAATGGTGTGGTATACATCACTACTAAAAGAGGTCAAAACAATAGTAAAGGGGTTATTACTGTAAACACCCAATATGGTTTATCTAACTTAGCAGACAGAAGTGCTTTTGAGCGTATGATGAACGCTGATGAGTTGGCTAATTTCTGGGTTACTTCAGGTATTAAAACCCAACAAGAAATGGATAGACTACGCGCAGAGAATCCTTATGATGTACGTTGGGATAAAGTATACTTTCAAGAAGATATTCCTTTGACACAAACAGACCTTTCTATAGCAGGGGGTAATGACAAAAGTAGATATTATGTATCAGGGGGGTATTACAATCAAAAAGGGATCATGTATCGTTCAGGATTTGAGAGATATACTTTCAGAAGTAATGTAGACAGCCGTGTAAACGATTGGTTGAAAATAGGGGCTAATGTAAACCTTGGTTATTATGAAATTCAAACCAATGGATATACTGGAGCAAACCTAAACGGGGGGTTAGCGAATCTTACTCCGCCGTTCTATTCGCCTGTAGATGAAAATGGTAAAAGATTGAATTACATAAAAAGTATAGGGAGATTCCACCCCGAGTATTTGGCAGAAAAAATGCCAAATGTACTTTCAGGAATAGAGCTTATCCCGACAGGTTTTGTAGAAGTTACTCCTTTTAAAGGATTGACCTTTAAAACCCAAGGAGGTATACAATACAAGAACTTAATACGAGAATCTTATCGTTATCCTTCATATGAAAATGCTCTTTTACAAGGGACTGCTTCTAGAGAATATGCTAAAACTTTACAAAAAACACTTACTAACACTCTTGAATACAAGTTTGGTTTAGGTAAATTCAACCACTTGGTAGCTTTATTAGGACAAGAAACGGTGAGCTTAAGTGAGCATTCTTTTAGTGGTTCGGGAGAAGGATTGGTAGATGATGATTTAGTTTTGTTATCGCACGCTACTAAGAATAAAAATGTATCAGAGAGCAAAAGTAAAAGCACTATCAACTCTATATTTGGAAGATTGGAATACGATTATGACAACAAGTATTTCTTAGATTTCTCATTGCGTAGAGATGGTTCTTCTAAATTTAGTCCTAACCACAAACACGCTAATTTCTGGGCAGCAGGAGCAATGTGGAAACTGAGCAAAGAGAAGTTTTTGAAAAACTCGAAAGTAGTAAACGATTTAGGGCTTAAGTTCAGTGCAGGTACTTCAGGAAACTCTGATATAGGGAACTACACTCATCAAGCTTTGGCTAGCTCAGGACAATACGGAGGAAACACTACTTGGGTTATCAATTTGGCGGGTAACTCAGAGCTTACTTGGGAAAATCAAACCAAATACACCTTGAGTTTAGACGCTCAGCTTTTCAGCAGAGTGAATGCTAGTATAGAAGCGTATAGACGTATCACTACTGATATGCTAATGGATGTACCGGTGCCTTACACTACTGGTTTCTCTACTGTAAAGAGAAATGTAGGTAAGTTGCAAAACCAAGGGATAGCAGTAGCGTTATCAGCAGATGTATATAAGAACAAGAAGCACGATATTACTGTTACTCCTTATGTGAATTTCAGTTATAACCAAGATAAAGTGTTGGAGCTTTTCCAAGGTAGAGATAATTGGTATTTACCTAATAATAACATAGGATATATAAAAGGAGAATCGGTAAAATATTTCTTACCTATATTCAGAAGGGTGAACCCAGACAACGGAGATGCTGAGTGGTATTTACCATCTGACAATGTAGGGAATGTAACTAAAGATGACGCTAATGTATCTAATGAATTTTCGGATTCATATGTTCAAAACACAGGGGTAAATCGCTATGCTCCTTACAATGGAGGTTTTGGTCTATCGGCTAATTACAAGAGTGTTTCTCTACAAGTAGATTTTGCTTTTTCTCAAGGGAAATACATCATCAATAACGACCGTTATTTTGTGGAAAACCCTAGTAAATTCTCAAGTTTCAACCAATATAGAAGTGTAAATGACTATTGGAAGCGACCTGGAGACCAAACGACATTCCCACGCTGGGGAGTACAGTTTACACAATTTGACACTCGATTGCTTGAAGATGCTTCATTCTTGCGATTGAAAAACATAACCTTAGCTTATTCACTTCCTGAAGAAGTCATCAAGCAAGTAGGGTTCTTTAACAAAATTCGTTTTTATGTTACGGGGCGTAATCTGTTGACCTGGACAAAGTATACAGGTCCTGACCCAGAGGTAGATTCTAACCTTACTTATGGTAGTTACCCTAACACAAAACAATATGTATTTGGTGTAGAACTTAAATTTTAAAGAGATATGAAATTAATCACAAAAATAACATTTATAGCACTCTTAGCTTTCGGCGTTTCAGGTTGCGAAAGCTTAGATCAAGATTCACCTAACAGCCTCCCTACTGAAAATGCTTTTAAGACAGTAGACAACGCAATGTATTGGCGCAATGGCTTTTACAAAAGTTTGAGAGATGCAGCCTATTATTATGCAACAACTTTTCCAGAACTACAATCGGACTTGCTAAATGCAGGGGAGGATTTTGGAAACAGAGGAGGGTCTTTCCAAACCTGGACGATACAAGCAGGAGACAGCGACATAAGTAATATATGGCAAAGAGCTTTTATAGGGCTTAGAAACGTAAACTTATGTATAACTAAGTTTCCTACTATTGCCACCACTAGCAATGAGGAAAGACAAAAACTAAATCAATATTTAGGAGAAGCATATGCTTTTAGAGCTTATTATTTCTTTCAGTTAGTACAATATTTTAGTCCTCAATACAATAGTTCTAACAAGAATACTGCTAATTTAGGGGTACCTTTATTGTTAGTTTATGATGTAGAGGCAAAACCTTCTCGTGCTACATTGGAAGAAACTTATACTCAAATACTTTCAGATATTGCACAAGCTGAGACATTATTAAGCAGTAGAGCAGGGTCAGTAGGAGCCAATACTTTCACTATAGATGCCGTAAAAGCTTTGAAAGCAAGGGTATTACTCACTAAAGGGGAATATGCTGAAGCTTATAGTTTAGCCTCAGCTTTGGTTTCAGGAGGAAAATATCCTTTAGCAACTACTAAAGCCACTTTGGAAGGTATGTTTCGCAAAGATGAGAAAAATGAATCTATACTACAATTATTTGTAGCAGCAGATGAGTCATCGCCTAATTCAGACTATTATCTATCATATAGTGAAAAATCAAAAACCTACAGTCCTGACTATATTCCTTCTCAATGGGTAGTAGACCTTTATGAAAGTACTGATATCAGGAAAGATAGTTATTTATTAAGCACTACTATCAAATTCCCTTCTGGGACTTATTCAGCTACTTTGGTGAATAAATATCCAAGAGGACTTTATGCGACTACTAGTTCTGCTCACGCTCCTAAGGTATTTCGAATTGCAGAACAGTATTTAATAGCTGCAGAAGCCGCCTACAAGAATGGTGATGAGACTAATGCAAAACAATATCTAAACTTGTTGAGAACCGCACGTGGGGTAGCTAATATTACTTCTACAGGTGCTTCTCTTTTTGAAGATATTAAAAAGGAACGCATCAGAGAGTTATCATTTGAAGGCTTTCGTTTAGCAGATTTGAAACGTTGGGGAGATGCTGTGGTACGCCGTTCGCCACAAAGTTTGAGTTATATAATGAAGACCCCTCCAAGTCAGTTTCAAGAGTTGAACGTAGCCGCAGGAGATTACAGGCTTACTTGGCCTATACCGAGTTATGATATTTTGTTGAATACTAATCTTAAACAAAATCAAGGATATTAAGAGTTCCTTACTTCAAAAAAAATAAGCTATCGCCCAGTGATAGCTTATTTTTTTATGGGTATTTGACAAATAATGTGTATTTTTGCGCCCTTAAATTAATCAGATATCATACATACATCGATGAAAGTATATCACGAACTTTTACGACATATTCTCGAAAATGGTTATTCTAAAGATGACCGTACAGGTACTGGCACGACCAGTGTGTTTGGCTACCAAATGCGTTTTGACCTCAGCAAGGGTTTTCCTTTGGTGACTACTAAAAAGATACATTTAAAATCGGTAATATACGAGCTTTTGTGGTTTTTAAAAGGGGATACGAACATCAAATATCTTACTGATCACGGGGTGCGGATTTGGAATGAGTGGGCTGATGAGAACGGGGACCTCGGTCCGGTATATGGGGCGCAATGGCGCCACTGGAACGGGGAATCTATCGACCAGATAAAGACGGTTGTGGAGACCTTGAAATGCAATCCTGAGAGCCGGCGTATTATTGTATCGGCATGGAACCCATCGGTATTGCCTGATACGGGGAAATCGTTTTCTGAGAATGTAGCTAATGGCAAAGCGGCTTTACCACCGTGCCACGCACTTTTTCAGTTTTATGTAGCAGATGGGAAGCTCTCTTGCCAGTTATATCAGCGGAGTGCAGATGTGTTTTTGGGGGTACCTTTCAACATAGCCTCATATGCGCTACTGACAATGATGCTTGCGCAAGTGTGCCATTTGCAGGTAGGAGATTTTGTGCATACATTTGGCGATGTGCACATCTATAACAACCACCGTGAACAGGTAGCACTACAACTGAGTCGCACGCCTAGAGAACTGCCTGTGATGCATTTGAACCCTGAGGTGAAAGATCTTTTTGCTTTTGAGTATGAAGATTTTCGTTTGGAGGGATATGACCCCTACCCTACTATCAAAGGTGAGGTATCGGTATAACGGTTTTTACCGTTAATTTTTCGTTAAATATTAAAAAAGGTTTTTCTATGTAAGACCTTTTTAGTTATTTTGTACGCTGAAAGAAAACAGTAACAAATTTATGCAAATGAAGAAATTATTTACACTTTTGATTAGCTTGCTAATGGCACAGAGTATTTTGGCACAAATCAGCAATGAGGTATTTACCTCGGGCAAGACGGGCAAGCGCCAGAAGTTAGGTATTTACAAGCCAGCTGGCTATAGTGACAAGCAGACCTATCCGCTTATAATAGTACTGAATGGAAACACCTTGATGGAGCCTGTGGTGACAGCGGTGCGTTATTATGAGCAGTTTCAGGAGATGCCGAAGTGTATTGTAGTAGGGGTATTTGACGAATCGTTGGAAGATGTGGCTATCATAGATGAGGTAGCCCGCCCAATGAACGAGTCGGCTCGTTTTTTTGAATTTATATCTACAGAGCTTGTACCCTATGTGCAAGGGAAGTTTCCGATAGCAGGGCTTAAAGGGATTGTAGGTTCTGAAGAAGCAGGTTTTTTAATCAACTATTATCTGCTAAACCAAAAGAATCCTTTTAATATGTTTGTGAGTTTGAACCCTACGGCTATACCTCGTATGGGGCAAGAGTTTTCAGGAGCTTTGGCTGCGGGAGGGAAAGAACGTTTGTTTTACTATATGACTACTGCTGATGTAGAGAACAAGCTGAAGTATGACAAAGCCATAAACTTTGAGCGATCATTGCGCTCTATGCCTACGCACGAAAGTGTAGATTATCATTTTGTAGACAGGAAAGGGACCTCTATCAACGCTGCGAAGCTGGAAGGTATTGCCCAAGCTTTTGACCTTTGTTTTGACATTTACAAACCGATAGGAGGCAAGGAATACAAGACCCAAATGGAAACCCTTAGCAATAATATTTTTGAATATTTGGAGACTAAATACAAGACGATAGATGCGTATTTGGGGATTAAAAAGAAGCCTTTGCTAAATGATATTATGGCGACTTATACGGCTATCAAATCGGCAGCAGACTGGGAGTCGCTTAAGAAATTGGCTAAATATGTAGAGGATAATGGTTATGTAAAGACTGCGATGCCCAACTTTTTCTTAGCTGAATACTACGAAAAGACAGAGGACTACAAGAAGGCATTGAAGACCTATCAGAAATCATATACAGAGCCGAGTATTGATTTTATCACGGCAGACCTTATCACTGAGCGTATCAATGCGCTTAAAACGAATAGGAATTTAGGAAGGTCTAACAAGAAATCTAAAAAGGTAATTGAAGAAGTAGCTGAACCAGTAGAAGAACAAGTGCCGACTGATGAAAGTAATCAGAACTAAAATAGAAGGCGTGGTGATTATAGAACCACAAGTATTTTTTGACGAGAGAGGTTATTTTTTTGAATCGTTTTCGCAAGAGCGTTTCGATGAGCAAGTAGCGCCTATCAGATTTGTACAGGACAACGAATCGAAATCGAGTTATGGGGTATTGCGTGGCTTGCACTTCCAAAAGCCTCCTTTTGCACAATCTAAATTAGTACGAGTAGTGAAGGGCAAGGTATTGGATGTAGCGGTAGATTTGCGCAAGAACTCACCTACCTTTGGGCAATACGAATCGGTAGTGCTAAGTGAGGAAAACAAGCGACAGTTTTTCATTCCGCAAGGTTTTGCGCACGGTTTTGCTGTATTGAGTAAGGAGGCTATTTTTCAGTATAAATGCGACAATTATTACGCCCCCCAAAGCGAAGGGAGTGTACGCTGGAATGACCCTACAATAGGGATCGATTGGTTATTGCCTGAGAGAGATATTATCTTATCGGCAAAAGATGAAAAAGCCCCACTCTTATCACAATTAACAATTAATGATTGATAATTAAGAGAATACACTTTCTAACCTCTTATCTCTTAGTTCTTATCTAAAAAAGTTTGGTAAAAAGTTTGGTAGTTTCAAAAAAAGGTATTACTTTTGCCCCCGAAAAATAAAGATGGTGGTTTTAGCTCAGTTGGTTAGAGCGTCGGATTGTGGTTCCGAAGGTCGTGGGTTCGAGCCCCATATTCCACCCAAAAGGAAAACCTAATAAAAATACGCCTTAGAGCGTATTTTTTTATTTTTATACTTTAGACAAATAAGGTTGTAATGGCATAAACTAGAAGTTCGCACCACTGGTTTTACACAGAATGTGAAACAAATGTAATTACAAATTGGGGGGGGGAGGAAGATAATATCGAACTGAGTTTTTTTAGAAACAATTATGAAAAAGTATGTATATATAATCGTAATTCTATTTGTATTAGGATGTAATACAAGCAAGAAAGTTCAATTGATACCATTGAATAATGAGAGTGTTGAGATAAATTTCATTGAATATAATGAGAAAAAAGTTTCTTTATATTTTCAAAAAAAACTGAAGTTGAAAAATCCTTATTTTTCAACTGCAAAAGTAAAACTAAACTATTTTGTTCAAGGAGAACAAATAGATGAGACAGATGCTTATGCGTTAGATTACGACCGGTATGGATCTTTATCTTTTATTGGCAGTGATAAAGGGGAAGTGTGGGGCGAAATAAAAATATCACCTTTAGGAGAAAGAGAAATTATATATGAAAGATATATCCCTATTGAACCTTTTGAATTTGTGGGAATATACAAGAGTTTAGAACAATATATACCTTTAGCAAAACACCCTATAAAAAAGAATGAATTAACAGGGGAAACTTATGAAGATACCATTGTACTTGTCTATAATGAATCATTTTCTGAGTTCAAACGAAAGAACCCAGGACTTGTAGAGACTCTAACTAAGGGAGATACTATAGAATTGGAGGTTTTAAGTCCTGAGAAAGCAAAATATCGTTATAAAGCAGGGTGGTAAATGGTATAGTGTTGTGAGATAAATAATAGTTATAATATTTCCTAAAAAAGAAAATATTTCAAAAGATTTGCTTATTTTTGTCTCCTAAAAACACAGAAGTATTATGTCGAGCACAGAACAGAGAGCTGCATTACAAGCACAGATTTGGAAAATAGCTAATGAAGTAAGAGGAGCCGTAGACGGCTGGGACTTCAAACAATTTGTATTAGGCACCCTTTTTTATCGTTTTATCAGTGAGAATTTTACAGATTTCATTGAAGGTGGTGATGAGAGTGTGCAGTATGCTCAGCTACCCGATGAGGCTATTAGCCCTGAAATAAAAGATGATGCTACGAAAACTAAGGGTTATTTTATCTATCCCTCTCAGCTTTTTGTAAATGTAGCTAAAAATGCGAATACCAATTCCAATCTCAATACCGATTTAGCAGAAATCTTCTCGGCTATCGAAAGCTCTGCCAATGGCTACCCCTCTGAGGCAGATATCAAAGGACTCTTTGCCGACTTTGATACTACTTCCAACCGCCTTGGCAATACCGTTGAGGAAAAAAACAAACGCCTCGCCGCGGTAATTAACGGAGTGGCAGGACTTAGTTTTGGTGATTTCAAAAACCATCAAATTGACCTCTTTGGCGATGCTTATGAGTTCCTCATCTCCAACTATGCTGCCAATGCAGGCAAATCGGGAGGGGAGTTCTTTACCCCTCAGAATGTATCAAAACTCATTGCGCAGTTGGCATTGTTGGGGCAATCATCAGTAAACAAGATTTACGACCCTGCTTGTGGGTCGGGCTCTCTGCTACTACAAGCTAAAAAACACTTCGATGACTATCAGATAGAAGAAGGTTTTTTTGGGCAAGAAATCAATCATACTACCTACAACTTGGCGCGTATGAATATGTTCTTGCACAATATCAACTACGATAAATTCAATATTGCCTTAGGCGATACACTTATCAACCCTTGTTTTGGTGATGAAAAACCTTTTGATGCCATCGTTTCCAATCCTCCTTATTCGGTGAACTGGATAGGTAGCGACGACCCTACCCTTATCAACGACGACCGTTTTGCACCAGCAGGCGTATTAGCCCCAAAATCTAAAGCCGACTTTGCTTTTGTATTGCATTCCCTCAGCTACCTTTCGGCTAAAGGGCGTGCCGCTATTGTCTGCTTCCCCGGTATCTTTTACCGTGGAGGTGCCGAGCAGAAAATACGTAAATACCTCATCGATAACAACTATGTAGAAACCGTTATCGCCCTACCGCCCAACCTCTTCTACGGCACCAGCATTGCCGTGAATATATTGGTGCTTTCCAAACACAAACCCGATACCCGAACCCAATTTATAGATGCCAGTGGTGAGGACTTTTTTAAGAAAGAAACCAATAACAACGTACTTACTGATGCCCATATAGCGCGTATCGTTAGCATTTTCGCTGACAAAGAGGCAGTACCACACACCGCTGTGATGGTAGACAACCAGCAGATAGCTGACAATGACTACAACCTATCCGTTAGTTCGTATGTAGAGGCAAAGGACACCCGCGAGGTGATAGATATCAAGCAACTCAACGCCGAAGTAGCACAAACCGTAGTGCGGATTAATGAACTGAGGGCTGATATTGAGGAGATTATCAGAGAAATAGAGGGGTAGTATATGAATAGTGAAATAAAATATCTGATTTATAATACACCGCAAGAAGCGGTTTCAGTTGCAGAAGGAAAACTTGACAAAATTCAGTTACCGAGAAAATCTCGGCAACTGCAACTGATAAGGCAAACTCAGAATGATGTAACTATTTCCAAAATGGAAACAGTTCACCCCTTTAGATGGTTAATATATATATATCATTTTTAGGCATAATTTGCTTAATCTAAAACCTATTTTATTCAAACACCAATAATAACAAATGATACAAGAACCAAAAACATTCCCCTATATAGACCGTCTCCTGCAAGGCGCTCAACTACAAATACAAACAATATTAAAAAACTAATAAATATGGAAGCGCAAAAAGAAGACATCATACTTTATCAGCGTGAAGATGGAGCGGTACAGATAGATGTAAGGGTAGAAGGTGAGACAGTGTGGCTTACACAAGAACAGATGGCTACATTGTTTGGAAAGGGACGTACCACCATAACAGAGCATATCTCTCATATTTTTGAAGAAGGAGAATTGGATGAAAAAGTGGTATGTCGGAAATTCCGACATACCACTCAACACGGTGCTATAGAAGAAAAAACTCAAGAAAGAGATGTAAAATATTACAATTTAGAAGTTGTTATTTCAGTGGGTTATCGTGTTCGTTCTGTACAAGGAACACGCTTCAGACAATGGGCTACAGAGAGGTTAAAAGAATACATCGTAAAAGGTTTTACAATGGATGATGAGCGTCTAAAAGGTAATGGGGGAGGAAATTACTGGAAAGAGCTTCTCAATAGAATACGAGATATCCGCTCAAGTGAAAAAGCACTATACCGTCAAGTGCTCGATTTGTATGCCACCAGTAGGGATTACAACCCTAAAAGTGAAATAACCCTTACTTTTTTTAAAATAGTACAAAACAAACTGCATTATGCCTGTAGTGAGCAAACATCAGCTGAACTGATCTATAGCAGAGCAGATTGTACTAAGGATTTCATGGGGCTTACGACTTTTAAAGGAGCTCTGCCCACCCTGAATGAGGCTAAAATAGCAAAGAATTACCTCACAGAAGAAGAACTATTCCGCTTAAACCGTCTTGTCTCTGCCTTCTTTGATCTGGCAGAGCTTAAAGCACAAACACAAAGCCCCATGTATATGCAAGATTGGGTAGATGAATTGGATAAATTTTCAGCCAATTACGGCAAAGGAGTATTGAAAGGGGCTGGGACTGTCAGCCACAAACAGGCTGAACAGAAAGCAATACAAGAATACCGAGCCTATGAAGCCCGCACACTATCGCCCGTAGAACAATCTTATTTAGAGAGTTTAAAAGCATTAGAGAAAAACACGGCTAAGCTATTGAAAACGAAACACAAATAACAACCTATGACACAAGAACCCAACATATTCCCCTATATAGCCCGTCTCCTACAAGACGCTGAAGTAGTATGGAAACCGCTGGGGGAGGTAGCGGAATTGAAGAGAGGTACTACTATAACTAAGAAAACCTCAAATGAAGGAATATATCCTGTTATTTCTGGGGGACAACAACCAGCATACTATATTGACCAATTCAATCGAGACGGAGAAACAATCACAATTGCTGGTTCGGGAGCTTATGCAGGTTTTGTAATGTATTGGAATGAGCCTATTTTTGTAGGAGATGCCTTTTCAGTTAAAGCAGATGAAAAGCAAGTCTTACCTCGCTTTATATATCACTTTTTATTAAGTATCCAAGAAAAGATACATGATTTAAAGTCAGGAGGAGGTGTGCCTCATGTATATGCAAAAGATGTAGCTCGTTTTGTTATCCCCCTTCCCCCTCTTTCTGTCCAACAAGAGATTGTTCGTATTTTGGACAAGTTCACCCAGCTGGAGGCGGAGCTGGAGGCGGAGCTGGAGGCGGAGCTGGACTGCCGCAAGCGGCAGTATGAATACTATCGCAATAAGTTATTGACTTTCAATGATATAGGGGGGGGGTACTGAGATAGTTTGGAAAACGCTGGGAGAAGTATTAGATATTTATACAGGTGGAGAAGCTCCTAAAAACCTAATTAGAGGAGAAAGACCACAAGGAAGTTTTATTTACCCAATCTATTCGAATGGAGAAGAGATATATGGTTTTACTGATAATTATAGGATAAACAAAGATGCTGTAACTATATCATCGATTGGAGCAAAAACAGGAACGATATATTTTAGGAAAGCATATTTTACACCTATAATTCGTTTAAAAGTTTTAGTCCCTAAAAATGAGAAGACATTAAATTCAAGATATGTTTTTCACTATCTTTCAAATATTACAATATCAACAAAAAGAAGTAGTGTTCCAAATATCAATGCAAATGAAGTTAAAAGTATTAAAATTCCTCTCCCCCCATTAGAAGAACAACAGCGTATTGCCACTATTCTCGATAAGTTCGATATTTTAGTCAATTCTATTAGCGAGGGGCTACCCAAAGAAATAGCCCTACGCAGAAAACAATACGAGTATTATAGGGAGAGATTATTGTCGTTCCCCTCGTAGGGGTCAATGGCAATTGATCCTAAATATTGAGGAAGGATTGTCGTTTGAAGGCGAATTGCCTTTTAAGGGCGAATTGCCTCACATACTCAGCTGTGCCAGATCGCTGACTTTGCCCCTACAATGGGACACAAACATTGTCAATATATTGCAAATGAGGGTAAATAATGTAATGAATTACGGATTGTTTTTCCGTTATGATACACATCACACCGTAGGGGTCAATGGCAATTGACCCTCAAACAATTGACCCAACATTTGAGAACGAACTGCCTTTCAGAGGCGAATTATTCTCAAATATTCAATAAACCAATAAAAATGAATAATTATTATTATAACCCTGATATACATCACCGTAGATCTATACGCCTAAAAGGATATGATTATGCCCAAAAAGGAATGTATTTTATAACCTTATGCGTACAGGAAAGAGAATGTATTTTTGGTACTATCTTTGAAAATAGGATGTTCCTTAATGAAATAGGACAAATCGTAGCTAATGAATGGGTAAATACTATGAATATTCGTGATAATGTGATAATCCACAATTTTATCGTGATGCCTAATCATATACACGGTATTGTAGAAATAACATATAATAAAAACGATGAATGCCTGATAGGTGAATTTGTTTCACCAACAAAATCAATAGGAGCTATTGTAAGAGGTTTTAAAATCACCACCACCAAGAGAATAAAGAATTTCATAACCCCCGTAGGGGCGAATGGCAATTCGCCCAATAGCAATTCGCCCAATGCCAATTCACCCCTACAAGAATGGATTATCAATCATTTACCACATATATGGCAACGGAATTATTATGAACATATTATAAGAGATTACAACGACCACGAACGTATTGCCAATTATATAAATAGCAATCCCTCACGCTGGGAAGAAGATATGTTTAATGAATAATTTACAATCATTTTTCTATGATGATAAACATCACAACCGTAGGGGGCAATGGCAATTGACCCAACATTTGAGGGCGAATTGCCATTCAAGAGGATTGCCATTTGAAGGCGAATTGCCATTCGCCCCTACAGCAGGGTGCAAACGGACTAAAGAAATTGCCCTACGCAGAAAACAATATGAGTATTATAGAGAGAAATTATTAACATTTACAAATAACCAATAACAACTATGGGAAAAACGCTTGAAAAAATAGCACAAGAACTAAAAGATAGTTCTAAAAAAGTACAACTTATTTATGCTTTCAATGGTGTAGGTAAAACACGTTTGTCTCGTATCTTTAAGGATTTAGTCACTTCTAAACAAGAAGATGATGAAAAAACTCGTTCTAAGATTATTTACTACAATGCCTTTACAGAAGACTTATTTTATTGGGATAATGACCTAGAAGAGGATACAAATAGGAAATTAAAAATTCGTCCTAATGGTTTTACCCGTTGGATACTTGAAGATGAAGGACAAGGAGTGAATATTATCACTAACTTTCAACGTTACACCAATGATAAATTGACCCCAATATTTAATTCAGAATATACAGTTAAAGGAGAAGACGGAAAAGATATTAAAATTCCTGCATATTCTGAAATAACATTTTCTATAGAAAGAGGAAATGATGAGACAATTAATAATATAAAGATTTCTAAAGGAGAAGAAAGCTGTCTTATTTGGTGTATCTTCTATAGTTTATTAAAAGAAGTTATTGAGACTTTAAACATTCCTGAAGTAGAGGAACGCTCAGTAGATGGATTTAATGAGCTAGAATATGTTTTTATAGATGACCCAGTAAGTTCTTTAGATGAAAATCATTTAATAGAATTAGCTGTAAATATAGCTGAATTGGTAAGAGCAAGCAAATCAGATTTGAAATTCATTATTACAACACATAATCCGTTGTTCTATAATGTCCTTCACAATGAGTTTAACTATTCTGATAAATCTACAGGATACAAACCAAAAGAATCAACAAAAAAACGTCTTAAAAAATTAGATGATGGGACATACCTTTTAGATGAACAAAATGATGATTCTCCTTTTTCCTATCATATATATCTTTTGTCAGAACTTGAAAAAGTTATAGAATCCGGAAATGTTCAAAAATATCATTTCAATTTTCTACGTAATATTCTTGAAAAAACTTCTACTTTTCTTGGTTATAAGAGTTGGAAAGAATTATTACCAAAAGATGCTCGGGAGTCATACTTTAATCGTATAATTAATTTATCTAGTCATGGAAAATTTTCAAGTGAAGAAGTTCCAGTTATAAGAGAAGATGATAAAAGGGTCTTATCCTATCTTGTAAGAACTTTTAAGGAATCATATAATTTTCAAACAAAAGAGTATAATAAGATTGAGATACAAGATTAAAAGAGAGAAGGTAAGAACTATAAGTTTACACCTGCAACTACTCCTATGTGAATTTGCTCAAAATATCACCTAATGATCTACTAAGTTTATGAGACAATTTACTCAAAGATGAAGATAAAAATCATTAAGCAAGTTTTGCCCCTTGCTAAGCAAGGAAGAATTATCTATGTAACTTATTGAAAATCAAAGTAAAAATTTAAATAAGCAAGTTTTACCCTTAAATAAGCAAGTTTTTTATATCAATAAGCAAGTAAAAAATATGAATGATAAGAAGCTCATTATTAAAAATACTCTATATCAGGAATTAGTAGAAACCATAGGTCAAGTACTCATAGAGGGACGAAATAAAGCACTCCAAACTGTGAATACAACTTTGGTACTTACTAACTGGCAAATAGGTCGTTATATTGTAGAGTACGAACAAAAAGGAAATGAACGAGCTGAGTATGGTGCTGAATTAATTAATTGCTTGGCACATGATCTTACTCTTATGTATGGAAAGGGCTTCAGCAAGAGTAATATTATTTATATGCGTAAGTTCTACTTGTGTTTTCAAAAAAGTGAGACACTGTCTCACCTTTTGAGTTGGAGCACTCAAAGATCAGGTGCTAATTGAGTATGCTATGCAAGGTATATCAAATCAACTTTTTGTTAGTAGATACCAACTCTACTTGCCTGACAAACAACAATTACAAGATGAGTTACAAAAAATCATAAACAATAAATTATAATCATATTATGACCTACAACACTATCGCCGAAACACAAAACTACATCGTTTTAGACAATTATACTAAGCTTTCAAAAGTGAGTGAAGCACCCGCTACTTACCAAAGCGAGAATGCTTTAGAACGTGAATTTATAGAGGATTTAATAGGGCAAGGCTATGAATACCTGTCGCAGCTTACTACCCCCGTCGCACTCTTGGAAAATGTGCGCACGCAGCTGCAGAACCTCAACAGCGTAACCTTCTCCGATGCCGAATGGGCGCGCTTTGTAGAAGAGTATTTAGACGCCCCCAGCGATAACTTGGTAGAAAAATCACGCAAACTGCACCGCGATTATATCTACGACTTTGTATTCGACGATGGACATATACAAAACATCTATTTGGTAGATAAGAAAAATATCATTCGCAATAAGGTACAAGTAATCAACCAGTTCGAACAGAAAGGCTCTCATGCCAATCGTTATGATGTAACGATTTTAGTGAATGGGTTGCCCTTAGTGCAAATCGAACTCAAAAAACGAGGGGTGGCTATCCGCGAGGCGTTCAACCAAGTGCATCGCTATAGCAAAGAGAGTTTCAACAGCGAGAGTTCTCTATACAAATACCTACAACTCTTTGTCATTTCTAACGGTACTGATACTCGATATTTTGCCAACACCGTAAAGCGTAATAAAAACAGCTTCGACTTTACGATGAATTGGGCAAAAGCCGATAATACCCTCATTAAAGACCTAAAGGATTTTACCGCTACTTTCTTCCAGAAAAACACTTTGTTACAAGTGCTACTTACCTATTCGGTGCTTGATGTAAGCGACACACTACTGGTGATGCGCCCCTACCAAATAGCCGCTACCGAACGGCTCTTGTGGAAGATAAAAAGTGCCTATCAGGCTAAGCGCTGGAGCTCTCTCGAGGGGGGAGGTTACATCTGGCACACTACAGGTTCGGGCAAAACGCTCACCAGCTTTAAAGCTGCCCAATTGGCTACCCAGCTCGATTTTATCGATAAAGTGTTCTTTGTGGTAGACCGAAAAGATTTGGATTATCAAACGATGAGGGAGTACCAACGCTTTTCGCCCGACAGTGTAAATGGCTCAGGTAGTACTGCTGGACTCAAACAGAATTTAACTAAGAACGACCATAAAATTATTGTTACTACTATCCAGAAACTCAACAACCTGATGAGGAGTGAAGAGCATTTGCCGGTATACGACCAGCAAGTAGTCTTTATCTTCGATGAGGCACACCGTTCACAATTTGGTGAAGCGCAAAAGAACCTTAGAAAGAAGTTCAAGAAGTACTACCAATTTGGTTTTACAGGCACCCCTATTTTCCCCGACAATGCCTTGGGCAGCGAAACTACTGCCAGCGTGTTTGGTCGTGAACTGCACGCCTACGTAATTACCGATGCCATTCGCGATGAAAAAGTGCTAAAATTCAAAGTAGATTACAACGATGTGCGTCCGCAATTTAAGGGTATAGAAACCGAGCAAGATGAAGCCAAACTCAGTGCTGCCGAAAACAAACGCCTCTTGCTACACCCCGAACGTATTAGGGAAATATCTACGTACATTTTGCGCAATTTCCGCCTCAAAACCCACAGGAATGAGGGCAGTAATAAGGGCTTCAATGCGATGTTTGCCGTGAGCAGTGTAGAGGCTGCCAAATGCTACTACCAAGGGCTCAACGCCTTGCAAAAAGATAGCGACCGACCGCTCAAGATAGCGACTATCTTTTCTTATGCTGCCAATGAAGAACAGAATGCTATAGGCGACATTACCGACGAAACTTTCGAACCTTCCGCTATGGACGTCAGTGCCAAAGAGTTTTTAGAAAAAGTCATTGCCGACTATAATGCGATGTTTAAAACAAGTTTTTCATTAGAAAGCAAATCGTTTGAAAACTACTACCGTGATTTGAGTAACCGTGTGAAAAATCAAGAAGTCGACCTCTTGATAGTAGTGGGTATGTTCCTCACAGGTTTTGATGCCCCTATGCTCAATACGTTGTTTGTAGACAAAAACTTGCGCTATCACGGACTTTTGCAGGCTTATTCGCGCACCAATCGCATCTACAACAGCACTAAGAGCTTTGGTAATATTGTTACTTTCCGCGATTTAGAAAAAGCTACCATCGATGCTATTACCCTTTTCGGCGATAAGAGCACCAAGAATGTAATTCTCGAAAAAAGTTATCAAGAGTATCTTGAGGGCTTTACAGATATCATTACCGGTAAAGCTTGCCGAGGCTATAACGAAATTGTAAAAGAACTAAAAGAACAATTCCCCGACCCTGATGAAATTCACACTACAGCCGATAAGAAAGCCTTTGTAAAGCTTTTTGGTGAATATTTGCAGGTGGAAAACATCTTGCAGAACTACGATGAGTTTGCCCATCTCAAAGCGCTACAAACGATTGATAAAAACGACCCAGAAGCATTAAAAACCTTTGCCGAGGAGCATTTCCTAACTGAAGAACAAGTCGCTTCTATGGTACAATTAGAGGTACTAAAAGACCGATTAGTGCAAGATTATAAATCTACTTATAACGATATACGTGATTGGGTAAGCAAGGAACGCGAGAACGCAACGCAAGAAAAACAGTTAATTGACTGGGAAGAGGTGGTTTTTGAAGTAGATTTGCTCAAATCTCAAGAAATAGACCTCGATTACATTCTCGAACTCATCTTAGAACACCACAAAAAGAACAAAAACAAAGAGGCTTTAGTAGAGGAAGTGCGTCGCATCATCCGTGCTAGTATAGGCAACCGTGCTAAGGAAAGCCTTATAGTAGATTTTATCAACGAAACTAATTTAGATACTATTGACGACAAACCGACTATCATAGCAGCGTTCTTCACTTATGCCCAAGAGCGACAAAAAGCTGAAGCTGCTGAGCTAATCGCGGAAGAAAACTTAAACGAAGAAGCTGCTAAACGATATATACAGCTTTCTCTAAAACGAGAATACGCTAGCGAAAATGGCACTGACCTCAATAGCATTTTGCCTAAAATGAGTCCGTTAAACCCACAATATCGAACCAAAAAACAAAGTGTCTTTCGCAAAATAGCTGCTTTTGTAGAAAAATACAAAGGCGTAGGAAGAGAGATCTAACAATCTTTACTTCATATGTTCTAGCTAAAAGAGGGAAAACCTAATCACAAAAAATACGCCTTAGAGCGTATTTTTATGTCTACATATTACCCTTGATCTTTTGATTAGATTTTTTTGATTTCTACTAAAAAATCATTACCTTTGTCGCGTAACATTTTTATTTTTTCTACACAGAATCAATAGGTTTTGCGTAAGGAAAAGTAATTATCAAAGAAATCTAAAACCTTATGAAGCACCATAACACATCCTCCCGTACATTCTTGTGTAAAACCTTGCTCGTACTTTTGTTGCTCTCATCTTGTGCTATTAAAAAACAATACTATGCTTATGAGAGTGAACAGAAAGATGAAGAAGGAAGACCTTTGCGATATTATACATTGGAGCGTCAATCAGGGCGTTATTTTGAAAGAGATATTATACGTTTTTCAGATCTAATGAGCCGTAATATCTTTGTATTAATAGAAGCAGGTGAAGATTATACTTTTTTTCTCATACTATTGAGAGAAATTATTTTGAGAAACCTTATTATGAAAGATTTGCAACTGATGTAGATAAACAAACCATCTTTAAAAATTTATATAAGGTTGATGCTAAAAAGGCAATATTTAAATATAAAAATGATGTTGAGTTCAAAGATAAAATCTTTAACGAAACAGCAGACTATTTACTCAAAGAACGTTTTTACACTTATTATCTTTGGTTTCCTCCTGAGATGAAAAGAGTAAGGAGAATTGATGAGTCTAAATTCCCTAAGGATACTGCAATCAAATGGAAATAAAAAAACAATCTACAACATTAGAAAATTTTATGGATTACCCTCAACACAAAAACAGAAAAATATAAGCATACAAAAAATATCTTATATCATAATCCTTAGCTTAGGTTTACTACCTATAGCAAGTTGTAATAGAATTAAAAATAAAATAAAAAGCATTGAATATTCTATGCACGAAGGAGCTATCTATATAGATATGGGGTAGATACTTTTTATTGGGAGGTAGGAAATAGAGACATAGAGCGTATTCCTTTGATCAAGCCTTACGCTTTACAACGACCCAAAGGCGATGATTCTTGGATGCTTGCCCTTCCTAATGAATTATATTCTAATTGGGACAATAAAATTACTAATGATACAATAAGAGTATTTATTGACAATACGGCAAGAACTTTTCCTATAAAAAACATCAATGTCAAAGATATTTATATATATGGGTTTAAAGATAATATAAAATTAGGAGATGTTTATATATCAGCTTTTTATTTTATTATCAACACAAAAGAAAATCAAATTAAGACCTATAGTACAGACCGTTGGAAAGATTTTTTAACTGAACTAAATTCTCTTGATATAACACTCAATACAGCAGAAGATTGGGTAGACCCTGATATACTTTTTGATGACTTTAAATCTGTGGGAGATTTTTAATTCACCGTCAGGTGAAAATTCGTGAGATAATACAAAGCAAAGAGTTTTACACACTCCCAATTTCGTGCAAATTCGTGAAATTCGTGGGAGGAGGCTTTTCACCTATTCAGCCCCACAATCCGTGCAATCTGTGGGAGACTTAAAAAAACTTTTTAAAATTGTTGTACACCCCTAAAAAAACGTAAAATGGCAATTTCAAATAGAAAAATAATGATATCAATATGTATATTGATTCTTTTTGTATTTTTGTGGTGCATAAAAATGTATCACAAAGATTTATGTAAGGGTTTTATCGACGAAAAATCGTTTGTTTTAGGAGAATCTACGATTAAAGATATGCAAAAAAGATTTGATATCTACAAAGATTTAGAGATTTTCCCCAATAACGACAGCCTTTATATCACTAAAATTGAAGAAAAAGAAGGTTTTATAAAAATATTATCTCAAAAAAGATTCCTGTTTAAGGATAGTTTACTTCAAAAAGTAGAATTGGTGGTAAGCACAAGTTGCTGTTGGAGTAATGATTTCAAAGAAACTGATTTTGCACAGAAAAAAGATGAAATTTTCAGAGAATATAACAAGTATATTCATACCATAAAATCAGAGAATTCAGCATCAAAATGCTTTAATTTTCAAAGTATTGATACGGCAATATTTCATAAAACCACCTTATTTAAGTGGGGAGATTGAAAAAAAATAAAGAAAATAAAAAACCATTTTAGTAAATGAAACAATTAGTAATATTTTTAGCTATAAGTATACTGTGTTTATCCTATGGGCAAGAAAAAAACAAATGATAAATACAGATTTTCAAATCACAGAGTGTAGTGCTTTGTATAAAGGGAAACCATTGCCCTTTGGCAAACCCATTGAAGAATGGGAGAAGATATTTGGTAAAATTTCTAGAAAAAAATATGAATGTGTTTATATTTGGGACGATTTAGGTATAGCTATTCAGAATCCTATGACTACTAATAGCGATCCTTATGACCCTTCACCTAAAACGAGAAAATACGATGTTCTCTATATCTTTTATGCCAACTTAGATAGCCCTGCTGGAAGAAATGAAAAATTGTCTTTTGCCCCAAGTTATTGTAGTGATGCAATGGAAAAATATGAAGAGAAATACAATCTTACTCATGATGAGGTTTGGGATAAACTAAATTATCAAGAAAATGAAGGTTATACAAATATTAGAATTTTAAAAGAATACTTTTTCCTACCCTACAATATATATGATAAATCAGTTACCATAGATGGGGCAGAGGTAAAGGCAGGAATGTCTCTAAAAGAGTTTAATAAAAATCGCAGAGCCTTAGGGATTAATATGTTTACTTTTCGTGATGTAAATATGAATGGAATTGACGAACACGGAAAAACGGAAGGAGACGGCGAGTTTTGGGATGATCGTCGAAAAAATTTCTGTGACGAACAAGGGCATTATATTCTTTGCAGTCTTCAATATAGCGATAATGCTTTGGAATATATTAAAATAGGCTATGGAATCAACGGAGATGATGAAAATATGTATTCATTCTAACTATTTATGAAAGAATTTACAATCCTTATCATATAGAATAGGATTGCTCATTCACACTTTATCAGTATTATCTTATCAAAAAGATTCTTATCCAAATATACAAAAAACAAGTAGAGGCAAAAGGCAAAAGCCAAATGCTAAACTCTTTATTTTAACTACAATTACAATGGGTACATCAAAGTTTAATAAAAATGCAAAAAGGATTATTATTGTAATAATGATTATTACCGCTATTATCATAGCTAGAATAATTATATCGAATTATTATGAAAAGCAGAAAGAGGAACTTTCTAAAAAATGTTTTTATGATTCAAATATAGGTTTCTATCATAAGGAATTTAGCTTCTATTTTCCTGAAGAGCTTGAACTACAAGGAGCCCAAATATTACAAATTCACAATCAGGACACTATTGTGATAGATTATAGGATTCTAGGTCATAACATAGTGATAAATAGTCCTAAAAATTTAAAGTCTGAAGACATTATTAAGATTATACTAAAAGACACTGTTTTTACTTTGAGAGATTTTAGAAATGGACCTAGATTTGGAGGAGGTAGCGTTTTTTTGGGTTGCTTTTTAGAAGAATGCGTTATAAATAACCGAAAGAAAATATGTGATGATGCAGGAATCTTTATGTTTTTCAGCAATCTTTAAAACAATTATTAGAATTTTTATGCCTTATATTGGAAATACATCAGCTTAACATAACAAAACATCTTTGTCAGCGTATTACCTTTTAAATCACTAAACAGATGAAATTTTACTTGTTACTAATGTTTTTTTCACTCTTCTTTTGTTCTACCCAACAACAGAAAAGCGACAAAAATACCATAGAAAAAGCACAGAAATCCAATGAAAATGAAATTCTAAAAATTAAGTATCTCTACAGAGATCCATCTATTCCTATAAATGTAGGCAATGTAGCATTAGAGAGAGTAGTGATTACTAAAAATAGATACCTAATCTATGAAGAAAATTATGATGAGGGCGTTCAGCTTAAAAATTCTATTATAGTGGATATCCCTTTCAATGCAGATAGTCTTTTTTCATCAATACCTAAAGCATATCTCAATAATGCTAAAGTATATCCTTTTTTGAATTTCAAATTCTTTCGTGATTATCCTTACGAATGTTTCTATATTTTTAGACAAAGAGATACTATCGAATGGCATATTGCTGACGAACTACTTCCTAAAAATTTCGTTTTCTACAAGAATTTTAAAGAATTCCGATTGGAATAGTTAAGGAATAAAAGAACTAAATAGATAACAAATAACACATATATCAGGCTAAAAAGGATGTTACCGAGATGTCTTTTGGGTAAAGTTTAATGAAGGAAAAGTTCTAAATAATGAAACTATATAAAATTCTATTTTTATTTTGGATTTACAATATCTTTGCGATATTTCAGTTCTCTTGGATGACAGGAAGTTGGTTTGACACAGAAAATCTGATGCAACGAATGGATTATGAAATATACAAACCACCTTTGTGGCAATATCAAGTGTATTACATATTGTTTGGGGTGTATGTAGTGATTTGTTCTTTGCTATTATACTTTTGGCAGAAGAAGATAAGAGATGCTAATAGTGCAATCATTGTTTGGGTATTACATATTGTATGGGTATTAGTTTTTGTATTAGGTTGGATAATTGCTATTTAAAAATGAGGCTTTGTAGTTATTACGACAATGGAAAATGATATAGTTTTGTTTTTTTAATAAACACTGAAGGCATTTAAGATATATTGCTATAACAATAGAAAAATCTATCTGTTATAGTTTTATAAAATCTATTGAAAATAAAACACTTATAAATATAATCGAAAAATATTTAGTATTTTTTCGTTAAAAAATTTGCAGGTTTCAAAAATAGTTGTACCTTTGCACCGCAATTAAGGAAAAACATAATAGATTATTAATAAACATTCCTCCTTAGCTCAGTTGGTTAGAGCATCTGACTGTTAATCAGAGGGTCACTGGTTCAAGTCCAGTAGGGGGAGCAAAAAAGCACTTGCAAATGTAAGTGCTTTTTATTATTTTGTATTTTAGTAAACTTCATTGGTAGTTATTCAACTTCTTTTAAGAGAAAAGACATCATATTTATCACAGTATTTCTCTTCATCCTTACCAATTTACATTATTCTATTATTTCTGTTCATATTGAAAAGTTGAATTATTCATTTAGTTATCTATAAAATAATATTTAACACTTAATCTATAGTATTCTTTTCTTTTATAGTATTTTATACTTTTAGTTTAGGTGAGGAGTAGGCATAGGTGAGGTATAGGGAAGAAGTAGGAGAATATTTCTCTGTTTTAGATTTAGTTATATGGTGTGTAGAGTGAATTTTAAGTGTTTATTTATTATAATTCAAAATTATTTTATACTTTTGCGGTCAGAATGATTAGGAGGGATTTATAACTTCTTTTGTTAATTATAAAACTAACCATAATGAAAAAAAAGATTCTGAGTATTATAGCATTGCTATTAGTTGTTTTGGCAGGCTATTTTGTATGGCGGAAGTATATTGCGCCTACGCGTATCGCACTGGTAAACTTTATTAGCTATCAGGCATCTAACATTGCTTTATCTAACAAAGATAAATTCATCAAATTTGAAGAGGTATCGGTAGATGAGCTTGATAAACTAAAGGATTATGATTTTGTGCTAGTGTGGGCTATGGGCTTGAAGGTGAGTGATGAGCAACGCAATCAACTTATCGCAGCTGCTAATAGGGTGCCTTTTCACAGTTTTGCTGTTACCAATCCAGATAATGATATCAGCAGTTTGAGTGAGCAGGAATTGCAACGAGTTTCGGCTTATTTGGAGAGTGGTAATAAGGACAATTATCAGAATTTAGCGCGCTATGTGCGCAAATATATAGATGGAAAGTGGTTTGCTACTGAACCTTCAGCACCTATTGAACGGAAAGAGAATGTGTATTTCCATTTGGATGATGAGCTTTCTTTTGACAGTTTAGAGGCTTATGAAACCTATCTAAAAAAGCATCATTTTTATAAGGAGGGTGCGCCTCGCATAGCGGTAGTAGCAGGGCTTCACGAGCCTTTTGGGGGAAATAAAGCTCACTTAAATGGTGTGATTAGAGCATTGCAGGACGAGGGTATGAATGTATATCCTTTTACGGCACAGAGCAAACGTATTGAGTTTTTGGAAGCTATCAAGCCTGATGCTGTGGTTTATTTCCCACACGGGCAAATGATGATGGGTAATCCAGAGGCATTTACTTCTTGGGCGAAAGCACATAATGTACCCCTTTTCACAGGGTTATCGGTATTAGCTTTGAAGGATGAATGGGAGAAAGATCCGATGGGGATGTCAGGTGGATTTATGGGGCAGACGATAGTGATGCCTGAGCTTGATGGAGCGCTTTATCCTTATGTGGTAATTGCGCAGGAGCAGAACAAAGAAGGGTATTATTTTTTGAATGCTATTGAGAATAGGGTTAAGAAATTTGCTAAGATTATTCATAATTTCAGCATATTAAAGCGTAAGGCAAATGCAGACAAGAAATTGGCTATTGTTTATTTTAAAGGGGTAGGGCTTGCCCCTGCAGCAGCACAAGGACTTGAGGTAGAGGCTTCACTTTATAGATTCTTGCATCAGCTTAAAGGGCAAGGATACAACGTAGGAGAACTTCCATCATCAGTTTCGGAATTTACGCAATTATTATTAAAACACGCCAATACTTATCGGGCGAGTGCGAGGGGAGATATAGCTCATTTTATAGAGACGGGAAATCCTGCTTTGGTAGAAGCTGGAGAACTTGACAGCTGGCTAAAGAAGTCGCTCCCAAAGAAACTTTACAAAGAAGTTATCGCGAAGAATGGCGTTACACCAGGCAATTATTTGAGTACTCACAAGAGTGACAAGGATTATTTGGCAGTAGCACAACTTACTTTTGGCAATGTTACTATTTTGCCTCAGCCTCCCGCTGCTATTATTACTGATGATGATTTCAAGGTGCTTCACGGGGTAAAAGAAATTCCCCCGTATGCTTATATAGGGGCTTATCTTTGGGCGCAGTACAGTTTTAAGGCAGATGCGCTTATACATTTTGGCACTCACGGGTCGCTAGAGTTTACGCCTTATAAACAGGTAGCTTTATCAGACAATGATTGGGGTGATATCTTGGTAGGCACTGTACCTCATTTCTATTATTACACGATAGGGAATATAGGAGAAGCAATGATGGCTAAACGTCGTTCTTATGGTAGTATTATTTCTTATTTGACACCTGCTTTCACAGAAAGCGATATGCGCAATACGTTCAATGAGCTGGAAGGGGCTATTCTTTCTTATCAGAAAAGTAAGAATAAAATAGATAAAAATACTATATCACTACGTATTAAAAAGCTCGCTGTAGGTATGGGGCTACATAGAGATTTGCGTTTAGACAGCTTGCTTACTAAGCCTTATAGCGAAGAAGAGATAGATAGGCTATCAAACTTTGCTGAAGAGATTGCTACAGAGAAAATCAATGGAGAATACTATGTAATGGGGGTACCTTATACGGCTGATAAAATCAATTCAACAGTGCTTGCTATGAGTGCAGACCCTATTGCTTATAGTGTGGCTACACTAGATAAATATAAGAAGAAAGTAACGGAAAAAGATTTGAAACGGAAGAGTTTTTTCGTTGCACAATATCTAAATCCGGCTAAAGAATTGGTAAAACAAGTATTGGCGGGCAAGCCTGTGAGCAGTGAATTGATATGCCGTTATGCGGGTATTACCCCAGAGGAGCTTGCTAAATCTAAAGAGCTGATGGCTACTGAGGAGGGCAATAAGATGCCTTACTTCTTACAACAACAGATGCAAAAACAAGGAGGTACTGCTTCGGCAAGCACTTCTTCTACAAAAAAACCTGATGCTGTAGGGCGCCCTACTAAGATAAAAGCTCCTGCTAAAAAGGAAGAGCGGAAGCCTTTGACACAGGAGGAATTGGCTACTATAGCTGCTAAAAAGGCTAAGATAGACTATGCTCGTGCTGTGGTAGATATAGAGACTAGCATTAGCAATATATCGCGTTATAAAGAAGGTTTGTTGCAGAGCCCTGATAGAGAAGAGAAGGCTTTCTTTAACGCTCTAAATGGTGGTTATACCCCCCCTTCATCAGGGGGTGATGCTGTAGCCAACCCTAAAGGGGTTCCTACGGGGCATAACTTATATGGAGTAAACGCTGAGAGTACTCCTTCTAAACTTGCGTGGGACAGAGGTGTTGCAATGGCGCAAAATGTAATAGAAGCCTACCAAAAGAAACACGGGGCTTATCCTAAGAAGATTGCATATACTTTTTGGAGTTCAGAGTTTATAGAGACCGAGGGAGTTTCGATAGCGCAAGCTCTTTATATGTTGGGGGTCGAACCTGTATGGGATACTTTTGGTCGTGTAGGAGATGTACGTGTTATTCCGTCAGAAGAATTAGGAAGACCTCGTATAGATGTAGTGATACAAACATCAGGGCAGTTTCGCGATTTAGCAGCCTCACGATTATTCTTGCTTACTAAAGCCATTGAGATGGTATCGGCACTCCCAGAAGAGCGTTATGCAAATGAAGTGTCAGCAGGCAGTATAGAAATAGAGAAAGAGCTTGTAAAGGCAGGGGTTTCTCCTAAAGAAGCTCGAGAGCTCTCTACAGAACGTATTTTCGGAGGTTTACAAGGGCGTTACGACACGGGTATAAAAGAACTTATCAATGCTGGAGACCGATGGGAGAGCCAAAAGGATATTGCAGAGGTCTATATGCATAATATGGGTGCTTTTTATGGCAAAAAAGAAAACTGGAGCAAATTCAAAGAGGGGATGTTTAGAGCAGCTATCAAGAATGCTGATGTGCTTATTCAGCCTCGCCAGAACAACACTTGGGGTGCCTTGAGTTTAGATCACGTATACGAATTTATGGGAGGGATGAATGCCGCTATAAAAGAGGTAAATGGCAAAGATCCTGATGCTTATTTGGCAGACTATCGCAACCATAAAAATATGCATATGCAGGAACTTAAGGAAGCTATAGGTGTAGAAGCCCGTAGCACTATCTTAAACCCTAAATACATCAAGGAAATGATGAAAGGAAAGGCTTCGAGTGCCGGACAAATAGCTGAAGTTGTTACCAATATGCACGGCTGGGAAGCTACTCGCCCTGAACTGATAGACGATGCTTTGTGGAATGAGGTCTACAACACTTATATTGAAGATAAACAACATTTGGGTATCACTCAATTTATTGAAAAAGAGAATGTAGCAGCGCTACAAGAAGTAAGTGCCGTAATGCTTGAAGCTACTCGCAAGGGTATGTGGAAGGCATCAACTTCTCAAATAAGTAAATTGGCAGAACTCCATACTGAACTTACCAAGCGATATGGAGTGAATGCTTCTCAGTTTTCATCTGAAAACAAGAAATTACAAGCGTATATTACTCAAAAAGCACCTTCTGCCAATGCAGTTGCTTATCAACAACAATTGGCAAAGACTCAGCAAGACAGCAAAGAGTCTATTGATGCTAAAGACACCCGTGTATTGAAAAAAGAAGAAGTTAATACCGGACAAGAACAGAAAAAGGTATCACTAAATGCTTTATGGATAGGTGGTGTCGTATTCCTCGCTTTTATAGGGCTGATTATCTTTATAAGAAAAAGAAGGAAATAGTATAAAAGAAATGGTGCTGTCCAAAAAGTCTCAAAATCGCTTTTGCGTCGCTACACTTTGCCAAAGTTTCAGACTTTGGCAAAGTTGATTACTCTGATTATCAATAATTTTTGAAGTATGTTATGTAGGGGCGTTTTGCAAACGCCCACACAAATAAAACTTTTCGGACAGCCTCTTTTTTATCTATTAATATGAACCAAGAGTTAAAAAATGACTCCCTGATTAACAGAGCATTATCGCTTTTTCAACTCATCTCCCCATATATATAAGTAGAATACTGATATCTGCTGGCGATACACCACTGATCCGTGAGGCTTGAGAAAGAGTAACAGGACGTATTTTTTTCAGTTTTTCACGCCCTTCAAATGAAAGTGATACAATCTTGTCATAATCAAAATTATCAGGTATACGTACACTTTCTAAGCGGTTGAGTTTATCGGCGTTGTTGCGTTCTTTCTCTATATAACCTGCATATTTGACCTCTATTTCTGCACTAGTTTTTTCTTCTTGGGTAAGTTCGTTTTCTTTTATATATTGGGCAATATGGTCTAGAGCCTCAAAGTCGGCAAGTGTTACATCTGGTCGCGAAAGTACCTTTTGTAGTTTGTCTCCTTGTTTCATTGGCGATGACTCATATTTTTCAAGTATCGGATTTACCTCTTCAGGGGTAACACTCAATTCTTTTATATATGTGATAAAAGCACTTATCTTACGCTCTTTTGTCTCCCAAGCGCGATAACGTTCTTCGCTTACAGTGCCTATCTCATATCCTAATGGGGTCAATCGATTATCGGCATTATCCTGTCGCAAAAGAGTACGGTATTCGGCACGTGAGGTAAACATACGGTAAGGTTCTTCAGTGCCTTTGGTGATGAGGTCATCTATTAAGACTCCTATATAAGCCTGATCTCGTTTTAGTATAAAAGGCTCTCGCTCGCGCACTTTTAGCACGGCATTGATACCCGCCATTAGTCCTTGTGCAGCAGCTTCTTCATAGCCTGTAGTCCCATTAATTTGCCCCGCAAAGTACAAGTTTTCTATACGTTTTGTTTCAAGGGTATGTTTTAGTTGTGTAGGTGGAAAATAATCATACTCTATAGCATAACCCGGACGCAAGAATTTCACCTTCTCAAAGCCTGCTACTTGAGTAAGTGCTGCATATTGTACTTCTTCGGGAAGGGATGTTGAAAATCCATTCACATACATCTCTACAGTATGCCAGCCTTCGGGCTCTACAAATAGCTGATGACGGTCTTTATCAGCAAAACGATTGATTTTATCTTCTATCGAAGGACAGTAGCGAGGCCCTACTCCATGGATAATTCCTTGAAACATAGGCGAACGGTCGAAACCTGTGCGCAGTATATTGTGTACTCGCTCGCTGGTGTATGTCATATAACAGTCTTTTTGAACTGTGAGTGGTTGTGTTGCAGCTGAAAAAGAAAACTTTTGAGGATGTTCATCTCCTGGCTGGGGTATCATCTTGCTAAAGTCTAGTGAGCGTGCATCTACACGAGGGGGAGTCCCTGTCTTCATCCGTCCTGCTTCAAAGCCGTGTTGCACAAGACACTCGGTAATACCATGGGCTGCGGGTTCTCCTGCTCGCCCTCCTCCAAACTGTTTTAGACCTATGTGCATCACCCCATTCAAGAAAGTACCATTAGTAAGCACTACACTCTTCGCTTTGATAGCAATCCCTAACGAAGTGCGCACCCCCACTACCTTGTCTTTTTCTATAAGCAAGTCGTTCACTACTCCTTGAAATAAATCAAGTGTAGGTAGTGCCTCCAATTGCAAACGCCAAGCTTCCGAAAAACGCATACGGTCTGATTGTGCTCGTGGGCTCCACATCGCAGGCCCTTTCGATTGGTTGAGCATCTTAAATTGGATGGCTGTTTTATCTGTAATAATCCCCATATAGCCCCCTAAGGCATCTATTTCCCGTACTATCTGCCCCTTAGCTATCCCTCCTACTGCGGGGTTACAACTCATTTGGGCAATATGTTGAAGATTCATTGTAATGAGCAATGTAGAAGCTCCCATATTAGCAGCTACGGCTGCCGCTTCAGCTCCTGCATGCCCTGCCCCTACTACAATAACATCGTATTCGTTTCTAAACATTTACCAATTTGCTATGTAATTCTCTAATTGCTTTTTAGTATTTTATACAGTTCCTTAATACTCTTTTCAAAACGTTTTATAATCTTAGGTTGGGTAACTTTATGCCATAATTGTGGCTGTTCATACCAAGCTGTTTGAGGCCCTGCTTTGCTATATCCTAATTCCAACTGATTGTCTATATTCACTATAAAATAGTAATCTGATGGAAAATAAGCATCTTTTTCATCAAAGAAGACTATCGCTCTCGGCAAATAAAAATCTCCATACTCATATGTCGTATGAGGCTTTTCTGTATTCCATATTACGGCTTGCTTAAAAGGCTTATCATTCTTCCAAAACAAAAGAGACGACTTCTTTTCTGGCAACTCAAATATCTGTAAGGCATCTTCAGGTATAAAGCTACTCAGCTCCATTATTTTATTGAATAAATCTACTGTTATTACCTCATTCTGCAATGGAGGTATATGCAATTTCTTCTCTCTATAATAGATTCTTGGCATAAGTTATTTTAAAGTTTTTGTTTATTTCCTCATCACTTCTACCCATCTACCATTGGTGCGGGTGTTATAGCGACTGCTATACATTGCCTCTGCATAGGTGCCTGGTAGATAATAATGCCCCGCATACGATGCATTTAGCTTGAGCTTTATATACTTCGTTTGCTTAGCTTTTAGCGACAAGTAGAAATTCGCTCGGTCATCGCGAAAATCAGCATAATCTATATTCCCATTACCTCCTCCTTCATCATAATCCGTGAAACGAGTGTTTATAATCTCCCATCCTGATGGTATGATTTGCGTAAGCGCTACGTTCTCTACACTCTCCCCTGTGAGGTTCGTAATCTCAATCGTAGCTACAAACTGTGTGCTTTGGCGTAACGAACTGATATCTATACTTTGCCCCTTGTCATCTCGATAGGTTGTGCTGAGCGAAAGCCCATTTTGTATCGCAAGCTCTTTGCCTACTGCTAGCACACCACTAGTGATCAGACGTACATAAAGGGTTTGGTTGCCGTTGTTCTTCACTTGCAAAGTCTCATTCCCTTTGGCTGCAAGTGCCTTCTGTAGCATTGGCTCAGTAGATTTTAAGCTTTCTGTTTTACCTCCCAAAACATAAGTAGCTGTTATATTCCTACCACTCTTGTTCTTCTCTACATATTTTGCCATTGCATAAAGCGAGTAGGCTGTAGTTTGCGTGCTGAGCCAATCATTAGTCGATAGCTTTTCTGCAATCTCCAATGCCCAGCGCCCCGCATCTTCTTTCCTTCCGATAAGCAAAGCGGTTTCTAGCGCCATTGCTTTATTGCGCAATACCGAACCGTAATAGCTGTCTGCATCGTCTTCTATCGCTGTGCTTTGGAAGAGCTTTTCTGCAGTTTGCTTTTGGCCTGCAAGTGCGTAGGCAGCTGCCAATGTGCGCTTAGCCTTAGGCGTAAGATCACCGAGCTCGCGCAAGCGGTTCATCGCTCCTATATTAGGACTACCTGCTAACGCCAATGTATAGAGACGATAGGCTTGAGGAAAATCATTCTCGTATTTACCCTCATAACGCCATTGGCGCGCTTCACTATTCTGATAATCAAGCCAACGCTGTTTGCTTCCTGATGGCAATACATAACCTTTCTTCTCGGCTTCTATAAAAAACTGACCTATATAAGAGGTTACCCAATCATCAGCATACTTGCCTCCTTTCCAATACGTAAATCCTCCATTAGAAAGTTGGTTTTCATACAATTTGTTTATCGCTGCACTTACATTGCGGTTTACCTCATCTGCTTTTTCTTTAGAAAGGGTTACAAAATCCCCTAAGAAAAGCTGAGGAAACGCTCCCGAGGTAAGTTGCTCCCCACATCCGTGCGGATAAGCTATAAGATACCCCAAACGCTGGGTCAAGTTCACCCCTGGAAAACTAGACACTTCCAATACCGTTTTAGATTTTTCTCCAAAAAGATTGATATTGAGGTGCTGCGATTGCCCTCCTTGCAATACAGCATTTTGTACTACATAGGTTACAGGGTTAGGATTATACACATCCATCTCTACCTCATAGATCGATTTTTCATTTCCTGATGTAGCGATGATTTTTACCTTTCCAATACCTGTTTGCGATGTTGTCTCTAGCTCAAAGTAAGCCATTTGCTCCCCTGTTTTCTCAAAGTGTAACTGCTGGTTGCGCGTGCCTACTACTTTGAACAAACCATTGGTCTCTACCTGTAGCGATACGTTCTTCACCTGTTTTTCCATCGCAAATACCGTTACTGGCAACACTATTTTCTCGTTAGGCACTGCTTTGCGTGGCAACGAACCTAAAATCGATAACGGACTCACTACTGGTATGTCCTTTTTCTCTGCACTTCCATAGGCATTGCTCTTCACATCACTGGCTACTACCATCACTCGAGCTGAACCCATATAGTTAGGTATTTTCACGGTGTGAGTATTGCCCGATCCTTTTTTGAGTTCAAACGGACCTCTAAATATTACAAAAGGCTTAAAGCGGTTCGCTTTCTGTGCATCGGCACCGCCTAAATCTTCGTCTCCCCCTATACTGAACGCCTGATTGATAGTTCCTCCATAAGCCCCGATTACATCATCATATACATCCCATGTCTTTACTCCAAGAGCCGTCTTGCTAAAGAATGTATTCCAAGCATTTGGCGTCTTAAAACGAGTAAGGTTCAACAATCCATCTTCCACTATAGCCAATGTATAAGTCATCGGTTTCCCCGATTTCTCACTTACCTTGATATTCACTTTCTGGTTAGGTGTTAAACGATCTGGCATCTGGATTATAGGATTCAGTATCGTATTCTTGTCTACTACCTTCACCGGCACAACTCCATACAAACGGATAGGTGTATCATTCATTGTTTTGTTGTGCGGTTGCAAGAGGGTAACATAAAAATACACATTAGGCGACATCTTATTGGTGATAGGCACCTCAAAAGTCGTTTCCTTATTAGAGGTCTCTACCCAATGTGTCTCAAGTACATCATTCCCATTCTCTACCGAAATTAAGGCTCTACCTCCTTTATCCGACGGAAAAGTAATCTTCGCCTTTTCGCCTACATTATATTCTTTTTTATTAGTTCCTAAAGCCAGCATTACAGCCTCGCTACCTTCACTACCTCGCGATTTGCCCGTCCAGTCTCCCCAATCAAAGTAAACTGTCGTACCACACTTATGCCCGCTTTCGTCATCAGTAAGCATAATAAAATAACGCCCCCAGTCCGAGTCTGGAATATTCAACGTAAAACGCGCTTTACCACTGCCATCTGTCGTGAGGTTCTGGGTCTTATAAATGGCATTACTACTACTGCTGTTGTAGGTCGAAATATTTTGGTTGGAAGCATCCCACCACCAGTTCCAACCTACTTTATACACTGTTACCGATACATCTTTATGGCTCAGTGGCTTACCGTCTTCACTCACCACTACTGCATCAAAAGTATGATTTTGTTGGGTGTTGTAATAATCGTACTTATTCGTCTCTGGCAAGCGCAACCCTACATACTCATTATAAGGCGAGAATGAGGCTGTCGCTACATCTGTACTGAAATCCCCACCACTTTCATTAGCTTGTGTGAGGAAATTCACTTTCAGCATTCCTGGAGCTTGTAGCTCACGCGCTTTAAAATAAAAACTCGCATTACCATTGCCATCTGTGCGCCCTTCATACACACTTAGCTCTTCACTTTCAAACTGATAAGCCCGATTGCTAAATACATACTTCTCATACCCTTTGAAAGCCGTCTCCATAGGATAAAGCTTCGCCTTTACTATCACATCTGTATTGCCCGCAGGACTGCCATGCAACCACAACACCTGCAAACGCGCATTATCTCCATTAGCACTGATAAGCTTGCCATTCAAGCTGTTCTCTATCTTCAAGCGATTAGGCTTAATCGTTTCTATTTTAATGCGTTTGCTGAACTTCGCCGCTCCCGCCGTGATACTCACATTCCAGTTCCCCGTAGGTGCATCCGCATTTGTCTTCAACCCAAATACATATTGGTTTGTAGGATTACTACTTTGCATACGCTCAGCGATTACCTTGCCATAAGGGTCTGTAAAACGCAATTTGATAGGAAGCTTCTCCGGAGTCTTCTGCGCAAAATCATTCAAAATAAATCCTATATAGATACTATCTCCAGGACGCCATACACCGCGTTCTGCATAAATATAACCATTGAGCCCTTTCTGCAAGCGCACCCCATCTACATCATACTTGCTCACCGATTGTGGCGCTCCATCATTTAGCTTTACATAAGTCGTAAAACTATCCTTCTTCACCTTTGCAAAGTAAGCTCGCGCACTGAGGTCTAAATGCAATATCCCTTTAGCATCGGTTTTGCCTTCGTGTATCTTCTGTTGCTGATAGCTAAATACCTCTACCAATGCCCCTTCTACTGGCTTAGTCGTCAATAGGTCATTCACTACTATCGTAAAACTATTCGTCTGCCCTTTCTTCACTATCACCCCAAGGTCGCTCGCGAGCACATTCGTGCCTACCGTCCTGCCGTAATAATAATTGTCTTTACAAGGACTGTCTTCGTCTTCTTCCCAGTAATACCCCTCATCTTCATAACCATATTCATATCCTGAATATATCTCATCATCATCATTAAGTGGCTTTTCTTCAAACGAAAGGTCAAGAGGCTCCTCATTCTTAGCTCCACAAGTGTAAAGAGAATAATTCTTTGTCATCCCCAATTCCACTCGATAAATAGCCCCCGGCTCAGGTGTAATCACCGATGCCAAATCCAATGAATAGGTATTCCATTCATTCAGCGGATAAAGCGCTCCATCGTTTAGTTTGAGTACCTTACGCGCAATAGGCTTGCCTACACGCCGTATAGAACTACCCCCGTCCAAATCATTGTCTTGCAAAAACTGAAAGATATTGTTCTCAAAAATGCGGTACACCGTTACATTCACCGCACGTAAGTTGATCGTTTGGAAGTTGATTTTCAAATTCTGAGAGCTCGGCAAGATAGTGCCACTCTTCAAAAAGCGTATATCTGGCTTTTGTTGCAAGAATTTGATATTGAAATAAGTATCTTTATCAAGGCGATCACCATAAATATTCTTAATCCCTTGCCCTACCGATACGCGATAAGTTCCCTCTTTTTGCTCTTCGCGAAATACTTTTAGCACATTGCCATTCACACTGTATTTCAACGCTGTATTTGTGTCGCTAAGTCCTACTAACCCACTGAAATCTTGCTCCTTGTCCAAAGGATCTGAAAAGTTAATACTGAAAGCCTGACTCGCCCCATCAGCTGTAGCACTGATTGCACTAAATACACCTCTCTTAGGTATTTTAAACGAAAAAGGTAAGAGATTTTCCTTCGGAACGTCCTTAGTCTCCCATTTGATTTCAAGCGTTTGCTCTTTGTCTATACGCGGAATACTGTCAAACACTATCACAAACTTGTTGTTTGTCCCCTGCGACTGAAACTTCACGGCTACCTTCTTCCCATCAAGCTGCGCCTTGAGAATATGCTTCACCGTTTCATAAGCTATTTGGTCGTTAGCCAATAGCTCCGCATTGAGAAAATAAAGATTTTTATTATACGATTGCAAGTCTCCCGATTTTACCCTGAAAGCCTGCTCTAGCGTCTTCACCGTAAAGTTAAACTGCTCAAGCTCCTTCTTAGGCACATCATAGAGCTTCTTTACATTGAAAGAAATGCGATATTCCGTATTTTGTGCCAAAGGTTTTTGAGGCACAAAAGCTATTTGAGAAGGACTCTGGCATACTACCTTCCCCTCTACTTTCGGCGATATCTCAAACAAATGAAGATCGTTTATCTTATCCATCTTCTCCTGAGATAAAGGCTCATTGAGCAATATTTTTATACCCGAATGTGCTGAAATCATCCCCGAGGTATACCCAGAAATGTAATCTTTAAATACCAAAGGATTGCTGTTGAAGTTCCCATTTTTCTTACAAGAAAACACCAACAACAATGCTATAAGGACTAAACTTAACTTTTTCATATGATAAAGAAACTTATTTTTTCAAGGGACAAAAGTATAGATTAATTACCACATTAGCAAATTTACTAACACACAATTTTACTTATTCCCTAAAAGACACCTTACAGAAAGCTTATAGACTCCTTGGAGACAGCTTGGAGACACCTCATACAAAAAACGCAAAACCCCTCCCCGCCTCTACGCTATCAACCCCTAATTGGTACGGCAAAACCCTTTCTCATTACAGCTCTCCCCTCATCAAACAAAAAGGATTGCTCCCTAAAAAGCAATCCTCCTTATATAAATTTCAAAATCTCCTGATAGTTTCTCCTAAGCGCCTCACTATTCATCCCCAACTTCATCGCCTTCTCAAAAGCCTCCTTAGCCTCCTTATACCGCTGTTGTTCATTATACAAAAGCCCTAAATAATAATACACCTGCCCGTTCTTAGGCTCATAGCGCAACGCCACTTGCAAGATATGCTCTGCCTTATTATTTTCAGATTTACTATTGTAAAGAGTCGCCAAGTTTAGCCTTATATAATTCAATTGTTTATCTTTTAATAAAGCGCGCTCATAAAAACCTATAGCCTTATCTACATCTTCTATCTTCACAAAATAATCTCCTGCCGTAGCACTCCCCAACGGAAAATCTGCTTGCGAAAGCACAAATGTCCTATACTCTTGATGCGCCTGCTCAAATCCGTTATAAGCCCTACAAGCCTCCAAACCCTTCTGTGTGAGTAGTACATTGGCCACCATCATTCGCACCGCCTTTACCTTGTTGGTCAGCAAAGGCAACAATTCCCTCTCATAAAGGTTCAACGGATAATCTCCTATGGCTATCACTGCTCGATAGCGCGTCTGAGGGTCAGCATTACCAAGCTCCTTTTTTATAAGAGCAAAACGCTCTTCCGAAGACTGCCCACCCAAGTAATGAATAGCACTCGCCCTCACTATCGCAGGTGTATTCTTGTCTTCTAATAGCCTTCTCAACGATGGAATATCCCCTTTACTCCCTTTGATGAGCGAAACCGCAAAATGAGCTCTACGCTCCTTGCCATACCACCCCTCAACAGCTTTAGATGCCCACTGCGCTGTCTTATCCGTATGACAAGCATTGCACGCATTAGGTGTATTGTATTGTGCAGTTAAATCAGGACGAGGAACGTAGAAGTTATGGTCGTGGCGCACATCATTCCCCATATAGGTGCGAGTAGGCATATGGCACACTCGGCAATCGCTCTCTGCTGTATTCCCTTTATGATAAGTATGCGCTTCAGTAGCATACTTAGGCGCGTGGCATTGCAAGCACACCTTGCTCCCCTCTGCTTTTAGCTTTCCTGTATGTGGCGAATGGCAGGAAGTACAACGCACCCCCCGCTGATACATCTTGCTCTGCAAAAAAGAAGCGTATTTATAGTTCTCCCCCAGCACCTGCCCATCGGCATAATAAAGATCGGTCACTGGCACTTCAGGCAAATACTCATCCATTACTTCTCCTACCATCGCGTGATTTTGGCTCACCTCTCCCCTACGCGTATGGCAAGGCATACAAGCGTTTAGCTCTTGGGTTTGTGTAGCAAGACGAAAAGTTCGCTTGCGCCCCTTGCTCTCTATATGCGTTTTACCCCCGCCGTGACAAGACTCACAGCCCACTGTTAGTTCACTGTAAGTAGTCTGATAACTATCTGTATAAGGATCGAGATTCTTTTGTAGATTAGTGCTATGGCAAGAAGCGCACATCAGGTTCCAATTCTGTCCCGAGCGCGTCCAATGTAAATAATCATCTGGCGGAATTACTTCCCCAGCGTATTGATGAAACCATTTGTGTTGCCTGCTATCCCACGACTGTCGAAATACTTGCTTCTTGCCATTAGGAAAGTCAGTAATATATTGCTGAAGAGGATAATACCCAAAAGTATAACGCACCTCATAATCTCCATAGGTGCCATCTTCTCCTTGTGTATTGATATAGTATTTCCCATCTCGCTTGAAGAATCGAGAGGTAATGCCGTCGGCTGTATAAGTAGTGTTATTAAAATCGCCGAGCACTGTGCTGTCTGTGGCCACTTGCATCGCCTTGTAATGGTCTGAAGCTGTCCATTCTTTATATTCCTTCGCATGGCACTGCTGGCAACTGATAGACCCCGCATACCCCTCCGAAGAAACCCCTTCTTCTGAAACCGACAAAAGACTATAAGGCTCTTCCTTGCCTATATAAAACAGACCTATTACGCCTATAAAAGCGATTACGAGGGTGGTAACAATAATAGTTCTTTTGGTCATAAGTCAATAGCTAAACGTAGTAGATTATCCCGATAAGCCCCTATCTGATGATAGTTATTACTGATTGCCCAGTCAAACATTTCCTTACGCTGAGAGAAAGGCACCTCAGTCAATACAATAGTAAATTCACTAGCAGGTAGCAAAAGTAAATATTTTACAATACGCGTATTAAAAGCAAAACGATCACTCTGCATCAACGCAATGAGATCTCTCACCCCTTTTATAGCAAAATAGTTAAAATGATTCTCTATTTTAGGATTTATCCCTTTGTTTGTAAGCTCTGCATAATACAAGAAAAAAAAGTCTCCCTTCACCTTATATTGCTCCAATATCCTATTTACAGTATGCTCGTGGCTCCCCGTTATCTTGATATCATCTATAAGCAAACAACACTTCCCTTCTATAAAATGGCGATCTATATAATATGTATCGTTAGCGATAAGGCGTACACGCTCCTCATAACTCATATTCCCATAGTCTTGCACATAAGTCTGATTGCGATGTATCTTAGCCGTTACACACGAAGGTCTATCGTGCTTAAAAAGAAAATAATTCAACTCTTTCCTAAAATAACTACACAAATAGTCCGATGCCGTAGGAATAGCGTAATAAGGGCTCGGCAAGAGCACTATCTGCTCTTGGGTTAAAATATAATCTGCATACTGAGCTATAAACCCCGCAAAAAGCTCCTTTGCAAAAGCTTCTGCTACACCAGTATCTCCAAATTTAAACCTGCTATAAGCCTCCTCACTAAAACTGCACCTATCTACTTCCGTTATTTGATGCAAACTAAAACGTTTATTCAAAATCTTTCTTTTTTAATAGCTACAAAATTATTATCTCTCTACCAATAAAGCACTATACCCCGCATCAAGAGCTCCCTGATAGTCTGCTATAGGGTTATCTCCTATATGCAAAAAATCTTTAGCCTGCAATGGGCGCAAAGCTGAGGCCTCCCAAAATGCCTTCCTAAAAACTGAGCGGTCTGGCTTCGAACTTTTTAACTCATCTGAATACAACTGAAATGAAAAATACTTGTCCAAACCATAATGCACCAATACCTTTCGCAAACTTCTTCCTGCTATAAAAGCTGTATTACTCAATATGCTAATATGCTTCCCTTGCGCCTTAATTGCCTCAAAAAGCTCCCCTATAGTTGGGTCTATTAACTCCGGCATATAATGCAAGAACAGACGCTCTTGTGCCTCTAGAAAAGCTCCCCAATCAAAATCTTTAGGAAGATGCTCCTGCAACCTACCTACTACTTCCCTAAAAAGCTCTATTTGGCTATACTGAATTCCCCTCTGCTCACTGTCCTTATTTGCATCTATATCTACCTGCCTTACCACTTCTCTTATCCTTTCTAAAGGCGACCTCAATTGCAAATATTCCTGCATCCATTTATTGCGCTCTTCCTTAAATTCTGGGTGCGAACGAATAAGTGTAAGCCACATATCAAACGAAAAATGACCGTATCGTTCTATATCAATATCCACCTACTTACTACTTGTTATTTACAAAATAGTGATAGAACCAAGGAATGGTTTCAATACCTTTTAGGAAGTTGAAAATACCATAGTGTTCGTTAGGCGAGTGGATGGCATCACTATCTAAACCAAAGCCTAAGAGAATAGATTTGCTACCCAACTCTTCTTCAAAAAGGGCTACAATAGGGATACTACCACCTGAACGTACAGGTATAGGTTCTTTCCCGAAGCTCGCTTGGCAGGCTTTTACCGCTGCTTGGTAAGCAGGCGTATCGGTAGGGGTTACATAACCTTGTCCACCATGGTGAGGGGTTACTTTCACGCGTACTCCTGCTGGTGCAATGCTCTCAAAGTGTTTGGTGAAGAGTTCGGTGATTTCGCGGTTGTCTTGGTTAGGCACCAAGCGCATTGATATTTTGGCATACGCCTTACTCGGGATTACGGTTTTAGCTCCTTGCCCTGTATAGCCGCCCCAGATACCATTTACATCAAGGGTAGGACGGATAGAGGCGCGCTCGGTAGTGGTGTAGCCTTTTTCGCCATATACCTCATCGATATCTAAGGCTTTTTTGTAGGCTTCGAGTGAGAAAGGTGCTTTTGCCATTTCATCGCGTTCGGCTTGTGAGAGTTCTTCTACTTTGTCGTAGAAATGAGGGATGGTCACGCGGTTGTTCTCGTCGTGCAAAGAAGCAATCATCTTTGTAAGCACATTGATAGGGTTCGCTACCGCACCACCGTATAAACCAGAGTGCAAATCGCGGTTAGCACTGGTAACTTCCACTTCCACATAGCTAAGTCCTCGTAACCCCGTAGTGATAGAAGGGGTATCATTAGCCAGCATACCGGTATCGGAAATGAGGATGATATCGTTTTTGAGTTTTTCGTGGTTGCGTTTTACAAACCAACTCAAACTTTCGGAACCTACTTCTTCTTCGCCCTCGATCATAAACTTCACATTGCAAGGCAATACGTTGTTTTTCACCATATATTCAAGGGCTTTTACGTGCATAAACATTTGCCCTTTGTCGTCGCAAGCTCCACGAGCGAAGATAGCGCCATCGGGGTGAATATCGGTTTTTTTAATCACAGGCTCAAAGGGGTCAGATTCCCAAAGCTCAATAGGGTCGGCGGGTTGTACATCGTAGTGTCCATATACCAATACGGTAGGTAGGGCAGGGTCGATAGTTTTTTCGCCATAGACGATAGGGTAGCCAGGGGTTTCACATATTTCTACCTTGTCGCAACCAGCCTTTTCTAAGGCATTTTTTACGGCATCGGCGGTGTTGAGCACATCCTGAGAATAGGCAGCATCGGCACTAATAGAAGGCATTTTGAGCAGTTCTATCAGTTCCGCAATAAAGCGGTCTTTGTTTTCGTTGATATAATTTTTTACTGAATCCATTATGTATCGATTAACAATTTACAATTAATAATTAACTATTTTACATACCTACAGCGGGGGTAGGTTGTTTTTTATCGAAGAAGCCTTCGGGGAATTTGATTTTGTTCCAAAGAGCTTTAGCTTCTTCCAATTTTTTTACAAAGAAAGGGTCATTTTCATAATCAGTATCAAAATCTCCTACAGTGATGTTTGCGTTGTACTTTTTTGACAATTCCTTTCCTAACTTAATTTTTTCTTCTTGCGTCATAGTTTTATAGTTTTTTGCGTTGTATTACAAAAACTTTAATTTCTATGTGAAAAGATATTGATTGTCAGGTTTATACACTTTGTCAAAGTCCTTAGACTTTGACAAAGTGTAGTGATGCATTTTTTGTTGTTTTTGTTGTTAAATATTTTCTGTGTTATTTTATATGTTATAATCCTTTAGAGGGATTATTTACCAAACAATTCAGAATGAGAACCTAACCTAACTAAAAGTATTCTTTTTCTCTCTTCATCATATTGTAACCAAATGATAAGTAAATCAGGTTCTATATGACATTCTAAATGTCCTTTATAATTTCCTGTAAGAAAATGTGCTTTCATTGATTTAGGTAGGTTATCTACTCCTCCTTCTTCTAATAAAGCAATAGTATCTTCGATCTTTAGAAGTTTATTTTTATTACTTCTATACTTTTTATAGTCTTTTTTAAACTGTCCAGTATAAGTTATCTCATATATATTTTTATCAATATTTTCCATAACTTATTCATTTAAAGAAGCTATTAAATCTTTCACATTTGTAAAGTATTTTGTATTAGGATCGTTTATGAGTTTTTCAGCTTCTTCTAAGGCTTTTTGAGTGGTCTCATTTGGGATATTCTCTCTCTTTTGTAAACGAGGAACTTCTTCAAAAGGTTCTACTATTTTAAAGTTGAGACTTTGAAGTACAGATTTAGCATTTTTCAAAGAGAGTCCTTTGGGTAAAGCAACTGTAATTGTTTCCATACTTTTCTTCTTTTACGCAACAAAAGTACATTATTTTTCTAAAATACCAAAATTTCATCTATAAAAAGCCATGCACCACCACCTTTAGGAGGGTTTTTTACATTTTTGAGAGTGAGCTTGATATAGCGCGCTTCCACCGGACTAAACTTCAATACAAAATCTTTTAAAGAGGATTTTCCTCTTACTACACAAGGCTCATTGTGGGTCGCTACTTCACGATAGCTTTTGCCGTCGTTTGAAAGGGATACTATAAATTTTATAGGAAAATAAATACCTGAGGATTGGGCATCCATGGCGCCTATACGCACTTCTCTTACTTCAGTAGCTTGCTCTAAATCGAGGGTGAGGGTTACATCATCGCCTAACCAACCGAGCCATTGCCCATCGTGAAAGTTCTTGGTGCCACGAATGACGTTGGTGAGCGTCGCTTCTCCTTGCCCTTGGTAACTCTTGTGATAAACCGGACTGTAACTTACTTTCTTTCCTATAGCTTTGTGAAATATTACCTCTCCTGTAGTTATGGTGTTGGTCGCCTCTCCACTGAAAACTGTTGCTTTAAAGGTCGTGCTTCGATTGAGTGCTATAGGCTGATGGTATTTTGTGGCTTTCTCCATTGGTGTATCTCCCAAAGCGTAGCGAATATCGGCATTGGGAACTTCACAATCTAATTTCAGAAAGATATTCCCCTTTTGGTTTTCAACGGTTGGCACTACTTGATACATAGAGCGGGCATAGTTCACCTTCATCACATCCAAACGCTTCATAAAGACTTGTGTGCAATTTATAAAGTTGTCCCAATTCTTCAAGTTATCGGCTGTCCAACTGATTTCAGCAAGCGCCAACAATCGAGGAAAGAGCATATATTCCGAATGTTCTGTGCTACCCACGTGTTCTGCCCATAAGTTGGCTTGGGTCCCCAAAACGTTTTTCTGTAGTTCTGGAGTGAGGTTTTCTTTTTCAAGATTGTAATGGTAAAGTTTTTTTAGTGTTACATAACCGCCATTAGCTTGAGGCTCATAGTCGGGTAGTCCTTGATAGTTGTCTATATAGCAATCACTAGTGAGGACTACTGGATTTCCTTGCTCAAGGGCTTTTTTACCTACCTCTATACCGCGCCAGTTCATCACCACTGCATTGTTAGCCAAACCTCCGTCCATTATCTCGTCCCAACCTACCAATGTGCGCCCTTTAGATACCAAGAAATCGTCTATACGCTTGATAAAATAACTCTGCAATTGGTGTACATCTTTTAAGTGATGTTCTTTCATACGTGCCTTACACTTAGGGCATTTTTCCCACTCGGTGTGTGTAGCTTCATCGCCTCCTACGTGAATGTATTTGCTGGGGAAGAGTTCCATCACTTCGGTAAGCACATCTTCCAAGAAAGTGAAAGTCTCTTCTTGCCCTGCACAATAGATGTCGGTGATAGGCCATACGGCACCTGAGGGTACGCCTATGGGGCGTTTGTGGCAAGAGAGTTCAGGGTAAGTGGCTATGGCACTCATTGCGTGGGCTGGCATTTCTATTTCGGGGATTACCGTTATACCACGAGCAGAGGCGTAGGCTACAATCTCTTTGATGTCTTCTTGGGTGTAGAACCCGCCGTATTTTTTAGGGGCTGTCGCAGGATTGGCAAAGGCGTTGGCGGGGTTGGTGGTGCGCTCATCCCATAGTTTGTCCTCTTGATCTACACGCCACGCACCTATTTCAGTGAGTTTAGGGTATTTTTTTATTTCGATGCGCCAACCTTCATTGTCTACTAAGTGGAAATGAAAAGTGTTGAGCTTGAGCATCGCCATACGGTCGAGGGTTTTCAGTATATATTCCTTGGGGAAGAAATGGCGAGAGACGTCGAGCATCAATCCGCGCCAAGGGTACTGAGGAGCATCTGTAATGGTAACTGCGGGCACCGTCCAATCTATCTTCACAGGGGTCTCGCTTTCAAACTCTTTGGGTAGTAGCTGACGTAGGGTTTCGAGGGCGTAAAGCGCCCCGTTGTAACCACCTGCCTTAATGATAATTTCTTTAGGATTTACAGTGAGGGTGTAACCTTCTTTAGGAAGAGATGTATCAGTGTCAATCACTACATAATTAGTCAAGAGAGCTACTTTTTGTACAGAAAACCTAAATCCCGAAGCCTTCTCAAATTGTTCGAGAAAAGGCAACCGAGCTGGCATCAAAGCAGGGTCAATTACAAAAACAGTTTCTTTAGTAAACTGGAAGCTTCCTTTACTTAAAATGAGCGATTGAGGTCGCGGAATTATATTGAGATCTCTCTCTGTAAAGACTTCTTTTTTATGGGGTAGTTGGCATGCTACTACCCATAAAATACTAATACATAAGATTTTTTTTAGGGTCTTCATTGGCTAATTTACAAATTTGTTATTGCTCTATTAGGTAAAATATGCTACTGCAAATCCTACACAAACACTTAAAAATTTTAATAGATTAAAACGATGCCCTTCTGAGTTTTCAAATAAGATAACGGTTGAAATATGCAAGAAAATACCTATCACTATCGCTGAAAGTTCGGTGTGATAATTGATAAGACTCGGCACTGTACTGCTTAAAAACGTTCCCAAGGGGGTCATCAAGGCAAAAAAGAGAAGAAATAACGCTGTCTTCCACTTGTTCACTCCCGAATTGATAAAAAAAGTCGTAAGCACAATCGCTACAGGCAGTTTGTGTACGAATATACCATACACAAGGTCGTGATTATGCCCGTGAGATAACGGAAATCCTTCTAATATAGAATGTATACTGAGACTTACAAATAGCGAAAGCGGAAATGCTGTCGTATGTTGTGTGTGCAATATATGTTGTGCGTGTCCGTGTTCTGCCCCGTGAGAGAAAAATTCCAACACTATCTGCAAAAGTACCCCTAATATCACAAACAATCCTATATACTTAAAATTATGCCCCTCTCCCTCGTGTGTGTGATACACCTCAGGTATCAATACAAATACAGTGAGCGCTAATAAATAAGCCCCACTGAATGAAAGCAACAGCTTCGTATATTGCTGTTGTGATGGCTTTATATAAATTACAAATAAGTAACCTAATACTACCGCCAAAAATGGAAGAATATAATTCATCTCTCTTTCCTGTTAGCTTATTACTTGCTTAAACGTTGCCCTCCTTGCAAAAATAACTGGGTCAAAACTCTTCCACAACTGCTGGATTGCTATATTCTCCTCTAGCTCTGGAGTAATTACACAATGGGTTACTCCATTGCGCTTAAACACTTCATAGTAGTAATCAAATAGCAATGCTGGAATTCCTTTACTTTGGTATTCCGGCGCTACCCCTATCAAGTAAAATTCTACTGTGTTATGATGTTTTTTAGCGCGTAGTAAGTGCCACCACCCCCAAGGCAATAGCTTCCCCTTTGCCTTTTGCAAAGCTTTCGAAAACGAAGGCATCACTATAGCAAAACATATCAATCTTCCCTCTTTGTCTTCTATAAAACGAATGTATTCCGGATTGATAAATGGTATATATTTCTGCTTAAAATAATCTCGCTGACGATTGCTCACTGGCACATATGATGCCAATTTAGAGTAGGTTTCGTTATAGAGATCAAACATCGCATCTACGTGTTTAAGAACCTCTTCTGTCGTTGGCGTATCTATGAGCTTTACCCCATAACGCTTCTTGATTGCTTCTGCCGTTTTCTTAAAAATCTCGGGCTTAGAGTTGGCTACCAAAAACGACATATCTATAAATCCTTTCTCTTTCTTAAAACCTAATTGTTCTATATGCTGCTTGTAGTAAGGATAATGATACCATGTCATCATATTAGAGATATGGTCATACCCCTCTGTAAGCAACCCTACTTTATCCATACTCGAGAACCCCATTGGCCCCTCTATATAGTCCAGTTGATACTCCTTCCCTTTAGACAATACTTTATCCAATAATGCCTTGGTCACTTCTATATCGTCTATCATATCAAGCCACCCAAAACGCACTTTCTTAACTCCTTGCTTGAGGTCGTTTTGATTTACAATAGCTACTACGCGCCCTACCATCTTACCTTTTTCATCATAAGCTCCATAAAAAAAAGCTTCTGCATTGTCAAACACAGGATTTTTATCCTTGTCAAACGATGCTACTTCATCTCCTATAAGAGGCGGAACCCAATAAGGATTGTTTTTGTATAATGACAACGGAAACTTTACAAATTCTGTAAGTTCCTTCTTTGTAGAGAGTTCTTTAATCGAGATCGATGGCATTTCTTCTATTTCTTTTAGCTTTTTTCTTGTGTTCTATTTTTGTAGGTTTTACCTTTTCTTTTAGCACTTTCTTAATATAACTATTGTGGTTGTCTATCCTATAAGATGCCCCTATCAACCCCATATAACGCTGCGGAGTGTCTTTCCACCCAAAACCCATATCTGCATTCAGTTGTATCTTGTCCGAAAGTAAAAATGCTACCCCCAATCGTGTGATTTGATCCCGATACCGATCGCTATAGACTCCTTGCTGCTCAGCAAAAATACTAAACCACCCATTGTCTAAGTTATGCGTGATGGTAAACAAATAGCTGTATTCTGAATTCTTCCTCTCTGTAAGCCTATCTCCTACCAAGTTCAGCACAGCTACTACACGCGGAATGGGTTCTGCTTGAAAAATAGCCACTACCTTAGGCGAAATACGCGCTATATCTTCATAATAATAACGGCTGTTGGGCAAAAAGTTCATACCTGCATAAAGCGATATCGAAGGGGTAAGATTGCGCCAGCGAAATGAATTATTTGCTTTCCAACTATGCACATTGGGCTTCTCATCTAGAAATGCAGGCTTAAATAGCAAATACTTAGCCCCGATAGTATTGTTTACAAAACCAAAATGACTGCTGATAACTCCATTGCTCAATGTCTTGTCATATGCCAAAGTACCGTTGAGCATCACTTCCAATTGCTCTCTAAAAAAACCGTAACGCACTGCGTAATTGACCCCCGTAAAATGCATCTCTGTATGTTGCTCCTTGTGGTTGTTGCGTTCATACCACAACCCTCCTTCAAACTGAAGCACGCGCGCCCCTACAGCATAGGCACTTTGCGAGTTCCCCGGCAAATTAGAGTTTATAATCTCCGTGTACTGAGAAAATGTTGCCGTCGGCAACAAAATCATAATGAGTAAGTGTAAGATTTTCATTGTTATATCCTTTTTAGGCGACAAAGATACAAAACTATTTACAATCTGCAATCCAAAAAGTTTTTACTATCATTTCCTCTTGAAGATTGCTACTGCCAAAAAGGCTAAAAGCGATGGCAACAACCACCCTAAATTATAGGTATTCAAGGGTAGTTGTGCTTTCAATGCATACAATCGCTCCATGGGCACTCCCCAGCTGTTGCAACTGTCTATCAACGATAGTACCGCCGTTACCAATATACTTAATGTATAAGGCGATTTCGCCTTTACCCGATGCCCAAATAACAATATGTCTATGATGATTGTAAATACTATGGGGTAAATAAATAGCAATATATAGGCGGCATATTGTATAATACTATCTACATCATTGATAGATAATACTAGCGACACTACTGTGCATAGCACTACCCCTGCTTTATAAGGCAACTTCCCTTTGCTTAGCTCTTCAAAAAAACTACCTACCGACGAGGTCAATGCTATTGCCGTTGTAAGGCAGGCCATCCCTATAGCTATTGCTATCGACAATGTCCCCCAACGCCCTAATACCGAATGCGAAATATGCAACAAAAGCGCTGTCCGCGACGCCTTGTCGCTCACTGCATAATCTGTCGTCGCTCCTAAATAAATCAGCCCTCCATAAATAGCTAGCAAACAAAAGGTCGATAATAAACCCGACCATAATGTGATATGTGTCCGCTTCTCTGGCGCGTGATAGCCTTTGTCTTTCACCGCCGAAATGATTATCCCTGCAAATATCACTGAGGCCAACACATCCAATGTCTGATAGCCTTCAGTAAATCCATAGGTGAAACTCTCCTTACTGCTCATTTGCGACTGAATTGCAGGCTGGGTAGGCCATATAATCCCTATTACTATAAGCAATAACAATACAATAAGCAAAAAAGGTGTCAAATAGCGCCCTATGATGTCTACTATCTTTGATTTAGAAATGGATAGTACAAGCACTATCGCAAAAAACAATATCAAAAATAATATCTTAGATAGCCCTGGCAACAACGGGGCGATTCCTACCTCAAAAGTGGTTGCCCCTGTACGTGGTATAGCTATAAGCGGTCCTATACACAAAATCACCAATAGCGTCAATACTTTTATAAATGTAGCATTCATCCTATCCCCCAAGTGGGTGAAGTCTGTTCCATTCTTTGCTACCATAAGTACCCCTAAAAAAGGTGCTACTATCGCTGTGATAAAAAAGCCTATCAAAGCCCACAGCCATTCACTGCCACTCTCCAACCCTATAAAAGGTGGTAATATAAGATTGCCTGCCCCAAAGAACATTGCAAAAAGCGCAAATCCTACCGTCGTAATAGTCCGCCATTTGTTTGGTGAATTTTGTTTCATAGTATATAAATTTTAATGTTTACGGCTCTCCATACAAATCGTAATCGGTCGCCTCTACGATCTTCACTTCTGCAAAATCTCCTATCTTCACATAGTGCTTCTTAGCATCTATAAGCACCTCATTGTCTACATCGGGCGAATCGTATTCGGTGCGACCTACAAAGTAGTTGCCTTCTTTGCGGTCGATAAGACAACGATAGGTCTTCCCTACCTTCTCTTGGTTGAGCTCCCAAGATATCTGCGATTGTATCTCCATGATCTCATTGGCACGTGCTAACTTTACCTCTTCAGGCACATCGTCTTCAAGGGCATAGGCGGTTGTGTTTTCCTCATGACTGTAGGTAAAACATCCCAAACGGTCAAAACGCATCTCCTTTACAAAGTCTTTCAGCTTCTGGAAGTCTTCTTCCGTTTCTCCTGGATACCCTACGATTAGTGTAGTCCGTATCGCCATTTCGGGCATCGCTTCACGAAACTTCTTCAGTAGTTTGGTCGTCTTTTCTTGTGTAGTCCCGCGCTTCATACTCGTCAATATAGTGTCTGATATATGTTGTAGTGGGATATCCAAATAGTTACAGATTTTAGGCTCGCTCTTCATCACTTCCAATACATCCATCGGGAAGCCTGTAGGAAAAGCGTAGTGGATGCGTATCCATTCAATCCCTTCTACCTTCACAAGGGCGCGCAATAGGTCGGCCAAGGCGCGCTTTTTGTAGAGGTCTAGTCCGTAGTAGGTTATGTCTTGGGCTATGAGTATAAGTTCCTTCACTCCTTTGGCGGCCAGCTTCTCCGCTTCGGTTACCAGCGCTTCTATAGGGGTCGATAGGTGCGCCCCTCGCATTAGCGGAATCGCACAAAAACTACAAGGACGATCACAACCTTCCGATATTTTTAGATAAGCGTAGTTCTTGGGGGTTGTGGTGAGACGCTCGCCTATGAGTTCGTGCTTGTAGTCGGCTCCTAGTACTTTCAAAAGCGCTGGAAGCTCACTCGTACCGAAATATTGGTCTACATCTGGTATTTCTTTCTCCAAATCGGGCTTATAACGCTCTGACAAACATCCCATCACAAATACCTTATCTACCAATCCTGCCTCTTTCTGTTGCACATAGTCTAATATAGTATTGATACTCTCCTCTTTGGCATTGTTGATAAACCCACAAGTGTTTATCACTACTATATTCCCTTCTTGCTCGTGCACCACTTCTTTCCCTCCTGCCTTGAGCTGCCCCATTAGCACTTCACTGTCATATACATTCTTAGAACACCCTAGGGTTACAACGTTTATAACATTTCTCTTTATACTTCTTGTTCGCATTTGTTATTAGTTTCAAGGTGCAAATATAAAAAATAATTTATGAACTTCTTTTAAAAATGAAAATTCAACTGCACAAATCCTATTTTTGCTAACCGACTCTCAAACCACTCGGCCTGCGCTTCAGGGTCAAAACTCTGCCGGTCTCTACGGATACTGTATTTTACAAAAAATCCTGGCTCTGTAGATACCGAAAAGTTCTTGCTCAAACGAAATAAAACCCCAAAAAACGGATTTATCGCTATATTTGTAAAATGCTGCCGGCGGTCTTTGTAATAAAGATAACGCCCCCAAAGATCTATACCATAATAGAATTGCCACTTCTTATAATCCTTAAATAGCCTGTCTATCCCTATCTTCAGCGCAAGTTCATAATTGCTGTCCTTCGCTGTATCTGCTCGATAATCCCCTCCTAACCGATAGGCTACTGCTGGCGTCTTCAAATACCTGTATTCCAACAAAAATGCATTGCTATCACTAGGGAAGGCCGCGTTTACAAACTTCGAAAGCCCTATCCCTATCTGATGCCTGCACTCTGGCTGTTTAGCACTTTCTATTATAGACTTATCCGTAGATACAACACTATCTTTATCCGTAAAAAGAACATTGCCCTCTTGTGAGAGAGCAATGCCGTTTATGAATGATATAATGATTAAAATAATCCTTCTCATTATCCTTATTTAGAAAATCGTTTGAATATCTCTGTTACTCTCTCTTCAAAGTCCGATACATATTTCTCAGCCTTTTCTTTTGAACCATCAGAGAATATAAAGTAAACTTCTTGTTTCCCGTTCTCTTTTTCAAACCTTACATCAGCTACTTTACTAGCGTTTTTATAAAGCTCTGCCTTTGTATAGGTGTTGAGCTCCTCAACGGTAAGATCGCCTATGCGCTTGCCTAAACTGTGTACTGACTTCACATCCATCTTTGCTACTACTTGAAAATCGTTTTGTATCGCCAATACATTGATGTTCTCTACAGCTTCCTCAAAAGTAGCAAAACTGTCATAGTTGCCTGAACTGAGCTTTACATTGGCTCTCAACGCTGTTGTACAACCCTGAGGCGACCTAAACGCAAAGTCAAAAAGAAAACGCTCTGCGGTTTCTTTTGTAAGCTTAATCGTAGTGGTAAACGGATTTGCAAAGATTGTAACCTCTGCTGAAGTAGGCACTGCAAAATTAGCATTCTGTTCATATCTCACATTGCTTATCGTTACTTCAAACACCTTCTTATCGTCTACGGTAACCAATGCATGACCTTTCACAGGGAGTTTACTTACATCTCCTCCTTCAAAAGTAGCTACAAAATCCTCGTAGTTTTCAATTACTATCCGAGCATTATTAGTTGTACTGGTGGCTGTCGCAGGAAATATCCAAACTATGTTATTAGTCGTGTTAGTCGTCTTGTCCCACTGCTTAGTAACGCGGTTCCACGTATGCGTACCTTTCAACCCCTGATAGTTAAAACCATTGTCTTTGTTAAAGTCATACTGATGATCGAATTGTTCCCCCAATTCGCCAGCCCACGATTTTTTCTCACCATTCTGGTCTACAATCGCTTCTTTAAAGACAAAATCATAAAAGAAGTTTGCAAAACCACCATCATTAGCTTTTTTAAGACAGTCATAAAAACTATTCATCGTAGCGGTAACCGCCGCCTTTGCTTCCTCTGGAGAATACACCACAGGATCATCATCTTTATCACCACACCCTATAAGCGTAGCCACAGCCAAAAGACTCAATAAAAATTTCTTCATAACGTTATAAATATATAAATTTCGGTGCAAAGATAACAATAATTCTCA
>CAUQUO010000015.1:0-52885 GCA_963521335.1 uncultured Capnocytophaga sp.
TTAATGGTTAATGATTAATGGTTAATGATTAATGGTTAATGGTTGATGATTAATGATTAATGGTTAATGATTAATGGTTAATGATTAATGGTTAATGATTAATGGTTAATGGTTGATGATTAATGGTTGATGATTAATGGTTGATGGTTAATGATTAATGGTTGATGATTAATGATTAATGGTTGATGATTAATGATTAATGATTAATGGTTGATGATTAATGATTAATGGTTAATGATTAATGGTTGATGGCTAATGGTTAATTTTTCCCTATATTTTTATTATATTGATATGAAAAATACTAACGAACTAAAAATAGGTGATATATATTCTCTCTACTTAAAGAGATGGAATTTTTACGTGTCGGCACAGATAGTTGTAAAAGATGATAGCAGAGGAACCATTGCTGTTCTTTTAGATATTTTCAGCAAAGAAGTTCCCACACTTGATGCCCTGAAGAAGGCTAAACCCTTTGTTTTAGACCACCACTATTGGCATACAACAAATTTTTACCTCTACACAGGTGAGTTATGGGCTTTCAATCCTATTTTTATAGGCAATAGCACACCTATTGAAACCCCTACTAATGAGCATTTTAATACCTCTGGTATGGAGCAATTTTCTTTGCAATACCAATGGAATCAATTGCCAGATGATTTTAAAAATAGCTTTAAAGAACAGAGCCCTCGAGACAAAACTATAAAGATCAGTCGTAGTGAGAATAAGGATTTTTACACTTCCTTATTACAAGAAAAGCCTCTTGCCTATGAGGTTAAAAGTTGTATTTTTGATGCTCAACTACAGTCTTTCCTAAAAGAAAACCAACAAGTAAGTAAGTTAGAGCTTGAAGAAGTCGATGAGGCAATTGTTGATATTTCAGCAAGTGGCATAGACTCGATAGACATACAGGATAGTCATATAGAAAAAATAGTGCTAAACCGCTATATACAAACGCTTTGTACGCTTGGTGATTTTTCAGCAATTAAAGAAATTGTATGTCCTTTTGAGGGAGAACTTTTGCACCTTCGCTTTTCAAATTTTAATAGTGGGTATCTAAAGTTCAAAGGGCTTCGAGAAGTTAGATCTCTCAATATATTTTCTAATAAAAATTATAGTGTAGATATAGCCGAAATTGCTGATGCTTTCCCTAAATTAGAGTACTTGATGATTAATGGAGAGAATGCCACTTTAAAAAACGTAGAAGCCTTGACTAAGTTACGACACTTGGAATCAGTTTGGCTTTCAAATCTTTATGATTTTGACAGTTTTGTAAAGAAAACTGAAATGCCTAATTTGAGCTCTATCACCTTATGGTCTGTACCCAAAGTAGTAGCCGATAAGGTTAAAAAAGAGTTTAAAGGCATTGATGAGCTGGACATTAAACAAGCCCGCACTGATGAATGGATAAAAGCCAACTTAGATAATCCTTTAAGAAATTGGGATGGCAGAGAGGGCACTAAACCTTCGGTAGCTAAAAAAGCAATGAAGGCATATACTGATGCTTATAAAAAACTATCAGCTAACAAAGATAGGGACGAAGCTTTGAAAACATTAAAAAACTTCATAGCCATTTTTAATGAAATAGACAAGAAACATCATATCGACACTTTGGAAAGAGAAGAGATTTGGGATGCTTTCAATATGTTGGGAGAACTCACTTCACTGACCATAAAAGAAAAAGAAGATATATTTGAAGATTTGAGAGATTTTTAAATGTTGTACAAATAATTATTTTGTTGTAATTTTGCACCCTTAAACGAAACTACCCAATGAAAAAATTCATTACATTGTTACTACTTGCCTTTGTTGTGATAGCGAAGGCACAAATACACAACCCCGTAAAATGGAGTACAGAGGTTGAAAAAATCAACGATAGCGAATACTACTTGGTAGCAAAGGCTTCTATTGAGGCAGGCTGGAAGCTCTATGGACAAAACATCCCGCCCAATGGGCCTGTTCCGACTACTTTTAGCTTTGAGAAGAGTGCTGACTTTGAGCTTGTAGGGAAGACAGAAGAGTCTAAGCCTATACTGAAACACGATGAGGTATTCGGTATGGAGATTTCTTATTTTCACAACCAAGCAGTGTTTAAACAACGCATCAAAGCACTCAGTTCTCTTAAAACCATAAAAGGCAGTGTAGAGTTTATGAGTTGTAATGATAGTAACTGCTTACCTCCTGACACAGCTGATTTAGTTTTTGCGTTTTCGGAGGGTAATACAACAAGCCAAGTAGCCACCCCTCAGTTTACATTCAACAACCCTAATGATAAGGTTACAGAGAGTGCAGTAGAGAGCCCTACACAGACCCCTAAGAACAATGAGACCCCTATAAACCATCAAGGATTATGGACGATATTTTTTATATCTTTTCTTTCAGGCTTTGCGGCCTTGCTCACTCCTTGTGTTTTCCCTATGATACCGATGACGGTGAGCTATTTTACCAAACAGAGCAAAACCAAAGCTAAAGGCATCAAAAATGCTGTAATCTATGGAATTTCTATCATTGTGATTTATGTATTATTAGGTTCGGTAGTAACAGCTATCTTTGGGGCAGATGTGCTAAATGCTTTAGCAAGTAACTCCTTGTTTAATCTTATCTTTTTCTTGATATTGGTAGTATTTGCCATTTCGTTTTTAGGAGCATTTGAAATCACCTTGCCCAGCTCGTGGAGTACTAAGATTGATGCCCAAGCCGACCGCAGTGGTTTTATCGGAATTTTCTTTATGGCGTTGGCGTTAGCTATCGTATCATTCTCGTGTACAGGTCCTATAGTAGGTTCGTTATTAGTACAAGCCGCTTCCGAAGGAGGTATTGCTCCTATTATCGGTATGTTTGGCTTCTCATTGGCAATAGCCTTGCCTTTTGCACTATTTGCGGCTTTCCCTGGATGGTTGCACTCCTTGCCTAAATCAGGTGGCTGGATGAACACCGTGAAAGTGGTATTAGGTTTTTTAGAATTGGCGTTAGCATTCAAATTCCTCTCCATAGCCGATTTGGTTTGGGATTTACATTGGTTAGAACGTGAGGTGTTTATCGCTATTTGGATTGCTATTTTTGGAGCTTTATCACTCTACCTTTTTGGAAAAATACGCTTGCCTCACGACGATGCTACCGACCGTATTTCAGTAGGCAGACTATTATTGGGGTTGGTAAGTTTATCCTTTACTGTATATCTTATCCCTGGTTTATGGGGTGCCCCTTTAAGTATTATCAGCGGGTTCCCACCTCCACAATATTACAGCGAATCCCCTTACGGTGTGGGGCACAAAGGCAATACTGCTACAACAGTTACCTCTTCTGAAGAATTGCCACAAGGTGCTCACTTATTCCAACCTTATGACATTGTAACCTTTAATGATTATCAGCAAGGATTGGAATACGCCAAACAAGTAGGTAAACCTGTGTTATTAGATTTTACAGGTAAGTCCTGTGTGAACTGCCGTAAGATGGAAGATAATGTATGGGGCAAACCTGAAGTACTGAACATCTTGAAAAATAAGGTAGTACTCATCTCACTATTAGTTGATGACAAAAACGAACTACCCGAAAACGAAGTAAAACCTTCTAAAATACGAGAAGGTAAAATGATAAAAACAATAGGGCAAAAATGGAGTGAGTTCCAAGCCTTGCGTTACCATTCTAACTCACAACCCCTATACGTGTTAATGGGGCACGACGAACAAAACTTAGTACCCCCCGTAGGTTATACCCCCGACGTAGAAAAGTTTAGCTCTTGGCTACAGAGCGGAATAAGTGCCTTTGGCAAATAATATCATTCAATGAAAAATAAACACTACATACTCCCTTTATTAATAGGTACTGCCTTGGCTTTAGGATTGGTATTAGGGCGACAATTGGCTAACTTCTACATTCCTAAACCACCCCCAGTAATCCCTATGCCTATCAGCGATATAGATACGACTCCTGAAAACCCCTATAAGGTAAAACTTGGGAAACTTATAGACTATATTGAAGAAGATTATGTAGATAAAGTAAATGCTGACAGCATAGTAGACTTAACAATCAATAGTATATTGCGGAAGTTAGACCCCCATTCTACCTATATTTCAAAAAGTGATATCCAAGAGGTAGCAGAAACGATGAGTGGTAAGTTTGTAGGGGTAGGTATTAGCTTTTATATGTATAATGATACAATAGCAGTAATCAAGCCTATTGAGGGGAGTGATGCGATGCACAAAGGAATTCGCTTTGGAGATCGTATATTATTGGCAGGCAAAGACACCCTTTTTAAAAAGCATTTAAATTCTGATAAAATAAAAAACGTACTCAAAGGAGAGATGAACTCTAAGGTAGATTTGACGATATACCGAAAGAGCCGAGATAGTCTTTTTAAAATAGGTATTGAGCGCAAGTTTATCCCAATTAAAAGTATTGATTGCTTTTATAAAGTGAATGACACTTTAGGGTATATACGGATGAATCGTTTTGCAGAAACGACGACTGAGGAGTTTTCATCGGCTTTAAAAGCTCTTGAAAGAGAAGGCATCAACAGTTTGATATTAGACCTACGCAATAACTCAGGAGGTTTTTTGAATGTAGGGATACAAATAGCTGATGAATTTTTGCCAAAAGACAAGATGATTGTTTTCACCAAGAACAATAGGAAAGAGATAGAAGAGACATACTCTACAGCTGGGGGGTTATTTGAAAACAAGCATTTATTTGTATTGGTAAATGAAAACAGTGCTTCAGCGAGTGAGATAGTAGCAGGAGCCTTACAAGACAACGATCGAGGAGTAATTGTAGGTCGTAGGACATTTGGGAAAGGATTGGTACAAAGCGAGATGCCACTACCTGATGGTTCGGCAGTGCGCTTGACCACCGCCCGCTACTATACCCCTACAGGGCGGTCTATACAAAAGCCTTACAACTTGCGCCACCAGCGTAGGAGCTTTCAAATAGACAATGCCTCGGTGCCTGATTCATTGAAGTTTACCACACCGAAAGGCAAGGTAGTATATGGAGGGGGAGGAATTTATCCTGATGTGTATATCCCCTTTGATATGAATCCAGAGACCTACACAGTAAATGAGGTACTCAACTCGGGGCTTACAAACTTCTTTTTGTTTGAGTATTTAGACCGTCATCCTTATCAAAATCAGAAGCCACAGAAATCTTATTTTATAGGAGAGTACAAAATATCTAAAGAGATGCTCAATGCCTTTTCGAAGTTTTTAAAAGAACGCAAAATCAATATAGATTTTAAGAGGAATACTAATGATATTGCTAAATATCTAAAAGCTAACTTAGCGGAGATATGGTTTAATGACAATGTAGCAGGGCTTATCAGAAATCAAGGAGATTTTTATATAGAAAGCTGTTTGCACTACTACAACCAAAAACACGCTAAAAACACTATTGAAAGCCCTACTAAAGTAGTAAGAAAAAAGGCTAAAAAAGCTATAAAAAGAGTTTAAAAAGAATATATGAGCAAGAATTTAACATCACGTAGTGAAGACTATTCTAAATGGTATAATGAATTGGTTGTAAAAGCCGATTTAGCGGAAAATTCAGGTGTACGAGGCTGTATGGTAATCAAACCTTATGGCTATGCTATTTGGGAAAAAATGCAAGCAGAGCTCGACCGTATGTTTAAAGAAACAGGGCATACCAATGCTTATTTTCCTCTATTTGTGCCGAAAAGTTATTTTGAAGCAGAGGAAAAAAATGCTGAAGGTTTTGCTAAAGAATGTGCCGTAGTAACCCACTATCGTCTCAAAACCGACCCTAATGAAAAAGGCAAATTGATAGTAGACCCCGAAGCTAAATTAGAAGAAGAACTGATTGTACGCCCTACTTCTGAGGCGATTATCTGGAGCACTTACAAAAACTGGATACAGTCTTACCGCGATTTGCCCATACTTATCAACCAATGGGCAAATGTAGTGCGCTGGGAGATGCGCACCCGCTTGTTTTTGCGCACTGCTGAGTTTTTATGGCAAGAAGGACACACCGCTCACGCTACCAAAGCCGAAGCTCTTGAAGAAGCTGAAAAAATGATGAATGTATACGCTGATTTTGTAGAGAACTTTATGGCAGTGCCTGTGATAAAAGGAGTAAAAACAGAAAGTGAACGTTTTGCAGGAGCTGATGAAACATTTTGTATAGAGGCAATGATGCAAGATGGCAAAGCCTTACAAGCAGGAACCTCACACTTCTTAGGACAAAATTTTGCCAAAGCTTTTGAAGTGAAATACGCTACCAAAGAAGGTAAACAAGAATACGTATGGGCAAGCTCTTGGGGTGTATCAACCCGCTTAATGGGAGCTTTAATTATGACCCATAGCGATGACAATGGATTGGTGTTGCCTCCAAAATTAGCCCCTATACAAGTGGTGATTGTACCTATCTATAAAGGAGAAGAGCAATTAGAAAAAGTGCGCACTCATATCCAACCTTTGGTAGAAGAGCTTAAAAAACGAGGTATTAGTGTGAAATTTGATGATCGTGATACCCAATCACCAGGGTTCAAGTTTCACGAGTATGAACTTAAAGGCGTTCCTGTGCGCTTAGCTGTAGGGCAACGCGATATAGAAAATAATACTTTTGAAGTAGCCCGTCGTGATACTCTTACCAAAGAAACAGTAGCTGGAGACCAAATTGTAGCTCATATTCAGCAATTATTAGAGGATATACAAGCCAATATCTATAGCAAAGCATTGGAGTATCGCAACACTCATATTACTGAGGTTAATAGCTATGATGAGTTCAAGGAATTGCTTGAAACCAAAGGCGGCTTCCTCTCAGCTCACTGGGACGGCACCCCTGAAACAGAAGAACGTATCAAAGAGGAAACAAAAGCAACTATACGTTGTATTCCATTGAATAACAAGAAAGAAGAAGGATTTTGTATCTATTCGGGCAAGCCTTCTACTAAACGTGTATTATTTGCTAAAGCCTATTAAAAAATGTAAAAAAACAATTGTTGTGTAATTGTAAAATGTTGTATTTCAAACATCTTATGAAAATGGTGTAAAATTTTTCACATTTTATTTGGTAGATATAAAAGAATGGCTTACTTTTGCCATATAAATTTTAACTAAAAACATTTATACAATGAAAAAAATCATTTTATCTTTAACAGCAATTTTTGCTTTTGGTGCTATTTCAGCACAAGAATTAGTTTCTTCAAAAGGTGAAGAATACCTTCCAAAAGAAGGAGATTGGTCTATTGGTTTTAATGTAGGTAATGCTTTAACTTACTTGGGTCAAGCTTTTAATGGTAGTACAACAAACACTGCTCAAAATCTTTTCTCAGCAAATGAAAACTTGTTAGCATTTAATTCTGGTGTTCTTTCAAGCACTAATGCTATTACTTTTGTAGGTAAAAAATTTGATGCAGATAACAAAGCTACTCGTTATATTGCAAGCCTAAACTTTAATATTAAAAGTGGTAAAGTAAACGATGGCGATAGTGAAACTAACACAAAATTTGGACTTACCGTAGGTTATGGTAAAGAGTGGAGAAAAGGAGTTACTCGTTTACAAGGATACTATGGGGCTGATGCTTTAGTTGGTTTTGTAATTCCTGGTAAAAAACAAGTTGGTTTTGGAATTGGCGCACAAGGTTTTGTAGGTGCTGAGTATTTTATTTTTCCTAAAGTAGCTCTTGGGGCTCAATATACTTATGGAGTATCTCTTACCTATGAAAACAATAGCGGAACCAAGTCTAATAACTTTGGTTTTAACATTGGAAATGAAACAGGATTTGGTATCGCTTCTGTAACTCTTAATGCTTACTTTTAATAGAATATATAAGAGAAACCATTAAACCATAGAATATATAAAAATAGGCTACCTAAAAGATAGCCTATTTTTATATATATTCTATTCACTTATATCTTCTAAATGTACAAGATCAACTCCTGCTTTTTTAAGAAAATCTAAACCTTCATTATCACGATATCTTTCTTTATACACTACACGTATAATTCCTGATTGATAAATAAGCTTACTACATTCTTTACAAGGAGACATTGTTATATAGAGTGTTGCTCCTTCTGATGATTGAGTAGATGAAGCAACTTTCATTATTGCATTAGCCTCAGCATGAAGTACGTACCAATGAGTATTCCCATCCTCATCTTCACAACAGTTATCAAAACCAGTAGGAGTACCATTATAACCATCTGAAATAATCATACGATCTTTAACCATTATAGCCCCTACTTGCTTTCGTTGTGAATAGGATAGTTTAGCCCATTCCATTGCCATACGCATATAAGCTTTATCATACCGCAATTGCTTTGCGCGCTGCTGTTTCGTCATTTTGTAATTGTTCTTTTAGATGTTCTATAGTATCAAATCTCTGCTCTTCACGCAGATATTGTATAAACTCAATTGTAAGCTCCTGCCCATAAAGATCTCCATCAAAATCAAAAAAATACACTTCAATTGATGCCCCTTTACCTTCTATAGTAGGATTCTTACCAATACTCATCATTCCATATACTTTTCGCCCTCCAATATAACTACAAACTACATAAACTCCATCTTTAGGAATTAGTTTATATTTTTCTGTTACTTCTATATTAGCAGTTGGATATCCTAAGGTACGCCCCAATTTAAGCCCATGAACAACAGTACCCGTAAGACTGTAAGGAGTCCCAAGATAATGTTCTGCCGTAGTAACATCTCCCCTATTCAATGCCTCTCTTATTTTTGTAGAACTCACCGAAACCGCATCTACTTCCTGAACCGATATCTCTTTAACTGCAAAACCATATTTCTCACCAAACAAACGCATATCATTTATATTAGCCGTGCGATTACACCCAAAACGATGATCATAACCTATAATCACTTTTTTTACTTTGAGATGTTTTACTAAAATAGTACTTACAAACTCCTCTGCTGTAAGTTGGGCAAAGACCTCATTAAAAGGTTGCACTACAAGCAAATCAATACCCAAACTATCAAAAACTCTCTTCTTCTCTTCCAAAGTATGGATAAGTCTCAAACTCTCATCGTGCTGAACTACCATTCGAGGATGCGGAAAAAAAGTAAATACCGTTGCTAAAAAACCTTCTTTCCGTGCACTTTGTACTACTCTTTCTATAATCTTGCGATGCCCTAAATGCAACCCATCAAATGTCCCTATAGTAACTACAGTAGGCTCCGAGGCTATAAAAGTAGTAATATCTGTTATCTCTATCACTTATTGTAAAATTTATTGTAAATATCTATATATTTCTCTTTGATAACACGTCGCTTAAGTTTCAATGTAGGTGTTAGATGACCTCCATCTATTGTCCACTCATCAGGAGTAAAATCAAAAAGTTTTACCTGCTCCCATTTGCCTAAATGTCGATTCACTCTCTCTACCTCTTCTGCCACACGGTCGTGAAGCTCCTTACTCTTTATTATCTCCTCATTTGTCGCCCCTATAGCTATCTTATGGCGCTTCGCCCATTCTTTCACAAAAGGAAAACTCAACTGAATAATCGCAGCTGGCATCTTCTCCCCTTCCCCTACTACCATTACATTCTCAATAAAACGAGACAACTTCAACTGATTTTCTATCAGTTGTGGCGATACATACTTCCCTCCAGAAGTCTTAAATATTTCCTTCTTGCGGTCTGTAATTTTTAAAAAACCATCAGCATCAAGCTCCCCAATATCTCCCGTATGAAAAAAACCATCCGTAATATTTTCTGCCGTCTGCTCAGGATCCTTATAATAGCCTAACATCACATTCTCCCCCTTCACAAGTATCTCTCCATCTTCAGCTATTTTCACCTCTACATTGTTGATAGGTTTCCCTACTGTGCCTATTTTCCAAAATCCTCCTGATTCCCTATTCACAGCAATTACAGGCGCTGTCTCTGTAAGACCATAACCTTCCATAATCTTAAGACCCGCTGCCGAAAATACCCGTGCCAAACGCGGTGAAAGCGCCGCACTTCCCGATACTATCATCTGTACTCTACCTCCCAAAGCCTCTCTCCACTTGCTGAATATCAATTTACTAGCTATCTTCAAACGCCATTCATACCAACTGCCATTAGCCTTATAAGGCTTATATCCAAAACCTAAATCCAAAGCCCAAAAGAAAAGCTTGCGCTTTATCCCTTTCAAATCTGCTCCCTTAGCATATATCTTATCGTAAATCTTCTCTATAAGACGCGGTACCACTGTAAGAATATGAGGCTGTACCTCTCGCAAATTCTCACTAATCTTATCTATAGATTCAGCAAAATAAATATTCAAACAATCATACTGATATAAATAAGTAAGCATACGCTCAAACACATGGCATACTGGCAAAAAACTAAGCGCTGTAGAACCCTTTGCTATAGGCAACCTATCTTGGCAATTCAAAATATTAGAAATAATATTCCAATGAGAAAGCATCACTCCTTTAGGCCTACTAGTAGTCCCCGAAGTATAAATAATCGTCGCCAAATCATCTTTCTCAATACTACCTTTCCTCAATTCTACTTCCTCCTGATTACTCTCATCCGCCCCTAACTCCAGAATTTCCCGCCAAGAGTGAGCTTGAGAAACCTCATCAAAAGTAAATATAGTATTCATATGCGGCAACTTATCTTTTATCGAAGTAATCTTATCACAAAGTGCCTTATCCGAAACAAAACAATATTTACACTCCGAATGATTCAGTATATACTCAAAATCTTCCAATGTAATCGTAGGATATATAGGCACATTCTGCGCACCTACTTGTAAAATACCCATATCCAAAATATGCCACTCCGTCCGATTTGTACTCGAAATCACAGCTATTTTATCATTCTTTTCTATACCTAAACGCAGTAAACCTCTACTTACCGCATTCGCCTTTTGAATATACTCTTCCGTTGAAGTCTTAACCCATTGACCATCGTATTTAGTAGCAAAAGCAACTTCCAATGGATATTTATCCTGCTGATAATATGGTATATCAAATAAGCGTGTTACTTTATTCATTTAATATTTTTTTTGGTTCTAAACGCAAAAGTAAAAAATAATTCATTAATGAGCAAATTTGTTAAATACAAAACACCCATAAAAAATAGCACCTCGACCCTCAAGATGCTATCTGTCCTATTACTCTATGTAAAAAATTTTTAAAAATAATCTTAAACCATTCTGTATATAAATCCGGATGTAACTCTATATCCTCCTGAATTTCAGAAGGAAGCGCCCAACGCCAAGCAGCAACCTCTTCCTCATTAATCTCCGGCAATTCATTGTAATACCCTATCAATATATGATCAAGCTCGTGCTCCGTAAGCCCATTGTCAAAAGGCGCTTTATAAATAAAACTAGCTACATCTCTAAGAGGCACCTCAAACCCCATCTCTTCTTTGAGCCTACGCCTACCCGCTTCAATAGTACTCTCCCCTTCTCGCGGATGACTACAACAAGTATTTGTCCATAAAAGTGGCGAATGATACTTCCCCGCAGCCCTCCTCTGTAGCATTATTTCTCCTTTATCATTAAGTATAAATACAGAAAATGCCCTGTGAAGTAACGCCTTCTGATGCACCTCAAGCTTCCCCATCAAACCTATAGGATTATCCTGCTCATCTACCAAAATAACCTGCTCTTCCATCGCTATTTCTCCCTATTTAACCTCTACCCTATCTCCCTTATCTACACCCCACTTATCCGCCAAACCTCCATTAATTTCAAGCACATACATAGCAGGCGCTTCCGATGGTAATGACGTCTCATCATAAGGCTTCGCATTCTTAGCTATACTCACCACCTTTTTATCCTTATCCAAATAAATAATATCCAACGATATCATCGTATTCTTCATATAAAAAGAACGAGGCGCCTCATCCTCAAATATAAACCACATCCCCTGATGCTCATCCATTGAAGGACGATACATTAGCCCCAATGAACGCTCCATATCATTCCTCGCAAACTCTACATCTACCACCTGAATAAGAGAATCCTTCTTAAAAATAGACACCTCCCCATCCTTACTAAATTCTATTTCCTGAGATGGTATCTCCTTCTCCTCCACTACTCCATTACTCTCATTGGAAATAAATCGAGGAAGTATAAATGCTATACCTGCCAAGGCTACCAATGCCAAAGCTACTGTCACAAAATGTTTTCTAAAAAATTCCATTATAATAATTTAATAAATTAATCGTTTTACAATTTAACCTTCCTAAATAACAAATAACAACCCGCTAAAATAAAAGGTATACTCAGCCATTGCCCTGTCGAAAAAAGCCCTAAACTACTCTCAAAACCTCCTTGACTCTCCTTCACAAACTCCACCGCAAAGCGAATACTCCACAAAATAACCAAGAAAAGCCCAAATATAAAATAAGGCTGCTCTTTCTTATCCGTCTTCCAATATACATACCACAATACCCAAAACAAACAAAAATAACCAAACGCCTCATAAAGCTGCGCCGGATGTTGATAAGGTATAGATGCCAAAACATCTGCATAACGAGCATCATGCGCAATAAGCTTATACGCTACTTGAGGGTCTGACTGCTCTGTTATAACCATCGCCTGACGAGGCGATATAGCCCCCCCCTGCACAAACTTTACCCCAAGAGCATACGCCTTATCAACAATCTTCCCGTTAATTTCCGAATTGAAAAAGTTCCCAAAACGCACAAACATCCCTCCAATAGTAATAGGTATCACAACCCGGTCTAATATCCAAGACAAACTGATATCCCTATATTTACGCACATAAAGCACCATCGCAATGATAATCCCTACCGCAGCCCCATGACTCGCTAAGCCCGAAAAACCCGTAAGCTCCCAGCCTCCTCCTGGCTTCTCCTTAATAGGCAAAAAGATTTCAAGCAAATGATCCTTAAAATAATCCCAATTATAAAAAAAACAATCTCCTAAACGCGCACCTACCAAAGTCGCAACAGCCGTATAAACAAACAACGTATCAAGCTGCTGCACCGTCTTACCCTCATTCAAATATATCTTCTTCGTCAAATACCAACCCAAACTAAATGCTATGATAAACATCAAGCTATAATAGCGAAGATGAAATGTACCTAAAAATGGTAAATCTATAGACGCAAGAATTTCATTTGAATTCCATATAAAATTTAAAGCAATCATTAATATCTATTTTTGAAATGCAAAAGTACAATTAATTATCAAATGCGCAAAACATTCATATTTTTTTACTATTTTTGTCCCCTCTTAATTATTTTATATATGCGAATTATATCCGGAAAAAATAAAGGTAAACAACTTATCGCTCCCGCCAAACTCCCCGTGAGACCCACTACCGACTTCGCCAAAGAAGCACTCTTCAACATACTCAATAACAATTATTATTTCGACGAACTCTCTGTCCTTGAAATCTTTGCAGGCACAGGAAACATCAGCTACGAATTCGCTAGCCGAGGAACCAACTCTATCATCTCTATCGATAGCCACAATGCCTGCGTACAGTTTATAAACAAAACAGCTCGCGAGCTAAACTACCCTATCACGGCTCTTAAAGCCGACGCCTATGAATACCTCAAACGCTCCTCTCAACAATTCGACATCATCTTCGCCGACCCTCCTTATGACTTTCCTAACGAAAAGTTCGCCGAGATTGCCTCTCTCGTATTCTCCCATAATCTCCTTGCAGAAAACGGAATGCTCATCATTGAGCACTCCTCCAAAACCAACCTCTCTTACTTACCCAATTTCTCTCAAGCTAAAAAATACGGAGGAAGTGTTTTTAGCTTCTTCGAATATGAATAATTTCACACAACTATTAACTTAGAGAAACCTTGGAACAACCTTGGAACAACCTTGGAGCAACCTTAAAAAAAATCAAAAAAAAGACCATAAAAAAGGTTGCTCCAAATACCTCGAAGCAACCCTTAAATGTGTAAAAATACACAACATTTAAATAAAAGCAATATTAGATTTGAAAAGTATCTCTTTATTATTTCAACTGAATTTCATCTACAAACAATAACCCTGGAGTACCTTTACCTTCATGCCAATCAGGAATTATAGTACCTTTAAGCACCACTTTCACATAACGAACCTTTATCTTAGCAAAATTTAAACTCATAGGCACGCGCTCTATAGGTGCATCCTTTTGTGCTACCTTTAAAGACTGTTGAGCTATAAGCTGAAAATCTCTACCATTAGAAGAACCGTAAATCAAAACTTCCGAAGCGGGGAATATCCAGTTAGGAGTATCAGCTAAACTACCTGCTTTTAGACTACTGATTTCTTCTTCTTTACCCAAATCAATCATAGCCTCCATCCCTACCCTACCAGGGAATCCTACCCAATGTCCATCAATATAAGAATTTTCCCCTATTTGAGCATCAACCAAAGCATTCGCACCCCCAAAAGTATATTTAGGAATCGTTTCAGTAAAAAGCTTAATAGATTTATAAGTCGTTTTATTAAATAACGATTGATAGCTAAACACACTACTTGTAGTATCCTTATGTACAGCGATAGCTTTGAGAATAACCTCATCATTCAACTTAATAGGATGCGTATAAAGCGTTTTAGCGATAGTAGGCTCTGAGCCATCAGTAGTATAATAGATTTTTCCATCACCTACAGTAAGAAGCTCTACTTCAATACCATCTTTATTAGTAGCAGGTTGTATTACTGGGGTAACTCCCATTATGTGTTTGGCGTAGTGATAACCTTTCAACTGATAATAGTTTAGCAGGTTCCCCAAACGTTTTAGAAAATTAGGAAAATTCTTTTTCTCGGGGGCTGTCCATTGCACTTCGGCTAAGGCAGCTAATCGAGGTAAGAGCATATATTGAGCGTGTGCAGGACTCGCGATGTACTCTGTCCATAAGTTAGCTTGAGCTCCTAAGATGTATTTACCTTGTTCAGGAGTGAGTTTAGGGTCGATAGGCTCGTAGTCATACACCTTTTTTACGGGGAGGTATTCACCTATGGAAAGCGGTTCTTTGGTAGGGTCTTCTCCTTGATTATAATCGAAATACAAACTGTAGTGAGGAGTCATAATAGCACGGTTGTAGCGTTGTGCTGCCGCGATACCCCCTTCGGTGCCTCGCCACGACATTACAATCGCATCTTGTGAGATGTTGTTACCCTCTAAAATCTCGTCCCAGCCAATTACTTCTCTGCCTTTCTTTTTCAGGAATTGCTCTATGCGCGATACTACATAACCTTGCAATTGTTGCTCGGCAGTGTGTTCTCCATCGCCTTTTAAGCCTAAAGCTTTTATCTTACCCTGACATTTAGGACATTCTTTCCAACGTGTTTTTGGACACTCATCACCTCCTATATGAATGTATTTAGAAGGGAAAAGTTCGGTAAGTTCATCAAAAACGTCTTCTAAGAACTTGTATGAAGCCTCGTTGCCAGCACAAAGCACATCGTCAAACACTCCCCATTTGGTGCCTACAGCATAATCTTTACCAGTACAACCTAACTCAGGATAGGCGGTTAGTACAGCGAGGGTATGCCCAGGTATATCAATTTCAGGAATAATGGTGATATAGCGGTCTTGAGCGTATTTTATGATTTCCTTTATTTGCTCTTGAGTGTAGTATCCGCCATAGGGTTTGCCGTCGAATTGATGGGGTTTATCTTTGAGCAAATGCCCGATAAGCGTTTCCTTACGCATTGAGCCTATCTCAGTAAGGCGAGGGTATTTTTTTATTTCAATACGCCAACCTTGGTCGTCGGTGAGATGCCAATGGAACTTATTGAGGTTGTGCAGTGCAAGTATATCAATATACTGCTTGATGAAATCTACAGTAAAGAAATGGCGACTCACATCAAAGTGCATTCCGCGATAAGCAAAGCGGGGAGCATCATTTATAACTACGGTTGGGAAAACTAAGGCTTTAGGGTGGGTTACATCGATAGATTTGCGCAAAGTTTGAATACCGTAGAACACACCGGCAGGGCTTGCCCCATCAATAGTAATTTGGTCGCTTGTTACAGTGAGCTGATAAGCCTCTTGGTTTGGATTTTGCAAATCGGTTTTCAATACAATGCGTTTGCCATTGGTTACTCCAGCTTGTGTTTTTACAGGCATTCCTGAAAGTTCTTGGATATAAGAAGCTAAAAAGGAAGCGTTCTTTTCCTGTAAAGCGTTGCCTTGCGGATAAGTAATAACCGTTTTAGCATTTAATTGAAAAGGCTCTTGCCTAGTGTATTCAATGGATTGTGGTAGTGGAATTACCTCGTAATTCACTACAGGTTTTGTTTCTTTACCGCAAGCCATCAAGCACAAGGCAAGCGTGCTGAATAAAAGTTTTTTCATTGGAAAATTGTTTAATATTGGATTGTTGGTATATAGGTTACGCGATAAAAAGTTTGTGGCAACAATAGTGTGCGATATATTTCAGGGGTGGTATTTCTGTTGGTAATGAGCACTTGTTTTTGAGTACTTAACGCAAAAAGTACGTGCTGGTTGTCTATGAATTGGACATTGCTACGAGTGGTCGAAAATCGTTCTTTAGGCAAGGCAACTTCCAAAGGTACACTTACGGTTTTACTATGTTCGTTTACTTTATAGATAAGCGCTCTTGACCCTGTAGTTTTGTTTTCGCGAGCGTTGTCAATTACTAATACTTCATTTGGAGATTGTACTACAGCACAATGAATACCATGAGATAAGAGGTTTGCGGTAGGTTTGATTGTACCATTTTCGCCCACGCGATACACCAATTCACCTGTTCTGCCGTTGATTTTCCAGAGTTCGCTATCGCGATTGGTGGTCATATAGTAATTACCTTCGTTATCTTGGTCGATAGAATTGGCGTGAATCCAGTCTTCTTTCACTTTTTTAGTTGTGATATTAGGGTGGTCAAGTGGGTTCAGGTGGTCGAAACAGCTCCATTCTTTCACGATTTTACCTTGAGGGGTCATAATTACAAAGCCGTCGCCTGTAACGGTATCTGTTTGTAAGCCCCCTTTACTACTGAGGTCTACTGTTTGGTGAATATAGGTTACTAATCCTATATTGCCATCGGGGAGTGGACGGCATTCGTGATGTACTTCGCGGTTTCTCAGTTCGGGGATAGAAGCGAACTCTTTTTGTAGCACAATATTGCTAAAAAGGTCTATTATTTTTAGCTTTTTAGCATTGAACACAAAGAGTCCTTCGGAAGGTGCATCGGTGAGCAAGTAGAATTGTTGTGTACGAGGGTTGTAGTTCACTACGGCAGGAGTATCGGGTACGGGTTCATACCACACTACAGTTCCGTTCATATCCATTAGGTAAATATTATTTGATTTGCGGTCGTTTGCTAACAGATAACCTTTGATAGGGACTTTTAGTTTATCTTCTTGCAGAGTAGCATTTGGCAAAAATGATTGTACACTTTTAGTTTTAAAGTGTTTTGCTTGGGTTTCTAAGCCGTTGTCATAGCTAATTTTGCAAGCGTATTCGGTTTCGGGTTTTAGGAATAGTAGTATTTTGTGTACTGTTCCTTTCCCTTGATAAGTATTGGTGTGTTGCACTTGTGAGGGGTTGCTCACTTCCCAATAAGAAATGCGGAAGGGTGTTTCGCTACTAAAAGTAGTAGTTACTTCGGCGCGGAGGTTATTGGTGGAGCTGAGGTTTACTGAGAAAGCTGTAAGGCTTCCTTGCAATGAAATATTATCGGGGTCATCTTTTTTACAAGAAAAGAGGAGTGTGCCTATAATAAGTAAGAAAAGTGTAGGATATTTCATATTTTAATGTATGTTTGATATTAGAAAAATAGTATTAAGGTTATAGAAATCTAAGGAGATGTTATATGAGAGGTATCTCCAAGTTTGCTCCAAGCTGTCTCCAAGTTTGTTCTAAGGTTGATATCATTTTGTTATTTTATTTTTGTTTTATAGAGGAAAAGTTAGAAAAAGGGGCTATGAGAGAGGATAGCCCCTTTTTAGGAAAAAAATCATTTTGCCATTATAGATAAAACATTTATTTACTAATACTAATAGGCGGTATATTCAATATAGTTGAAAGTAGCATCTAAACGGGTAGTAAGCGGTTTCTTTCTCATCCAACCTTTGTTGGCTTCAGATGATGTTATGAGATTGAATTTTACCAAGTTTTCTCCGTAGTTGGCTTGTAAGCTTTTGAGTGGATGACCGTCGAGGTAATATACAATTACATATTTATCACCTGCTTTTTTGAGTTCTATGGTGAATTTATAGTCTTTATCAGGATCTAAGGCCGCTACATAAGCTTCAAATCCGGGTACTTCAGAATAAAGGCGTAATAGGTATTGTCCTGGTTTAGCTCCTAAACGAGTGCGGTCGGCATCATTACCATACCAAGCCATCATTGTAATAGCATGGAACCCATTATCTTCGTTGGTAGTGTAGAGTGTAGCACCGATTTGGAAATTGGTAGCCTCTGTAATTCCTGTGAGTTGAGGTAGTTTAACAGACCAAGTATATTTACCATATCCTACGGCATTCTTATATTTTATTTTGGCATCGCCACAATAATTATCTACAGAGAGTATGAGTTTACCATTTTGAATTTTGTTATAACCAACTCCGTCAGCTCCTACATTAGTACTTGCTACCCAATCATTAGGGAAAGTATTGAAATTCCAACGTTTTACTTCTCCTTTATCTGGTTCAGGGGCTTCGTCTATTGGATTTGTTTGTGTAGAAGGTTCTACTGGGGCAATAGAATAAGAATAAGGAGTATAAGTTACGTAATCCCACAAGCCATAGTTTTCTTGGTAAGGCCAGTTATCACCTATAAATTTAAGGTTTTCGGTACTACAGAAGATGTGGAAAGGGTGTTCTTGCCCGTAGTTGAGCTGTTGTGTAGCACATTTTACCTCATCGATGATCCAAGTTGCGAGATATTTATCGCCTACTAATTGCAAGTCGATTTTAAAGGTATGCCAAGCATTTTTTTTGATTTTTACTTTTTGAGATAAAAAAGGATTATCTTGGCTGGTGATATAGGCAATCACTTCGTCGTCGGAAGTTTTAAGTGTTTCACGTTCTTTAGTAGTACCAGAACCTACTTCAAAATCAAGTTCGTGTTTGTCGCTATTCCACAACCAAGAGCCAATGCTGACGCGTTCAGTAGCTCCTAAGTTGGAAATATAGGTACGCCAAGTATAGAGCCCAGCACCGTATTGTTTTTTGGTTTTGAGCTTTTTGCGTTGTTGTGTATTGGCTTCGGTATAGATTTTCACTACTTTACCATCTTCAGCTTGTGTATTGCTTTCGAGAGAGGTTTGTGAAACATTAGCATTTTCACCTTGGCTAGCATTAACCCAGTCGTTGGTATTATCAAAATTCCATTTGATTTGTTTGGCAGTATTGATAGTACCTGACTGAGGGGTGCCTATTTCGCTTTTAGGGTTATCGCTAAAACGTCCATCGACATCACTTTTGGTGCAACTAATAGCGCTTAAGATAGCTACAGCCATTAGTATAGGTTTTGTATAGGTTTTCATATTTTGTTATGTTTTAAAATTATTGTTCTCTAAAAGAGCGATTATTTTGCAAGTCGGGATATTTGTTGCTATACACGCTTGGTATAGGGTAATAGCGACGTATATCGTATACTTTTAGAGGACTGTTGAACTTAGGGTATACTTTCCATTGAGGGGTTAAGTCGTAAGGATTTTTTACTACATTAGGGTCTCTTCTTGCATTGAGATTATTTTGTTTATTTTCTAATTTTTGTTTGACAGTATCCATATACTTATCTAGGCGGTCTTTCCACAAGCCCATACGGATAAGGTCTATACGGCGCAATCCTTCCATATTAAATTCGAAGAGGCGTTCGTCGCACAATTTGCTACGCAAATCTTCTTTGGAGGCGAAGTTAGCTAAGGTATAATTGTGAGTACTACCTTGGAAAGCTCTTTGGCGTATTTGGTTTATCAAATCTACAGATTCTTGATTAGGCCCATTGAGTTCATTGAGTATTTCGGCTTTTGAGAGCAATACATCGGCATAGCGCAATAGAGGCAAGTTATTGGGTGTATTATAGTTATAAGAACCAGCTTTTTCGTAGAAATACTTATCAGTATACACATTAGAGAGCTCTGTAATACGAGGGCTTGAAGCTTCGTTATTGAGGGTACCCATTTGAGCTAAGGTAGGAGCGACATATTTTTGATTGGCGTCATTGATATTCAAAAATTCGCCTTTGATAAATTGGGTGAGTCGCTCATCGCTAGTATCAAACTGCCAATAGAGTTCTAAAGGTACATTGAAGATATCCCAACCTTTGTTATAATCCCAAGAAGTGAAATAGAGAGCTAAATCGGAAGCTCCTGAAGGCACCGTTTCGCTACTACGAACGGCAAATATAATTTCGCTATTGTATAGAGAAGCACGTGTACGAGGGTCGAAAGGATCGAATGGGTGTGCTAGTAATGTATATTTGCCAGTGGCGATTACTTGATTGGCATATACTAAGGCGGCTTGCCAAGCAGCAGTAGCATCTGAAGCTTGTTCTCTTAATCTACCAGCTTTACGCATATATAGGCGCATTAGGTATCCATAGGCAGCTCCTTTGGTAGGACGACCTGCATCACTACCATTTACACTCCATTCTAAAGGCAAGTTGTTGGTTGCGATGAGCAAGTCTTGTTCTATTTGATTATCGAGTTCTTCTACAGTAGCCAAGGTAGGATTGGCAGTAGCTGCATAGTAACCATTAGTAATGAGAGGTACGCGGTAGAAAGTGTTTGTGAGCTGATAGTAGGCGAAAGCACGCATAAAGTGAGCTTCGGCTAAGAGTTCAGCTTTTTTATCAGCTGTTCTAAAACGGGTTTCGGGCATCATTGCGATATTATCGATAGCTGTATTGGCACAACCTATCATTTGCCAATTGCCATTATAACTGGTTAATAGCTGGATATTACCTGTAAGTCCGTTATTATTTAAAATTTCGAAGTCGTTTCCTTCTTTAAAGCCATCATCAGTAGAGAGGTCGTTGATATAGAAGGTACTTGGGTGAGTAGCGGAGTTCAGGTATCTGTAAATACCATTTACTCCTTCTTGAGCATTTTCTTCGGTAGTATAGGCGTTATCGGCGTTGTAAACAGAGCTCAAATCCTCTTTGAGTTCACAAGCTGTAAAGGATAATCCTAAAACACCTAGTAAGATATATAGTTTGTAATTCGTTTTCATTTTCTTTCTGTGTTAAAAAGTTAATTTCACTCCAAAGTTGATAGTGCGGTAAGCGGGATAAGAGTTCAAATCTAATCCTTGAGCGATAGCGCTGCTACCATTGGTACTGATATCGGGGTCGAACCCTTGGTATTTGGTAAAGGTAAGCAAATTTTGGCCTCCTACGAACATACGCATAGTTTTAAGGGTTTTCATATTCCATTTGCTACCTATAAAAGTGTAGCCTAACTCTACATTACGGAGTTTTACAAAATCGGCATCTTCTACGAAACGAGAGTTTACATAAGAGCCATAAAGCAATCCGTCATTTTTTTGATAGCCATTACGGGGTACGCTATTGGAAGCGTGAGTGCGAGTCCAACGATCGGAAGAGGCTGCCAAACGGTTATTATCTTCAAGATAGATACGAGTAAGGTTAAGCATTTTAGCACCTAATGAAGCTTCAAAGAAGAAAGAGAAGTCAAAATCTTTATAAGTAAAACTGTTGTTAAGGCCTATGATAGTTTTAGGGATACCAGTACCTAATACAGTACGGTCGTTTTCATCTATTTTACCATCGCCATTGAGGTCTTTAAACTTAGGGTCTCCAGGTACAGATTTTGCTTGAGGAGCATATTGTTCTCCTTGTTGGATAATACCATCAAATACATAGCCATAGATGGCGCTAAGAGGTTCTCCTTCTTTGAGCATCATATATTCTTTTTCTTCATAAGATCCGTGAGGTCGTATATATTGGAAACGAGGTTTACCATTATTAAGTTTAAGTACTTTGCTACGGTTATTAGCTAAGTTGAAAGCGGTATTCCATACGAAGCCTTTTTTATCGATATTAGTAGATTTGAGAGCTATTTCAAATCCTTGATTTTCTACCTCTCCATCGTTTACCATCATAGCGGTATACTCAAAACGACGGCCATCATTTACATAGTTAGGGAAGCCACCTGATGGGTGAATAGGGTCTGGATTTAACAAATCCTTGGTACGTTTTATATAATAGTCGAAGCTAGCTTCTATTCTTCCAATACCTAAATCAACACCCGCATTCCACTGAGCAGTAGTTTCCCAACGGAGTTTTGGATTATAAGGGTTAGAGGGGTACATACCTTTGGTGCCTTCAGAACCACCTATATACACATCACGTACGGAATATTGGTATTGAGAGAGTCCAAAGCGGATACCATCATTACCACTAAGTCCATAACTAGTACGGAGTTTAATTCTACTGAAAAGAGGTTTGGCAAAGGCCATAAACTTTTCTTCGCCTAAGTGCCAAGCGAAAGAGCCTGCGGGGAATATACCCCAACGATAATCGGCACCAAAGACAGATGAACCATCAGCACGTACAGAGGCGTTAAGGATATAACGGTTGTTGAAGATATATTCAGCACGGCCAAAAGCAGAGGCTTTTTTGATAGAGGATTCTCCAGAGCCTATCCAATCTAGGTGTTGGGCTGCTCCGATATTTTTAAAAGAGAAGACATCGGAAGCAAAACCATAGGCTTGTACTTCATCGCCTTTACCTTTTTGGTAGATATAAGAGGCACCAGCGGTTACTTTTATATCGTGTTTACCTTCTAATTTAGGGTGATAAGTAGCGACACCTTCAATTTGGTGTTTTACATTCTCTTCGTGGCTAAGAAAAGCTTGGCCTTTATAAGCTTGGCCGATAGAAGTAGAACGGTCATAATATTTTTCAGTTTTTAGATGGTCGTAGGCATAGGTATAACGGCCATTAATAGTGAGAGAAGGCAAGAGGTCTATATCGGCATAAGCGGTAGCATACATAGTATTGAAATGGCGATAGAGTTGTGCTCCATTCATTTCTTCGAATACAGCAGGGCGACGGGCTTTAATTCTGAAGACATCGTAACCTTCTTTGTTTTTCCAAGGTTCAAGGTTGAAGATACGGTACATTATATTTTTATCGGAAGAGATCGTACCCATATCTAAGAATTTCTTTTTAGATTGAGAGAAATTCATATTGGCTCCAGCTCTTACTTTGGGACTAATTTTGTACTGTAAATTCACACGTCCACCATAACGGTTATAATCAGTATTGAGTAATATACCAGGTTCGTTAAGATAGTTAGCAGACATAAAAGCAGAAAGGCGGTCAGTACCTCCTGATACTGAAAGTTGATGTAATATAGTAAAGGCATCGTGAGTAGTTTCTTTGAGCCAATCGGTACCTTTACCTTGATAGGTAGCTTGAGAGGCTGTCCATTTATTATATTTAGCCAAACCAGTCTCATCATACAAACGGCGAGTGAGAGAAATTGTTTCGCCAGCATCGAGTAAATCCCAAGGGTTGTACATATTCTTAAAAGCAGTTTGGTTAGAATATTCTACATTAAAAGCCCCTTCTTTACCTTTTTTAGTAGTGATAAGGATAACCCCGTTGGCACCACGAGCGCCATAAATAGCGGTAGTAGAGGCATCTTTTAGGATTTCAATTGACTCGATATCATCTATACTAATTTGAGACATATTATCGGTTTGAAAACCGTCGATTACATACAAGGGTTCATTATCGGCACTTACTGAAGAAGCACCACGCACACGGATAGAGACATTACCACCAGGTTCTAATGAGTTTTGGCGCACTTGTACACCTGATGCACGCCCTTTCAGCATTTGTGACATATCGGCTACTACCCCAGCTTTTACATCGTCTGTTTTGATAGAGGTAATCGCTCCTGCTAAGTCGCGTTTTTTAGTAACCCCATACCCTACAACGACAACTTCTTCCAATTTTTTTTGTTCGTCGGCCAAAGCAATGAGCAAAGGCACAGGAGTATTGGCAGTTACTTTTACATTTTGGGTAACATACCCCATAAAAGACACTTCTAAGGTCTGTCCCACCGCTACATCTATGGAGTATTTACCATCCATATCGGTGCTGACACCTTTGGTAGTTCCTTTCACTACTACTGAAGCACTCATCAAGGGCTCCTTGGTAGTAGCATCGCTGACAGTTCCACGGATGGTGCGTTGTTGAGCATAACTCCAACTCACTAATAACAGTAGAACTGATAAAAATAGATTTCTTTTCATACAATGGTTGTTTGTTTTTGTATCGTTTGATGACACAAAAGTATAAATAGAGTGGATAAATGATTTCTTTTGTTATCTAAAAAAGGTATAAAATCGTCTAATAGGTACTAAATATTTGTAAATCAACATTTCATAAGAGGAGTAGTTTCATAAAAAAAGCTGTTCGAAAATATCAAACAGCTTTTAATAAGAAAATGTATTTATTTATTTCCAATCTTTTTTCTTGGAAGTTTTACCAATACCAGGGTTGAAGCTATTGGTTGGGTCGAGAGAATTGTAGAAGTTTTTAAGGTCGTCGTTGGCGTGATATAAGTGTCCGACGTTATGCTCGGCGGGATATTGAGCACCACGAGTATCTAATATTTTTAGCATCTCTTCTTCTATTTCTTCACAATTGTAACCTTTTTTAATTACATAATCCTGATGGAATACGTGACACATAAAATGCCCATAGTACAATTTGTGAAGAATCTTAGCATCGAGTTCAGGAGGAAGTTTTTCAAACCAATCCTCATCATTGCGACGCAAAGCGATGTCTAAAGCCACGATATCTTCTACCTCATCTTCGTGTACTGAGCGATAACGAATGGCTGCAGAAGCTACAGCAAAGCGCAAGAGCATTGCTGCTTGAGCGAGTTTGGCATCACACTCTATATAAGCTCCCTTGCTACTATCAGAAAATTCTTTTTGCAAATAAGCACGTGCTTCGTCTACTCCTTTACCTCCCATTTTTAAAATGAGGTGGTGTTCGTATTGGTTGCGATAATCCCATAATATTTTAGGGAGGTGTTGAGGCATTAGTTTAGAGGTGAATTGCAAGAATTTTTCACTGAAATGGTTGGGCATAAAAGGTAGCTTTTTAGCTACACGATCTCCCCAAGCCTTCATAGAAAATAGTTTAGGTAAATATTCAGTACCGATATTTTTGATATACCAAAAAGTATCTTTGCCATATTTGGCAGCAATATCAAAAGCGGTACGGTGAATATATTCACCAGAAATAGGAATTTCTTCAAAAGTACCAAGCATATCACGACGCAATTTAGTAAGTACGGCTGTGTCGTTGGTACCTATGTAGAATACGGCAGTTTTTTTCTCGGCGGGGAAAGTATCTACGCGTACAGCGAAAACTCCTAAACGACCTGCGCTACCTGAGGCTTCATATAGACGCGCAGGGTCGGCATTGAAGCGGGCAGGAGTATCGGCATTGATTTCGCGTACGTGGTTACAATAGTTGTGATCGTGTCCTTTTTTGCCAGTGGAATGGATGTCCTTTTGCTGGTATTTTCCTTCTTGAAGATTAGTGAGAATTTCTTTAGGAGAATTTCCTAAATCAATACCTAAATGGTTGATGAGCTCTAATTTACCATCGGCATTGAGTTGGGCATAGAGAGCCATTTCGGTATAAGCGGGTCCTCGTTGAACTAATGAACCACCAGAGTTATTACACACACCTCCAATTACTGAAGCCCCAATACAAGAAGAGCCAATCACAGAATGAGGTTCGCGATTGTATACTTTCAGTTCTTGTTCCAAATGGTTGAGTGTAGCCCCAGTGAGGCATACTGCTTGTTCCCCCTCGTTGATAAGCTGAATATTGTCATTACGCATAGTATTGATAATAACCACATCGCGGTCGTAATCATTACCAAAAGGGTTAGAGCCTCCTGTAATACCTGTATTGGCAGCTTGTGAAATTACAATCACATCGGCTGCGACACAAGCCTCAAGTACTTGCCATTGTTCCCACAAAGTTGCAGGACGAACTACGGCAATAGCATTTCCAGTACCAAAACGATACCCAGTACGGTAACGTTCAGTTTTTGAGGGGTCGGTAATAACGTATTTTGCGCCAACGATATGGCGCAAGGTTTCTAATAGGTTTTGTGTATTCATTATTATTTTTTAGATCTATAGGTGAGAGTCAAACCAAATTGGGGTTGAGTGAGGAAATCGTTGTAGATAAAAGGTTCTAAGGTAAGACGTTCATCAACATTGAATTGTTTGAGGTGTGCATCAACATTTGCCTCAATGATATTTAAGGCGTATAAACCTACCCCTATGAGAATAGAGAGTTCCTTATTACGGCGATAGAACTGTATGCCACGGCGCAATCCATCGGTGCTTACTCGAGGTTGCCCATCAGTTCTATCTCCATAAAATTCATCATCTGTATAACCTTGTTGACGACGTTTGTAAGCGGTAAGATAACGATTATATTCCTTAGAGTTTTGTACATAGAAGTATATAGGGGTTCCGATAGCGATATATACCAAAGGTACTTTCCAGTAGCTTTTGTTGTATATCTGCCCCAATCCAGGTAAAACTGCTGAATAGAAAGCAGCTTTTGCAGGTGAAAGAGGATCAGTATTCCAAGGAACTTTTTTCATATTGTCTTGCATAACGGCTACCTGCATAGAATCGAAGGGTACTTCTACCACTTCCTCTGTATCGTTTTGTGCGTACGAAATACCCACTCCCATAAGGAGTGCCATTATGAAAACAATTGTTCTACTCATCTTTTTTGTGTAATAAACTTTGGATACGTTTGAAATCTTCCTCTGAGGTAAAGGGAATGGTAAGGCTACCTTTGCCATCTTTACTCATTTTTACGGCAACTTTAGTGCCAAAAAAATGATTGAAGCTACTCATATTTTCTTTGATATAAGTAGGTACTTCAGTTTTACTACTGCTTTTAGGGATTTGAATACTTACCACATTAGGTGTTTCGGGGTTTTGCAAGCGGCGCACTAACTCTTCGGTATCACGTACAGATAGGTTATCGGAAATGATACGTTGGTACACTTCGGCTTGTTGTTCAGGGTCTTCTATAGCGATAATCGCACGACCGTGCCCCATAGAGATAAAGCCATCGCGTATACCTGTTTGAATGATAGGAGCAAGCTTGAGCAAACGCAAATAGTTAGTGATTGTAGATCGTTTTTTACCTACGCGTTTGCTCATTTGGTCTTGAGTGAGGTTTACCTGCTCAATGAGCTGTTGGTAAGAAAGAGCAATTTCTATAGGGTCTAAATCCTGACGTTGGATATTCTCAACCAAAGCCATTGTAAGCGACTCGTTGTCATCGGCGATGCGGATATAGGCAGGAATCGTTTTGAGTCCAGCTAATTTAGAAGCTCTAAAACGGCGTTCGCCCGAAATGAGTTGATATTTGTTTTCTCCGTCGAGTTTGCGTACAGTGATAGGTTGTACAACTCCTAATTCCTCAATAGAGGAAGCGAGCCCTTGTAACTCTTCTTCATTAAAAGAAGTACGAGGCTGAAAAGGGTTTGTTTCTATTAGGTCGAGTTCGAGTTCTATGATATTTCCTACGATTTTATCGGCGTTCTTATCTTTGATAGAATTGATAGCCACTTCGGGGCTATTGCCAAAAATAGCTGAAATACCTCTCCCCAAGGCAGGTTTTTTAGCAGGTTTCGTCATTATGCAGTTTTATTTTTATCGATAATCTCTTGAGCTAAGTTGATGTGATTAGTAGCTCCTTTGCTGGTAGCATCGTAGTTGATAATGGTTTCGCCGAAACTTGGAGCTTCGCTAAGGCGTACGTTACGCTGGATAATGGTTTTGAACACCATATCACTGAAGTGTTTTTGCACTTCTTCTACCACTTGGTTAGAGAGTCGCAAGCGTGCATCGTACATAGTGAGCAACAAGCCTTCGATATCCAAATCGGGATTGAAGGTTTTTTGTACACTTTTAATAGTATTGAGGAGTTTGCCTAATCCTTCTAGAGCGAAGTATTCGCATTGGATAGGTACAATCACCGAGTTAGCAGCTGTAAGAGCGTTCAGTGTGATGAGACCTAAGGAAGGAGCACAGTCGATTAAAATATAATCATACTCATCTTTGATAGATTCTAAGGCTTTTTTAAGCATAAACTCACGTTGTTCTTTGTCAACCAACTCAATTTCGATAGCCACCAAATTGATATGAGCAGCGATAAGGTCGAGATTTGGAGAGGTAGTGTGAACAATCATATCTTTAGCTTCCATTGTGTGTTCTAAAAGCTCATAAGTACCGTGCTCAATAGAATCTACATCAATACCTAAGCCAGAAGTAGCATTTGCTTGTGGGTCGGCATCAATGAGTAATACTTTTTTCTCCAATACGCCTAATGAGGCGGCTAAGTTCACAGAGGTAGTAGTTTTTCCCACACCTCCTTTTTGGTTTGCAATAGCTATTATTTTACCCATAGATTTAGTGTTTTTAAAAGTTAAAAGGAAGACCTTGTTTGGCTACATTAGCTAATTCTAATTCATTAAGTTCTGTAGCTTTGGCAATAGCCTTGTTGAGTGTGATAATCAAATAATCTTCTAAGGCTTCTTTATCTTCTAATAAAGCCTCGTTTATTTGAATGCTTTTAATTTCTCGATTGGCAGTAATAGTTACTTTTACACTGCCATCAGCGGCAATTTCATCAACTAATACGTGATTTAAGCGCACTTTAGCCTCTTCTATTTTTTGCTGGGTTTCTTTGAGTTTCCCCATCATTCCCATCATATCTCCAAACATAATATTTTATTTTTTTCAGAGGGCAAAAGTACAACTTTTTTTGAAACATCACACAAAAAATACAATCAATAATTGAGCGACCATTATTCGCAAGAAGGTAGTAAGCGGATAAACACTTGCATACGTAAGGGCTGGCACTTCAGAATTATTCATTTCATTGGCAAATGCCAAAGCAGGAGGATCGGTAGAGGCACCAGAGAGTAGACCACAAATTTCCAAATAGTCTAACTTTCCTTTGATACGGGCTACTAAAGATGTAATAATGAGAGGTATAAGGGTGATAAGAGCCCCCAATCCCATCCAATATAAGCCTTGACCGTGCAATAAAGTTTGGACAAATTGTGCTCGAGCATCTAAGCCTACACTAGCGAGGAAGAGCACGATACCAATTTCTCGCACCATTAAATTAGCACTTTGTGATACATAATGGGTAACTGAGAATTTGCCACCATAACGGCTGATGAGTATCGCTACGATGAGAGGACCACCTGCCAAACCTAAGCGGACAGCTCCAGGTATGCCAGGTATAGAGAAAGGAATGCTACCTAAAAGCACCCCAAGAGTGATACCCATAAAAAGTTCGGCGATGTGAGGAGTTTGCAAACGGCGTTTAGAGTTACCAAACTCTTTGCTCACGAGTTGTATATGAGTTTCGTCGCCTATTACAGTGATAGTGTCGCCAAACTGCAACTTGGTATGAGCAGAAGGCACAAACTCTACCCCTGCACGGAATACACGAGTAATGGTTACTCCAAAATGCTTACGCACATCAAGTTCGGCTAAGGTTTTAGTGAAAATAGCGCGTTGTGTTACGTTGATGCGACGGGAAGTGTAGCGCATATCTTTTTCATCAGGGAAATAGTCGAGAATAGGAACGTTTTCGCCCATTAAAGTAAAGAACTTTTCATTCTCTTTTTGGTTGGCGACAATTAGTACAATATCACCTTCTTGGATAACAGTAGCCGCATCAGCCATTAGTATTTCGCCTTTTCGGCACATACGTGAGATAGTGAAATCAAAGTTAAGGGTTTCTTTGATGACTTTTAATTTTTTTCCAAATAAAGAAGGGTTGGTAACTTTGATAGCAAAGCGGTTGATAACCACTTGGTCTTTAGAATGACGTACGGAATTTAGGCGTTTTTCAGAATCTAAATTTACTTTGAAAATACTTTTTAACCCTAACATTACAATGATGATACCCAATACGCCAAAAGGATAAGCTACTGCGTACATTGTAGTGAGCGAAGGGGCCTCTTCACCAAATTTTTCGGCAAGAGTAGCATTGGCCGCTCCTAACCCAGGAGTATTGGTTACCGCACCAGACATTATCCCTACTAAGGTTGACATATCAGTTTGAGTAATGTAGTGAATTGCTATAACAGTTGCTACACAAGTAACGATAGAAAGAATAGCTAATAAATTGAGCTTGATGCCTTCTCTTTTAAAGGCTGAGAAAAATCCGGGTCCTACTTGTAATCCTATGGTATACACAAATAGAATAAGCCCAAATTCTTTTATGAAGTGCTGAATATGCATATTAACAGTAAAGCCCATTTCAGCCATAGCAATACCTGCAAATAGTACCCAAGCGATACCGAATGAGATGCCAAATATTTTTATTTTACCTAAGGCAACTCCTACTGCGATGACAACGCTATACACTATCACGGTGTAGGCAACACTTTCGTGGTTAGTCATCAAATTCCAAAGCCAGTCCATTTAATGTCTAATGATTAATGTCTAATGATTAATGATTTATTAGTATAAACTTTGCCAAAGATGCGAGCCTTATGGGCAAAGAACTTTGGCAAAGTTAAAATTTTATTTTATCCTAAGAAAGGGTAGCGATAGTCTACAGGAGACACAAAGGTTTCTTTGATGAGGCGTGGTGATACCCAGCGCAAGAGGTTTTGGGCAGAACCAGCCTTATCGTTAGTACCTGAGGCACGTGCGCCACCGAAAGGTTGTTGTCCAACGACAGCTCCTGTAGGTTTATCGTTTACATAGAAGTTACCAGCAGCATTTTCGAGAGCTTTCACCGCTTCATCTATGGCATAACGACAAGTAGCAAATACAGCTCCTGTGAGTGCATAAGCTGAAGTTTGGTCTACTAATTTAAGGGTTTCCTCCCATTTAGAGTCATCGTATACATACACGGTTACTACAGGACCAAAGAGTTCAGTTTCCATAGTGGTGTAATGAGGATTGGTAGTAACAATCACAGTAGGTTCAATGAAATAACCTTTACTCTTGTCGTAGCCACCACCTACGAATATCTCGGCATCTTCATCTTTTTTAGCTTGGTCAATATATTTAGCTAATTTATTGAAAGAATGTTCGTGAATAACGGCAGTTATAAAATTTTCGAAGTTTTCGGGAGAACCCATTTTGAAGGATAATACATCTTCTTTTACGAAGGCTAAGGTTTCATCAGCCTTTGATTTAGGCAAGTAGACGCGAGAGGCAGCGCTACATTTTTGTCCTTGATACTCAAAAGCACCACGAGTAATAGCGGTAGCCACTTGTTTAGGGCAAGCGCTTGGGTGGGCAAGGATAAAGTCTTTACCCCCTGTTTCGCCTACGATTTTAGGGTAAGAGCGGTAGTTATGGATGTTGTTACCTATTTTTTTCCAAATGTCTTGGAACACATTGGTAGAACCAGTGAAGTGGATACCAGCGAAGTGAGGGCTAGCAAGTAGTGTATCGGTAATCATAGTGGGGTCTCCGTGTAGTACATTGATAACGCCATCGGGGAGTCCTGCTTTTCTGAAGACTTCTACAATCATTTCGGCAGAGAAGACTTGAGAAGCGCTTGGTTTCCAGATTACCACGTTACCCATAAGGGCAGCGCTAGCAGGTAGATTGCCTGATATAGCGGTAAAGTTGAATGGAGTAACGGCATATACAAAACCTTCTAAAGGGCGGTATTCTACACGATTCCAAACACCTTCAGAAGAGTTGGGTTGGTCGTTATAGATGTTAGCCATAAACTCTACATTGAAACGCAAGAAGTCTATGAGTTCGCAAGCGGAGTCGATTTCAGCTTGGTGCACTGTTTTAGACTGAGCAATCATTGTAGCGGCGTTCATTTTGGCGCGGTAAGGCCCAGCGATAAGGTCGGCTGCTTTTAAGAAGATAGCAGCACGTTCTTCCCAAGGGAGAGCCGCCCATTTTTGGCGTGCTTGGAGGGCTACAGAGATAGCTTTTTCTACGTGTTGTTTAGAGGCTTTGTGGTATACGCCTAATAGATGCTGGTGGTCGTGAGGAGGGTGCATTTCATCGGTATCTCCGGTGTGTATAGCTTCTCCACCTATATAGAGAGGTATCTCTACTTTTTTATTCCACAATTGTTTGTAGGCTTGAGCTACGGCTTCGCGCTCGGGGGTTCCTGGAGCATAGCTTTTAACAGGTTCATTAACAGCCTTTGGTACTTTAAAGAATCCTTTTCCCATTGTTTTATTTTTTTTAGTTATTAATAAAGGGTTAAAATTTTCGGCTAAGGTACGACATTTATTTGAATGTGCAAAATTATTTTTGTTTTTCTCCAAGATTGCTCTAAAATTTCTCCAAGATTGCTCCAAGTTGTTTTTTTTCTACCTTTCTTATCTTGCAGATTTCTTTGAGGGAGAGGTAGGAAAATCTTAAGTGATGAGAGGTAATAGAGGAGGTGTATTGGTACGTTGAAAATAGGTTTTCTACTATAAAATTGAGAATGTCTTTTTAGGTTTCATATTTTTTATTACTTTTGCGGAAATTTTTTAGATTATGAATTTTGATACTAAGGAAATCATTTCAGCTACTATGGTTCTTTTTGCGGTAATTGATATTATTGGGAGTGTTCCTATTATTATCAATTTACGGAAGAAGGCTGGGCGTATACAATCTGAGAAGACGGCTATTGTAGCGGGTTTGTTATTGGTAGTTTTTCTTTTTGTAGGGAAACAGTTGTTAAATCTTTTTGGGGTGAGTGTTGAGGCTTTTGCAGTAGCGGGGTCGTTTATTTTATTTTTTCTTGCCTTGGAGATGATTTTGGGCATTACACTTTATAAAGGTACTACCCCAGAAACGGCTTCTATTGTTCCGTTGGCATTTCCGATAGTAGCAGGTGCAGGAGCGCTTACGACTGTATTATCACTGAGGTCTAAATTTTATGTAGAGAATATCATTGTGGCGATCATCATTAATATTGTGATTGTATATGTGGTACTCAAGTCGTCAGAAAGGATAGAGAAGTTTTTAGGCAAACAGGGGATTACTGTTATTCATAATCTTTTTGGGGTTATTTTGCTGGCTATTGCGGTAAATTTGTTTACTACTAATATTAGGTTAATGATTAATGGTCAATGATTAATGATTAATGATTAATGATTAATGATTAATGATTAATGGTCAATGGTTAATGATTAATGGTTAATGGTTAATGGTCAATGATTAATGATTAATGATTAAGGGTTAATGATTAATGATTAAGGGTTGAATTAATTTGTTGATTATAAACCTTCCCCTGTCTCCCTCAGAAGGCAGTGGAGATGTGGCGAAAAAGCAATAAGATTTTATTAATCAAGTGGTTATTATTTTTCTACTCTTGATTCATATTAATAATAAAACAATAATAATAAGACAAGATGATAAACAAAGAAGATAACTTTTTTTTATTGGCAGGTCCTTGTGCTATTGAAGGAGAAGATATGGCGATGAGGATTGCCGAGCGTATTGTAGAGATTACTTCTAAGCTAAATATTCCTTATACATTCAAGGGTAGTTTTAAGAAGGCAAACCGGAGTAGGATAGATTCTTTTACGGGGATAGGAGATGAGAAGGCTTTAAAGATATTGCAGAAAGTGGGACAGACTTTTGGAATTCCTACGGTTACAGACATTCATCAGGTGAGTGATGCAGAGCTGGCTGCCGAGTATGTAGATGTGTTGCAGATACCTGCTTTTTTGGTACGCCAAACGGATTTGGTAGTAGCGGCAGCAGAAACGGGGCGAGTTGTAAACTTGAAGAAAGGTCAGTTTATGAGTCCGGAGAGTATGCAGTACGCCGTTCAGAAGGTGCTTGATAGTGGGAACAAGAAGGCTTTGATCACGGACAGGGGGAGTATGTTTGGTTATCAAGATCTCATTGTAGATTTCAGGGGTATACCGACGATGCGAGCTTTTGCGCCCGTGGTGATGGATGTGACGCATTCTTTGCAACAACCTAATCAGAACAGTGGGGTAACAGGCGGGAGGCCAGAGATGATAGAGACGATCGCTCGAGCTGCTATAGTGAACCAAGCAGATGGTCTTTTTATAGAGACACATTTTGACCCTGCTAATGCTAAGAGTGATGGGGCTAATATGTTGCATTTAGACCTATTGGAAGGACTATTAACGCGATTGGTTGCCATTCGCAAAACGATTAATGAATTTTAATGAATTATAGAGAAGCACTTTCTAATCCTATTTTTACGATAATAAGCAACATTGCAGACGAGATACCACTTGAAAGCTATGTGATTGGGGGCTTTGTACGCGATTATTTACTAAAGAAGAAGTTGCCGAAGGATATTGATATTGTTTCTATAGGCAGTGGGATTTCTTTGGCAGAAAAGGTAGCGGAACAGTTGCCTAACAGTCCTAAGGTATCGATATTTAAGAATTTTGGGACTGCGATGATAAAAGTGGAGGGGTTAGACATTGAATTTGTAGGAGCTCGCAAGGAGAGTTATGAATCGAATTCACGGAAGCCTTATGTAGAAAGTGGGAGTTTGCAAGATGATCAAAACCGGAGGGATTTTACTATTAATGCGATGGCGTTTTCGCTAAATAAGGATAATTTTGGGGCGCTAATAGATCCTTTTGATGGGTTGGGAGATTTGGAAAGGAAGCTTATACGTACGCCTTTAGACCCCAGTATTACCTATTCAGATGATCCTTTGCGCATGATGCGAGCGATACGTTTTGCCACTCAGTTGAATTTCAAGATAGAGGAGGCTTCACTTAAAGCTATTGGGGCTAACAAAGAGCGGCTTAAAATTATTTCGTATGAGCGTATTGTAGATGAGCTACACAAGATATTGGGATCGGAGAAGCCTTCGATAGGGTTCAAGCTATTGTATGAAACGGGATTGTTGCACTATATTTTGCCAGAGCTTATTGCATTGCAAGGAGTTGAGGAGCAAGATGGGCAACGGCATAAAGACAATTTTTGGCACACATTGGAGGTAGTGGATAATATAGCTATGCATACGGATAACTTATGGCTACGCTGGGCGGCTCTTCTGCACGATATAGGGAAAGCACCTACGAAGCGTTTTGACAAGAAGATTGGGTGGACATTTCACGGGCATGAGTTTGTAGGTAGTAAGATGGTGTATCATCTTTTTAAGCGTTTGCGGATGCCTCTTAACGACAAGATGAAGTATGTTCAGAAGATTGTAAAGATGAGTTCTCGACCTATTATTATTGCGGAAGATATCGTTACAGATTCGGCAGTGAGGCGTTTGGTATTTGATGCTGGGGAGGAATTTGAGGACTTAATGACCCTTTGTGAGGCAGATATCACGACTAAAAACACAAAGAAGTATAAGAAATATCACGATAATTTTCAATTGGTTAGGAAGAAAGTGGTAGAGGTAGAGGAGAAAGACCATATACGCAATTTTCAGCCACCTATCAGTGGGGAGGAGATTATGAAGACTTTCAATCTTCCGCCATCGCAACCTGTAGGTATATTAAAAGAGGCTATAAAAGAGGCCATTTTAGAAGGGAAGATACCGAATGAGTATGAGGCTGCGAAGGTCTTTATGATGGAAAAAGCGAAGAAGATGAAATTAGTAATGGCGAATGATTAATCATTCGCCATTAGTCTTACATAACGTATGTAGCCTTTTCCTTCTATTTTGGTATTGAGGTTTTCGGTTTTGAGTTCTATTTCAGCATCTTTGGCATAGTAGTAGGCATCTTCTACAGCAGTTTCAAAACGTATTTTATATCCTTTATCGAATTTATTAGTATCTAATGTAAGTATTTTTAGGGTTCTCTCGCCACCACTAATAGTAGCTCCTGTGATACCGTCGATTGTTTGGCGTTTTCCGTAGAATTTCCACCATTGCGTAAGGTCGCTATACCACTCGGGGTCGTCTCCGAGCACTTGTAGTGTTTGTTCATATTTTCCTTCGGGGTTGATAAGAGAGGCGACAATATAAGCCCCTTCCCCCTTATAGTTGGTAAGCTGGATAAGACATTTATATTTTTTGGAGTTTGCTTGTGCTACAAACGAAAGTGTGAAGAGCGCTAGTATTGCAATTGATACGGAGTATAAGAGTTTCTTTTTCATTTTTCTTCTATTTTAAAAATTCTACATTAATTTGTTTTAGAGCTTCATTTTCTTTAGCTAAATCATAAATTGTTTCGCCTAAATCGGTAGTAAGAGTTTTGTCGGCACCTTTATTAATCAAGAAGTGTACTACCTCTAAGTTTTTGGCAGTCATTACGGCTATTTGTAGAGGGGTGAGACCTTCTTTATTCTTCTGATTGATATTTATAGGGCATTGAGAAAGTTTTTCTAAGACTTTTATATCTGCGCGTTTTACGGCGTAGTGATAGAGAGTATTTCCTTGTTTATCTACTATTTGCGTATCAGCCCCACGATAAATTAAGAAGTCTATTACCTCAAGGGTATTGTTTTCGACAGCTAAAGTAAGTGCTGATAGGCCTTGCTTGTTCTGCGAATTGATATTTTTGGTTTTATCAAGTAAGGTAGCTATTACAAGAGTGTTATTACTAATTGCAGACTTCATTAGAGGAGTATTCTCGTCTTTATCGAACTGATTGGGGTCATTTCCTTTTTCTAAGAAATAGCTAATTACTTTATCATCTTTATTTTTCTGTGCTAATATGAAAAGAGGTGAAAGCCCCTCTTTGTTTTTTTGATTTAATGAAAGGCCTAATTGCTCTAAATAGAGGAAAGTATCGAGCGGATTATAATTTCTTCTAAAGCCTCTAGCTGCTGCAAAAACGGCATTCTCATTATTAGAATTGAGGTGCTTGGGGTTTATTTTCTTCTTTATCAGGGCTTCTATAATAGGTTTATTGCCAGTGATAGCTGCATAATAGATAGCATTATTACCTTTTTTATCAGTATCGGTAAGTTTTAATCCTTTTTTGAGAAAGAAATCAGCTTCTTTAAGGTCTTTTAGGTGAGGGAGGAGTAGCAAAAGTACATTAGCACCATCGGAATTGGTATCTTTGAGATTAGCACCGTGTTTCAGTAGTAGTTCATAAATTGCTTTATTACTTTTACCACCTACAGCAGCAAAAAGGAAGGGAGTGAGCTGATGAGAGTCGGTTATATTGATTTTAGCACCTTTATTTATAAGAAACTTCATAAGAGGCAGGTTGTCTTGATAGGCAGCCCAAAAGAGGTAAGTACGTTTGTCGTGAGTGCGTTTATCTACTCCATTTCCTTCTAAATCTACAAGGTAGGTAATTGTTTCGAGGGGAGCATTGTTGAGGATAGCGAGAGTAGTGGCATCGAAAGCGTGGCTATTGAGTTCAGTAGCGCTATTACCTTCGGCAATAGTGAGTTGGAGCTGTGTGACAGAAGGATTAGTTTTCCAATACTCATTGGTAAGGAGTTTATTGGTTTGCCCTTGTGTATAGAGCACAAAGAAGGCAAAGAAGGTTAAGAAGAGTGATTTCATAAAAGAATGTTATTTAGAATTATTTGGCGCAAAGGTAATAAAATAATGAGAAATAGCAAATTAAGGATTATGTATATAAATAAAAACATTCTATTTTTAGAGAGATGGGTAGTTTTCTGACTCAGGGGGTAGGATGCAGGTAGGTATATTACAGATATAGGAAAAGTTCAGCAGAAAATTTTTCTGTTTTAATAGAGATTGTGTTGCTATTATAAGTTGGTTATCAAGGAATAAAAAAACAAATATAACAAACTGATATACAATATTTAATTATATTTTTGTTATATTTAGTACAAAAAGTTTTGAAATATATTTTGTTTATTTTGATATATTTTTATAATTTTGTGGCGTTGAATATAAAAAAAGGAATTTTATGTCAGATCAAGTTATGAATAAGCCTACCCCTATCAATGAAGAGGTGGCGTGGGACAAGACAAAGACAATTATCAGTACTACTGATAAGTTTGGTACTATTACTGACGTAAACCAGACATTTATAGATGTTTGTGGTTATTCAGCAAGTGAATTATTGGGCAAGCCGCACAATATTATTCGTCATCCTGATATGCCTAAGATTGTTTTCAAGGTTACTTGGGATAATATTTTAGCGGGAAGGAATTTTCACGCTATTATCAAGAATTTGGCTAAATCGGGCAAGTATTATTGGGTAATTACTGATTTTGAAGTAGGGCGTAATATTATGGGTGAGGTGGTAACGATTATGGCGCGCAGGCGTGCTGTACCTCAACAGGTGATTACAGATCATATTGAGCCTCTATACCAAACGCTTTTAAAGCTTGAAAAGATTGGAGGTATGGAGTTGAGCAATCGTTATTTTAAAAGTTTTTTGGAGAAGCAGGGTAAATCTTATATTGATTATATAATGGATATATTAGATGATAAGAAGCGCGCTCCTCAAGAGATACATTTTGATCCTATCTCTAATGCGCATAATGATACAGATATAGGTGATTATGAGATTTCAGATGATATATTTAGTGAAGAACACCCTGAGGAAGAAAGTATGGTACAAAGGAAGAGTTTTTTTGCTAAGTTATTCTCTACAAATTAGGATTATTGGAACATAGAAATATAAAAAAAGAGATTATCATAATGGATAATCTCTTTTTTTTATTGTTTTCTCAATGTTTTATGCTTCTTTTTTCTCTACAAGAGGTTTATTTACCTTTGCAGACATTTCCATAGAGATAGCAGAACGTTCAAACTTAATTTTACCAGCGAGAGTTTCGATAACACAGGTATCATCATTAAGTTCTAAAATGCGCCCGTGCATTCCTCCTTTGGTAACAACTTTATCACCTTTTTTCATAGATTGTATAAAGTTTTTTTCTTGTTTTTGTCGCTTCATCTGTGGACGAAACATTAAGAAGTACATTGCCACAAACATTAAGATAAGTGGTAATGTAGGTCCATTCATTAACTGTTGCATATATATTAATTTAATTATTAAACATTAGGATATAAGTGTTATAGGAGTCCTTTTCCTATTTTTTTAATGAGTTGTTTTTCTTGTAGTTCTTTTAGGATTACATTTAGTACACCATTGATAAAAACATTACTTTTAGCTGTGGAATACTCTTTTGCAAGTTCTAAATATTCATTAATAGTAACTTTTATGGGGATAGATGGGAAATACAAAAATTCGGCAGTAGCCATCTTAAGTAGTATATTATCGATTATAGCTACTCTTTCTTTATCCCAATTGGTAAGTTTATTTTCGACATATTGATTGAGTTTGGCATCTTGCAAAACTGTTTTTTTGAACAAATCAATAAGGAATTTTTTTTCATCTTCATTTTTATAAAGCTGAGGAAGTAAATATTTTTCGGGCGTATCAGCTTTTAAACTTTTTAGGAGTTTTACTATATAGGTATTAATTATAGGAAAATCGTCTAACCAAGTAAGAGAATTATCTTCTATGTAGTCATATAGATGTTCATCAGTGGCTATTATTTCTTCAAATATTTTGATTAAAAAGTTTTTATCGGCATCAAATGAAGTATCTTGTATGATGTAGTTTTTATAGATTTGGCTATCTAATATATTTTTATATATTGTTCTAACATATTCATCATCTATATCAAACTGATTCATTTGTAACTCCTTAATAGCATTTTGAAGAGTAGAATTATGTTTTATAAGTAGAAGGAGTGCGTTATGAGAAAATCTCTGATGCAGTTTTTTATCATCAGAAGTAGAGAGATATTTTTTTTGAGTTATCTCTTCTTGATGTAATGATAAATCATGTAATTGAGTAAGGAGATTACATAGCAATAGATAAAGGTTTAGCGTTTGAGAAGCGCTATTTTGTAAGAATTTTATTTCCTTATCTAAATCTTGACTTTGGCTCTGCTGCATTGCGTAGATAGATTGCATTACTTTAGCCCTAATATGTCTTCTTGTAAGCATAATTTATAAGAACCTTTATTAACTTGTTTTTGAGGGTGCAAAAGTAGGAAAAAAGGTTTAAAGAGCCAAGAAAAAGCAGTAAAAAAGCATTGATTATGTTAATTTTTTGCTAAAATTTGTTTTTTTCTAGTTTTACACTTGCTATGAAAAAATATATTACTACCTTTGTGCTTATTAACTGTATTTATTAGTTATCATATGAACAAATCAGAATTAATTGATGCTATTGCAGCAGAGTCTGGGCTTACTAAAGCTGACTCTAAAAAAGCAGTAGAAGCGTTCTTTTCAAGTGTTGAAAAAGCACTAAAAAAAGGTGACAAAGTAGCCATTGTAGGTTTTGGCTCATGGTCAGTTGCTAAAAAAGATGCAAGGGAAGCAAGAAACCCTCGTACTGGAGAGGTAATCAAAGTACCTGCTAAAAAAGTTGTAAAATTCAAAGCAGGAACTGAGCTATCTGAATCAGTAAACAAAAAGTAATTGCAAAAAAGCTGGTTAAGTATTTTTAACCAGCTTTTTTTATTTTCTATTTTTCACATTAACTATAGCGTTTCTTTCAGCCATTTGAAGAAAGTTCGTTGCCATAATAGTCCGTTTTGAGGTTGTAATACCCAGTGGTTTTCATCAGGGAAATAAAGCAACTCACTTCTAATGCCTTTTAGCTGTGCGGCAGTAAAGGCTTGAAATCCTTGTTCTTCAGGTACTCGGTAATCTTTACCTCCGTGAATAATCAGTATAGGAGTATCCCAATTATTAATTTTCTTTATAGGGTTAAACTCTTTATACGATTTTTGAGCTACTGCATTACGCTCTTCCCAATAAGCTCCTCCTATTTCATTATTGTTAAAGAAAAGCTCTTCAGTAGTGCCATACATACTTTCTAAATTGAAAACCCCACAATGGGCAATAAATGTCTTAAAGCGTTTTTGATGAATACCTGCTAAGTAGTAGATTGAATATCCACCATAACTTGCCCCTACAGCTCCTAATCTATCTTTATCTACATAAGGTTCTTTAGCAATATCATCAATAGCCGATAGGTAATCACGCATCGGCTGTCCGCCCCAATCTCCACTGATTTGCGCATTCCATTCTACTCCAAAACCTGGTAAACCACGCCTATTAGGGGCTATCACTATATAACCTTGTGATGCCATTAGTTGAAAGTTCCAACGAAAACTGTAAAACTGACTTACAATTGATTGTGGACCTCCTTGGCAGTAAAGTAGAGTAGGATACTTTTTATTAGGGTCAAAGTCTGGAGGGTAAATCACCCAAGCATGCATATCTTTGCCATCGGTAGTTTTGATGATACGTTCCTTTATAGAACATTGAGCTATCTGCTTATATTGTTCATCATTAAAGTGTGAGAGCTGTGTGAGAGATAGATATTCTTTTTTCTTCTCTTTTAGATTGATAGTATATAGTTCTGCTGCGTGATTCATATCCGTACGTATCACAAGCAATTGGTCGCCTGCTTGTCCTACTATACTATTAACGTCAAAAACGCCATGTGTGAGTTGTCTTGGAGTGGTATTTTTACTATAAACATCTACTACAAATAGCTGTTCAGTACCTTGAGTAGGGGCTATTAAATAAATTCGTTTACCGTCATTACTCCAGCGGTAGCTGAATACAGTGTTATCCCATTGTGCAGTAAGGTTGATGCGCTTGCCATTCTTTAGTATATATAGGTCATTCTTATCAGATTCATTCCCATCGTGTGCCATACTGAGCCACGCCAATACGCCCTCTTTACTATACTGAGGGTTGGTGTCATACCCCATCATTCCTTCAGTGAGGTTTGTTGTTTTTTTTGAGGTGAGGTCGTATTCATAGATATCAGTATTAGTGCTCAGTACATAATCTGTACCTACTTTGGCTTTGGTAACATAAAGAACCTTTTTACCATCGAGACTCCATATATAATCCTCATCACCTCCAAAAGGCAACTGCGGACAGTAATAAGGCAATCCTTCCATTATATCGGTTTGCTTACCATTACTATCTTCTATCATCACGTGATTGTAACTACCTTCATTCCATGTGTCCCAATGACGGTGATCTAAGCTACTGTATAGTTTCCCTGATGATTTATCTAAATCAGCATAGAAATCTTTCCCTAAAACCGACTTTAATTTTACTTCCTTATGAGTTAGTTTTAGGCTTTTATCAGTATTGTATTTAGTAGTAAGCTTTTCAATCTCTTCTTTGCTTATAGGTATAGGTACACCTCCTTTTACGGCAAGTTTATAGTATTCTTTGTTAAAAGTATTTTCCTTTACATTTGGAGTACTCACACTCACCAATACATATTGTTGATCGGGAGTAAGTGCTATAGCACTCACCCGATGTAGTTCCCATAGTTTTTCAGGAGTAAGTGGTTGTTGTGCCTGTAAGCCATTCAATGTCATAATTGAAGCTAAAATAATTAGATGTTTTTTCATTCCTTAACAAATAAGGCTAGAAGCCTCTCTAATAGTTTTACAATAAATTGATAACTTTCTATCAAGAATGCTCTTATTTCTTTGAGTACAAAAGTAAGACCTGATTTGATAACAGGTTTTATACGATTGTAAATAAATGATAAGCACACACATACTGCTATAAAGGTAGGTGCTCCTAAAAATAATTGATAAGGTTTTAGTTGCCCGCCAAAGTGCTGTATAAGTCCGTAAGAAGTGATGCTACCATATATGATAAAGCAGTGTATCACATAAATTGATAAGGTATTTTGCCCAATAGTTTTAATGAGTTGTGAAGTAATCACATTGCGCATTAAGGCAAAGAAAGCAAATACAAGCAATACATTACCCAGACGCAAATAAGTAAAGTCTTGCATTAATCGCTCAAAAAATGATGAATGGTTTATATAAAACAACTGTTCTATCATAAAGTGGAAACCCCACAATAAAAATGCTCCCACACTTAAAAATAATAAGATTGCATTACGGTATAGGTGAGGGTGATTTTTATATCGTTGAAATAGATATCCCATAAAGCCTCCAAATGACACATAACCATACCAAGGAAATATCGTAAAGAGAGTACCGTGTACTTTTGTGAAGTAATTAGCTATTGGTAAAGGTAGTGAATCGAAGCGCAAATCCTTATAAAATGGTTCAAAGGTAAAAGCTAATATAGTAGTAGTAAGCAGTATAGTAGGCATTACCCACGGCTTGCGATTATATGAAAATAAGTAAGTAGCAATGAGAAACAAGAGTGAAAGCCCAATACAATGTAGCACATCTACACTTTGAAAACTCATACGCAAGAAGTAAGCAATACCAATGAGCAATAGACCTCGGCGTATCCCCTTCATTACACGAGGATTATTCCAGCCTATTTTAGTAATGTCCCCACTTTCTTTTACTAATAAAAAAGTGAAGATAAAACCCGAAACTGTAAAAAATACAGGAGCTGTAATACCAGTGCAATAGTACCAAAACCAATAGATTAAATTATTCTCATCACGATAGCGATCGGCTATAAGCCCATTTACAAAGTGCCCCTCTAACATCATGCAAATTGCAAAAGCACGGATTACATCAATAAAATCTAGTCTAAATTTCTTTGTTTTTTCCATTAATAATTTGTTTTTTCATTCTTTTTTACAGCTCCTACAATAGCTCCTATTATAAGACCTCCTAAAACTCCTAAAGCTCCTGTAAAAAAGGAATTTACCCACCAAGGAAATATAAATTTCTTTATAATTTCCAATTGTTGTTCTATTTGTTCATCAGTAAGTGTCGGATTTTTTTCAATAAGACTTTCTCTGGCTAATTCAAAAGCATTTTCTCGATAATTAGGTTCTATCATTGTATAGAACACTGCACTATAAACAAATACTACTACTACGGCTATAAGAGTAGTTATTACTCCTATTTTTATAGCATCACTTACAGATAAAAAACCTGCTTTCATCCTTTTGTAATGTTCTGAAAGCGTAGCTATAAACCATATAACTATTGCTGTTTGCAACAAAAATACAAAAATATTAATAATAAAACTCTTTGGGGTAGAAAGCCCTGTAGCATATTGAATAACAGCAATTGTTACTATTAAAAGCCCTAATAAAAGTCCGTTTTTGAGAACTGTTTTTCTAAAATCTTTTGTTTCCATAAAATATAAATATGTTTAATAAATGGTATTTTACTATTTGATTATATAAACTAATTGTTTTTTTACCGCTTCCGTTCAAAAATATAAGTAATACTGCCTATTTGTTCTTTCTTATTATTTACAGCATTAAACTTAGCATCATTTGCATATAATAATGAGTTTTCAAGCAAACAATCATCTGTTGTAGTAGTATTTATTTTATCAATAGCTGTTTTTATTACCTTACCCGCTCCATCCACTGTTATAATTACTACTACTTGCCCTTCTTTTTCACAAGTAAATACTGGATTAGGCACATATCCTGTTCGCCCTGAAAGCGAGTATTTCACAAGTGTATTCTTATTAGCTTTATTGGTTGTTACTATTTTTTCTGTATTTTTATGTAGCGTATTATCTGTAATCACAAGATCGGTCGCCATTTTACTATTTCCTACTAAGGCTTCTTTTGCTGAAGCCATCTCTTCTGTAGCACGCTCTGCCATTATCTCTTCTAGCGTTTTAAAATCCTCATCATGTTGTAGCCTAGTATCTGCTTGATTATAAACATTAGTCGTTAGCTTAACATTATCATTAGAATGTGTTTCTACAGTTTCTTCTTGTTCTTTTTTAGAAAAATCATAGGGTAAGTCTTCTGGCGATAGAGCTAATTCTATGCCTATCTCTTTTGGCATATTCTGCAATTGCATAGCCATAAGAGTAATTACAGTTCCAAAAAGTATCAATAAAGTTAAAGTAATTGCTTTATCTGTATGAGTAAACATTCTAAAAAAATACTCAACCTCATAACGTAACCCTCTTTTCTTTTGTTGTTTCTTTTTAGGAAAAATAGCTTCTATATTCAATGATGCAAAAGACGACTCTGATGTTTGTTCCCCTCTGCGTTTCTGTTCTCTCTCTTCATATAGATCATTTATAGTCTTTTCTTGTTTGAACTGATTATTTAACCTCTCTCTCTTATCTGCAAAACTATCATTAAGTGTAACTTTCTTCTTCCTTTCTGGTGATATGATAGTGGTGAGTATGATAGGTCGCTCGCTTTTTCTAAGATCTGGTATATGCTTTTCTATAAAAGCATCTGGCGTAAGAGCTTCATTTACTGAGTAATCTCCTATTTGATTTCGCCTAAGTGCCGATAAATAGGCTCCTGAACCTAATGCCTTACCAAAATCATTAGCTAATGAACGTATATAAGTACCCTTACTACATTGTACTTCAAAATGTATATGTGGAAAATCTGTTATATCTAAATTAAATGTATGTATATAAATTGTGCGTTGAGGTACTTCGATCTCTTTACCATCTCGTGCAAACTCATAAAGGCGCTTCCCATTCTTTTTGATTGCCGAAAAAACAGGGGGTGTCTGTACAAGCTCTCCTATAAAATGCTGTCTTACTTCTTCTATAAGTTCTGGTGTTATATGATCTGTAGGGTATTGAAAATCTACTTCTGTCTCCATATCATAAGAGGGTGTCGTAGCTCCCAACGTGATAGTTCCTGTATAGGTTTTTATAGCATCCTGTATTTCTGTTATCTTTTTAGTATACTTCCCTGTGCAAATTACAAGCAAACCAGAGGCTAGAGGATCAAGCGTTCCCGCATGACCTATCTTTATTTTCTTGAGTTTATAATGCTTGAGTATAGCCCATTTTATCTTGTTCACCGCTTGAAACGACGACCATTGCAAAGGCTTATCAATCAATAATACGCTACCTTCTGAAAATTCTTCTGGTGTTATCATATGTAAATTAACAAATTAGTAGATTAGTAAATTAGCAAAATGGCATATCGTCTAATCTCCATAGTACTTCTCTCCTATTCGTATACGCTCTTTACCTTTTTCCATACGCCATTTATTAGTATCTCGTAATGAATAAGCACAACCACAGTACTCTTGCATATAAAAACGCTCTCGCTTACTTATTTCAAGCATACGCGCCGAACCGCCTTTCTTTCGCCAATTATGTGTCCAATAAGTTATCCCCTCATATTTAGATGCGGCTCTTAGTCCACTATCATTGATTTGATCAAAATTCTTCCATCGCGAAATTCCTAATGAACTAGATATTGTATCAAAACCATGTTCATAAGCATATAAAGCTGTGCGTTCAAAACGCATATCAAAACACATTGTACACCTAATTCCTCTTTCTGGCTCCATCTCCATACCCTTAGCACGTTCATACCAGTTATCTACATCATAATCTGCATCAATTATTGGTATACCACACTTCTCCGCAAAGCGAATGTTTTCATTCTTCCGCAATTCATATTCCTTCTTGGGGTGTATGTTCGGATTATAAAAAAATATAGTAAAATCTATATCTGATGCTTGAATAGCTTCCATCACTTCTCCCGAACAAGGTGCACAACATGAGTGTAATAATAGTTTTTTACCGTTGTTAGGAAGTATGAGTTTCTCTCTAACTAATTCCATTTTTCTTTCTTAATTCTTACTTTTAGACTGCAAAAGTACAAATAATTTTATATTTAGTATGACGGAGGATACATTTCTTTTAAAGCGTTTACATACACCTCTGTCCCTTTACTCTTGAATCCTTCATTCTCATAGAGTTTAATAGCTACTTCATTCGTAGGCGAGGTAAAGAGCAATATCTCTCCCAAACCTAATTCCTTCCCTTTAGCTATCAACTGCTGAATGAGTTGAGTCCCTATTTTTTTGCCTCGCGCAAATTCATCTACTACTACATCTTCTATCCAGCCTTTATAGCCTGAAATCACTCTATAAATAGCCATCGATGCCATCCCGTGTAATCTGCCTTCTTCTATATACCCTACTATATATGGAACTCTTGTTTGATCTCCTTCTTCCAATACATCCGAAAGAGATTGTTGATAACGCTTGCTAAGCAAAGCAAATAAGCGTGCGGCATCTTCTTCTATGGTTGGTGTAATGTTACTTTTGTTTAAAAAGGTGATCATATGATTTAGTTATTTTCTTACTTTTTATTTATTTATCTAATTATTTCTAACTCTTGTAGCTAAGTTTTATTATTTCCCATTCTATCTCTTCCTCTCTATTAGCTGCCTCCTCATCTCACTTTGCAATTCCTCAGCTTTTTCTCCTGCTACTTTGGCAAAGTCTTCACCTTTAGAAGCATAGATTATTCCTCGTGATGAGTTGATAAGCAGTCCGTAATGTTCGTTAAGTCCATAGCGACAAACTTCTTCCAAGCTACCTCCTTGTGCGCCAACTCCAGGGACTAATAGAAAGTGTTCAGGGATAATTTGGCGTATTTCTTTTAAAAATTCAGCTTTGGTTGCACCTACTACATACATTAGGTTTTGACTGTTTTGCCAAGTGAGTGAGGTGCGTAATACTTTTTTGTACAATTCCTCATCACTGAGTTTCTGTATTTGGAAATCAAAAGCTCCTTCATTAGATGTCAACGCTAAGAGGATGGTGTGTTTGTTCTCAAATGCTAAAAAAGGCTCTACAGAATCTCTGCCCATATAGGGGGCAACAGTCACACTATCAAATTGCATGTCCTCAAAAAAAGCCTTGGCATACATACTTGAGGTGTTACCTATATCTCCGCGTTTGGCATCGGCTATGGTAAAAATATCGGGGTGGTGGCGGTTGAGGTAGTCAATCGTTTTTTTTAAGGCACGCCACCCTATTTCACCGTGAGCTTCGTAGAAAGCGGTGTTGGGTTTATAGGCTACTGCAAAGCGGTGGGTAGCTTCTATAATTGCCTTGTTGAAAGCAAAAATAGGATCTTCCTCCTCAAGTAAGTGAGGAGGAATTTTGGTTATATCGGTGTCTAACCCCACACATAGTAGCGATTGCCTTGATTTGATTTGCTCAGTGAGTTGCTTAATAGTCATTTTCTTCTATACGGGTAATTTCACGTTCGTAGAAAGCGATTGCTTCTGCTATAAGGTTCTCACTTTCTGACTCCAATTCTTTAGTATCCTCTTCGTCAAACTCTTCAAGCCATTCTACTTCATCTGTCTCTAAGTTCATTACAAAGCGCGGATATTCAAGGTGTACCACAAACATAGCGTCGGGCATATCGGTGTTATCTCCTAAAATAAATTTTGGAAAATTACTCATTTTAATTCTTTTATTAGTTCAATAGCTTTTGCTACCCCTGTAGAGGCAACATCTTTAATTACAGTAATATTATTTTTACTGCTGATACTTGGGCGCGGGTCTACATAATATATAGGGGTGCCTTCTTCAGCACAATTCATCAGTCCAGCAGCAGGATACACTTGCAGTGAAGTCCCTACAATGAGCACTATATCAGCAGTTTCAACTTCTTCGGCAGCCTTTACAATCATTGGCACATCCTCGCCAAACCACACGATATGAGGGCGCAATTGTGCACCACTGGGGCTTAAATCGCCTACTTTGATATCTTCAGTGCAGTCGTAAAAAGTGTAAGGGTCGTCTACGCCACGCATTTTTAAGAGTTCACCATGCAGGTGGATAATATTGGTGCTACCTGCACGTTCGTGCAAATCGTCTACATTTTGCGTGATAACTACCACATTATAATCTTTTTCAAGCTCGGCGAGCAATAGGTGAGCAGGATTAGGTTGCACATCTTTTAGCTGTTTGCGCAAGCCGTTGTAGAAGTTCAATACTAGTTCAGGATTTTTGTTAAATCCGTAAGGGGTTGCCACTTGTTCTATGTCGTGCCCTTCCCACAAGCCATCGGCATCGCGAAAGGTTTTCACGCCACTTTCTGCACTGATACCTGCTCCTGTAAGGACTACTATTTTCTTCTTTTTCATTGGTAATGTTAGTTATAAATTATGAAAATACTTCAAACTTCCCGTTTCTAAAAACGAATTTCTTATCGCTGATAATGTGATCCCCTCCACTATATATATCACTGATAACCGACTCAAGTTGTGCCAATCCTTCTGCATCTTCACTGCCACAAACTACCAATACATCGCGTGCAGGAACTCCTATTACAATCTCTCCTTCTACTGGAAAATTCTCTTTTGTCCATATATCCGTCAGAAGAATAAGGCTTGCTTCATAATTGCCATCTGCTGTTAGAAAAATGAGATGTTCATCAGCTTGTGCTTCTATCTCTAAGGTGTTAGCCAAATTATTAAGCGCTAAATCCCGTAATTCTTCAAGACTCAACCCCAATTCCTCAAAGTCCGAAGTAGACAAAGAGCCTATACTATCCCCATCATCTACCCCGTAAAACACATACAACTCATCGTTATACTTCTCATATACCATTGGCAACTCTTCAGCATCAGGCACTATACTCTTCAATTTCTTTATATAGGTTGTATCTTTAATCGTAGGAAAAATGCAATCAGTGATTGTAGTTGCTTCCTCTGGCTTGTATATTCTAACCAATGGAGCGAGATACTTGTCCAAAATATCATTTAAATCATTAGGGTTGCTTAAATATTCATTAAAACAATTATCTAAAAAATGTTTTACTTCTCGCTGGTCATCAGGGGTTTTTGTGCTTACCTCCAATACCGCTGTGCTGTTTATAGTAATATCGGGGAAAGCCTCTCTCAAAGCATCAACATACAGCTGAGTAAACTGCTGTTCATTCATTAGGTTTGTCATTTGTTTTTCTATTTTTTTTAATTCTCAGTTTCTTTAAAATACATCTCCTTCTTTAAGCTTCTCTGCATTTTCAGCTAGCTGAAGCTCATCGATAAGGCGCTGTACATCTCCGTTGATTACATTCTGCAAGTCATAGAGTGTAAGACCGATGCGATGGTCTGTTACACGCCCCTGCGGATAATTATATGTGCGTATTTTAGCTGAACGGTCTCCACTTGATACCATAGATTTACGACGTGCCGAATCTGCCTCCATCTTTTTTGCTAGTTCCATCTCATAAAGACGAGAACGCAACACTTTCAAAGCCTTATCAAGATTTTTGTGCTGAGACTTCTCATCTTGGCAACGCACCTCTATCCCCGTAGGAATATGCTGTAATTGTATTGCCGAATAGGTGGTATTTACCGATTGTCCCCCAGGCCCCGTTGAGGTGGTTCGTATGATTTTTACATCCGCCATATCAAGCTCTACATCAAACTCCTCCGCTTCTGGTAGTACCATTACTGTCGCCGCCGATGTATGCACGCGCCCCTGCGTCTCTGTTTGAGGTACTCGTTGCACTCGGTGCACTCCTGCTTCAAACTTCAAGGTGCCATATACATTATCTCCCGTTACCTCAAAAATAATCTCCTTATATCCCCCTGCAGTCCCTTCGTTGAAATCCATTACCGATGTGCTCCATCCCTTGCTTTGGCAATACTTAGTATACATACGATAAAGATCGCCCGCAAAAATTGACGCCTCATCTCCTCCTGTCCCTGCTCGTATCTCCATTACTGCATTCTTAGCATCTTCAGGATCTTTCGGTATAAGCATAAACTTTATCTCTTCCTCTAGATGAGGTAGCCGTTCCTTACTCTCTTCCAACTGCAACTTGGCCATTTCTACCATCTCCGGATCACTCCCATCGGCTATAATCTCTTCAGCCTCTGTAAGATTTCCTGTTACAGTTATGTATTCCTCGCGCTTGTCCATCAGCTCTTTCAAATCTTTATATTCCTTATTGAGCTGAATGTAACGCTTCTGATCTGCAATGATATCTGGTTGAATTATTAAATCCGAAACCTCATCAAAACGTTGTTTAACGATGTTTAATTTATCGAGCATATATTCTATTTTCTGTTGTTTAAGGGGGCAAAGATAGCAATTTTATAACAAATAACCAATATATTTCTATATCAACCCTTCTTGTATGAGATTGTGCAAGTGAATAATCCCTACATATTCCCCTCCCTGAGTAACAATTAGCTGGGTAATCTTATTCTTCTCCATCAACTGAAGCGCATCTATTGCCAAACTATCCACGGCTATTGTCTTCGGATTTTTACTCATAATATCCTTAGCCATAAGACCTTTTATACTATCCGTCTTGCTCAACATTCGTCGTATATCTCCATCTGTCACTACCCCCACTATCTGTTTGTTATCTACAACCGCTACCACCCCCAGCATCTTCTCCGATATCTCTATTATTACCTCCTTAATATCCGTATCTGGCGCTACTTCAGGCTTTTGGTTGTGCATCACTATATCTCCTACTTTCAAATACAAACGTTTCCCCAATGCCCCTCCTGGATGATATTTAGCAAAATCACTACTGCCAAAATGCTTCATCTCAAGCAAGCAAACTGCCAATGCATCTCCCAATACCAATTGTGCTGTGGTACTGGTCGTAGGTGCCAAATTATTAGGACAAGCTTCCTTTTCTACGTGCGCATAAAGCACACAATCTGCCTGCTGTGCCAAAACCGATTGCCTATTAGAGGTGATCGCTATCAATTTGTTATTCCCGCGCTTAAGCAAGGGTACTAATACTTTTATTTCTGGCGTATTACCACTCTTCGATATGCATATTACTACATCTTCATCTTGTATAATCCCCAAATCTCCATGTATCGCATCTGCTGCATGCATAAAAATCGCTGGGGTTCCTGTAGAGTTCATCGTAGCCACTATCTTATTGGCTATAATAGCACTCTTCCCTATCCCCGTGATTACCACTCGACCCTTAGATTCAAGTATATACAATACCGATTGCGTAAAATCCTCATCTATATACTCCGATAATTTAGCCACCGCTTGCGCTTCTTCAGCTATTGTCTGTCTCGCTACTGTCAAAATTTCTTCTGCTTTCATCAGTTTTATTTTTTTATATTTTTTTATTATAGCCAATTAGAATTGTTTTGCAAATTTTGCGCCACTATTACTTTTGTAACCTATCTTTTTATTCACAATCTATTTTTTTCATCTTGAATAGTCCAATTTCTTTAAGTTTATAACCCAAAAAGTAAAAATCTTAGAATGCTTATTTCTATCTTTCAAAGATAAACAACTCGCCCATTCCTCTATCAAGTGCAATTTTCAGATTCCTTTTTGATAGAATAAATCTTCAGATGATGAAGTTTGCACGTCATACCGTATTAACAAAAATCCTTTTGTTTTTATAGCCTTCCCTTTTTCATTACGCGCAGGTGAAATGATTTTAATTTTTTTAAAAATAGAGGCTATTTCTTCTTTTATAACATCTTCATCAAATCCTTGTATATAACTAATAGCTATTTTCCTTTTTTTGATTACAAAATCTACAAAAAAACAACCTTGTACGTGTCCTTTTAAATGAACTACACAATATAAAAGATCTTTAAAATAGCGTTTGTACTCATCACTATCATTACAAAAAACAGCAGGCGTTTTACTTCCTTTAGAAAGTAAAGAGCCATTGAGATAGTTGGTTACAATTAAGGTGTTTGTTTGCTGTCCGTTAACAACTTCTCCTTTTACGAGCAAATCGGGCAAGACCATTATAGCTTCTTCCTTTTCTTGTGCTTGCATAAGGAGCGGAAACAAACAGAGTATAAATAGGAGTTTTTACATAATGATATTTGTTTTTACAACATTTATAATTTTTATTTTGAAGGAGTGATTACTATATCTTCAAAATCTTCAGGTAAGTAAGTTTGCACATCAAAACGTATTAATAAAAAACCTTTTGTTTCTATGGGCTCTCCTTTTTCATTACGCGCAGGAGATGTATTTTCCAACAGCGTATCAAAAATAAATTCTATACTTTCCTTTATTGTATATTTATCAAATCCCTCTATGTAATTGATGATTACTTTCCCTTTTTTAGAAATGACAAATTCTATAAAAAAACAACCTCGTACGTGTCCCTTTAAGTGGTGTAAATCATATAAAATCCATTCAAAACTTTTTTTATACTCATTGAGATCTTTACAAAAAACAGCAGGCGTTTTACTTCCTTTGGAGAGTAAGGAACCATTAAGATAGTTGCTTATAATTAAGGTGTTTGTTTGTTGTTCGTTAATAACTTCTCCTTTCACGAGCAAATCGGGCAAGACCATTATAGCCTCTTCCTTATCTTGTGCTTGCATAAGGAGCG
>CAUQUO010000016.1:0-52263 GCA_963521335.1 uncultured Capnocytophaga sp.
TTAATGGTTAATGATTAATGGTTAATGATTAATGGTTAATGATTAATGATTAATGATTAATTAAGAAACTTTGCCAAAGGTAAAAATAGCTTGTCGTGCTACGACTTTTGGCAAAGTTTTTGTGTATATTTGCCTTGTTAAATTATTAATTGTAAATTGTAAATTGCTAATTGTCATCCCTACATATAATGAAATTGAAAATATAGAAGCTATCATAAAGGCAGTATTTGCCCAAAGTGATAAGTTTCATATCCTTATTGTAGACGACAATTCTCCTGATGGTACCGCCGATAAGGTACGCGAATTACAAAATATTTACCCTAACCGACTCTTTTTAGAGGTACGCACCGAGAAAAAAGGTTTAGGAACTGCTTATATTCACGGATTTCAGTGGGCATTGACACACAACTATGAATATATTTTTGAGATGGACGCCGATTTCTCTCATAACCCTGCTGACCTCTTGCGACTTTATGAGGCTTGCCAGCAAGGAGCTGATGTTGCAATAGGGTCGCGTTATGTAAAAGGGGTGAATGTAGTGAACTGGCCCCTGCAACGCATCTTGTTATCCTATGGAGCTTCTATCTATGTGAGGGTGATTACGGGAATGAAAATTAAAGACCCTACTGCTGGCTTTGTGTGTTACCACCGAAGGGTATTAGAGAGTATCGACCTGAATACTATCCGATTTGTAGGTTATGCCTTTCAAATAGAAATGAAGTATCGCGCTTACCTCAAGAAGTTCAAAATCATTGAAGTACCTATCATCTTTACCGATAGAACTAAAGGAAAATCAAAAATGAATAAAAGCATTATCCGTGAAGCTATCTTTGGCGTTATCGGGATGCGATTTAAAAAATAAATCAGCATAAAGAATTATGGAATTTATAAGAAAAAGACTCAAAAGTTTACAATATGTATTTCAAGGTTTGTTTTATTTAATAAAGAATGAACCTCCTGTAATCGTGCACATTGTCATCTCTTTAGTATGGGTGATTTTGGGCTTCTTTTTTGGTATTACTACCAATGAATGGATTGTACAACTGTTGTGTATCGCTATAGTGCTATCAGTAGAAGGTCTCAATACAGCTGTTGAGAAACTTTGCGACTTCATCCACCCCGATCATCATAAAACTATTGGGATTATCAAAGATGTTGCTGCTGGAAGTGTAGGTTTTGCTGTGATACCTGTAAGCATTGTGCTCTGCATCATTTACTATCCTTATGTAAAGGAGCTCTTTTAGATTTTACTATGAAAGATATAGTAAAAGGGTATTTAGCAGCTTTTATTTCGGCGGTTACTTATGGTATGATTCCGCTGTTTATGATTCCTATCAAACAGCAAGGTTTTTCGGTAGATGTTGCACTTTTCTATCGTTTCATTACTACAAGTCTCTTTATTATGGGGTATCTTTTCTACCGGAAAGAGACACTGCGTATTACCCCGCGCGAAGTATTTATCTTTCTTGTTTTAGGATTGCTGTACGCCCTTTCAGCAGAATTTCTCTTCCTTGCCTACGATTTACTCTCCCCAGGAATTGCTTCTACTATATTTTTTATGTATCCACTAATAGTAGCACTTGCTTTAGGTATTTTCTTTAAAGAACGTATTACTTTTCCTACGATTTTAGCACTTTTGATTGTATTAGTAGGCGTTTTCTTGCTTAGTGTAAAAGATGTAACAAACTTTTCTATCAACTATATAGGGGCAGGAGTATCATTACTTGGGGCAGTTTCGTATGCACTCTATATGCTCATTGTCAATAAATCTAAAATATCAGCTTCAGGAATAAAAATATCGTTTTATTCTACCTTATTTTCTTCAGTTTATTTTCTTGTAAAACTATGGGTTATAGGTACACCTCTTCCTATCCCCGAAGTAAAGATGAGTTTACTACTCACAAGTTTCGGTATAGTAACTACCCTATTTTCTATCATCACCCTTATTTATGCTATCAGAATAATAGGTTCTACCCCTACAGCTATCATTGGGGTAATGGAACCCATTGTAGCAGTAGCTATCAGTATTTGGATATTCCAGCAAGAAAGTCTTACAACAAATCTTATTATAGGAGTGCTACTCATTATCATTGCAGTAATGATAGATATTTTGAAGCCTAAGAAAATATAGTTAAATTATTTTGTTTAGTTCTAAATAAAGTGGTATTTTTGTCCGCTGAAAAACTTAAATATCATTTTATGAAAAAACTCATTTTGCCTGTTATGGTGTTATGTGCTACGATGAGTATGGCACAAAATGACCCTCTTGATTCTAAAAAAGATACTGTATCACTTGAGGAAGTAGTGATTACGGCTAATCGTATCAAAGAGAAGAAAACAGATGCTGTTGCGAATGTAACCATTATTGACCAAAAGAAACTACAGCAGTTTATTAAAATAGCGCCTGATATGTCGCATCTTATTGGGATGATAGAACCAGCTATGTCACTTTCTACCAATACAACTAACAATCGTTATCAAAATTTGCGAGGGCGCTCTATACTCGTATTGATTGACGGTATCCCTCAATCTACGCCATTACGTGCTACAGACCGCGATATTCGCTCTATTGACCCAGCAGCTGTAGAACGTATTGAGATAGTAAAAGGGGCTACCTCTATTTATGGAAATGGAGCCATAGGAGGAATAATGAATATTGTAACTAAAAAATCGCCTAAAAATGTTATTTTTGGTGGGCAAACTACTATAGGAGCTTCAGCAAGAGATTCTTTTAAAGAAAATAGAGGCTTTGGCTATCGTTTTAATCAACAATTTTATGGAAATTACAAAGGCTTTTCTTATTTAGTTGATGGGGCAATGAACCAAACAGGTTCAGCTATTGACGGAACAGGTGAATATATCTCTCCTCGCTATGGATTAGGAGATGTGCGTACTTATAACGGACTTGTAAAACTTGGCTATCAGTTTGACGATGATAACAAGGTAGAAGCTATGTATAACTTCTATCAAAGTTTGCAAAACACCCCTTTGGTAGCTTCTGGAGGAAAATATCTAGAACGCCCTCGTATAGGAGTTTATGGTACTAAAGACCCTGAAGCTCAAGATGAAGGAATGCGTTATAATCACAACGCCTATATAAAATTCAACTCCAATAACATTTTTAAACGTACTGATTTAGAGTTAAGTGCTTTTACCCAACACCAATATGCTATTTTCGATTATCGCAAGCACAACGCTCGAAGTCCACGCTGGGAAAGCAGTAGCGGGCAAGCAACTGTAAAAGGTGAAAAATATGGTATTCGTACCCAACTAACTTCTAAGATTTTATTTTCTGAAAATGTTTTTACTCAGTTACTCTATGGTGCTGATGTATTGATAGATAAAACCAGTCAGCCACTAGTAGATGGTCGTTATTGGATGCCTGAGCTCACTTCTTATAATTCTGCTCCTTTCTTACAAACAAAAACTACTTTCTTCCAATACTATGTACTCAAAGCAGGCTTGCGTTATGATTACATTGATGTATCTGTTCCTAATTATGAGGTTCTCAGGCTCCGCAATACCGATCCTCGTGTATATGTAAAAGGGGGAGATCTTACTTACAACAATCTTTCTCCTAACGTAGGGATTGCCTACAACCAATTCAAGTATTTCCAGCCTTTCATCTCTTATTCACAAGGTTTTTCAATTTTTGATTTAGGGCGAACCCTTCGTGCTACTAAAGCTGATGTCCTTTCTAAAATTAATACAGAGCCTGTTAAAACCGAAAATTATGAAGCCGGAGCTTATGCTGAGCTAAGCAAATATGTTCATTTGAGTGGCTCTTATTTCTATACTTATTCAAAACTCGGTAGTGATCTCAAATCAGTAAGTGGTTTTTGGGTAGTAGATAGAACCCCTCAAAAAGTATATGGTTTTGAAGTAAATGCTGATATTTTTCCTACTAAATGGCTTACCCTTGGCGGAAGTTTTATCTCTTTTGAAGGAAAGAAAAAATCTACTGAAGATGGGGATTGGGATGGCTATATGAGTGGTACTTCTATTCCTGCTCCTAAGGCAACTGCTTATATAAGAGTTACACCTACTGAATATAGTTACCTTCAAGTAAATTACTTACATACAGGTAGTAGAGATCGCTTTTCTCCTGATAATCAAGGTGTATATACTGAAGGAGAGGGAATTGTTTATCCTATCGACTTGTTTTCTCTCAGTGCAGGTTATACTTTCAACAAGTCTTTTTCTTTGGCTTTAGGGATTGAAAACCTCAACGATAAGATGTATTATACACCTGCTTCTATGTTGGTAGCACGAGATGCTGAGTATGCACGTGGTAACGGAAGATATTTTAATCTGAGTCTTACTTATCGTTATTAAGATATAAATAAAAAAACGAGGTGTAAAAACCTCGTTTTTTTATTATCAGTTTATAGACTGAATCGCTTCTTTTAGTTGTATCAAGGCTTGTTTTACCACACTTCGCGGACAAGCTAAATTTATGCGCATATAACCTTTGCCTTCTTCCCCATAGATAGCCCCATCATTTAGGGCTAAGTGTGCTTTATCAGTGCATAGGGCTACAATTTCTTTCTGACTGAGTTGTAATGCACTGAAATCTATAAATACTAAGTAAGAAGCTTGGGGTACAATCACTTTTAATTGTGGTATGTATTTTTCGATGTAATGTATTACTTCATCAACATTCCCTTGTACATAGTTGAGCATTTGTTGTAGCCATTCTTCACCTTTGTTATAGGCTACTACCACAGTGTTGAACGCAAAAACGTTTCCTGCGGCTAATTCATTCCCCTCTACATAGCTCTCAAAACGTCGACGTAAGGTAGGGTTGGCAATCACGGCATACGAAGTTGCTAAACCTGCCATATTAAATGCTTTGCTCGGAGAAGCAAATACTACCGAGTTTTGTGCTGCTTCTTCACTTACTGTAGCAAATGGGATGTGCTGATATGGTGATAAGGTAAGGTCGGCGTGGATTTCATCGGCAACTACTATTACATTGTTCTGAGCACAAATAGTAGCTACTTTCTGCAATTCTTCACGTGTCCATACGCGTCCACCGGGGTTGTGAGGATGACAGAAAAGGAAGAGTTTGCAACCTTTTATCTTTTCTTCAAATACTTCAAAATTGATGTGATATTGTCCGTCTTTCAACTCAAGCGGACAGTTCACTAATTCGCGGTGGTTGTTGCGAATCACTTGTGCAAAAGGATTGTATACAGGTTGCTGAATCATTACTTTTTCACCGCGTTCAGTGAAGGCTTGCACAGCCATAGCCAAGGCAGGAACTACCCCAGGAACGAATGAAATCATTTCTTTAGCAATTGTCCATTGGTGGCGACGAGCTTGCCAACTGATGATTGCCTCATACCAACTCTCAGGCTTAGCTGTATAGCCAAAGATTTCGCATTCCATACGTTTTTTCATCACCTCTACAATAAAAGGAGGTGTTTTAAAATCCATATCGGCTACCCACATTGGTAGCAAATCGGTGCGCCCCCAGCGAGGAGCTAATGCCTCTAATTTTAAGGCATCTGTATGTTTTCTACAAACTACTTCGTCAAAATTGTAATCCACTTTGTCTAATGATTAATGGTTAATGATTAACTTTTTATTACGTATGTACCAACTAATTGTTAGGTTGTACGTTACTAATTCACTCTCACAATATTAGCACCTAATGCTTTGAGTCGCCCATCAATATTTTCATAACCTCTATCTATCTGTTCTATATTATAGATGGTAGAAGTACCTTTGGCTGATAAGGCTGCGATGAGCAGGGCAATACCGGCACGTATATCGGGGGAAGTCATTAGGGTAGCGCGCAAAGGCGATTTGAAGTCGTTGCCAATAACTGTTGCGCGGTGTGGGTCGCACAATATAATTTTAGCTCCCATATCTATCAGTTTATCGATAAAGAAGAGTCGGCTTTCAAACATCTTTTGGTGAATGAGCACCTCGCCACGTGCTTGAGTAGCGACTACCAGTACAATACTCAATAAGTCGGGAGTAAAACCAGGCCAAGGAGCATCGGCTACAGTAAGGATAGAGCCATCAATGTAATTCTGAATCTCATAGCCGTTAGTATGAGCAGGGATATGAATATCGTCGTTTTTCTTTTCGAAGGTAATGCCTAATTTTTGGAAGATAGTAGGCATAATACCCAAATGTTCCCATCCCACATTTTTGATAGTAATCTCGCTGCGGGTCATAGCCGCTAACCCTATCCAGCTACCTATTTCAATCATATCGGGCAGAATGGTATGAGTACAACCATTTAGACGTTCCACTCCATTGATAGTGATAAGATTAGATCCAATACCTTGTATATCAGCCCCCATAGCATTGAGCATACGGCAAAGTTGTTGTACATAGGGCTCACAAGCAGCGTTGTAGATGGTGGTAGTGCCTTCAGCTAATACGGCAGCCATAATAATGTTAGAGGTTCCCGTTACTGAAGCTTCTTCTAAAAGCATATAAGTACCATGTAGTTTTTCGGCTACTACACTATAAGTATAGTTGTTCTCGTCATATTCAAAATGAGCGCCTAATTTGATGAAGCCATCGAAGTGGGTATCGAGACGGCGGCGACCTATTTTGTCTCCCCCAGGTTTAGGAATATAGCCTACACCAAAACGCGTGAGTAGCGGTCCTACCACCATAATAGAACCGCGCAAGGCTTGCCCTTCGGTGTGAAATGATTCCGATTTTAAGTAATCAATATTCACTTCATCTGCCTGAAAGCTATAAGAGCCTTTTCCTACTTTTTGAATTTTTACACCTAAATTTTCGAGTAAAGAAATGAGTTTATTTACATCCTGAATATCGGGGATGTTGTGAATAGTAACCTTTTGGTTGGTGAGTAGAACAGCACAAAGCACTTGTAATGCCTCATTTTTAGCACCTTGCGGAGTAATTTCTCCTTTGAGAGTGTGTCCTCCTTCTATCTTAAATACGCCCATTATTATTCTTTTTATTAAATTTATTAGTAAAACCTTTTTTGGTTTGTTGATGTTGTTGATTTTGGTTTTGTTGTGAAGCAATACGCCGTGTAAGGTTCATTTTGGTACGTATCAACGCTTGACTATCCCAAAGGTCTTCTTTCTTTTTGCGCAAGTCTATTTGTCCGTTACTCAATTCGTAAAGATGTTCAAAGACCACACTATCATCTACCACTTCTTTGTTCCAAGTGAGGAAACATTTTTTCATATGGTTTGCGATAGAATATTCCAGAGCCTCTCGCAAATCTCCTTTTTCCCATTTTATACAAGTATTGATAAGCCTAAGGATGATATTACCATAGAAACGATATTTGAGTTGGTGTTGTGGATATTCTAAGCGGTCAGGATGTTTGTGTAAGGTAGAGGGAGTAGGTTTCTCATAAGGAGAATCTACATCTAATAGGAAGTCTGACATTATAAATAATTGATCCCACAATTTATGTTGGAAGTCGGGCACATCACGCAAGTGGGGGAATAGGTTTCCCATAACCGCAATGATGCTACGTGCTGTGCGGTTGCGCTCATCACGGTCTTCTAAAAGTACCGCTTTTTCAATCATTTTTTGTATGTGTCGCCCGTATTCAGGGATGTGCAAGTGTGGGCGTTCAGTATTGTATTCTAAGGTCGTCATAGTGATAAAATTCCTTCTACTTTGCCAGCTTCTTTATAAAAAGCAATTACCTCATCAGGGTTTTTTACGGTGAGGCTTATTGAAACTCCTGTGTATTTATCGCCTGATGAAGGGCGTGTGGTAATTTCGGCATCAGTATTTTTAAAAACATCCTCTAATTGCGCTAATTTAGCCTCATCTTTAGGGATGATAAATTTATAGAGATAACGAGTAGGCCACAAACTTGTTTCTAAAAGTTCGTTTTTCAATCGCTCGTAAAACTCAGCTAATTCTTGTTCTGTTTTCATTTTATTATTACTGTTTGAAAAATATCTTGGAAATGACTAATAATACATTGTTTTACTTCATTTATATCCACTATATTTTTAGCCAATTCTACATTGAGAGAAGTTACTGATTTCCCACGTATACCACAAGGAATGATATTGTCGAAATATCCTAAATCAGTATTTACATTTAGGGCAAATCCATGCATTGTTACCCATCGAGAAGCCCGTACCCCCATAGCACATATTTTGCGTGCAAAAGGAGTTCCTACATCAAGCCAAACTCCTGTTTCGCCTTCACTACGGGTTGCTTTCAAACCATAATCAGAAAGAGTACGAATAATAACCTCTTCTAAAAAGCGAAGGTATTTATGTATATCTGTAAAAAAATTATCAAGGTCTAATATAGGATATCCTACTATTTGTCCTGGTCCGTGATAAGTAATATCTCCTCCTCTATTGATTTTGTAGAAAGTAGCTCCTTTTTTAGACAAAGTAGTTTCATCTATAAGCAAATTTTCTATGTGTCCACTTTTTCCAAGAGTATAAACGTGAGGATGTTCTACAAAAAGCAAGTAATTAGGAGTTGGTATTTGTATTTTTTCAGTATTATTTTTAGTTTTTAAGGCTATTATTTCCTGAAAAAGTTGTTCTTGATAGTCCCAAGTTTCTTTATAATCTTTGGTACCTAAATCTTTAATGGTTATTTGTTTGTTCATAAATTGTTTGAATATTACCTTGGCGAATATCACCTGTATTATAGCCTCTGGTAAACCAATATTTTCGTTGTTCAGAGGTGCCATGAGTAAACGAATCGGGGACTACATGCCCTTGCATACGTTTTTGTATAGCGTCATCACCTACAGCATGAGCAGCACTTAGTGCTTCATCTATATCATCAGTATCTAAATATTTTTGATTATGATGTGCCCATACTCCTGCATAGAAATCGGCTTGGAGTTCTTGTGCTACTGACCAACGATTGGCACTAGCTTTACTAAGTCCTTGTTGTTTTTGGCGTACTTGCTGAGAGGTACCTAAGAGTGTTTGCACGTGATGTCCTACTTCGTGAGCCATTACATAAGCAATAGCAAAATCACCTCCTTTTGCTCCAAAACGTGTTTTAAGCTCTTCAAAGAAGTCCATATCCATATAGAGTCTATGGTCGGCAGGGCAATAGAAAGGCCCTACTGCAGCTGTAGCATTACCACAACCTGTACTGACGTTCTCGGTGAAGAGTACTAAAGTAGGTTTTTTATAAGTTCCCAATCCGTTTTGAGCAAATACTTTTTCCCATACATCTTCGGTATCGGCAAGTACTGTAGCAGTAAATTCACCTATTTTTTTCTGTTCAGCTGTAAGTTCTACACGCTCTACTGCTTGTTGAGTTTGATTACCTCCTGCTACTTGATTTACTACAGAGGCTACTTGTTGCCCTGTTTCACCTCCAAAGAGTTGTAATAATACTACGATGACACCTACAAGGCCACCACCTGCAATAAGTCCACCCTTACCGCTAATACCACGGCGGTCATCTACATTGCTACTTTGTCTTCTTCCTTCCCATTTCATAGGATACTATTAAATTTTTAATGTTTACTAATTTATTTTTTGCAAAAATATAACAAAGATATGACATAAACAAAAACCCCACCTAATTATTTACTTAGATGGGGTTATTTCTATTTGTGAAAAGGTTTTGTTATTTCCTTCTTCAAAAATAACTGATTCTGAAAATCAATAATTTATAATTTTATGGTACAAATTTGATTGTAATCCACTTACCTGAATTGGTGGCGCTTTCTTGGGTAGCTACTACTTCTATCTAAGTTTATAGTTTATCTTTCAATTGTTTGCCCAAGATAGTTAGTCGATATTTTTGTAACTTACTACTAGGTCTCTCGGGAATAGTCATTTCTATAAATCCTTGTTCCAATGCAGGTTTTAAATATTTTAATCGAAAGTTTTCCCTATGAGAAAGTCCTAACATATCTTGTATTTCTTGTCTATCCATCTCTTTGGATAGTATTTCAATCAATTCTTTGACTTGCGCGGTATCCTGCGCGGTAACTTGCGCGGTAGCAGGAAATATCATTCGTAAAAAGTTCTCTGTAAACTTGAAACATTCTTTTCCATAACTTCTTAGAATACGAGGGACACCAGAGCCCAAATGCTCTACTAAATCCAAATCTCTAAATACACGCATCAACTCTTTATTGCGTGGTACCGAATAGCCTTCAAAAAACTCTTTCTCTGTCATGCCTTGTGGCAAACTACCAAATGAGGTAATCTCAATCCTATCATCAAAAAACTCAAATTTTGGAGGTACTTCAGAGGTATAATCATTATGAACAATGGCATTAATTATAGCTTCACGCAAGGCAACGGGATTCCATAATTTGGTTTCCTTTCGTTCTTTGGGTATTTTTCCCAAAAATGATAATTTAGCGGAGTTAAGCCCAAACAATAAAAAGACCCTTTTTAGGGTCTTTTTATTTATTCTACTGATATCTGTCCATTCATTAGCATAGGTAAGAGCCAATCTCGAAGGAATTGGAGGTGGTAAACTTTATATCTATTTTGAATGATTTTTTCATAACAAATAGTCATTCTACTGTTAAATTTTTCAACAATATTGCTGATTGGTAAGATTAGCTCTATATTATTAATTTGCTCATTACTAATATTTGGTTGTGCTGCACCACACGATATTTCAATAATATTTTTCCTGAAATAATCCTGATTCAATGTATTAATCAAGAATGGTAATTTTTTAAATTCATTTAATTTAAAAATACCTACACGCTGATTTACATAAAAACCATTATCTGTTTTTGGTACAATAGCAAATTTACCTATTGTAGCACCTGTCATAGCAATAACTACATCACCAGCATTTGCTTTAAATTTTTCATCTATAGTTTTAGACATATCTACAAAATCGATATCCTCAATATTTAATGAATTATCTTCTTGAATATTTTTAATTTTGATTATGGGATTTCCACTTTTTTTCCACTCTGATGATTTGAAAGCGTACCCGCCAGATGACTTACAATAATCTTCAATCCTCTTTACTTCCCATCCCTCTGGAATTTCTCTCTTCAAAACCTCGTTATAAACCATTTTTCCGCCACTGGTTTTGTAAGGTTTTCCGTTTTCATCTGGGAAATCAAACTGCACAAACCAATAATCATAAATAGTTTTAGCTAACTCCGCTAAATTATCATTTAGCAAAAAGTCGTTCATTTGCAGATTAAATTTTATCTAAGAATGAAAGAACTTTTTAAACAAAAAATCCTTAATGAGATGAGTAATAGCCTAAATTTTCAGCAGATGAAATTATTAGAGACTGTTTTAGAACAAAATATTAAAAATCTTACTATAGACCTGTTATCAGAGAAAATGCCGAACGAAAAACCTATCAGTTTGCTTCATTCTTTTCTGTCTGCAAAGAAAATAGAAGGTTGCTCAGAAAAATCGTTAAAATATTATTTTTCAACTATTCAAGCTCTTCTCAATAAACTAAACAAAAATATTAGTGACATTTCTACAAATGATTTAAGACTTTACCTTTCTGATTATCAGGAAAAAAATGATTCAAGCAAAGTAACTATTGATAATATTAGAAGAATCTTTTCCAGTTTTTTCTCGTGGCTAGAAGATGAAGATTATATATTAAAATCTCCTGTACGAAGAATACATAAAGTGAAAACAGCCAAAACCATAAAAGAAATTCTAACCGATGAAGAAATTGAAAAACTAAGAGATAACACTAATAATATCAGAGATTTAGCTATTGTAGAAATTCTTTCTTCCACAGGAATGCGAGTAGGTGAATTAGTAAAAATAAACACAAAAGACATTGATTTCCAAGAGCGTTCTTGCATTGTTACAGGGAAAGGAAATAAACAAAGGGAAGTTTATTTTGATGCTCGAACAAAAATTCATCTCTTAGAATATATTAATAGTAGAAAAGACACTGAAGAAGCTTTATTTGTTTCTTTTTCTAAACCTAATAAACGACTAACTATCAATAGCATAGAGAGTATTTTACGAAATTTAGGCAAGAAATGTAATATCAATAAAGTTCACCCGCATAAATTTAGGCGCACTCTTGCTACAATGGCTATTGATAAAGGGATGCCCATAGAGCAAGTACAAAAACTACTAGGACACACCAAAATAGATACTACGATGCATTACGCAATGGTCAATCAAATCAATGTAAAAATGGCTCATCGTAAATTTATTAGTTGATTTTTCCTATTCAATATTTCTTATTGCAATTTTTGGAATAAAATTTCAATAATAATTTTCTTATTGAAAAAAATCAAAAAAAATTTCAATAACAGTTTTTTTATTGTAATTTTGCCCCAAAAATAAGCTATGGAAAATTTTCAATCAGGACAATATATAAATCAAGGTTATTATAAAAGCTTCCAGCCAAACTTTATTGATAGAGAATGGAAAGTTTTGGATATGAGTATTTTACAACTTCTCAGTAAAGCAGATAGACATCTGGGAAGATTGGATATGTATTCACAATATGTTAATATTGAGCTGTTTATAAAAATGCATATCGCCAAAGAAGCTACACAATCTTCTAAAATAGAAGGTACACAAACTAATATAGAAGAGGCTTTTTTGAAAAAAGAGGAAATCAATTTTGAAAAAAGAAATGATTGGGAGGAAGTTCAAAATTACATTTCAGCAATGAATGAAGCTGTGAAATTATTGCATACACTTCCCTTTTCATCTCGATTGATTAAACAAACTCACAAAATATTGTTACAAGGTGTTCGTGGAGAACACAAATTACCTGGGGAATATCGTACCAGCCAAAACTGGATTGGAGGTGCTTCTATTTCTGATGCCGTATTTATCCCCCCTGTTCATACTAGTTTGAACGAGTTGATGTCGGATTTAGAAAAATTTGCTAATGACGAGTTAAACCCATTGCCTGATTTACTAAGAATAGCTATTATTCATTATCAATTTGAAACTATACACCCTTTTTTAGATGGAAATGGGCGTGTGGGGAGGCTTCTTATTACCTTATATTTAGTAGATAAAGGCATCTTAAAACAACCGATTCTCTATCTTTCAGACTTTTTTGAAAAACATAGAACACTTTATTATGATAATCTGATGCGAGTGAGAACTCACAATGATTTAGCACAATGGTTGAGATTTTTCTTGACGGGTGTTATTGAAACTTCACAAAAAGGAGTAGAAACTTTTGATGGAATTTTGCAACTTCAAAAAAATGTAGAGTTGAAAATCAAAGAATTAGGCTCTAAGAGTAAAGATGCAAGTAAAGTACTAGAATATCTTTATCATAACCCAATCATAGATGCTCCAAAAGTAGAAGAAATCACAGGAAAAACCCTTCGCACGGCGTATAGTCTCATTACAGAATTAGAAAAATTAGAAATTCTTAGAGAAATTACTGGAGCTTCTCGTGGCAAACTATATGCTTTTGAAGATTATATCAACCTATTTAATTAATTGATGATGGAGAAAATAAGATTAGGAGATTTAGTAAATACTTCATCAGGAGCTACTCCTTTGAGTTCAAATAAAGAATATTATGAAAATGGTGATATACCTTGGATAAATAGTGGTGAAGTTGGACAATATAAAATAAACTTTGCTGAAAAATTTATTACAAAAGAGGGATTTGAAAAATCTAACACTAAAATTTTTCCAAAGGATACTATTTTAGTTGCAATGTATGGAGCTACAGCTGGAAAAACAAGTATTTTGAATATTAATGCTTGTACCAATCAGGCTGTTTGTGCTATCTTACCTAGTGAAAATGTAAATAATATTTTTCTAAAATACAAATTAGATAGTATTTATGATTATTTAGTACAAATTAGTAGTGGTTCTGCAAGAGATAATCTATCACAAAAAGTAATTCAAGATTTAGAAATCAATCTCCCCCTCCTTGAAACCCAGCAAAAAATTGCTAAAATTCTCTCAGATATTGACGATAAAATAGAAGTTCTACATCAAATAAATGATAATTTAGCGGAGTTAGCTAAAACTATTTATGATTATTGGTTTGTGCAGTTTGATTTCCCAGATGAAAACGGAAAACCTTACAAAACCAGTGGCGGAAAAATGGTTTATAACGAGGTTTTGAAGAGAGAAATTCCAGAGGGGTGGGAAGTGAAGAAGTTGGGGGATGTAGCTCAATTTAAAAATGGTATTAACTACGAAAAAACTTCTAGTGGAAGTGAAAAAGTTAAAATCATTAATGTTAGAAATATCTCATCATCAACAATATTTATCAACCAAACAGATTTAGATGAAATATTTTTAGAGAATGATAGATCAACAAATTTTCTTGTTAATGATAAAATGATCCTAATCACAAGAAGTGGTGTTCCAGGTGCTACACGATTAGTTTCTGTACTTGAAGCAAAAACGGTATATTCTGGATTTATTATTGCGTCAGAAGTTAATGACTTGATTTTTAAAAATTTGATTTTCTACTACTTAAAGAATATCGAAGAAGTATTAAAGAACCAATCAGCGGGAACTATCATGAAAAATATTTCTCAATCAGTACTTACTGAGATGAGAATTTCTCTTCCTCCCCAAAATGTTTTGTTAAAATTTAATACAATAATTCATAGTTTGTTTGAACAAATGAAAAATGTACAAAAACAAATTCAGCACCTCCAATCCCTCCGAGATTGGCTATTACCTATGCTAATGAATGGACAGATATCAGTAGAATAAACAAAAAGACCCTAAAAGGGTCTTTTTATTGTTTGGGCTTAACTCCGCTAAATTATCATTTATTTGATGCAGAAGCTGGATTTTTTTATCTAATGAAAAAAGTATAGAAGAAATTTTTTTCTGATTTTCTATATTAGGAAGACACAAAGGAGTAGATAAAATAACATCTAAAGGTAAAGTAAACCGTTGCCCACTCCCTCCTACATTATTCTCAAAATATCTTTTTGCTTGAGATGTATTGAACCAATAATTTAAATACTTTCCATCAAGTTTTTCCTTATATGGAGTTATTAATGCTAAATGATACCCCAAAACAACATCTTGAAAATCTTCTTCTATATAGGTAGATACACCAATATCATTTGCTTTTTCACTATCTTTTGTAATCGAAACCTGTCCCTTTTTCAATAAAAACTTTTCAAATTCCTTTTCATTACAAGAGGCTATCATAAAATTCACCGCTCTATTTTTATCTATATATGTATTCTTATACACATCTGTATAATTACATAAGCGGATTTCTTTCTCTCCAGTTTTAACTTTTTTATCAACATTACTTAATTTAACATCTGCAACATCCTCTAGTTTAAAATAATTATTCATTTTTCAATCAATTATTAAACTTCAACTTTTTAAAATTCTCTAAAATTTCTTTGTCTAACTGATTACTTTGCTCAAAAAGATTTGTCAGAGTAGTTTCAAAATTATTCATTTTTTCAGTAAATTCTTCAGCGGAAATTTCCACATACTCTATCTTGATTTCAAAATATTGCCCTGCCGAAAAACTATAGTTTTTAGCTTTAATTTCTTCCGCCGAAACCACTACCGAAAAATCTTCTACCGCTTGTTTTTTATTAAAAGTATCTATGATTTTTTGTTCTTCTTCGGTTGAAAGTACAGTCCGTTGGTTTTTACCTTCTTTTACTGTTTCTCCTAATTTGGAAGCGTCCATCAGAATTATTTTTTCACTTCTAGTATTTTTGTCTAAAACCAAAACAGAAACATTGGTACCTGTAGTAGCAAAAATATTGCTAGGCATACTTATAACACCTCTAAGCCAACCTCTATCAATAAGCGCTTCACGGATTTTTTTCTCTATACCGCTTTGAGCTGTGATAAAACCCGTAGGTACTACGATTGCTGCCTTGCCTTTTTCGTTCAATGAATACATAATATGCTGAATAAAAAGCAAGTAAATAGCCATCTTATCTTTATCTTTCTTTGGAATGTTAGGAATTCCTGCAAAAAATCGCTCTCGGTTACTGTCTTTATCCAAATTATCTCTATAATCCAAAAAATCTAGTTTAAATGGTGGATTGGATACAATATAGTCAAACTTCTGATTGAGATAGGAAGGCTCTAAAATAGTATTCCCTTTTACAATATTCGGAATAGAATAGGATAAATTATTGAGTATCAGATTAAGCCTAAGCATATTACTAGACTTTTGCGAAATATCTTCAGAATAAATTGTACAATTTTGTTCGCCAATAGCGTGAGCTATATTCATCAATAAAGTACCTGAACCTGCCGAGGGGTCATATACTTTTACATCCTTCACATCTTGTGCTTCTCCCATTAAAATAGAAGCCATAATACGAGCCACTGCGTGGGGTGTATAATATTCTGCATATTTTCCACCACTATCAGAGTTATAATCTTTGATAAGATACTCAAAAATGGTAGCAAAAAAGTCGTATTTCTCTGAAAACATTTTTTCAAAACTGAAATTCACCAGCTTATTAACTAATGCTTTACAGAAATTATCCCTTTGGGAAGCATCGGTTATGAATTGACTTAAATCATCAAACATTTTATCCTTTGCCCCAGAAGCCGATGTGATAGAATACAAACTAATATTCTCTTAACTGATATTACGAAGCGTTCCATCAAAATAAATTTCAGCAAAATTATTCTGATTCTGATTGTTATACAGATGAGAAAGAAGCTGATTTGGTTTCAGATGTGGTGCTTTATTGCCCACACGAGCCAACAAAAACTGTCTTTTCGAATCTGGCATTTGCTCATATGCTGTCTGAAAATTTTCGGCAGAGGCAAGTTCTGGATTTACTTTTTTTACTTCATACGAAAATTTATCATTCAAATATTTATACAAAAATACTTGTGAAATGATTTTAAACTCATTCCCATCATTCCCTAAGCCATAATTGGCACAAACGCTCTTTAAGTCGTCTATTAGTTTTTTAGTTTCGGTAATATATTTTATATCTGTCATCTTTTATTTATATTATCTCCATGATTGCCACCCTTGTTTATATTCTGATATGATAAGATTGCTAATGTTCTGCACTCCCTCATAAGCTTTTTCATCTTCTTCTTTTATCAATTTATAAGTATCCATAAAATGGATAATGATTTTTTGCATAATATCTTGGGCAAAGAAACCTTCATTCTTAATAATTTGGCTATTTCTAAGAACAATATCATCTACATTTTCTTTTGTTGCTAAAAGGGCTTCATAGATTTGACTTTCTTTTTTATCTTTAAATTGATTGTTTTTCAATTCTTTATGCACACGAACATAGCGCTCATCGTTTTTATATTTCTCTTTCAGAAGAACATTTTTTCGGTTTATTTCTTTTACTTCATCATAGATTTTGTCTAAAATCCTGATATGCTCCTGCATTCCTTCCTGTGTAGTTTCATTTAAGTTTTTACTTCTAAAAATGCGTTCTAATTCCTCCTTAAGCGACACAAATTGTGGGTCTTTTGGGTCAAAATTCAGTTGCATTTCCTCTCGTGTTCTGCGGAGTTTTTGTTGCAATTCATCAGCTATTTTTAGTTCGCTTTCGGATATTTTTACAAACTGAAAATAAATATCTTCAAGCGCTACATTTAACAAATTAGAAATGGTTTCACCTTCGTTGATACTTTCGGTATATTTCAACATCTCCATTCGAGCTGAAACTATTTTTAGAAAATCATGCCAAAGAGAAAAATCTGCTTTTTTCAGCAAATCTTCTTCACCTTGCAAACGAATAATATTTCGAAGTTCCTTGGCATTGATAAGCTGTTTTAAAAGTTCCGAAAGACGCTTTTTATCATTGATTTCAGTAATTTGATTACTGAAATTTTCTCTATTTGTTGCATCGTAATGGAAGAGAATTTCTTTGATTTCGGCTATTTCATTTTCTATTTCCGCTCTAGTTTTGAAAAGATCAGAATAATGTTCCATTTCATCGCCCAGCTCTGCCTTCAATTCCTCTAAATAATTATAATTTGCTTTTTCAAATTGAGCCGATATATCTGCAAAATCTACAACAAATCCATATCTATAATTTTTATACGGACGATTTACCCTTGTGAGAGTTTGTAACAGATTGTGGTCTTTTACCACACGAGCCAAATAAAGTTTTTTCAATCTTTTAGCATCAAAGCCCGTGAGCAACATATTATAAACAAATAAAATGTCGATTTTCCCAATTTTAAAATCTTTGATTTCGCTTTCCCGTGTAACTTTATCATTTACATCATGCAGGATAAGTGATGCTTTTGTAGGGATAAATCTCGCTTTTCCATATAGTTTACTACCCTCTTCCTCAGAATTTTCTTTGGCATATTTTTCTTTAAACTGTTTATATAATTCTTTGGCTTGTTCCGAAGTGTCACACACCACCATTGCTCCGAGAGATTCATCTGCGTTTCTTTGTCTGAATTCTGTCAAATCATTTACAATATAATCCAACATTGGAGCTGTAAATTTTTCATGAGCGAAAATTTTACTTTTAGAAATCTCGCCTGTTTTTACCGAAATTTGTTCCATTACCTCCTGCATCTTCATCTTGTACTCGGTATTTATTTCTTCGCGAATAAGACGAAGTGTATAGCCATCAGCAATGGATTTATTATAGTAATATTTATGTATATAATCTCCAAAAAGCGTCTTGGAATCATAGTTTTTAGCTACCTCTTTCAGCAAAGGTGTCCCTGTAAGAGCTATTTTTATAGCGTTTTTATCTGATTTTAAAAGATTTAGAAAATAATCTCCTTTAGGATTAAAACTCCTATGTGCTTCATCTACAAAATAAATGCGCTGGATATTTACATCATAATCTGCTTTTTCTTCTGAAACGCTATCTTCACTAAATTTTTGAATATTAACTACCGAAATTTCAGCTCCTCCAGAACTACCCATTACCACACTTGTAGATTTCATATTTCCCACAAAATCTTGGCGAGAATTTACTCGTTTCACTTCTAGTCCTCGTTTAGCAAATTCCGACTGCGCTTGATCAGCTAAATCTAATCTATCCACCACGAAATAAAATTTAGGAATAATACCCCTTTTCTGAAAATAATCCGTCAGAAATTGTACATTATAATATGCCAAGGCTGTTTTCCCAGAGCCTTGTGTATGCCAAATTATTCCCTTCTTAATACCTTCATTAAGTTTTTTTTCAATAGCAAATGTTGCAAAAATCTGTGGATAACGCATTATGTGCTTTTGCCATTCTTGCTGTGCTGTGTCTTTGTTTTCCTCACGCACATAAGCTATTCCATATTTGAGCAAAAAAGCCAATCTTTTCTTATGAAATAGCGAAGTGAGAACCCGATGTGTAGGTGAATTATAGTCCTTATTCTTGATAAATTCAGGAGAATATTTGATTTCAGCAATATTATTATCCTTTAGTAGAAAATTCTCAAACTCTTCATTTTCAGGTTTTAAAATATGCGTCAAATCTAATATTTCTTCTTCACGGAAATAATTGAAATGAAGATTTCCATATGCCGAAGTACTGTAAAATACCCCCATAATAGGCTCTGTTACACCATCTTCATATTCCATATTATTAGAAAAAATCATCAATTGTGTAATGTTGGCAAAAGTTTTAAAATGTTTTGCCCCAAAACGACGATTCATTCGATTGCGTTCAGCTATAATTCCTTCTCGGTTATTGGGTTTCTTAACCTCTACAAAAGCCAAAGGCATTCCATTAATTAAGATTGTAATATCTGGACGAAATTCCTCTTCTCCACTTTTATAAACTAATTCAGTAGTAAAATGGAATAAGTTTTTTTCAAAATTTTCAAAATCAATTAGTTTAATTCCACTTGAAGAAGTCAAACGCTGATAAAAATCTCTTCCCAAATCGTCAAATTCTAAGGATGCGCTAATCTCTTCCAAAAGTTTATTCACCCCATCATCAGATATATTGGGATTAATATTTTTAATTCCTTCTTTGAATATTATCGGGAAAACATTATTTTTCTCAATACGATTAGAATGCTGATTTCGTGGAATATATTCATAATCAAGCCTTGCTAAGTGCAAAAGGGCTGGAATTTTTACTCGTGAATCTTCATTGAAATACATAATAATTCTCTATTGTTAGATGGGGCAAATATACGATTTTTTTACTTCGCTTCATACCCTTCCTTAAATTTTAAAAAATTATTTCCTTGTTTTGGATTTCTCTCAATCCATTTATTAATGATTTCTGTATTCATTTTCAATCGATTAAATACTTCTATATCATAAAACTCTTTGCCTTCTGCTCTCATTTCTTTAAAAATTTGGCTTCTAATTTCTTCTTTGGTCTTTATACTTGTATCGTACCATTGCTTAGAAAGATAAAAAAGATAAACACATTACAATAATTGCTATTCCCAAACAACTAAAACTACCTATCAATAAGTATTTTAATGACTTAGATTTCTTCTCGAAATGTTCTAATCTTGAAAGTGTATTTTCAGATAAATCTGTTTTAATACTCTTAGGAATAAATTTTGTTGTGCTTTCAATTTGTTTAGAAATGTCTTTAAATGAAGTTTCAATATTATTTATTCTATGATTTAGTGAACTAGCTGAGCTTTCAAACTCACCTACTAAATCTAAAATATCTTGATAAACAAAAACTACATCTGTTAGTTTTTCTATGTTATCCTCATTGCTCTTTATGACTTTGTTTAGTAAATCTAAACCATTATCTATTTCTTGTTTTTCTGCATTCATGTTCTTCAAATTTTACATTTAGTTTAAAACCTTCTTCTTGGTCTGTTTATTTCTTCTTTTTCTCTTTTTAGAATTGAACTATTTAGCTCCAAAATCTTTTTAATTTCTTTCATTTTAAGTTTATTAGTAATTTCAGAGAGTTTGTATCCTGCTAAATATTCCCTTTTTGTTTCTGTATTAATATCAGAAAGTTTTACAATCCGCATTCCTGAAACGCCTACTTTTACATTTTCTGACAGTATTACTTTGTAACCCAATTTATCCATTTCACTAATCAATTCATCAAAATTAGAGGCTTTTCCCAGAGATTTTTGTAGATTTTCAAGCATTTTCTCTTTCTTTTCTTTGCTGATTTCTACATCTGTTTTAAGATTCATATTCTTACAAATCTCCCTTACAGCTTGCCCGAATAATTCTCCTATTTTATGAGCTTTTATTGTGTTGTCTCCATGTGTATTTACTCTATTGACTATAAAATGAATATGTTTGTGTTTTGTAGAATTATGAATATCTAGTCGAATTTGATTGTCTTTTGTAACACCAACTTTTTGTAGAGCTTTCAGGGTAATATCTACCAAAACTTCATTAGAGATTTCATTTTCTTCACTTCTCTCGGGAGAAATATACCCCGTTAAAGCCCAATTCTTTACATTCTTATTTCGATCTGCTACCGATTTCATCTCTTGGAATTGATTTTCAGCAGTATCGGATAACAAATTGCTGGAATATACCATTTCAGCTGTGCCTTTATCATTTCCATTGTATTGTAAAGCGATTTTGGAAATTCGTCTTGTTGTTGCAGAATTATTCATCTCGTACTCTATTTTGGTATAAATAATTGTAAATCAATTTAGTAACTCCTTCTATCTCTCTCATAACCTCAGCCTTATTCTCTAAACTTGAAAACTCACGATTTCGCAATAGATTCTTAATTCTATTAAAGTTATTCCCATAAGATAAAAGCACTTCATCGGTTTTAAATTCATTGACTTTCAATTCTTTTTCCGTTAAAACTAATCGAACATATTTAGAGATTTTGAGGTTTAGTTTTTCTGCTTTTATTCTGAGAATTTCAAATTCTTTTTCAGTGAGTTTTGCAGAAATTGTTTTAGAAAAAAGAGCAGATTTTTTCTTGGCTAAACCACCTTTTTTACCAATAGTTCTGAAATGATTTTTCCTTTTTTCTTCTGCATCTTTTTGTTCTTGCTCTTGTTGAATCTTTGTTATGAAATTCGTTAAAAAATCTTGTTCCATTCTTTTATTTATTAGCGTTTTTAGAATGTTTTTGACGATAGGAAAAAACCAAAAAGTCCCATTTTACATTAAGCCACCCTCGCTTTTTGTAAACAATGGGTACTTTTTGCACTAATATCGTAGCAAAGAGATTTTGCCCATTATAAAATCATTTAAATCTTTGTAGTTTTGATATAATATTCTATTATCTTCAACATAATGATTTAATCGTTTAACTTCATTTGTTGCCCTATTTCCTGCCTCATCATTATCAAAATATAATTCTATTTTCTCATAACTTTTAATGATTTTTTCAAGTTTAAAAATCATTGTAACAGAATTCAAAATCACATAATCTGATAGTGCTTTTTTGAGAGCTTTTTCCATTTGTTTAAAAGAAAGATAATCCATAAATCCTTCGAAAATCCGAAGATTGTTTGATTTATTTTTTATTGTAGTAATGTCTTTTCTCCCAATACAAATTTTTGAATATTTATTCCTTACTTCATAACCATTAGCATCATTTTTGAAACCAATTCCAAAATATTTTTTATTAGATATTTTATAATGGATTTCTTTAAGCAAGTGAATGTTATTTTCAATTCTTCTTTCTTTTAAATATTGAATTAAGGCGTAGTGTTTAACCTCTGAAATAGATAATATTTCATATTTACTTCCATCCCTAGTTATATTGTACATTTGCTCCTTAAAAGAAAAATTAAATTGAGACAAATATTCTAAGGCTTGAGATACAGAACATTGTTTGATACCCTGAACCAATGAGATTACATCGTATTTCTTTCCCGTTCTGAAGTCAAAAGCAATATTCTTTACAAAATTGACAAAGAGACTGGGTGTTTTTTCTTCTCTATCAAAAGCAAAATAAAATGCTGTCTTAGAATTATCTTTGCTTGGGAAAAGAGAAAAACTTTCTAAAACATTTCTAATAGATATCTGAGTATTTGCTTGCTTACAATTCATATGTTATTATCTGAGTTTAATATATTTGTTTTTTCGTTGAATTGTTGAATAAAGAATGTAACCATCTCATCAAGTGTGCTTTATACACTCAACAAAAACTCAACAATTCAACAAAATAAGTTTATGATTATTCAACAATAGCTCAACAAAATTCAATGTTTTAAAATTTGTTGAGTACTTCGTTGAATAAAAATTTAATTAGTTTTCAATGGCTTGAGATTTAATTCAACAAATCAACGTATTTTTCAAGAATAAAATTTTTGGAAATTTTGAAGTACCTTCCCACAGAATTGTTCTGATAAAAATTTCCTGAATAGTCAATATCATAACGGGTGTAGGTTAATCCATTTTTTTGGGGTTCCAAATTCCATTTTTCTTTCAGTACATTTCTCACATCATTTCGAGAATAATGTAACTGACGGAACATTCTATTGAGCATATTCAAAATATCCTGAGGAACAACTTCTATTTCTGTTTCCTCATTTGATTCAAAAAACTCATAAAGAAGCTCCATCATCTTACATTCCAACTTATTTGAATTTTTGAGAATAAGTTTTTGAAGTGCTTTAGTTTTTATTTCTTCGGGAGCAAACCACATTCTGCTTTTCTTTTCTGAATAAAATTTCCGATGGATTAAAAAACTTAAAAACAAAGGAATTTCTGTAATTAGATTTTGAAGAAACTCAGTATTTTCAAGCCTTATAGGATTGATTTTTAATACCCAAAAACGAATTTCATTCTCATCAATTTGTATGAAATTTTCTTCATTATTAGAGCAAAGAATAAATTTTCCAAAAAAGTCAATTTCCTCTCTGTCTTTTCCTTTGTTTTCCAATTTGTCTTTATTGGTAGTCGAAAGATATTTTAACCGTTCGGTAATTTCTTTTCGGTCAAAAAATACTTCATCAAGGGCTATAATCAACATTGAAGCCCAATCAGAATTAAATTGACTATTAAAAGAATCTCCCTTGATGTAAGTCATATTTCTTCCAAAAATTTCTTTCATCCATTTTAGAAAAGTGGTTTTCCCTGTAGCTCTTTCCTTGCTTACCAAACATAAAACAGGAAGAATCTGAGTAGGATTTTCCAGTAAAATTTTCAGATAATCTAGACCTAAGTCTACTTGATTCCCAAAAATATGTTGCATAAAAGAAATGGTAAATGGAATATCATTTATCGAAGCCTCTGAAACGCTTGGCTGATAGGGGATTTCATTATAAATATTGTAGAAGTTTTTAATTGTTTTTTGATATTTCAAATGGTTGGGAATACAGCAAAATCCATCATATTTCGGTATATCATAGATATATTTCTTGCCATGATCTTGGATAATAGTTTCCCTTGACCACTTAACGAGTGAAGTGATTTTGTCGCCAGAGATTTGTGGACGTTCTATAATTTTGTAATAAGTAGTGCCCACACGAATGTAAGGTATAAGTAATTCTTCCATCTTAATACATTTTTACGTTAAAATTACTTGAACCTTTTTTCAGTTTTATGGGCTATTTCATTTATTTCTTGAATTGTCTTTCTTTTCCCTTGAGCAATCCAATCCAAAAGTTCATCTTCATAGAAATAGAGCTTTTTTCCATTTTTGTAATGTGGAATTTGTCGCTTTCTGACTAAAGTATAAACTGTAGGTTTAGCCTTTTTTATGATTGTGCAGGCCTGATCTATACTTATAGGATTTTTCTTGTTATTGATCTCTATTGTATCTTTATTTTTTACAATAGTTTTTAATTCTTCTATCTGATGAGATAGAAAAGCAACTGCTTTAGGCAGATTTTCAAATGAAATTTCGTTTGCGTTCATAATTTTGATATTTTAAAATCACGGCGCAAACTTAATAAGTGTTTTATTTGTGATAAGAAAAACACACAAAAACACATAAAACATAGAAATCACAAGAGAATCACAGGAAAACACAATAAAAATATTCTTTTTTATTATTTTTTTTACTCATTAGGTTTAGATAAATCTTCTTTGATTTTAACTAATCCTTTGTTTTCATCATCTCTCAAATGACTTTTTATTGTTTTCACATCAACATCTAATAATTTTTGCTTAAAAATTACCTTCAAAAATTTGACAATCACATCTTGTTTCCCAACTCTAAAGTGATTCCAAATACTCCAAGCAAAATGATATAAATCAAGATTATTTAGTCCCTTAATTTCTACTGATGGATATTTTGAAAAATCAGTCTCCCCTTTAGAATAATCTATTATAGCAGCACAAATATTCTCAACTTCTTCATTTGAACAATATGGAGAAAAAGTTTCTATTATATATTCTTTAGCAATATCAAATTTGCGTTTTTTGTTTTGTGCTTTTCTTATGCTAACATCATTTATATTATCATTAATTATATCTGAAGAAGCCGTATTTACAGGGATACTATCAGGAAAAACTGTATTAGCAGGGATAATATTAGCTGGAATAGTATCTTTTGTTTTATAAAGTAATGTATTAATATTTATAACTTTTTTAGAGTTTATTTTATTTTTAATAAAGTATGAAATTTCCATCAGAAGTAACTGAAGATTACAATAAATAAAAATTACTAACAATATAATTGTAATCATAATCATTGTAACAATCGTTTTAGTTTCATAAACTTCAAATTTCATCATAAAAGGTATTATTATCTCTATTAACATAACTATAATAATCGCTAATTCTCTTGATCCCCAAATTAAATATCTTTCTTGTATCATATTAATAGTTTTACAATTAAAAATTCAACTTAATAACTTCTGCTGCTTTTATTTTATTTTCATCAATTACTTTTGCATAGATTTGTGTTGTATTTACATTTGTATGCCCCAACATTTTGCTTACCGTGTAAATATCTGTACCATTAGCTAATTGTAAGGTAGCAAATGTGTGTCTAAAACAATGAAAAGTAATATTTTTGTGAATACCTGCTTTTGCAATCCACTTTTTCAAAGGGCGAGAAATCCAAGAAGGATCAGGTAAATTTTCAAAAACTAAATCCTCTAAGTTTCTTCTCTCTCCACATAATTTTAAGGCCTGTTTTGAAATGGGTTTATATTCTACTCCTTTAGTTTTCTTCTGAGTAAAGTGGAGTTCTATTTTATCATTATCTTCTATAACTTCCTTCCATTTCATTTTTTGAATATCTGAATGTCTTAATCCTGTAAGAGCAGAGAAAAGTGAAGCTCGTTTCAAAACATCATTATCACAATCTGTTTGTGCCAAAATATTTAGTTCTTCCTCTGAAAGATATTCTCTTCTTGACTCTCTATCGGCAATACCTTTTATTTTTCCTGATAAATCTGATAAAAAATATCCATCAATAAAAGCTTGTTTTAAAATAGCTTTGAAAATAGAAAAATATGTTGCAGAGGTATTGACAGATATAGTTCCTTTCTTATTCCCCCCACAAGGAGCAGATAATAAGAAATTTTTAAAATCCTCTGAAAATTTCATGTCAATCTGTGCAATTTTCACTTCTTCTCCTGAAAACAATTTTAGAAATCTTATTACCCTTTTCCAATTTACACGAATGGAGTCTGAACTATTCTTATGTTTTTTCTTCAATAGCTCTTCACAATATGAAATAAAATTTTCTTCTAATAATTCTTTCTGTTTTAATTGTTGATTATCTCCTAATAAAATTTGCTCATCATATTCTTTTTGTAATTTTCTACGAATTGCATCCGCAAATAACATTGTCTCTTTATCTAAATCACTTTTACAAATGATTACTCCATTTTCATCTCGTTTGGGTTTATAGGAAACATTTCCTTTATCATCAGTTTTTGCTGAGCGAGTTTTGTCAAAAACTACAGAACTAACACTTCTATTGAGATATTCTCTGACTCTTTTAGGTGTTTCTTCATTTGCTTCATAAACAGGGTAAGACTCTACGTAAACATACCATTCTTTCTTAAATTCTGCCTTACGAAGTCTTACTGTACATTTTGTGGGTTTTACTTTCATTGTCTAATAAATATTTTATCAATTTCAACCTTTGGAACATATACAAATTTCCCTATTTTTTCCTTAGGAATATTAAATCTTTCTATGATGCTATTTACTGTCGAAGGATTTGCTGCAAACTTTTCACTCACTTGCGAAAGCGTATAACAATCTTCTTTTTTATATTTTTTAGGAAGTTATTTTTCTTGTTTATCATTTTCATTTATAATAATTGGAGATAAAAGTTTTTCTAATTCTGTTTTATTTATTCTCGTAAGTCGTTCTCCCAAATTCACACTACAAATGACATTTCGCTTAATCAATCTATGAATAGAACTTTTTGAAATTCCAAATAAAACAACTGCCTCACTTACAGAAATTAATTCTCTATGTTGCAGAATAGCAATCTTATCTGCATATTTTTCTAAAACTTTTTCTTTTTTCTGTAATTCTAGCTCTCGCTTTTTTTGTTCTTTCCTATTTTTATCCGCACATGAATGCGAGCAAAAACGAGTTGTTATTGTTTTTGCCTCAAATGGTTTCTGACATTGTTCACAAACCTTTGGTATTTTCAGTTTACTAAATCCCATTTTATACTATTAAGAATCATAAGCGTTTTAAGAACCACATTGTAGTAAATTAAGACCCGATACAAATATGGTACAAAATTATGATTAAAAAATGAGAAAAACAAATATTTTTGATTAATTAAAAAATAGAAAAACCACTATAAACTAAGTGTTTATAGTGGTTTTTAATATTTATTAGTTGTTAATAACTAATCTCTATTTTACTTCTTCAAAGTCTACATCCTGTACACCATCGGTATTACTTCCTCCTTGGAAAGGATTATTACCTCCTTGGAAAGGGTTTGCATCACCAAATGGATTTCCTGTGTTAGGGTTAGGTCCTGTAGCACCTCCTTGTTGTTGTGCTTTATACATATCCTCAGAGGCTTGTTGCCAAGCATTGTTGATTTTGTTTAAAGCAGTTTCAATAGTATCAAGGTTTTTGCTATCATAAGCTGTTTTGAGTTCTCCAAGAGCTGTTTCTATAGCCCCTTTCTTATCAGAAGGGATTTTATCGCCATATTCTTTCAATTGTTTTTCAGTTTGGAAAATCATTGCATCAGCTTCGTTGAGTTTATCAGCTTTTTCCTTAGCTTTTTTATCAGCTTCGGCATTGGCTTCAGCCTCACGTTTCATTTTTTCTATTTCTTCTTTAGAAAGCCCTGAAGAAGCTTCGATACGGATGTCGTGAGATTTGCCTGTTCCTTTATCAGTTGCTGATACATTAATAATACCATTGGCATCAATATCAAAAGTAACCTCAATTTGTGGTACACCGCGTGGGGCAGGTGGGATACCGTCTAAGTGAAAACGACCGATAGTATTATTATCGTTGGCCATAGGTCTTTCCCCTTGCAATACGTGTATTTCCACACTAGGCTGATTATCGGCAGCTGTTGAGAATACTTGAGATTTTTTTGTAGGGATTGTGGTATTAGCTTCTATAAGTTTAGTCATCACTCCTCCCATAGTTTCGATACCTAAAGAAAGAGGGGTAACGTCTAAGAGCAATACATTGTTTACATCGCCAGTGAGTACACCTCCTTGAATAGCTGCACCGATAGCTACTACTTCATCTGGGTTTACACTCTTATTAGGTTTTTTACCAAAGAATTTCTCTACAGCTTCTTGTACTGCTGGGATACGAGTAGACCCTCCTACAAGGATTACTTCATTGATATCATTTACAGTGAGGCCTGCATTTTCGAGGGCTTTTTTACAAGGCTCGATTGTACGAGCAATAAGGTCGTCGATAAGTTGCTCGAATTTTGCACGGCTTAATTTTCTCACTAAGTGTTTAGGCCCTGTAGCAGTAGCTGTGATATAAGGCAAGTTGATTTCAGTTTCAGTAGATGATGAAAGTTCAATCTTAGCTTTTTCGGCAGCTTCTTTAAGGCGTTGCAAAGCCATTGGGTCTCGGCGAAGGTCCATTTGTTCTTCAGCTTGGAACTCTTCAGCGAGCCAGTTGATGATTTTTTCATCAACGTCATCTCCTCCTAAGTGAGTATCACCATCGGTAGAGAGTACTTCGAATACGCCGTCACCGAGCTCTAAGATAGAGACATCGTGGGTACCTCCTCCGAAGTCGAACACTACGATTTTATGGTCGTTGTGGTTTTTGTCGAGACCATAAGCCAAAGCGGCCGCTGTAGGTTCATTGATGATACGTTCTACTTTCAAACCTGCGATTTCGCCGGCTTCTTTTGTAGCTTGGCGTTGTGCATCGTTGAAGTAAGCAGGCACGGTGATAACGGCACGGCTTACAGGTTGTCCTAAGAAGTCTTCAGCGGTTTTCTTCATTTTTTGAAGAATCATAGCTGATATTTCTTGTGGAGTATACAAGCGAGTGTCAATATCCACGCGAGGGGTATCGTTGTCGCCACGTACTACTTTATAGGGTACACGAGCGATTTCTTTTTCAAGTTCAGAGAATTTGTTTCCCATAAAACGTTTGATAGAATAAACTGTTTTGTGGGGGTTGGTAACGGCCTGACGTTTGGCTGCGTCACCTACTTTTATTTCGCCTCCTTCTACAAATCCTACTACAGATGGAGTAGTACGTTTGCCTTCGGCATTAGTAATAACCACGGGGTCACTACCTTCCATTACAGAAACACACGAGTTGGTGGTTCCTAAGTCTATACCTATAATCTTGCTCATATTAATTTATTATCGTTTTTTAAGTTCAACATTATTTTGTAAGCTTTACGCTTGTAATTAGTAATAGTCAATGATTGTGCCAAAGGGGTAAAAGCTGACAAATTGTCATTTTTAGTTATTTACCCCTAATTTTTAAATACCAGTTTATCATCAGAGGCGTCTAAAAGTATTGTTGTTTCTTTGTGGATACTGCCACTTAAGATTTCTTTAGAAAGTTTATTAAGCACTTCTTTTTGGATGATACGTTTTACTGGGCGAGCGCCAAACTGAGGGTCGAATCCTTTTTGTGCTAAATAATCTATTGCCTGTTCGGTAGCATTGATAAGGATACCTTCTTTGGCTACCATTTTGATAACTGCATTGAGTTGCAAACGGACGATATTGCGGATATTATCGGCGTTGAGCGGTGTAAACATTATGATATCGTCGATACGGTTTAAGAACTCGGGGCGTACAGTTTGCTTAAGCAATTGTAGCACTTCATCTTTAGCGGTTTCGATAGCACGCTCGGTATCGGTGTCATACTTTTCGAAGGCTTCTTGAATAAGATGACTTCCCATATTAGAGGTCATAATGATAATCGTATTCTTGAAGTCGGCAGTACGGCCTTTGTTGTCAGTAAGTCGTCCTTCATCGAGCACTTGCAAGAGGATATTGAAAGTATCGGGGTGAGCTTTTTCTATCTCGTCTAACAAGATGACAGAGTAAGGACGGCGACGTACGGCTTCGGTGAGTTGGCCACCTTCTTCATAACCGATGTATCCTGGAGGCGCACCTACTAATCGGCTTACGGCGTGTTTTTCTTGGTATTCACTCATATCGATACGAGTCATTGCATTTTCGTCGTCGAAAAGGTATTCTGCTAAGGCTTTAGCGAGTTCGGTTTTACCTACCCCTGTAGTTCCTAAGAACAAGAAAGAACCAATAGGGCGTCGAGGGTCTTGCAATCCTGCGCGGCTACGGCGAATAGCATCAGAAACGGCTTCGATAGCTTCTTCTTGTCCTACGACGCGTTTGTGCAATTCAGTTTCGAGTTTTAGGAGTTTTTCGCGTTCTCCTTGAAGCATTTTAGCTACAGGTATACCAGTCCATTTTGCTACTACTTCGGCGATATCTTCGGCAGTTACTTCTTCTTTTACTAAGGAGTTTTCATTTGATTTACTGTCGAGATTTTTTTGTAATTCGACCAACTTATCTTCGGCTTCTTTTATTTTGCCATAGCGCAATTCGGCTACTTTGCCATAATTACCTTCTCGTTCAGCTTTTTCGGATTCAAGTTTGTAATGTTCAATAGCTTTTTTGGTAGCTTGCACCTCATCTATTAGTGTTTTTTCGCTTTGCCATTTAGCGAAAAGGGCATTGCGTTCTTCTTTGAGGTTAGCTAACTCGACATTTAGCTCTTTGAGTTTTTCTTCGTCTTTTTCGCGTTTGATAGCCTCAATTTCAATTTCGAGTTGCATTATTTTGCGGTCGAGCACGTCTAATTCTTCGGGTTTGGAATTGATTTCCATACGGAGTTTAGCGGCTGCTTCGTCCATTAGGTCGATTGCTTTATCGGGCAGAAAACGGTTGGTGATATAGCGTTCAGATAGGTTTACTGCTGCGATAATAGCTTCGTCTTTGATACGCACTTTGTGGTGGGTTTCGTATTTTTCTTTAATACCACGCAAGATAGAAATAGCGCTTTCGGTATCGGGTTCCTCTACCATTACTTTTTGGAAACGGCGTTCAAGGGCTTTGTCTTTTTCGAAATACTTTTGGTATTCATCGAGGGTAGTAGCCCCAATAGCGCGCAATTCACCACGAGCTAAGGCAGGTTTAAGGATATTGGCAGCGTCCATAGCGCCTTCACCACCTCCGGCACCTACTAAGGTGTGGATTTCGTCGATAAACAGAATGATATTCCCATCGGAAGAGGTTACTTCTTTAACTACTGATTTGAGTCGTTCTTCGAATTCACCTTTGTATTTGGCACCTGCGATGAGGGCACCCATATCGAGGGAGTAAATGACTTTGTCTTTTAGGTTTTCGGGCACATCACCTTGTACAATACGTCTTGCTAATCCTTCGGCGATAGCTGTTTTACCAACCCCAGGTTCTCCTACGAGCATAGGGTTATTTTTGGTACGGCGAGAAAGGATTTGCAATACGCGTCGTATTTCTTCGTCGCGACCAATGACGGGGTCGAGTTTTCCGCTATCGGCTAATTGGTTTAAGTTTTTGGCGTATTTGTTAAGCGAATTATAGGTTTCTTCTGCAGAGGCAGAGGTAACACGTTCGCCTTTACGCAATTCTTGAATAGCTTTTTCTAATTCTTTTTCGCTTACGCCTTGGTCTTTGAGAGCCTGAGCGATTTTGCTATTAGACTTAAATATAGCTATAATAAGGTGTTCTAAAGAGATGTACTCGTCGTTCCATTTTTTGGCGATATTGACAGCTTCGTTGAGCATTGTATTAGCTTCGCGAGAGAGTCCCATTTCGCCACCGCTTACCTTAGGGAAGCTTTGCAGAGCCGCGTCTAACTGTTTATCAAGCTGTTCGCGGTTGATATTTAATTTTTTAAAGAGGAAGGGCAATACGTTTTCATCTACTTGTTCTATAGCTTTAAAGAAGTGTTCGTTTTGCAATTCCTGATGCCCGTATTGTTGGGCGATTTGCTGAGCAGTTTGTACTGCTTCTTGTGCTTTGATTGTAAAGTTATTAAAGTTCATATATTTTCAATTTTATAATTAACAATTTCAGTAAGGGAAAGGCAATTGTTGTGCCAAGTCTTTTAAACTGACAAAATGACAGTTTTTAGAGATTTTTTGGCGTTTCTCAGTATTGATAAAATTGCAGAATATTATACAAACTATTTATTACCAATATTTAAACAGCATTTTTGCTACTGACATTTTGTCAGTGTTTATTATTTTTTCAAGTTGTCTCCAAGTTAGTTCCAAGCTTCCTCCAAGCTAGCTGTAAGGTTGCATTAAAGCAAGTATAGCCATCTGTCATTTTGTCACGCTCAATTACTTTGGTATTCTTTTGGCTATATAGAGGACTGTAAAAAAGAATTAAACGCATATGAAAGGAAATATCAATGTTTCTGTGGAAAACATCTTTCCACTTATTAAAAAATTTTTGTATAGTGACCACGAGATTTTCTTGCGTGAGCTCATCTCTAACGCTACAGATGCTACATTAAAGCTCAAGCACCTTACTAATATAGGTGAGGCGAAGGTAGCTTATGGCTCCCCTATCATAGAAGTGAAAGTAGATAAAGAGCAGAAAACGCTACATATTTGCGATCAAGGGATTGGGATGACAGGTGAGGAAGTAGAGAAGTATATCAATCAAATTGCTTTTTCTGGGGCTGAAGAGTTTTTGGAAAAGTATAAAGATACGGCTAAAGACTCTGGGGTCATTGGTCATTTTGGTTTAGGTTTCTACTCGGCTTTTATGGTAGCCAAGCAAGTGGAAATCATCACCAAATCATACACTGATGCGCCTGCAGTACGCTGGGTGTGTGATGGTAGTCCTGAGTTTACTTTAGAGGAAACAGACCAACGCAGTGAACGCGGTACTGAGATTATATTGCATCTCAATGATGATTCTTTGGAGTTTTTGGAAGAGCATCGCATTGAGGAGTTGTTGCGCAAGTACAACAAGTTTATGCCAGTGCCTATTAAATTTGGCACAAAACAAGAGCCGTTACCTCGTCCTGAAAATGCCCCTGACGACTATAAAACGGAATATGTAACGGTCGATAATATCATCAATAACCCTACTCCTGCGTGGACAAAACAGCCAGCAGATTTGAAAGATGAGGATTATAAGGCGTTTTATCACGAACTTTACCCAATGCAGTTTGACGAACCTCTTTTCTACATTCACTTGAATGTGGACTACCCATTCAACCTGACAGGTATATTGTATTTCCCTAAGCTATCTAACGATATGCAATTGCAGAAAGACCGTATACAGTTATATCAAAATCAGGTATTTGTAACTGATAATGTAGAGGGTATTGTACCGGAGTTTCTCACGATGCTCAAAGGGGTAATTGACTCTCCTGACATTCCGCTAAACGTATCGCGCTCGTATCTGCAAGCAGATGGGAATGTAAAGAAAATCTCGTCGTATATCACGCGTAAAGTAGCGGACAAGCTCAAATCGCTTTTTACGAGCAATCGAGAAGATTTCCAGAGCAAGTGGAATGACATCAAAATAGTGCTTGAATACGGTATGCTAACCGATGACAAGTTTTATGAAAAGGCGGCTGACTTTATGCTGTATCCTACTACTGATGGGAAGTATTACACTTTGGCAGAGCTAAAAGAAGCTATAAAAGCTAAGCAAACTGACAAGAACGATACATTGGTAGTGCTTTATGCTCAAAACAAAGAGCAACAATACACAGCGATTGAGGAGGCGAAAGAAAAAGGTTATGAAGTGCTTTTGCTTGACAGCCCTATTGTATCGCACCTTATCCAAAAGCTAGAAGGAGATAATGAGAAACTGACTTTCAGTCGTGTAGATGCGGCTCCAATAGCTAAATTGATACAAAAAGAAGAACCTATTATCGCCAAGCTTTCTGACGAAGAGAAAAACACGTTGAAAGCCGAAATTGAGAAGGTAATTCCTAAAGAAGGCTATATGGTACAGCTAGAAGATTTGGACAGTAATGACACGCCCTTTGTTATCAATCAGCCTGAGTTTATGCGCCGTATGAAAGAGATGAGTGCTACGGGAGGAGGTGGAATGTTTGCGATGGGAGGTTTCCCTGAAGTATATCACGTAGTGGTAAACAACAATTCTCCTTTGGCAGATGCAATCCTTCACTCTAAAGACGAAGTTCAAAAAGAAGGTCTTATCAAACAAGCTTTTGATTTGGCACGCCTTTCTCAAGGATTATTGAAAGGCAAAGAACTTGCTGACTTTGTGAAGAGAAATTGGGAAATTGGGAAGTTAGCGAATTAATAAATTTGTCTATTAACAAATGAATACTATAGATTTTGCCAGAGGTTTTAATAGCTTGTTGAGCTATAGCCTTTGGCAAAATTTTTTATGAATTGTTTTTAATTTATATTGATATGTTTAAGATTATAATGTTTGTGCGCAAGAAAGAAGGACTCAGCACAGAAGAATTTATAAAACTATGGGAAGCGCATTCTCAAAAAGTAATAAACTATAAAGAAGCCCTGTTGATAAAGGATTATACTAAAACATTTCCGTTTCAGCCTGCTGATGAAAAATCGTCTACCCAGCGAGAGACCCTCCCTTTTACCTTTGATGCTATGGGTGAATTGTGGTATGAAAGCAAAGACGATTTTCTCAAAGCCCGCAACACTTGTGAGGGGCAAAAAGCCTTAGCCAACCTCCGTGCCGATGAGCTCAAATTTGTAGATATGGCAAACTCGGTAATGTGGCTTGGTACTGAGGAAAGGATATTTGATAAATTACCTTTTGAAGCTAAGAGTTGGACGGTTCTCGATGAGTATTTTTATTTATCGGATTATGCGGGAAATAGAGCTTCAGACTTTGAGAAGCTAATGGCTTTGTTTTCTGAAGACATAACAATGCTGAGTGCTGACGGTACAGAAATGAAAGGAAAGGCTGCAGTGATTTCATTTTACAAAGCATTCTTTGATAGGAATAAAACTACAAGACACCTTTGGGAGACAACTAAAGTAGGAGAAGACACGCTTGAAACCCACTGGGCTGTCTCTGGGAAGCGAAAAGATGGTAGTTTCTTTGCTTTTAAAGGTAAAGATATCGCCAAACTAAATTCAGAAGGTAAAATCTGTTATTTAAAAGTAATGTTTTTATAGAAAGAAAGCATCATAACTTCATTTTGCTATAATCTTTAGCAAAAATGTATACAATATAAAAAAATATTGTATCTTTGTCGCCACAAATTATTATCATCATATGAATATGAAACGAATATTACTAGCATTTATATTTTTGGTAGCCAGTCATTTTGCTATAGCACAAAGCCCTAATATTTTAGATCCTGCCTATCAAAACAGTCGTACTAATCCTTGGACCTATGGAGGGAATATAGGGGTGAACTACAACACTTATGGGTGGGTAGTAGAATTATCTCCACGATTGGGGTATAAAATCACGGAGGATTTGGAGTTATCGGCAGTAGTGAATGGCTCGCTGTTTCACACCGAGTATTATCGCAATTTATCGGTAGGTGTAGGACCTGCGTTGTCTTACTATATAGGTCGTACAGTTTATTTAAACAGTACTTATCAGCATTATTTTGTTTCGCAAAAGAGTAAAAGCACTAATAAGAGTTATAATGTTGAGGAAGATGCTTTATACCTTGGAGCGGGCTATATGCAACACTTAGGGGGGAATGCTTATATGCAAATAGGAGTGAGCTACAACGTGCTATACAAAAAAGATCGAAGTATTTTCAGCACTGGATTTATTCCTAGTGTAGGGGTAGTTATAGGACTTTAATAATGGGCGATAGATAATTGAAGAGGAACAAATTTGTCAATTATCAAATTATTTATACCTTTGCACCGAAAATCATAACAAGAGGAAAAATTTGTACTGATTGCAACCTCTTGGGGTACTCCCCAAAAAATGCTAAAACAGTAATACCTTTATTACTTCTTAGGAGTACTTCACAGGTTATATCCCTACAAATTACACTCTACTAAATAATATATTATCAATGGGATATCTATTTACCTCTGAGTCCGTTTCTGAAGGACACCCTGACAAAATTGCTGACCAAATCAGCGATGCACTTATTGACAACTTTCTTGCTTTTGACCCCCATTCTAAGGTAGCGTGTGAGACCTTGGTAACCACAGGTCAGGTAGTATTGGCGGGTGAAGTAAAATCAAACACCTACATAGATGTACAGCAGATAGCGCGGAATGTTATTAGACAAATAGGCTATACGAAGAGCGAATATATGTTTGAGGCAAACTCTTGCGGTGTGCTATCGGCTATTCACGAGCAATCTCCTGATATCAATCAAGGAGTAGACCGCGGTAAGCCTGAAGAGCAAGGAGCAGGCGACCAAGGAATGATGTTTGGTTATGCGGTGAATGAAACTGAGAACTATATGCCACTTGCCTTAGACCTCTCGCATGCATTATTGAGAGAACTGGCGGTCTTACGGCGTGAAAACAAAGAAATTACTTATTTGCGTCCTGATGCAAAAAGCCAAGTAACTCTTGAATATAGTGATGACAATAAACCAGTGAGAATCAATACTATTGTGATTTCTACTCAGCATGACGACTTTGACACAGAGAGCAAGATGCTAAAAAGAATCAAAGAAGATATAGTAAAAATTCTGATACCGCGTGTGATTAAAAGATATCCTCAATATGCTCCATATTTTGATGATAAGATTATTTATCATATCAATCCTACAGGTATTTTTGTAATTGGTGGTCCTCACGGCGATACAGGGCTTACAGGGCGTAAGATTATAGTAGATACTTATGGAGGTAAAGGAGCACACGGGGGTGGAGCTTTCTCGGGGAAAGACCCAAGCAAAGTAGACCGTAGTGCAGCATATGCTATGCGCCATATTGCCAAGAACTTGGTAGCTGCAGGAGTAGCTGATGAGATATTGGTGCAAGTAAGTTATGCCATAGGGGTAGCTGAGCCTACAGGAGTGTATGTAAACACTTATGGCACTGCTAAAGTAGACCTCACTGATGGGGAAATAGCGAAGAAGATACAAGAAATATTCCCGCTTCGCCCGTATGATATAGAACAACGCCTGAAATTGCGCAATCCTATTTATAGTGAAACAGCTTCTTATGGGCATATGGGACGAACTCCTGAGGTAGTAACCAAAGTGTTTTCTTCGCCTTATCATAAGACAAAAAAGATAGAAGTAGAACTTTTCACTTGGGAAAAGCTAGACTATGTAGAGAAAGTGAAGAGTGCTTTTTTTAAATGATATATTTATGAAATAAAGAAGGCTGTCTGACATAAAAATCAGACAGCCTTTTTATTTATTACAATGAGATTATTATTGTGCTTTAGGATTTGTAAGAACTATTAACATTGCAGTTATTAATTCTTTTAAGTTTTTATCAGAAGGCATTGGTAGATTAGCATTGATGATATTTCCTTTTTCATCTATCAACATATAACGGGGGATGCTTCTCAAATCGTATAATTCTTTGAATAATTCCTTTGTTTCAGGAGAGGCATATAGATGAATGCCACCGAGTTTTTTCTCCTTTACCATTGTTTTCCACGCTTCTTTATCGCGGTCTACCGAAATACTTACAAAGGTAATAGGTTCCGCTTTGTAATCCTCTTGTAAGGCTTCTAAGGCAGGTAACTCCTTACGGCAATCAGGACAATAAGTAGCCCAGATGTCTATGAACAGCAATTTACCTTTGAGTGGTAACTGCTCATATTTTACCTCTTTATCGTTTAAATCAGTAAGAGTAGGAAGAGCGGGAAAAGGTTGTCCTGCTTTGAGTTTATTTACCAAATCAATATGTTTTGAAAGGGTATTTAAAAGGTCGTTATCTTTCACTAATTGTTTCACTAAAGCAATGATTTCCTCATTAGTGGCAGTTGCCGAAGTAGGTGATACGCCCTCAATAATCAAAGGGGCTAATGCTTGCTTGATATTTTCCGATTTAAGTGCTTTGAAATCGGCTAATATTTTGCCCCAAGGGTCATCAAACTCATATTGTACTTTACGAGAGTAGATGCGCCATTTAAAAATATTCTGTACTAAAGTTTGATACTCGGGATAATCGTTGAAATCAATAGCATTGTCTAAATCTACTGCGGTACATAAGTCTTGTAACTCTTTGATAGCAGGAGCTTCTTCCTCAGTATATTTACGGTGATTCAACAGATATTCCGATACTATAGCCAACTGTTGATAGCGGTTAGCTTTCTCTTCTTTAGCTACGAAATCTGCTGGCAAGTTTTTGAGTATTTCGGTGTATTGTTGGGCTATTGCCTGCATACTTTGTTTAAAAGCCATAGGAGATTGCCCTAAGAGTTCATTTTGTTTTTCAACTGATTGTAAGCCTATGGCTTCTTTTTGTTGCTGATAATCCTTTATTGCTTCTTCTGAATTAGTACACGACACCAAGGCGCATACAAGGATTACAAATATCTTTTTCATAACACTATGATTTAAAAAAATAATGACAAAGGTACAATATTTTTTGGAAATCTCTCTAATTCTAGCAATTATTCCTATTTTTGCACTCAAAAGCCCTCTCATAGGAAACAATAATTCATTTTATGAATATAAATATTGAAGATTTCAGTCTTACTAATTTTATCTCTTCTGTTGAAACTATCCCTTTTGATTATGCTGGTGTAGAAGGTATAGCCGATTGTTTGGGGTATTATATTATCTGTTTTAAGGAAGAAAATAGTGATATTCTCTCTGCTATCAGTTTTGAGGATATTTTACTGCATAAAGAACTTACTGAAATAGCTAATCATATTTTACAAACAATGTGTATTCCTATCCGTTTTGGAGATGATAGTCATCTTGTTGCCTCTACCTTAGGACACCCTTTCTGTATTGATGAAAACCTTTTTACTGACCGAAAAATATGGTATTATTACATCAATGAAGGAAAAGGACTTTTAAGTGTTGGTATCAATCTGGCAGATAAAGTTATGAGTTTAGAGATTATCACTCACCCCACAATTATAAAAGAACGAAAAGAGACCTTATCTATATCATAAAAAAATCCGACCTATTACTAAGTCGGATTTTTGTATAATGTAGGTAGTTATTAACCACCAAAGTCGTCGAAACGGATATTTTCATCGGGCATACCAAAGTCTTGACCCATTTTTTGAACAGCTTTGTTCATCATTGGAGGACCGCAGAAGTACAATTCTATATCTTCTGGGGCTTCGTGTTTGCTCAAATATTGTTCAATCACAGCATTGTGAACAAAACCTAAGAAGCCATCACCTTCGGTATCATTGATATCTTTCTTCACTTTCCAATTGTCTTCTGGTAGTGGTTCAGAAAGTACGATGAAGAACTTGAAGTTAGGAAATTCGCGCTCTAATTCACGGAAGTGTTCTACATAGAATAACTCGCGTTTTGAACGACCTCCGTACCAATAAGTAACGGTACGTCCTGTTTTCAAAGTTTTGAATAGGTGGTACAAGTGAGAACGCATAGGCGCCATACCAGCCCCTCCACCTACGTACAACATCTCGGCATTAGACTCGTTGATGAAGAATTCACCATAAGGTCCTGAGATGGTTACCTTATCACCTGGTTTGCGAGAGAAGATGTACGATGAAGCAACCCCTGGGTTTACATCCATCCATCCACCTTTAGCTTTGTCGAATGGTGGAGTAGCGATACGTACATTAAGCATAATCTCACGACCTTCAGCAGGGTAAGAAGCCATAGAGTAGGCACGTTCAGCAGGTTCAGGGTTTTTCATCACCAATGGCCATAGTTTGAACTTATCCCATTCCATTTTGAACTTATCGGGTTCACCTGGGTGTTCTACAGGGTGTGCAGTGATATCGATATCGGAGTATTTTACCTCACAAGGTGGGATTTCAATTTGGATGTATCCCCCTGGTTTATAATCCATATCCTCAGGGATTTCTACTACAAACTCTTTGATGAAAGAGGCAACGTTGTAGTTACGCACTACAGTAGCTTGCCATTTCTTGATACCAAAAACTTGTTCTGGCACCCCAATTTTCATATCTTGTTTTACTTTCACTTGGCAAGCCAAACGCACTCCTTCTTTCAATTCTTTTTTAGTAAAGTGAGGAGTTTCGGTAGGGAGCGCTTCTCCCCCACCTTCATACACGTGGCATTCACATTGTAAACAAGACCCTTTACCACCACAAGCTGATGGCAAGAAAATCTTTTCGTTACCTAAAGTAGAGAGCAGTGAACCTCCAAGAGGCACTTCAACTACTTTATCGTTATTGATAGTAATTTTTACAGGTCCTGATGGTGTTAGTTTCTGTTTTACGTAAAGCAAAATAGCAACCAACAAGAGGATTATAACTAATAATCCTATCACCGTTACTGCAATAGTTGTTAATATTTCACTTGCTAATATCATTGCTTAAATCTTTTGTGTTATGAGCTAATTTATCAGTTTTAACTTCTTGTTGGATAGTAGTCTCTTGTTTAGGAGCTTCTTTAGCTTCTTCTTTTTTGCTGCTACCACCTGTAAGCATACCGCCAAAGCTCATAAAGCCTATAGCCATAAGACCTGTGGTGATGAAGGTGATACCTAAGCCGCGCAAAGGTGCAGGCACGTGTGAATAACGTATTTTCTCACGAATAGCAGCCAATGCTAAGATAGCGATAGCCCAACCCAATCCTGAACTCACTCCATAGGCTACTGAAAGACCGAATGAGTGAATTACTTCAGCACGTGATTGCATAAAGAGAGACCCCCCTAAGATAGCACAGTTTACCGCTATCAAAGGTAAGAAGATACCCAATGAGTTATACAAAGATGGTGAGAATTTCTCTACTATAATCTCTACCAATTGTACCATTGTGGCAACCGTAGCAATGAACAAGATATAAGTAAGGAAGCTCAAATCGTAATTAGCGTACTCTTCACCTAACCAACGCAAAGCACCCTCTTTGAGTATGTACTCATTAAGTAGCCAGTTCATAGGTACAGTAAGGGTTTGTACAAACACTACGGCAGCTCCTAAGCCTATGGCAGTAGATACTTTTTTAGATACAGCCAAGTACGAACACATACCTAAGAAGGTAGCGAAAATCATATTCTCAACGAATATTGATTTAAAAATCAGTGTTAAATATTCTAACATTTTCTTTTCTTTTTAAATGATTAATGACTGTCTTCTATCAAGGCTTTGTTGCGTGAGCGTTGTACCCACACTACTATACCATAGGTTACCAAAGCCATAGGTGCTAACAACATAAAACCGTTGTTCTCATAGCCTAATGCATAAGCTCCTGTTTTTTTGATAGGATCGCCTAATACTTGGAAACCAAGCAAAGTACCAGAACCTAATAGTTCACGGAAGAATGCAACGATAAGCAAAGCGATAGAATAACCACCTGCATTACCAATAGCATCTAAGAACGATTTTCCAGGAGGGTTACCCAAGGCGAACGCCTCAAAACGTCCCATCAAAATACAGTTGGTGATGATAAGCCCTACATATACCGATAGCTGTTTGCTAAGGTCGTACACATAGGCTTTAAGCACAAAGTCCACCACGATTACCAAAGCAGCTGCTACAATTAGCTGAGCGATGATACGGATTTTAGGTGGTATTACATTTCTAAGCAAAGAAATGGTTACGTTACCCATTACAAGTACAAAGGTAAAGGAAAGGCTCATTACGATAGCGGCTTTCAGTTGGGCTGTAATTGCCAAAGCAGAACAGATACCCAACACTTGTACCGTTACGGGGTTGTTATCCCATAGAGGGTCGGTTACTAATTTTGTATCTTTTTTTGATAGTCCCATAGTCTTATTTATTTAAACTTTTAATATAGGATATATAAGGCTCTAAGCCATCGCGTATCATATTTTGTACTCCATTTCCTGTGAGGGTTGAGCCAGCGATAGCGTCTACTTTACCATCTTCTTTACGTTTGTTTTCAGGGTCGCCATTGCTTTTTGAAATTTGAATGCTTTGGAAGTTACCAGTAGCATCTAAGAGGTGTTCCCCAATAAAGTCGTCCATAAAGAAACGTTCTTTGATATTAGCCCCTAAACCAGCTGTTTCTCCTTTATGGTCGAAGAAAACGCCACGTACAACAAGATCTTTATCTACGGCTATATATCCCCAAATAGCATCCCATAAACCACGTCCGTTTACGGGAATGATATAGAGTGTAGTTCCATCTTTTTCACCTACATAAAGAGGCAAACCTTCACGATGACCGTTGAAGTTGATAAGGTCGTTCGCTCCTTCTACTTTCTCAGCGGTATTTCCTTTGATAAGGTATTGCTCTTTCACATAGTTAGGGAACTCTTTTTCAGCATCAGTGGTAGAAAGAAACTCTACTTTACCTCCTCCAAGCTCTCCTTGGTTGTGATTTACTCCCATAGCGTAGAGAATGTTTTGTTTCTTTTCTAACTTTTTATTGTTACTGATATCGCTGCTCAATGCTGATGAAATACCAGCGAGCAAAGCTCCTACGATTACCACCATTATAATGGCGAAAATCACTGTATACGAATTACTTTCTGTTTTTACTGCCATAATTTATGCGGTTTTAGTAACTGTTTTTAAACGTTTTTTACGACGAGATACATTAGCTTGTACTACAAAGTGGTCGATAGTAGGAGCTAGTACGTTCATCAATAGGATAGCGAGCATCACTCCTTCAGGATAAGCTGGGTTGAAGCAACGAATAGCAATAGCTATGAAACCTGCTAAGAAACCATAGATATACTTACCTGTATTGGTTTGTGCTGCGGTTACTGGGTCGGTAGCCATAAATACAGCTCCAAATGCTAAACCTCCAATGAGCAAGTGCTGATAAGCTGGTATACTCCAAATAGCGTGGAATGAAGTGCCTACCATACTTGGTGCTAAAGCGTTGAAAATTAATCCCATTACCCAAGCTCCTACAAACATACTCACCATTACACGCCAAGAAGCGATTTTGGTATAGATGAGGAATAAACCTGCTAAGAGGATAAGAATTGTAGAAGTTTCACCTACTGAACCTGGGATAAACCCGAAAAGTAGGTCAGAATCGGTGTAGTGAATTGAGTGCCCTTGTGCCAAGTTTCCTAAGATAGTTTCTCCTGAAACCGCATCTAAGTTTGCTCCTGCTGCGATTTCTTTTGAACGACCTAATACGCCTGTTACCCATACTTTATCCCCTGTCATTGAAGTAGGATAAGCAAAGAATAAGAAAGCGCGAATGGTAAGTGCTGGGTTTAAGATATTCATCCCTGTACCCCCAAATACCTCTTTACCAACGATTACTCCAAAGGCTACTGCTACTGCAAGCATCCAAAGTGGAATATCTATTGGAACGATAAGGGGTACTAACATACCGGTTACTAAATATCCTTCTTCTACTTCGTGACCGCGAATGGTAGCAAAGATAAACTCAATGCCTAAACCTACTACATACGACACTACTACTAAAGGAATTACTTTTATAAAACCAATACAGAAGTTTGTCCAGCTCCAAAAATCACCACTACAGAAAGCTAAGCCTTCTGCTGGATGCGTTAAATGTCCAAAAGCCACTTCGTGCTGGTAACCTGTATTGAAAATACCAAAAATCAAACAAGGAATGAGTGCTAAAACCACCATATTCATTGTTCGTTTTAGGTCGTCGGCAGCCTTAATATGGGTACCTCCGTGAGTTACCTCATTAGGCGTATAAAGGAAAGTGTGGAGCGCATTGAAAGTTGTCTCCATCTTGGTTCCTTTATACTTTTCTTTTAATGTATTTAATTTACTTTTTAAACTCATCTTCTTAATGAATAAGTTAATTATTTCTTTTTATTGATTTGCGAATTAGTTTTAAAGCCCAATCATAATGACTTGATGTTGCCGAAACTAAGTAAGAGCCGAGTGAGGTTGTACCCGTCCAATGATATCGCGAATATTTCTATTCATTGTACCTTCTGGGAAGGAGTCTTCTCGCTGCCCCTCAGGTAGTGTTTCTATCAAAGAAAGTAACTTTTGGTAATTTTCTTTAGCTAAAAACTCTAAATCTAGTTTCGTTGCAGGTCTTGCCACTTTAATTTAAGCTTTTGCTTTCAGCATATCATAAATAGTTTTATTGATATGTAAGTATTTCATAAACTCATCAGTATCAAACTCTACTTTGCCTTTACTATTTGTTTTAGCCTTTACATTATATACAGAAAGATAATAATCATTCCCCGATACGTATGCCGTAAAAAGACTATGACTTGCTTGTCTATCTGCTAACTGCAAAGTTTCTGCTAATGCTTCCCAATTACCTTGTTCAGCAGCTTGCTTAAAGCTATTAGGGTTGTCTATATAAGTAAAAGCGGGTAACTCTTCTTCTTTAAACCATTCTTCGGTAACCTCGCTAAAAGGTACTTTTGAACGACCTGCAGCCATAAAACCAAAGAACATAATAGCTCCAAACTCAATTAACCAAATAATGCTAAGGAAAATACCACTTACAGTCATACTCTTTATACCCCAGGTACCTTCTTCATTGATAAGCATTATCAAATCAATAAGATCACTTGGGTGGGTGGCTAAGTAAAGCAGTTGCTCAAATTGAACATTACTTACCGATATGCCTATTTGCTTATTGCCGTAAACCTCTCCTGCGTTTAGCACTAAGTCTACCCATACTACCCATTGGCTGTAATAAGCTACCAATGAGGCAATAATAGCAAAAAGTGCTGAAAGCCCATAGTTGCGCACTTTACCTAGTCTAATGACTAAAAGGCTTACTGCAAAAGAGATACTAACTCCAAAACCAAAGGTAATGAGAAAGTTTACATATATAATAGGTATATACCACGTAGCATATGCATAAATAGTACCTAAAATAGGCATTACTATAGCACATACTAATAAAAGATATGCAAAAGCTATGGGTGAAAATTTTCCTGAAGGCTTGTAATAGTTTGACATTTTTCAATTATTAAAAAACTGTTTTTTATAATTTTGGGTGCTTATACATAAGACTTTTCTCTTTTTAAATCGGTGATGAGCAATGGATTGTCTTCTCTCATCTTATTAATGAGCTCCTCTACTCTATCAGTAGTAGGATCTTCATAGAGCCAATCCAATTCTTCTTGTGTAATCCCTACCATTTGTAAGAAAGCTACTTCGCCATTAGGGGTTTCAATAGTGCCCAACTGAGGGTCAGGGGCAAAGGCTATCCCTACTAACTTGGTGTCGCATTCCAAACGTATAGGTCCGTTAGCTGGAATAAAGTGATAGGCTTCAAACCATTTTTTGCTTTCGAATACATAACGCGCTAAATTTTGCATTACATTCATAGCCCAAGAAGGTTCGTTTTTGGTTCCATCTTCCGCATCTTTATCCTCTTCAAAAGGCACAATGCGAAAAGTAAACTCAAATCCCCAACCACTAAATTCATTTTCAGCACTTTCAGGAGAATAATACAACTCACTCATTCCGTAAGAAACTATATGACGGTGGAAAGTTTGCTCTTGGTTGTCGTAGATACTGATACCATCTAGCGGGTCTTCACCTCCCAACATATATTTTAGGATAGGACCATAATGGCGAGGCTCTTGCTCAGGATAAACCTTCAATAAAGCCTCATCTATAGCCTCCCACCCTACTGGGTCTGTCTCTTCAAATTGTGCTTTGTATTGTTCTTCTGTATATCTCATCGTTAAAAAGTTAAAATTCTTATTTATAAACTATTAGCCTAATTCTGCCATCATTAAATCAAGTCCATCTCTGATGATTTGTTGATGTGGCTGTTTAGACACACATACAAATTCTGTAAGAGCAAAATCCTCAGGGGCTACTTCGTAAGCTCCTAAGTTTTCCAATTCGTCTAAATCCTTATACAAGCAGGCTTTAAGCAACTGCATAGGATAAATATCCAACGGGAAAACTTCTTCATACATACCTGTTACTACAAAAGCGCGGTGTTCGCCATTGGTGTTGGTGTTAAGGTCGTACTTTTTCTTAGGATTCAACCACGAGAAGGTAAGCGAACGTGTAAGCGATACTTTGTTAGCTATAGGTTTTGCCCAACCAAATAAATCATAGTCGTTTCCTTCAGGAATTGCTGTAATTTGATCGTCGTAAAAACCTAAAAATCCCTTTTCATCTACCTTATGCCCTGTTAGCACTTCTCCACTGATAATACGTGTATTAGCCACATCCTTCACTTGGCTTCCTACTACACTGCTGATTTGTGCACCAGCTATTGTAGTCACATAGTGAGGCTTGTCAATACAAGATCCTGTAAGAGCTACCGTACGTGTAAGATTAAGTTTACCTGTTAAGAAAAGTTCCCCTATCACTACCAAATCTTGTGGCGTAACTACCCACACCACTTCTCCTTTGTTGATAGGACTAATTTGCGCAATTTGGGTACTCACATTCCCTGCAGGGTGTGGACCAGAAACATTGTGCAATACTATGTCTTTTAGGTTGCGGAAAGGAGACAGAGAGCTGTCTTTAAAAACTGACACGTGTACTTTGCCTGTTGTAAGTTTAGACAAAGCGGTAAGAGCCGTTTGAAGAGCTTGCTCTTTACCTTTAAGCACATAGTCATAATCAGGAGCGAGTGGATGTGTCTTGCAAGCCGATACAAAAATCGCTTTAGGCTTCCCGTCAGGATTTGCAATCACATCATAAGGACGTTGCTTAATAAATGGCCAGCAACCTGAAGACAAAAGATAAGACTTTATATCTTCGCCCTGCATCTCACTTACATTTTTCTTCCCATAGTCTTTGAAGCTTTGTTCTGCGCTCGGCTCAATACGTATTTCCAAAACCTTACGTCTTTCACCGCGTACAATCTCCTTGATAGTACCACTTACTGGAGAAGGGAACAATACACGCTCATCGCTTTTAGAAAAGAATAGTGCTTCACCTGCTTTCACTTCATTCCCCTCACGTAATAAAAGCTTAGGAATAATACCTTGAAAATCAATGGGTTTTATACCATACAAAGAGGCAAGCGGTAATTGCTGGGTAGTTTTATCAGCTTCGCCTTCCAAATGTATGTCCAACCCCTTTCGAATGCGGATGTCGTTTGACATATCTAAATAATATTAGTTAGTTTTATTAAATTGGCGCAAATATACGAATATATTTCTATAAAAAAACAAAGTAATGCTTTTTTATTCTAAAATATTTATTGAGGTGTCTATTTAGCTACATACTAATTGACTTTGGAAAACGGGAGAATGCTCTACAACTCTTTTCATTAATTTGTTAAAGATAGTATCTTTATTTTGTGAGTGATTAATCCTAAAACTGTATTCCGCTAAATATCGGTCTATATTAAATTCTGATACCCAAGAATATATACCTCAAATCCTCTCCTTCACCGATGCCAACGGCAACGATACCACCAAAGAACAAGTAGAAGCCAATTACCGCCAGATAAAATTAGATGTCATTAAAATCATTGAACGCGAAAAGGAACGTATCGCCAACGACCCTGAACTAAGGCATTTGGTGGGGGAGATAGGAGAATATGTTTGATATTTCTGTTTCTAATTTTTATTATTTAAAAGTTAATCATATTCTTTTTTTTCATAATCCAATATATACAAAAAAAAAGAAATAAAGATATAGAACAAGGAAAAATTGAATGATCTATTACGTATTCTTCAATCTCTCTTTCTGAAAAAGTTGACCAACAAGCTTCTCTATTTGTAAATTCTATTTTATTGATATAAAGCCAAAGAAATAATAAAACAAATAATGATGTATATTTATCATAAGACTTAAAAATATAACTATTAAAAAACATAATTATAAATTGAATTGGCATAAATCTAAATATCCCTGAAATGACATCACTACTTAAGTCATCACAATAGGAACCATCAGGAAGGAATATTACCATTTGTATACTTCCTACAAAAATAGATAGTATAGCTATTTTAAAACTTCTCTTTATATTTTTCATTTCTTTGGAGTATATTTATAGAATGTATCAGGAACAGAATCTGGGGTCGTACCTGGTTTAACATCAATGTAAGCGCCATTAATATTCCATACTGCTCCATCAATTATCTCTTGATGTGCTCTATATTTAGAAAATTCTTTCATATCATCAGGATCTGGTAGCATATCATATAAATCTGATTTAAAATTTTCCCATATATTTTCTCCAGTATCATGATCAGATTCGTATGTTCTTCTATGTGCTATTGTTCCCCAAGTATTTTTGTAATCTGTTTTTCTCATATATGCAAAAACTGTTATTTTTCCTATATTTGCCATATGTTGAGCTAAGCTATTATTTTTCTTAGGGTCAGTTATTCCCATAGTTGATGAAACTCCAATTCCTGTTCTACAAGCATATGAATACAATTCTGTTCTGTTATTATCTAAAAAAATATTATTATCAATTTTAGAAAAAGAAGATTTATCTAATTTTTGTTCATTTATCTTATTGTCATAATCAAAAGCTATCACACCTTCATGTTCATTATTTTTTTCATATACATACCCATGAGAATATATAAAAATACTTTTTACCTTTCTGATACTTTTATCTTTTTTATTACTAATATCTCCTGAGTTTATGATATTTATAACATCATCAATAGTATTGACCCCTTTGACATTCTACTCTTTTATTATGATAAATAGCTGAAAGTTCTATCTTTGATAATTGATCTTCTGTATAACTTCCAGTAAATATAATAAAGCGTACAAAAGGATATTTAGCAAATTTAGTACGTAATTTTCTTATCCCCATAGCGGGAAATATTAATTCTTTCTTCTTATTTTCTGTTCCTATAATTATTAAAACTTCTTCTCTTATTATTTTTGTTTTCACACTAATTTTCTCTACCATCTCCTTTAGGTTCGCTCTCTACTTTTGTAATAAGAAGAGTGCCTCCTTTTCCTCTAAAATCCATTTTCTCAGGATTAGTCCCAATAATGACCTTCTCAGCATTGGCAAAATCATTTTTACCAGTAGCTGTGATAATAGTATCACCCTCTGTATACATCTTATAATCACCTCCTGTGATTTTAGTATATACTCCTCCTACAATTCTTGTTCTACTCATAATTATGACATTCTTGTATTTTCACCACCATTTATACGAACTTTTTGCTGCGAGTGGTTTTCTATAGCACCTTCAGAATTTACGACCATACCTCCTGTGCTGTTTTCTGTTCTCACATTTTTTGTTTCACTATGCAAATCTCCCTCAATCACCTCAGTTAAAGCACCATTCACATATACAAACATATCTCCACAAACATCCGTTTTCTTAGCCTTTCCAGCCGTTTCGGTGATATTTACACTGGCTTCTAAATCAATGCTGTCACTTGCTTTTAGGTTGATGTTTTTAGCCGTAATATTAATTGTCTCAGGCGCAGAAATTTCTATATTTTTGCCCTGAGTATCCAACTTAATTACATTGCCATTCTTGTCGGTAAGCAAGATGCTTTCGTCTTCGGTAAAGATGAGTTTATGTCCACTTTTGGTATGAATAGCTTTTATTTTATTGTCATCAGCTTTATAACCACTTTTCGCCTCACCATTGTAATGTGCCCCTAGCACGAAAGGACGTTCTGCATTACCTCCTTCAAAATCCACTAATACCTCTTCACCTATTTCAGGGACAAAATAGAATCCTTTACCACCTCCTGTATAGGGTTGCACTACACGTATCCAAGGGGTCATTTCATTGCGTTTTGCCTGCCATAAGAATTGCACGCGTACACGTCCCATTCCTAAAGGGTCGTTGTTGTCTTTTACAATAGCTGGTTGCTGCTCTGAGTGCGGAAAAGCATTCTCATCAAAATCAGCAGGCGTACGCATCATCGGGATACCCTCAAAGGAATTGTAATACTCCATACCACTATGATAGTGCGATATTTTTATGACCCTATAAGTCTCCATTGCACGTGCATTAATGTCAGTAAGACACGCAAAGGTATTCATCCGAAGACGCGGGTCACGGCTTTGTCCCTTTACCCTCAGCAACAATTCGCGTTTGTCTTTCTCTAAGCGTACTACATCCTCTAAATCCCTCTTTGAAAAATCCAAAGAAGTTGCTGAGTGATATTTTTGAGGTCTCTAAGGTGGTCTTGGCAGGGTCGCGCTTCTCTATCAGTGCCTTGAAGTCTATGGGAGTTTTGTAGTAAGTGCCTTTCATTTATCTTATAACTTCTAATTCTTTTTTACCTTTTGGGCGATATAAATATATAGGGAAAATTCTTACTTTTTTTCTATTTTCCTCTTCATATCTTCCTACTAGTACAGGCTCTCCTTTACAACGAGGACATTTCATTGCTGTAAATAATAATGTGACTACTCTATCTTCACAATAATAAACCAACTCTTCATTATCAATTGAAGTCATATTAAAATTCTGTAGAGTTCCATCAAATGCAGCTGTATAAAATTTTGCAATATCCTTACTTTCTTTTTCTGTCATAAATAAAGCTTGAGCTACTTCTTTTTCTTTATGTAAAATACTCTCTTCAAATTTATTTTCTTCTTTATTGATAATCATATTTCTAAGTTCATTAAACTTGTTTAGAACTTCTTTTTTTAGATTTAAGCTATCAGATAAATCAAATTTTTCTCCATCTTGCCATCCTTTTAATTGATATGGGACATTAGCCTGAAATGTTCCACAATATTCTACATAAGGTTTTCCCATATCTACAAATATATTTTTCCCTGTTTCTTTTTCTTTTTTTAGTGGAACTTCGAAATCTATCACAGGTGTAGAAATCTTTTCAATATCTCCATTATCTTTAAAACGAATAGCTTGTATTTTTAATTGGACTCTTGCCCCTCCTTCTATCATTTTTTGTGGAATTCCATTGATGTGTATAGGAAAAATTCTAATTTTCCAAGATTGTAAACCACTCTTTAAAATTTCTGTATTTATGGGGACACTTGCGCTTAAGACACCATTTCCCAATCCATAATATCTCTCAATAGGGAAGCCATTAATTAGTATTTCAAAATTACAACCTCCTATAAAATACTCTGCTTGATAACTAATAGCTTGCTCATGATATTTAACTTCTTTATATAAATTTGCTATTTTTTCCATTTTTATTCTTTCTTTACAACTTAAAAATGTTAAAATAATCACGATTAATAAATGTATTTTTTTCATAAGTTATAATTTAAATTCATACGAAAATCCTTCGTGAATTAAATATTTTTTGAGGTGTCTATTTAGCTACATACTAATTGACTTTGGGAAACGGGAGAACGTTCTACAATTCTTTTATCATTCATTTTCTGTAACTTACTGGATTTCATAGCTTCACGGACTTTTTGCATAAAATAATGTGCAGTCTGTCGACTAATATCATAACGACGAGCAACTTGTGAGGCTGATAACTTTTTAGTTGTTGTTGTCATTTCAAAACATATAAAAAATGCTTTACGTAACCCAAATTTTAGTCTATGAAATAGTGTCCCAGCTGTAGGACTTTCTGTATCTGAACAGATATTGCAAGTGCGTGAAAAATCTTTGCGAACTTGGTATTTTTTATGACCACATTTGCGACAGCAATATCCATCTTCCCACTTTAAAGAAGCTAGATATTCTTCGCAATCTAAGTCTGTTTTAAAGCGTTCAGTAAACTCTAAGAGGCTTTGTCCCTTAAATAATTCCATAACACATTCATTTTCAAAGTACAAATATATGAGATTATTTAGACAGCTCAATAAATAAATTCCTATTATTTACTTTGTTAAACTTCTACTCTATAAATTAACTTTCCCAGTCAATAGCAAGGATTTCCCCATTTAGGTGATACTTCACAGCAAGGATTTCATCAGTTTCCTCTGGGCGTATCATATAGTTGACAATTACCTCGCCTATTGATCTTTCACAAATGGTATACCACAGTTCAATAGTTTCTACCTTCATTTCTCATCGAAACCACACCTCTCACCGTGATTTGAGCCTTTACAGAAAGCACTATCACTAAACTGAATAATACAAATACTTTTTTTATCACTCATTCTTTTTCTGAAAAAAACCTATATACTAATAATTGGAGAATAAAAATCCTCCGTTGGGAAGAACTCCTTCTTTGTTTTCAAATCTTGGAGCTTAATGATATTTTTCTTGTCCTTATCTAAAAAAATCTTAAAAAT
>CAUQUO010000017.1:0-47488 GCA_963521335.1 uncultured Capnocytophaga sp.
ATTAACCATTAATCATTAACCATTAATCATTAACCATTAATCATTAACCATTAATTACATATCTCCCATTTCTTTAGTAAGCTCAGCATTCATAGCGCGATATACGCCTGTTTCGAGTTTTTCACGAATCGCTGAGAATGCTTCCAAAGTACGGTCGATATCTTCTTTACTATGTGAAGCGGTAGGAATAATGCGCAAGAGTATCATTCCTTTTGGAATCACTGGATAAACTACAATAGAAAGGAAAATACCATAGTGCTCGCGTAGGTCGTTTACCATCGCCATTGCTTCAGGAATACTACCGTGCAAGAATACAGGCGTTACGCAAGTATTGGTATTACCGATATTGAATCCACGCTCTTTAAGTCCGTTTTGCAAACGATTTACGTTATCCCATAACTTTTGTTGTAGTTCAGGCATTGTTTCCATCATTTCCAAACGTTTCAAAGCACCTTTTACATAAATCATTGGAAGTGATTTAGCAAACATTTGAGAGCGAAGGTTATATTTAAGATAATCTACTACTTTGGCATTTCCAGCTACGAAAGCCCCAATACCAGCCATTGATTTGGCAAAAGTAGAGAAATAGACATCAATTTCATCTTGTACGCCTTGATGAACACCAGTTCCTTCTCCACGAGGACCCAAGGTACCAAAACCGTGCGCATCGTCTACCAAAAGGCGGAAAGGATATTTCTTTTTAAGGGCTACAATCTCTTTAAGTTTGCCTTGTTCGCCACGCATCCCGAAAACACCTTCTGAAATCACCAAGATACCGCCTCCTGTAGTTTCAGCTAATTTGGCAGCACGCTCTAAGTTTTTCTCAAAGCTCTCCATATCGTTGTGCTGATAGGTATAGCGTTTGCCAAAGTGCAAGCGTACCCCATCGATGATACAAGCGTGTGCATCAACATCATATACAATCACATCGTTTTTGGTAACCAAAGCATCGATGATAGAAACCATCCCTTGGTAACCAAAGTTGAGCAAATAAGAGGCTTCTTTGTGAACAAACTTAGCCAAACGTTTTTCGAGTTCTTCGTGCATTGTAGTATGCCCACTCATCATACGAGCTCCCATAGGGTAAGCCGCACCATACTCGGCAGCTGCTTCGGCATCTACTTTGCGCACTTCGGGGTGGTTTGCAAGTCCTAAATAATCGTTGATACTCCAGTTGAGGATTTCTTTTCCTTGGAATTTCATATGAGGACCTAATTCACCTTCTAATTTAGGGAATACATAATACCCCTCGGCGTGGTCTGACCAGCGCCCTATACTTCCTTTATTTGCATAAATATGCTCAAATAAATCTTTCATTCTTCTTTTTTATTTATTTTATTAATTGATAATTGTCAATTGTTAGTCAATAAATCCTTGTTTTTTCATCCAATCGTCACTATAAATTTTGTTCATATAGCGCGAACCGTGGTCGGCGAGAAGGGCAACTACAATGCTGTTTTCTTCAAACTTACCTGCCTCGGCATATTGTTTTACAGCTTGCATAGCAGCCCCACTGGTGTAACCCATAAAAAGTCCTTCAGTACGTGCCAATTCACGAGCGGTGAGCGCCGCATCTTTATCAGTTACTTTGATGAACTCATCGATAACATCAAAATTAGTAGCGGTAGGAATTAGGTTTTTACCCATTCCTTCTATTTTGTACGGATATACTTCAGCAGGGTCAAACTGACGAGTGTCGTGGTATTTTTTGATAGCTGAACCATAGGCGTCTACCCCCAATACTTGTACGTTAGGATTTTGTTCTTTGAGATAGCGCGCAATCCCCGAAATGGTACCTCCTGTACCACTACATACTACTACGTGAGTGATTTCCCCTTGGGTTTGTTCCCATATTTCACGACCCGTAGAAAGGTAATGAGCCTCAGGGTTTAGTGGATTGAAATACTGATTGATATAGATAGAATTAGGAGTTTCGTTGTGGATGCGTTTGGCTACTTCGTAGTAAGAGCGAGGGTCATCGGGAGCAACATTTGAAGGACACAAATGCACTTCAGCCCCTAAAGCTTGTAGCATTTCGACTTTGTCGTGAGAAGATTTATCACTAATTGCAATGATACAGCGGTAGCCTCTTAGAGCACTTATCATTGCCAGACTGTAGCCTGTATTACCCGAACTGGTTTCTACAATAGTATATCCTGGTTTGAGAAGTCCTTTGCGTTCGGCATCTTCAACGATATATTTGGCTACTCTGTCCTTGGCAGAATGACCTGCGTTAAAAGCCTCAAGCTTAGCAAAATAGCGACCTTTAAGATTTTTGGTAATTTTGTGCAATTCCAATAAGGGTGTGTTGCCAATGAGTTGTAGTAAGCTGTTATGTACATTCAATGATTCATTTATTTTCATTGGTTACTTGCTTTATTTTTGAGTGCAAATGTACAAAATAATTGATAACCGACAATTAATAACAAATATTTTTTTATTCCAATTTCCATCACTCCCAAATAAGAATGGGGTTTATCTTTCGTATGATATTATCAGAAAGATTTTTTGTCAATATTGAAGTGTGAACAACTACTTACTTCTGAAATTCCCCTACCATTATGCGCCCGCCACTCTCGTCTCCTCCACCACGAAAGAGAATCCCCTCAAAGATAATGTATTTATCCTCAAAGAAACCTACATTCTTATTGAAAACTAACAACCCTGCCATAGGAATTTTGTGGGTTTTCCACGTTTTCCCTTTGTCAAAAGAAAAACGCAATTCAGAATGGACGTGAAGTCTTGTATAATCACAAATAAAATCCTTATAGTAATAGTACTTTTCACGATTCTCTTTGGTTATCTTATGGACAAAGTTTTCCTCGAGGTCGTAAATCATCAATTCATATGTTTCCTCATCATTCTCATTTTTTTCATTTTGCAAGGAAAGAGGGGTGTTGTAATTCGACGAATTCTCAGGAAAGAAATAATTATATTTATGTTTAAGTTGATTAAAGAGTTTGTCTTCTCCTGTAATTACGTTGTAAGTACGAAGTTCTAATATTCCATTGTAATATAAGATATCTCCATTCTGATGAATAGGATAATACTGATAAGCAGTGAGTTTTTTAGGTATCTCATACAACTTTACAGATTCTTTACTTAATACATCTGCTAAAAAACGAATTTCATTCTTTTCACATTTGAGAAATCGACCATCAAAATCACTATAATAAGTTCCATCCTCTCTATGATAAATATCTATTTTTTTCAACTGAAAAGTTGTATGATTAAGGAGATATACATATTTATTTTTATCTCCATAAGTCTTTATAATGCTATAATCTTTCGTATAGGCTACCATATCATAGACATCATTCCCTTCAAGAATGAGTTCCTTGTAGGATTGCCCTCTATCCGTAGAGATATAGAGTACCGCTTGCCTTTCTGTTGCTGTAGGGTCAAACTCAGGTGTATCTTTCTGGGCTCCTAAGATAATGACATTTTCTATAGGAGAAAATATCAAGCTTAGTTCAATATTGGCATCTGGATCATAAGGTCCATTCTTTTTCTTATACAAATCCATAAAGTTATATTGGGCAGTCCATTTCATATTGTCGTCTTTTGGGGTGAACATAGAACAAGAGATTAGGAATATGACTATGAGTAGCATTCCTATTTTTGGTAAGTATGTTCTCATTTTTTCTGTCTATTTATTAGTTATCAAAAGGAGGAGCATATTCTTGATTTGCTTCCCCTATGTCAATTAATTTAGGTTCTATAAAAGCCTCTTTCCCATTATCTCCCACTAAACGAACTGTAAGATAAGTATTTTCGCGATTTATCCGAATATCCAAATGAGCCGTTACTTTATCAGCATCTTCTCCAAAAACTTTTTTGTAAGCAGCTACTACTGCTTCCCAATCAAAACTTAGTTCTGCCAAATATTTTTGTCCATTTTGAGTTTTGTAGTAAAATAACAGATTCTTAAATAAAGGGCGTTTTTGAATACTTTCCTCTAAGTAAAAAATATCTTGTTTGCCCATATACGAATTAAAATCAGTATACAAGGTAGTACCTGCCTCTCCATTCCAATAACGATACCCTACATCACCCATTTTTCCTTCGGGAACTTCAAAAGTAGGATACCATTGGTACTGAGTGTCCCGATAGCTATCCCATAGACCAAAAGGAATGGGTTTATTTTTGTTTGCTTCACGAAAATCCTCAGGAATGATAGTGTTACTATTTAAAACCTCTTCTCTATCCTTTTTACTAAATATAAGTTTTTGGTGATTGTCTAATCCCTCAGGTTCTCTAAGCGCTATTTTCTCAGCTTGATATCTTCCTATTTCTGTAAGAGGCAAATAACCATACCCCACCCACAGCACTACTACACCACCAGGAGCAATACCTACTACTATAGTATCATAGGTTTTATGTCTTACTTCTCCATTAGGTACTCTTTCATCAAAACCTTCTCTAAAAAGTTTTGCTACCTTTTCGTAATCAATAGCGGTTTTGAGCCTATAAAAACAATCTTCTTTATAAGAAAGCCATACCATATCTACATTTTGGGGTAACTCTTCCATTGAACGACTTTCATACCCCATAGCATTTCCCCAATCGGGCTCTCTCGTTTTGGAGTAAAGCTCACCTGTTATAGACATTCCTCCTACTCTTCCTGCATAAAACCGTATAGGATAACCTATGGGGGCATTCACCGCTATGCCCCATTTATATTTAGGCTCGACATTAGCATTAGCTTTATTATTCTTGTCTTGTTTTGCTTTATACCCCCAACAGCCCGTAAGCCATAAGGCTATGAGTATAAACGTGATGATTATAATGGTTTTTATCATAAGAATAGGTTTTTCTGCAAATATAGAACTAAAAAGCGTATTTCATTTTTTTTATCTATATTATTAGTTATCAAAAGGAGGAGCATATTCTTGATTTGCTTCCCCTATGTCAATTAATTTAGGTTCTATAAAAGCCTCTTTCCCATTATCTCCCACTAAACGAACTGTAAGATAAGAATTGATGCGATTTATTCGAATATCCAAATGCGCTTTTACTTCCTCAGGATGTTCCCCAAATACCTTTTTATAGGTTGCTAAAATATCTTCCCAATCAAACTCAATCTTCATTCCGTACTTTATGCCATCTTCAGCCTTATAAGTAAAACGTATTTCCTTAAACAATGGAAGTTTTCTTATATTGTGATACAATTCTTTGGGAGCAAAAACCTCTTTTTGTTCCTCTAAGGCTATAAAGTCTGTGAAGAAAAAGGTATCTGCTTCTCCATTCCAATACTGATAATCTACATCGCCTATTCTCCCATTAGGAATTTCAAAAGTAGGATACCATTGGTACTGATTGTCCCGATAGCTATCCCATAGACCAAAGGGAATGGGTTTATTTTTGTTTGCTTCACGAAAATCCTCAGGAATGATAGTGTTACTATTTAAAACCTCTTCTCTATCCGTTTTACTAAATATAAGTTTTTGGTGATTGTCTAATCCTTCAGGTTCTCTAAGTTCTATTTTATCAGCTTGATATCTTCCTATTTCAGTTATTTTTAAATAACCTCTACCTACCCACAGAACTACTACCCCCCCAGGAGCTAAACCTGCTACTATAGTGTTATAAGTTGTATGTCTTACTTCTCCATTAGGTACTCTTCTTTTATAGCCATTTTTGAAGAGTTTTGCTATCTTTTCGTAATCAATAGCGGTTTTGAGCCTATAAAAACAATCTTCTTTATAAGAAAGCCATACCATATCTACATTTTGGGGTAACTCTTCCATTGAACGACTTTCATACCCCATAGCATTTCCCCAATCGGGCTCTCTCGTTTTGGAGTAAAGCTCACCTGTTATAGACATTCCTCCTACTCTTCCTGCATAAAACCGTATAGGATAACCTATGGGGGCATTCACCGCTATGCCCCATTTATATTTAGGCTCGACATTAGCATTAGCTTTATTATTCTTGTCTTGTTTTGCTTTATACCCCCAACAGCCCGTAAGCCATAAGGCTAAGAGTATAAATGTGATGATTATAATGGTTTTTATCATAAGAATGAATTTATTTAAAAAACTATTTTCTCTGCCATTTTTTCAATTTTTCTTTAGTAAGAATATTTCTTAATGCTATATTCTGTTCCCAATTAGTTTTATAGTCATAGTAATTATAATCATTGACAATGGACTTACTATCTTTCAAATCAAGTTCTATTTCTATATCATCTAAAAGGGTATTAGTCTTTATCTTTGTTCTTAGGAGACTACCATTATGCCACCTTACGATACAATGATAAGTTCTTTTACCTATTCCTTTATCCTTAAAAATAGCCTTTTTACGATGGTGAAACATAGGATTATGCTTAACTGCAAAAGAAAAGAAGAAGCTCTATATTTTTGCACCATGCACTTCCCCTATTACAAAGGTATGTTTGCCCTTATCGGCTATCTTGGTGATAGTCTCTAAATATTGGAAAAACTTAATATTCTCATCGCCTTTCATTAGTTCTGAAGCGTTCTTAAGGGCTCTGGCAGTAGCTACAGCTGTACGCGCATTTTCGAGTTCAGAAGTAGCGCGTATTTTGCTTTCTAATACTCGCGAGAAGAGGTCTTGTACACTCTTAGGGAAGGTGATATCTATCAGCTGTGCTTTTATTATTTTAAGCCCCAAAGTAGCTACTTCGTTACAGAAATCTTCCTCTTTAAAGTCAGTGATGTCATTGCGACATTCATTTAGTTTTTCGCTACTGAAAGTGGCAATTTTCTGACGTAGTAATACTTGTGCAGCCGCTACTATTTGCTGTTCAGCTACCGCAAAATTATCGGCCTCTACCCCAAAATTATCTACAAATAGCTTAGTATTATCGAGTTTGTAAGCCAAGTAAAAAGAAAAGCGCAATGCGATATTATCAGCGGTCAGTACCTCCTGATTTACTACTCTTACGCTTCTTAATTTTTGCGATAGTGATATGATATGTACTTTCTCCCACGGACTAAATTTATAAATGCCCGCAGAAAGTTCTTGCTGAAAAACATTCTTTTTGAAGAGGAGTCCCACACAGTTAGGAGCTACCTCTAATTCTTTGTAAAACATATAAATACGATAAACAAGTTAATAAAATAAGAAAGAGAAGACCTCTAAACAGAGGGAAAACCCGATTAAGTCTTTCAAAAATAGCAAAAGGCGGTATCCTCGGTTTTGCAAACTTTGTTTAGAGTGAGCCACAGCCCTGTCTTGTCTTTCTTCCCAATAATGAATACAATGGAGTCATTCCCCTTTAGTTGTTCCGCAATACCTTATTTTATGAGGGGAAGACGGTTTATATAAATAAGTGGCTGTTTGTTTTTTTCTAAATTTCCTCCCATAGGATAAAGAAATTCATATACAGTTCTTTAGCAGAAAGTTTAGGATACAGATAACGAATGAGCTTTTTAGTAAGTTTCCCTTTACTCATTCCTGCAAAAATAAGTTCATCACCCTTATAGATTGTTAGTTGCTTGGTCTCCGTTGAAAAATGTATAGTAAGCACTTCATTTCCGTTTGCATAGAATAGGAAACTACTCACTACATCATTTAGCAAAGGATATTCTTCTTTATAAACTGTTTTATCTTGCAATATTTTAAGCAATCGCTTTCCTTTGGATAGAGAGAGGAGTTTTCGTTCCTCAGTAATGTGTTCTTCTTCAGGGGCTTCAGGCCACGAAGTTTCTTTTGTCCAGCCCATACGATGTATAACTGCGACACTATCTAATTTCCCTTGATAGAGCTTGCTAAAATCCATTGCTTTAGGATATTGTGCCAGTGCAAGGCAAGGGAGAAGGAATAAGAATAAACGGAGCATAATAGTATAGTTTTATTTCACAGATATACCACACCCGATGCAGCAACAGAAACTCCAATGTTATATATGGTTTCAAAAACAACTTTAATAGTTTTCATATTTAAAGAAAATTTATATATATTGTTTTGTCTCATATATTCTAATTTATTTAAGATTTTTTTTAATTTAAATAATACATAAATAAAAAATATTTTTGGAATAATTCCGTTGCTGTTAATGATGGGGTGATGATTGCAAAAAGCAATATTTTAAATATCTTTCAAGATTAAATCCTTGTAAGAAATAGGATAGAATATCTATTAGCTTTCAAGTCTTTTACCTATTTACTCAAATACATCTTCCTCCTTGTATAAATATCGTAAAAAGCATCATCTTTAAGGCTATCTATAAACAAGATACTTTCGCCGGTAGATTTCATTTCAGGACCGAGCTTCTTATCTACGTTCGGGAATTTGTTGAACGAGAACACAGGTTGCTTAATAGCAAAGCCCTCTAAGTGCGGATTGAAATGAAAATCAGTGAGTTTCTTCTCGCCCAGCATTACCTTGGTAGCGTAGTTCACATACGGCTCTTGGTAGGCTTTAGAGATAAATGGCACCGTACGTGAGGCGCGTGGGTTCGCCTCAATGATATACACTACATCGTCTTTTACGGCAAACTGCACATTGATAAGCCCTACCGTATTAAGTGCTAAGGCTATTTTATGAGTATGGTCTTTTATTTGTTGCAACACGAACTCACCCAAGTTGAACGGTGGCAAGGTCGCATTACTGTCGCCCGAGTGAATACCACAGGGCTCTATATGCTCCATAATACCAATGATATACACATTCTCACCGTCGCATATCGCATCAGCTTCTGCTTCTATGGCGCCGTCGAGATAGTGGTCGAGTAGGAGTTTATTATTAGGTATCTTGCGCAAGAGGTCTACCACGTGGGCTTCCAACTCTTCTTTATTAATCACAATCTTCATTCCTTGTCCTCCCAATACATACGAAGGACGCACGAGTAGCGGAAAGTCAAGTTCATCGGCGAGTTTTAGCGCCTCATCGGCAGTTTCAGCTACCCCAAAACGCGGATAAGGTATATTATTCTCTTTCAGTAGCGTTGAAAAGCTACCTCTATCTTCTGCCAAATCCAACGACTGGAAGCTAGTACCTATGATTTTGATGCCGTATTTATCTAATTTTTCGGCTAACTTCAAGGCTGTTTGTCCGCCAAGCTGTACAATTACCCCCTCTGGCTTTTCGTGCTGAATAATATCATAGATGTACTCCCAGAACACAGGCTCAAAATAGAGTTTATTAGCCGTGTCAAAGTCGGTAGAAACAGTCTCAGGGTTGCAGTTAATCATTATGGTTTCATAACCGCACTCTTCGGCAGCCAAAACCCCGTGCACACAGCAGTAATCGAACTCAATCCCCTGTCCTATGCGATTAGGACCTGAACCGAGTACTACCACCTTTTTGCGGTCGGTTACTACACTGTCATTGGCTACGTATTCCTTGCCGTCAGCGGTGCGAATAGGAGCCTCGAAAGTAGAATAATAATAAGGAGTTTGTGCCTTAAACTCAGCTGCACAAGTATCTACTAATTTGAATACGCGACGTATGTTGAGCTCTTCGCGTTTCTTGTGTACCTCGCTCTCCCAACAACCAAGCATATAAGCAATTTGTCGGTCGGCAAAGCCTTTTTGTTTAGCTTCAAAAAGAAGTTCTTTAGGTAGCGTGTCTATTTTGTAGCGCGATATTTCTTTTTCAAGGGCACAGAGTTCTTCGTATTGCTTGAGGAACCACATATCTATCTTGGTAATTTCGTGTATACGGCTCAGCGGAATACCCATCTGTACCGCATCGTATATTACGAATACCCTATCCCAGCTGGGGTAGGTAAGTTTCTCAATAATCTGTTCGTAGTTCTTATAGCCTTTGCCGTCAGCTCCTAAACCATTGCGTTTGATTTCGAGCGATTGGGTGGCTTTCTGCAATGCCTCTTGGAAAGAACGCCCTATACCCATTACCTCACCTACCGACTTCATTTGCAAGCCAATAGTGCGGTCAGAGCCTTCAAACTTATCAAAGTTCCAACGTGGTATTTTCACAATCACATAATCTAACGTAGGCTCAAAGAAAGCTGAAGTAGATTTAGTGATTTGGTTTTGCAATTCGTCTAAATGGTAGCCAATAGCCAGCTTGGTAGCAATCTTAGCAATAGGATAGCCTGTAGCCTTAGAAGCCAAAGCAGAAGAGCGCGATACACGTGGGTTGATTTCAATAGCGATAATATCTTCTTTTTCATCAGGCGATACCGCAAACTGCACATTGCAACCACCGGCAAAATCGCCTATACTGCGCATCATCTTAATAGCCATATCGCGCATACGTTGGAAAGTGCGGTCAGATAGAGTCATCGCAGGGGCTACGGTAATAGAATCCCCAGTGTGGATACCCATAGGATCCATATTTTCAATGGTACAGATAATCGCCACATTATCGTTCTTATCGCGCAAGAGTTCAAGCTCATACTCCTTCCATCCTAAAAGCGCTTTATCGATAAGCACCTCGTGAATAGGCGAGGCTTCCAAACCGCGGTTAAGGAGCATATCAAAATCTTCTTTTTTATAGACAATAGAAGCTCCTGTACCGCCCAAAGTGAAGGACGGACGTATTACGAGTGGAAAACCAAAGCGTTGCGCAATTTCTTTACCTTTAAGGAAAGAAGTAGCCGTTTCAGACGGCGCCATAGGGATACCGATTTCATCAAGCAATACGCGAAACTTCTCGCGGTCTTCAGTGATTTGTATCGCATCAATATCTACCCCGATGATTTCTACCCCAAAGTCTTTCCAGATGCCTTTTTCGTCAGCCTCAATACAGAGGTTAAGCGCTGTTTGTCCACCCATAGTAGGAAGTACGGCATCTATTTCGGGGTGAGCTTTTAGGATTTCCACTAATGATTTAGTGGTGAGAGGTTTCAGATAGACCACATCCGCCATAGACGGGTCTGTCATAATCGTAGCGGGGTTAGAGTTAATAAGTATGGTTTTGATACCATCTTCGCGTAAAGAGCGCAACGATTGCGAGCCTGAGTAGTCAAACTCGCAGGCTTGTCCGATGATAATAGGTCCTGATCCGATAAGCAGAACACAATGTAGGTCGTTTCTTTTAGGCATTTTATATAGATATTGCTGTGTTTTTAGTATTTATAGGTGTTGAATTTTGTTGTATGGTAGGCATTATTTCGGTCTTACGGATAATACTCTATTTCTCGTTTTTCTTCTATTTGGATATCATTTCCTTTAAAATTCTTAACTTTCCCAGATGATTCTTCTGCTATCAAGGCTTTTAGGATTAGATTTCCCATCTTATCATAAGTAAGCTGATAAACTTTTGTAGAAGAAGGTTTTATACCAGTTTTATCCTCGTAATATTCTTCTCTTATTTGATGTGTAGTATTGTTGTAAATGTATTTCGTCCTCCCCCTAAAATTTCCTAATATATACTCTTGTTTAGATACAAGTACGCCACCCTTATAGTCTTCTATCAGTTCTATTTTCCCATCAGTATCATATTGAGTATGTTTTATCAGTTGCCCGTTAGTATCGTATTGATATACCTCCATATTGTCTTTCTCATTGTAATTCCCTCCAAAAGAGTCTTTTCTATTTTTCATATAGGCAAGGTCATATTTCTTTACCAAAAGTCTGCCTGCACTATCGTATTCGTAGAGTTCTTTATAGTTGATACCTTCATAACTTCCTTTTGCTTTCCTCTCTTTAGAAAGTAAGTTTCCTTTGTTATCATACGTATATAGGTAAGTCTCACCCGCCTTGATACCACTTATATTTATAGTTACTGCCTCTTGCACCACATTATTAGGCAACTGAGTAAATACCGACAACGACTCATCGCTTTTCCTCTTTTTTAGTTTGCCATCATCGGTATATTCAAACATAATTTCCTTTATTTTTTCCCCTTTATTATTGTAGGATTGGCAACTAACAAGTTGTTCTTTTTTATTGAAATAATACCTTGTTGAAGAACCATATTCTTTATATTCTATAAGTGTTTTAACCTTCCCCTTGAGACCATATTGGCTAAGGGAAAGTTTATATTCGCCCGATGTGTGTTGCCCACACACAGTAGTGAGAGATAAAAATATAAGTAATAAGAGTATTTGCTTCATAACCATAAAAAAATAGCTACATTTTTCAAAAGAAAAACATAGCTATTGTATTATTAGAAAAGAATATCCCACCGTATCTCTTGAGAGTACTGCTTAAAGGGGTACAGGGGAGGGCTTGTGGCGTGATATTCATTTAATAGTTAATTAAAAAGAGCGAAAAACGGGTCTCGAACCCGCGACCTCAACCTTGGCAAGGTTGCGCTCTACCAACTGAGCTATTTTCGCATATCATTTTACGGCGCAAAGATACAACAAAATTTAATTTCTACAAACTTTTATTCGCTTTATTTTATTAGGATAATAGGAGTAAGTGTAAAGAAAATGTTTGCTAAATTTTGTTTTGATCTGTTTTTGTAGTATATTTTTCTATAAATAGGGGTTTTTGTAGTATTTTTTACTTTTAGGGTGGGTAGGGGGTAGGTATAGTGTGGGTATATCGCGGGTATAGGTGAGATGTAGGGGAGGGGTGGGAGAAAAATTTTCTGTTTTAACTATAATTATTAATAAAAAAATATTTTATAATAAATTTCTTATAAAATAAAAAACAATATTATTTATTTTGTATGCTATCTTTATTTTTAGATGTTTTTTAAGGATATTTTTCCTATTTTTTTAAGGATAAATAATAATTAAAAGTCTTTTGAGTAGATAGGAACAAATTTTAAAAACTAACGATATTATTGTTTTTCAGTATTTTATATTTGTTTATACATTTTTCATAAATTATTTAATAAAAATATTTAATAAAAAACTTGCGTTTTTTTTTTTTTGTTTTTACTTTGCACCGTCAATAAAAATAATTAGCAAATTAGCCAATTAGAAAATTAGTCAATGAATTATTTGCTAATTTCCAAATTTTTCAAATTTTCAAATTTAAAAACTATGCAAAGTAGAGTAACTTTGAAGAGACATTGGGTGACACTTTTGTTGCTCAGTCTAACCACTTCCCCGTTGTGGGCACAAACGCTTGACATAAAAGGGAAGGTAATTGATGCCAATAAAGAACCCTTGATGGGAGTAAGTGTGGTGGTAAAAGGCACTACACATGGCGTGAGTACTGATATGAATGGGAACTATACTCTAGAGAAGGTTTCTAAAGAGGCTATATTAGAGTTTTCTTATATCGGTATGCTTACACAAGATATAGCAGTGAAAGGTCGCTCGCTTATCAATGTGCAGATGAAAGATGAAAACCAACAGCTGGAAGAGGTTGTAGTAGTGGGTTATGGGACTCAGAAAAAATCGAGTATGACGGCAGCAGTCTCGTCAGTTTCAGCTAAAGAGGTACAAAAACAGGTAACGGCCAATGTAGCTTCAGCTTTGCAAGGTCGTACCCCTGGGGTGGAAATCTTGCAGCGTGGTGGGATTGCAGGGGCAGAGGTGAATATTGTTGTACGTGGAGCGGGCTCATTTGGAGCTACAGCACCTCTGTATATTATTGACGGTGCTATTGCTGATGGACTAGAGGCTCTTAACCCTTCGGATATTGAATCGATAGAAATTCTCAAAGATGGTTCAGCTGCAGCAATTTACGGTTCGCGCGCTGCGAATGGGGTAGTTTTGGTAACTACTAAAAGTGGGAAGAGTGGTAAAACGATTGTAGAGGTAGATGCATCTTATTCTTATCAAACCCCTTCAAAGATGCTCAATATGATGAATGCTGAGCAGTGGCGTACCTTTGCCAATCAAGTAGCCGACAACAGTCCGGCTTATGACCGAGCCCCTCAAAATGTAAATCCTACTGATCCTAACCGCAGTACTGATTGGCAAGATTTGTACTACCGCAATGCGCCAATGAGTAGTTTCAATGCCAGTGTATCGGGAGGAGGCGAAAACTCTACTTTCAACACCAGCTTGGGCTATGTAAAGCAAGAGGGAATCATTATCAAATCAGAATATGATAAATATATGGGGCGTATCAATGCTACTTTCAAAAAAGGGCGTTTTTCTTTGAGTGAAAAGCTATCTATTACTAATACGAAAAAAGTAGCTCCTCCTAGTGTACGTACTCTTGAAATGCCTACTATTCCTGTAACCGATGAACATGGTCGCTATGTATCTACAGCGGCTTCAAAAGGATATTCTATTACCAATACTAATATTTCTAATCCATTGGCAGCGATCTATAAGCAAGATGCTTTTACTCGCAACACTAGTGTTACGGGTAGCTTAGCAGGAGCTTTTAAACTGATGAAAGGGTTACAATACAAGCTGAACGTAGCAGGTACTTATGTGAATACTAATACCTATAAACACACACCTGCTTATGATACCTTCTTCAATGCAGATGGTTCAGCTGATAGCAAACTGAACCAAACAGGTCGTACCTCACTTTCAGAAGGGAGGGCAGAACACTTCAATTACACCATTGATAATTTGGTTACTTTCAATCGTACTTTTTTAAAGAAACATCATATTGATGCCCTAATAGGAACCAGCTGGATGCGTGATTTCTATCGCAAAAACTCAATAAGTTCAGGTATTCACGATTTGGGTGCTCCAACTGTAAAAACCTATAATGGAGAAGGAGTGGTAGGCTCTAACCAGCTCAACAGTGCCTTACTTTCTTTCTTTGGGCGGTTGAATTACGACTACAATAACAAATACTTGTTATCATTTAGTTTGCGTCGGGATGAGTCGTCTAAATTTGCTAAAGGGCATCGAGTAGGTTATTTTCCTTCAGCTTCTGTGGGCTGGAATATCCATTCAGAGCCTTGGTTTGACAATGAGCTACTCAGCAAGCTGAAATTGCGAGCGAGCTATGGTGAGCTGGGGGCGAATTTTATTGACCCTTATACTTTCTTAGATTTAGCATATGGTCCTGTACCTGCTGTTTTTGGCACTACCCGTCAGTATGGTTATGTAACTCGCTTTGCCCAACACGATCTTACGTGGGAAACTTCAGTTACCTCTAATGCCGCTATCGAGGTAGGAGTACTCAATAATATGCTTACTTTTACAGCTGAATACTTTATCAAGCGCAACAACAATTTGTTGGCACCACTTGAGTCGTTACCATCTTCAGGGCAAACTATCACTATCAACAAAGGGGCAGTACCCAATTATAATACAGCTTCAGTTGAAAACAAAGGCTTGGAGTTCTCATTGGAATTTAGAAAGAAATGGAACGATTTGACTCTTAATTTTCAGACCAACCTTACCTATATGCAGAATAAGGTTTTGGCTTTAGGAGAGGGGGTACAACCTATTAGAGGAGAGCTGATGAGTGCTAAGTTTAACGACCGGCCTACAATTACCAAAGAAGGATTGCCTATAGGTACTTTTTGGGGGTATAAAGTATTAGGTATTAATGATCAAGGAGATTTTCTTTACCAAGCTAAAGATGGCACAGCAAAATTAGCTAAACAACTAAAAGAAGAGGATAAGCAAGTGATAGGTAATCCTACTCCGGATTTTACCTTTGGGTATAACCTCAATTTAAATTATAAGAATTGGGATTTTACCGCTTTTTTTCAAGGAGTTGCCGGTAATGAGATTTTCAATGCAGAAAAATATGATTTGTATTTCAACTACAATAGTAATGCCCCTGTAGATGCCTTAAATTCTTGGACACCTACTAATCGCAATACTAAATTGCCTATAGCCAAAACTGATAACTACAATGGAGGAAATGCTTTACCCAGCACGTTTTATATTGAAGATGGTTCGTATTTGCGCCTTAAAAACGTACAAATAGGTTATACATTCCCTGAGACATTGCTTAAAAAGATAGGAGGGTTGCGCTCGTTGCGTATCTATGGCAGTGCACAAAATCTTTTTACTCTAACCAATTATTCGCTTTATGACCCCGAGGTGAGTAGCAATGCTTTGTTCAACAAAGGGATTGACGGCTTGGAAGCTAATGCACCAGCTATCAATGCTCGTGTGTATAATATGGGGTTAAAACTCACTTTTTAAACGGTAGACAAAATGAAAAAGAATATATACAAAATTATAGTGGTAGGTTTGCTTTTAGCCACTACAACAGCTTGCGAAAAAACCTTTGACGAATTAGCAAGTAACCCTAATCAACAGGACGTAAATGGGTTTTACAATACCCCGCAAAATATCAACAGAGGGGTGATGGGTATCTATGCCTATATCACTACACCTCGTGCGATGGGCACTGCAGGACGCTTACAAATCAATCGTGGAGATGAGAGTAGTGATGCATCTGACTATGGAGAACCAGGACAGTATTCTATCAACCTCTCAAGCTCTTGGTATACTATTGTACAACCTTACTCACTTTTTTATACAGCAGCCTCTCAAGCATGCCAAATGATAGAGGCAATACCTAACGTAAACTTTAGTAATCAACAGCTAAAGAATGCTTATCTGGGTGAAGCTTATTTCTTAAGAGCTTATACACATTGGTTTCTTTTTCTCAACTTTCGCAATATCCCGTTGATGAAAGAGTTGCCAGCTTCTGCCAAAGATTACAAACCGCAGGCAACACCTGAAGAGGCTTGGGATTTTATCATATCAGACCTCAAACGAGCTAAAGAACTTTTACCTGAAAAAGGATTTTGGGCAGGTGAATCGATAGGACGAGTTACCAAAGGTTCGGCTATGGCACTACTCGGTAAAGCCTATTTGTACCGCTCGGGCATTGAACGCTATTATGGTAATAGCACTACTACCTATTACAACGAGGCGGCAGCAGAGTTTAATGAGCTTATCCTCAGTGGTAAATATCGTTTGGTAGCTGATTATAACGACAACTTTAAGGTAGCTACCGAAAACAACGATGAGTCTATTTTTGAGCTTCAATTCTTGGGCGATGTAACCAATACGGGTTTTAATCCTGGGTTGTCTAACAGTGGGGTGTGGCGTGACCCTCGAGGTTATTTACCTCCGACCAATAAAAACGCCAGCAGTAGTGTAATTCACGATTGGGTATATAATACCTTTGTCAATTCTAAAGATGCTTCAGGACATACCGATCCACGTATGTTTGGCACATTGATTTTTGACGATACCAAACCTGAAATTAATGCCCGTACAGGTGATGAAGTACGTATTTTTGACAATAAAACATTTAGAGAATATTATGGAGCTAAAGGTTTTGGGGTAGCTAAGGCTCAAGCAAAGAAGTATAAAGCAGCTTGTCGTAAGGGTATCGACTGGACACTCAGCACTCGCAATCCTGGCAATAACTTCTATATGTGGAATGGTAGGGCTAATGGCTTAAACCAAATAGAAATCCGCTATGCCGATGTATTATTAATGTATGCTGAAGCGGTAGTAAATGGAGGTAGACAAGGATCTTTAACAGCCTTAGATGCTGTAAACCAAGTGCGTGCTCGTGTAGGGATGCCTGCTGTTGCTTCTGTTGATATGGATGTGATTGAACATGAACGCATTTTAGAACTTACTCAGGAAGGGCATCGTTTTTTCGATCTTTTGCGCTGGGGCAAAGTAGTACAACGTTTCCGCGAATTAGAACGCACAGATCCTAACTTCAAACAGTATAACAATTCGGCTTATCTAGGCTTCCAAGAGCACAAAAACGAGTGGCTACCCCTACCAGTGGACGAAGTAGAGGGCAATCCACACATCACTCGTAACAACCCAGGTTGGTAATAATCAAATTAATATGATGAAAAGAATAATAGTTTTACTTTCAATTACTTTATGTATAAAGTCTTTTAGTCAGGAGCTTCATAACGGTATAGTGTTGCCAGCAGAATGGCCACCTCGTTATGAAGAGCCTACTGAGAGAAAAGAAATGCCAGTGCCTTATTTGCAGCAGAAACCTGTTGTAATCCCTATCAATACGGGCAGGCAGCTATTTGTAGATGACTTTTTGCTCAGTGAGAACCATTTGCAAAAGGTTTATCATACCCCTACTTACTATGCGGGCAATCCTGTATTGGAACCTGATAAAGAATGGGAGAAAACAACACAAGGAGCTGTTTATGCCTCTCCTTTTAGTGATGGGGTGTGGTATGACGAGCACGATGACAAGTATAAAATGTGGTATCTCACAGGGGCTGGATCGCTCCACAAGCAAGACCCTCAAACTTTCTACACTGGTTATGCCGAATCAACCGACGGTAAGCATTGGATAAAGCCCGCGATGGGAGTCTATAGCAATACTAATATTGTAGAAACTTCTAACCGCGATGCGGCTACCGTATGGCTCGATCGCCAAGAGCAAGACCCAGCCAAACGCTGGAAACTCTTTAATGTAGAACGCCGCCCTTCCGATCGCCGTTGGCAGTTTGTCCTCAAATACTCTCCTGATGGTGTGCATTGGAGCAAAGGGGTAGCACAATCGGGTGATATATACGACCGTTCTACAGCCTTTTACAACCCTTTTACTAAAAAATGGGTCATTAGTATGCGCTATGGTACGCCCGTGTCAAGTCGTTCACGTGCTTATGTAGAACATTCAGACCCCGAGACACTTGTATCGGTAACCCACCGCATACGCAAAGACGACCGCGATAAGTATGTACACTATTGGTTTGCTCCTGATGATAAAGAGTTGCACCACGAAAAATACCCCGAAGTAGAACCTGGTATCTATAATTTTGATGCTATTGCTTACGAGAGTATCATACTCGGATTCTATAGTGCGTGGGCTGGACCTGAAAACAAAGTGTGTGAGCAAGATAAGATACAGAAGCGCAATGTGATTTCATTGGGCTATAGTCGTGATGGTTTCCACTTCGCACGCCCTACCCACCAACCCTTTATGAATGTGAATGAAACTAAAGGAGCGTGGAACTGGGGTAATATGCAGTCAGTAAATGGGGTACCTATCATTGTAGGAGATTCGCTTTACTTCTATGCTAGTGGTCGTAGACTCAGCGAGGTATTCTGGGATAGCCATACCTCTACAGGTTTGGCTACCTTGCGCCGTGATGGCTTTGTATCGCTCAAAGCAGATAAGAAAGAAGCCTTTGCTATAACAGAAAAAGTATCTTTTGATGGTGAATACCTCTTTGTAAATGCTGCGGTTAAGAAAGGTAGGCTATTAGTAGAAGTGTTAGATGAAAAAGGTTCTCCTATTACAGGTTTTACTAAGAAAGATTGTGTAGTATTGCAAAAAACAGATAGTACTAAGACACATATACAGTGGAAAAATAACGTTACCCTCACAACGCTCAAAGGAAAGCCTATACGTTTTAAATTTTACCTTACCAATGGTGATCTCTACGCTTTCTGGGTGTCTCCTTGGGAAACTGGTGAAAGTAGAGGATATACAGCTGGAGGTGGCAAAGGTTTAAATCCCTCAGGTATTGATAAACCGTAAAAATTAGCAAATGAAAAAATTAATATACTTATTTTCAATTACTTTATGTATAAAGTCTTTCGGTCAGGTACTTCATAACGGTATAACGCTACCTTCGCAGTGGCCACCCCGTTATGAAGAGCCTACTGAGAGAAAAGAAATGCCAGTACCCTACCTACAGCATAAGCCAGCAGTGATACCTATCAATACAGGTAGGCAATTATTTGTAGATGACTTTTTACTCAGTGAAAATCATTTGCAGAAAGTTTATCACACACCTAACTTTTATGCTCAAAATCCAGTACTCAAAGCTGATAAGCCTTGGGAAAATACCAAAGAAGGGTATCCTTATGCAGCTCCTTTTAGCGATGGAATATGGTATGATGAACACGACAGCAAGTTTAAAATGTGGTACTTGGCAGGAGCATCTCAGGCAAATGATGCCAAACACGGATTAGCTACTTGCTATGCCGAATCGGTTGATGGCAAGCATTGGACGAAACCATCCTTAGATATAGTGCAAGGAACCAATTATGTAGATGTGAACAACCGTGATGCAGCTACAGTATGGCTCGACAAACAGGAAAAAGACCCCGCTAAGCGCTTTAAGTTCTTTAATGTAGAATATAAAGTGATGAACAACATAGAATACAAAAGCAACTATGCACAATATCAAATCGTACTCAAATATTCCCCAGATGGTATTCATTGGACGGACAAAGGGGTAGCTCATTCAGGTAGTATTACTGACCGTTGTTCAGTCTTTTATAATCCTTTTACCCACCGGTGGGTTATCAGTATGCGTTATTCAGTGCCGGCGGTATCTAATCGTTCGCGTTCTTATTTAGAGCACTCTAACGCTGAAGATGCTGTAAGTCTTGCCCATATGATGAGCAGACAGCTACACGAGAAATACCAAGTCTTTTGGTTCACTCCTGATGACAAAGAAAAACGCCATTCTGATTACCCAGAAGTAGCGCCTGGTATTTATAATTTTGATGCTATTGCTTATGAGAGTATTATATTGGGCTTTTACAGTCAGTGGCAAGGACCTGAGAACGGCGTTGCCAAGAAAGCGATGATGCCCAAACGCAACGAAGTGCAGTTAGGCTACAGCCGTGATGGTTTTCACTTTGCACGCCCTACACACCAGTCGTTTATGGGGGTAAACCCTACCGAAGGAGCGTGGAATTACGGTAATATGCAGTCGGTGAATGGGGTACCTATCATTGTAGGAGACTCACTTTATTTTTATAGCAGTGGTCGTTCTAAAAATGGCATTTGGTGGGATGCAGGTATGAGTACCGGTTTGGCTACTTTGCGCCGTGATGGCTTTGTATCGCTCAAAGCTGATAAGAAAGAGGCTTTTGCTACTACTGAAAAAGTATCTTTTGATGGTGAATACCTCTTTGTAAATGCTGCGGTTAAGAAAGGCAAACTATTAGTAGAAGTGTTGGACGAAAATGGGACTCCTATTGTAGGTTTTACAAAGAAAGATTGTGTAGTATTGCAAAAAAGTGATAGTACCAAAGCACGAGTGCAATGGAAAAACAATGCAACCCTCACAGCACTCAAAGGAAAGCCCGTACGTTTTAAATTCTATCTTACTAATGGTGATCTTTATGCCTTCTGGGTATCTCTTTGGGAAACAGGTGAAAGTAGGGGCTATACAGCAGGAGGAGGTAAAGGGCTCAACCCAAGTGGAATAGATGAACCGTAATAATAAGCAAATAAGTCTCCTAATATTTGGTATCTAATTAAAAATATTTAATAAATAATTTGCTTTTTTAAAATAGTTGCTGTACTTTTGCAGAGTATTTTTAGAAATAAATTTAAAAATAGATATAAAAATATCAATATTTAAAAGAATAACTCAAAATTAAACCAATGGATTTTAAACAATTAGAAAAACAATACCGCGATGAACTCTTGCAAAACGTCATTCCATTTTGGTTGGAAAAATCGCAAGATAAACAATACGGAGGCTACTTCACCTGCCTCGACCGCCAAGGAAATGTATTCGATACTGATAAATTTATTTGGCTACAAGCCCGTGAGGTATGGCTCTTCAGTATGCTCTACAATCGCGTTGAAAAGTGCCAAGAATGGTTAAACACCGCGATACAAGGGGCTGAGTTCCTTAAAAAATATGGTCACGATGGGCACCTCAATTGGTACTTCTCTTTAGACCAACAAGGGAATCCTTTAGTAGAACCTTATAATATTTTCTCCTATACCTTTGCCACAATGGCTTTTGGTCAGCTGAGTATCGCTACAGGCAATCAGGAATACGCCGATATAGCCAAGAAAACTTTTGACATCATCCTCTCCAAAAAAGACAATCCTAAAGGCAAATGGAGCAAAGCGCACCCTGGTACACGCTCTCTTAAAAACTTTGCCCTCCCGATGATTTTGTGTAATTTAGCCCTCGAAATAGAACCGCTCTTAGAGCCTTCTTTTATTGAGGAAGCAATGGAGGCTTGTATCCACGAAGTAATGGAAGTGTTTTTGCGACCTGAATTGGGTGGCATCGTAGTAGAGAACGTAAATGCTGATGGTTCACTATCTGATACTTTTGAAGGTCGTCACCTCAACCCAGGTCACGCTATCGAGGCAATGTGGTTTATAATGGACTTAGGCAAACGCCTCAACCGCCCCGAACTGATAGAAAAAGCAGTGCAAACTACCCTAACAATGCTCAACTATGGTTGGGATAAACAGTATGGTGGTATTTACTACTTTATGGACAGAAAAGGTTGCCCACCTCAACAATTAGAATGGGATCAAAAATTGTGGTGGGTGCATATCGAAACGCTCATCTCTCTCATAAAAGGATACCAACTTACAGCTAATAAAGAGTGTTTGGCGTGGTTTGAAAAAGTGCACAATTACACTTGGGAGCATTTCAAAGATCCTAAATATCCTGAATGGTGGGGCTACCTCAACCGCCAAGGCGAAGTACTTCTCGACCTGAAAGGCGGTAAATGGAAAGGCTGTTTCCATGTACCCCGTGGCTTATATCAAGTATGGAAAACAATTGAAATGATCAATGGTTAATGATAAAAGACAAATAATGAGCAAAAAAACTTTGTCAAAGTCTCAGCTACTTTGCCAAAGTTTCCTGCCCGTGCAGCTCGCACCTTTGGCAAAGTCTGCACTATTCGTTTTATCTCTAATAATATTGACGGCTTGTACAGAAACCCAAAAAGAACAATCTATGAAAATTAATATTACAACACTTACCACTCAAGGCTTAGAAGGCGACCTTCAAAAAGGTGTTTCGGCCTCTTATGCTGCTCTTATAGATGATAACCTATTAGTAGCAGGAGGGTGCAACTTCCCCGATAAACTCGGATTTGAAGGTGGAAAAAAAGTGTTTTATGACGAAATTCTTCTATTCAATAAAACACAAAAACAATGGCAAACTATAGGCAAACTTCCCGAAGCTGCTGCTTATGGGGCTTCAGTAGCCATTCCCGATGGCTATCTATGGATAGGCGGACAAACAGCTACTCATTCTTTGGCTACCTGCTATAAAGTGCAATATACTAAAGAAAAAGGACTTACCCTTACTGATTTCCCAGCCTTGCCCGAACCGCTTGATAACTTCGCAGGTACGAGTATAGGTAGTAAAGTATTTGTAGCAGGGGGTAACGCTTCTGGCAAACCTTCTAATAAAGTTTACTATATCGATACCGCCACTGATAAAGAGTGGCATCGTTTAGCTGACTTCCCAGAGACTGCCAGCGTACAACCCGTAGCAGCAGCAGTAACACACGAGAGCGATACCCATTTGTATTTGTTTGGAGGCTTCTTTGGAGGCGATGCTACCCAAGCACCAGCCCTCATTACTACCGTATGGCGCTATAGCTTGCAACAACAACAATGGCAGAAAGTAGCTACTGAACAAACGGGCGATAAAAAGCTGTTTACTCTCACAGGGGCTACAGCTTTAGCTATTGATAACCGCTATATTGCTTGTTTTGGTGGGGTGAATGCTTCTCTATTTATAAATACCATCACCGACCTCTATCATATAGGTCGCGATACTACCCTCACCGATGAGGTGCGCAAACAGAAAAACTACGACTATATGTCGCATTATATGACACAGCCTATAGCGTACTACAAGTTTAACCAAGAATGCTATTTGTTCGACACCCATACAAAACAATGGTCTGTACTTGATACACAACCTGATTTTGCTCGTGCGGGGGCTACTTTAGTAGGTACTCCTACTGAGTTTTATCTTGTGCAAGGCGAACTCAAACCCGGTGTGCGTAGCCCTAAAACCTATAAACTTAAAATATTGTCTAACTAAAAAGCCCTGTTACATTCCCTTCTTAAGAGGGAGATAAGGGAGGATATTATGAAAAACACCAAAATATACCCTTGGATAGTAGTTGCCCTACTGTGGGTAGTAGCACTACTGAATTATTTAGACCGACAAATGCTCTCTACGATGCAGGAGTCGATGAAAATGGATATTAAAGAGCTTGCTATAAGCGAGAACTTCGGTCGCCTAATGGGCATCTTCTTACTTATTTACGGATTGATGAGCCCTGTAGCAGGCATCCTCGCCGACCGTCTCAACCGCAAGTGGATGATAGTAGGTAGCCTCTTTGTATGGTCGGCTGTAACCTATGGAATGGGCTACGCAACCACCTTTGATCAAGTGTATTGGTTACGTGCCCTGATGGGTGTGAGCGAAGCCTTATACTTAGCTACTGCTCTCTCAATGATTGCCGATTACCACACTTCAAAAACACGTTCGTTAGCGGTAGGTATCCACATGTCGGGACTCTATGCAGGGCAAGCCTTAGGAGGTTTCGGAGCTACCATAGCTTCTAATTATACGTGGCATACCGTTTTCCATTGGTTCGGTATTGCAGGTATTGTATATGCCGTATTCTTGGCGTTCACTTTGTTTGACATCGAAAGAAAACCCGCTGTTCCTCAACAAGCGACTACAGTATCTAAGGGAAGTATGGGGCAATCACTTACCCTTGTGCTGGGCACTGCTTCTTTTTGGATATTGCTCTTCTACTTTATGGCATCCAGCTTCCCAGGCTGGGGAACTAAAAACTGGTTACCAACCCTCTTTAGGGATAACTTAAACGTATCCATGGCAACCGCAGGACCCATGGCAACTATTTCTATTGCAATATCGTCTTTCTTAGGGGTACTCATCGGGGGAACCCTCTCCGATCGCTGGGTACAGACAAACATCAAAGCACGTATCTACACTAGTACTATTGGTTTAGGTCTCACCATTCCTGCTTTGGTATTGATGGGATTTGGTAGCTCCTACATTGCAATGATAGGCGCAACCTTGCTCTTTGGTATTGGTTATGGAATGTTCGACACGAATAATATGCCTATCTTATGCCAAATCATTCCACAACAACAGCGTGCTACGGCTTATGGTATTATGAATATGGGAGGTGTACTGGCGGGTTATGCCGTTACTCGAATGCTAGGCTCTTCAAGCGATACTGGTAACTTAGGAGCTGATTTTAGCAAACTATCAGTAGTCATCCTAATAGCCATTGTACTGATGCTCATATTCCTAAAACCAAAAAGAGAATTGTGTGGTAAATAATGAACAAATTAGTAAATCGACAAATTAACAAATTTATAATATATGACATTTGAAAAAATCAATGGGCTTATTGTAGCCCCCTTTACCCCTTTCGACAAGAAAGGTGAGGTAAATTTAGAACCTATCGATCAGTATGCTAAACTTTTACAAAGGAATGGATTGATAGGAGTGTTTATCAATGGTTCATCAGGCGAAGGCTATATGATGACGGTTGAAGAACGTATGAAAATAGCCGAAAAATGGGTATCAGTAGCTCCTAAAGACTTCAAAATAATTGTACACTGTGGGGCAACTTGTATCAAAGATAGCCATAAAATGGCGCAACACGCCCAAGAAATTGGAGCTTTTGGTATTGGAGCTATGGCTTCACCTTTCCCCAAAGCGGGTAGGGTAGAGGAGTTAGTGAAATACTGTGAGGAAATAGCTTGCGGAGCGCCTAATTTGCCTTTCTATTTCTATCATATTCCGGTACTCAATGGGGTATATTTGCCAATGTTGCCATTTCTCAAAGTAGCTGATGGTCGTATTCCTAACTTGGCAGGTATCAAATATACTTACGAACCGCTTTATGAGTACAACCAATGTATGCTGTACAACAACGGCAAATACGATATGCTCTACGGCTTAGATGAGACGATTCTCAATGCGCTCGTAATGGGGGGAGCTCGTGGCGGTATCAGCGGTACTGGTAGTTATATAGGCAAAGTGTTGGTAGGCATCATCAATGAATATCACAAAGGCAATATTGCCAAAGCAGCCGAGTTACAAAACTATGCTCAAGAGGTGATAAATGTAATCGCCAAATATCGTGGAAACATCGTATGTGGCAAACGTATAATGAAGTTACTTGGTTTAGACTTGGGTATCAACCGTACGCCTTTTCAAAACATCACTGATGAAGAAGAAGCTATAATCAAAAAAGAATTAGAAAGCATCGACTTCTTTAACAAATGTAATAAATAATAGTTGCTAGTTATTAGTTGTTACTTAATGACTAATAACTAGCAATAAAAAGCTAACTACTAAAACAGAACTAATTGAAAAATAAGTATATTTGATTATGAAACAAAAGATTTTATTTTGTTCGTTTTTCTTGATGCTCTTTACCACAGTAGGCTGGGCGCAAGAAAAGATTGTAAAAGGGACGGTATCATCAGAAGAGTTACCGTTGCCAGGAGCTACAGTAGTGGTAAAAGGTACAACCCACGGTACTCAGACAGATTTTGATGGGAACTATACTCTCACAGCAAAAGAGGGAGATGTTCTTGTATTTAGCTTTGTAGGGTATACTACCCAAGAAAGAAAAGTAACGGGAGGGAGTAATACACTAACTTTCAACATCAAGTTAAAAGAAGAAACAAACACACTTGATGAGGTAGTGGTAACAGGATATAGTGTACAAACGCGAAAAACATTGGCGACTTCAGTATCAAAGTTAGATACAAAAGTATTAGAGAGTGCACCACGTTCTAATGCCGCAACTGCTTTACAAGGTAGTATAGCAGGGGTTAGGGTAACTCAAGTAACAGGAAAACCAGGTACTACTCCTGAAATACAATTACGTGGAGGTACAGGCTTTGACGGTAGTGGTTCTCCTTTAGTTTTGATAGATGGTGTTCCAGGTTCTTTTTATGCTTTAAACTCCGATGATATAGAATCAATGGAGGTTTTAAAAGATGCTGCTTCTACAGCTATTTATGGAGCACGTGCTGCAAATGGAGTTATCTTGATAACTACTAAAAAAGGAAAAACAGGACGTTCTAATATTACCGTTAGAACAAAATATACAATGAATCAAAAAAGAGCCTTACCTGATTACCTAAATGCTCGTGATTTTATCTATTGGAATAGACGTGCTATTAAGAATGTACAAGACTACGGAGTACATAATTTTGACCAATTCCTTACAGGTACTCATGCTATGTCAACAGGTAACAACACTACTGATTCACCATATACTACAATGGAACTTACCAATGCCAATCGTTATTTGCTTAATAATCCAGAATGGCAGACAATGACAGATCCTTTAGACCCTACAAAAACACTTATTTTTCAAAATAATAATGTAGGAGAACTTATCTATCAATATAGTGATGCTAAAGATTACAGTGTTTCATTTGAAGGAGGTAATGATAAAGGCACTTACTATTTGGGATTAGGATATTTAGATGATACAGGATTAGTATTAGGTTCCAATTTTAAACGCTATTCAGGTACTTTTAACGGTTCATATAAGATTACAGATGATTTCAAAGTATCTTCTAATGTGCTTTACGCTCAATCTAACAAAGTAGGGTCTTTTAGAGATGCCTTGAGTAACTATGCCAATGAAGATGATTATTTTATCTTCCAACGTTTTGCAGGACAAGCACCTACTTCGCGTATTTACAATACCAATCCCGATGGCAGTTCTTCTAACGACTACAACCCTGGTAGTAACTCAGGATTTGGTAACCCAGCTTACTACAAAGATAAGTTCTTAATGGATAATATAGAGCACCGCATTACAGCTTCAGTACAATTTGATTGGAAATTACTCAAAAATCTTTCATTGATGGCACGTGCTAGTCACTTCGCAGTACATAATACAGATGACAGATTTTATAAAGCTTATATGAATAGTGGGGCTTTAGTATCTTCTCGCCAAGCTAAAACAGCTTATAATCGCACTATGAATAATCAGGGTACCCTTACACTGAACTACAAAAATACTTTTGCTGAAAAACATAACCTAAGTGTATTATTAGGAAGTGAGTATTTCAAACAACAACAATTTGCTTCTGATGCTGCTACAGAAGTTTCTCCTACTGATCTTATCCGTACTCTTAATGCAGGAGCTAAAGCAAGTGGAATCCCTTATTCTTATAAACGCGATTATAGTATAGTGTCCGCTTTTGGGCAACTTAATTACGATTATGATGACCGCTACCTTTTAGGACTTACTTTCCGCTATGATGGTACCTCTAAATTACGTGATAATAAATTTGGTTTCTTCCCGGGAGCTTCTATAGGTTGGAATGCTCATAATGAAGAGTTCTTCAAAGAAGGAAAAATTAGCCAAATAGTCAGCAGATTAAAGCCACGTGTGAGTTATGGAGTAAACGGAAATATCGACGCACTAACAGTTGGTAGTGATTATTATTGGTTGTTAGGTAAATACAGCGTACAATCACCCTATAATGGTAAGAAAGGCTATGTGAATACATCTGTACCTTTGTATTACTTGAAATGGGAAAAAGCTACTACATTAAACTTTGGTTTAGACCTTGGACTTTTTAAAAATCGTGTGAATTTCTTAGTAGATTACTTCATTCGTGATATCTATGATAAATTGGCTGACCAAAGAATACCTATCTCTACAGGTTTCTCATCTGTAAAAATTAATAATGGTACACTACAAAATAGAGGTATTGAAATTGAAGCTAACTTTAAAGTTATCAATACCGATGATATAAAATGGAATATAGGAGCTAACTTTACTCGTATCCGTAGCTTTGTGAAAAAACTACCTAAAAATGGTAATGATAAGAATCGTATAGGAGGACAAGAAATATGGGATCCTTCTAATCCTACTAAAACTATGTATGTAGGTGGTCGGCAAGAAGGAGAACGTGTAGGTGATGATTTGGTGTTAGGCTATCAAGATGAGGGTGTATATCATAATCAAGCAGAATTGGAAGCTGATAAAAATAGACAAATTGACTTTTATGCGGGTACTATACCTGCTGCTAACAGAAAACCTATGGTAGGTGATACCCGTTGGAAAGATGTAAATGGTGATGGTATTATCAATAGCCGAGATAGAGTAGTATTGGGTAGGACAACTCCTGATTTTATAGGAGGCTTCACTACTGATTTTACTTATAAAAATATTAATCTCTTTGTGAAAACAGACTATGCGGTGGGACACTTAGTACACAATGGCGTACGAAGTAGAGGTATTTCACAAGTACAGGGTAATATGAACTGGACATCAGAGATAAAAGATACTTGGACACCTGAGAATCCTAATGCTAATATTCCACGTTATGACTTTACCGACCCTCGTGGTAACCATAAAGCTCAAACAAAAGCAGGAGAAGAACAATTTACAGCAAGTTCTCGCTACTGGGAGAAAGGAGACTATTTAGCTTTGCGTGAAATTACTCTTAGCTATAATTTGCCAGGATCTTTAGTGAATAATGCTTTTAAAGATATTCGTATTTTTGTTTCAGGTACTAACTTAGCTTACTTTACTAAGTATTCGGGGTATTCTCCTGAAAAAGGCGGTTGGGATAATGGGCGTTTCCCTTTACCACGTAGCTTTACTTTTGGTATCAATGCTACTTTTTAAATAACTTTTAAATATTGAATAAATGAAAAGAAATATATTATTAGGCCTCTCACTACTATTGTTGGGAGCCTGTGAATTAGAAACCCCTCCTGAAAGTGATCTTACTTATACAGGATTTTGGAATAAAGAAGAAGCTGCTAAATCAGTACACTCAGGTGTATATTCACGTTTTAGAGCCTATGGCTATACAATGTGGTTGATGGGAGAACTCCGATCTGATATATGGGGAGGTAAAGCTATTGAAAATTCGCATAACCAAGACCTTTATACTAACGATATTAACATTACTAAGGTGGCATTTAATAACTGGGGAGATTGGTATACAATGCTTCATTATATCAATGATTTTATTAAAAATGCTCCTCAAACTCCTTTCAGTAATGAGAATGAGAAGAAGAATATGTTGGCACAGATGTATGGACTTAGAGCCTATATCTATTACACTATGCTAAAAAGTTGGGGAGATGTACCTATTGTTACAGAACCTTTACAAAACGTTAATGACTTAACAGCTCTTAAAAAAGCACGTGCTCCTAAATCAGAAGTATTGGCTTTTATCAAACAAGATATCCAGAGATCGTTAGATTTATTTGAAAACAATGAGAACTTTTATCGCGATAACGTATATTGGTCAAAACGTGCTACCCTTATTCTTAAAGGAGATGTTTTCTTGTGGTCAGGTAAAGTATTAGGTGGTGGCGCTACTGAATTTACTGAAGCCAAGAATGCTCTTAGTCAAGTTTCAGGAGCATTAGTGCCCTATGAAAATTTATGGGGTATTGATAACGAAAAAAATACTGAGTTTATTTTTGCCTTAGACTATAAGAAAGATGAAGCTGAACATTTTTATAAGGTAACAACAGCACGTAATACTGATGTTAAGGATAAGTTTGATGATAGAGGTCGTAAAATTTCTTCTTTCTTATATGTAGAAGGAGGTAACTATAATTCTCCTTCTGAAAAAACTTTACGCTTAATAGATGACATAAAAGATCAACGTCGTGCTACCTTTGTACGAGTTTACTCTGATAATACAGGACATATTCCTTTTAATACTACTAATTATTTAGGTTCTATATTATCAAAATTCGTAGGGAGGAATAATTCGGGAGATATAGTGAATGAAAATAACGTACCTATTTATCGCTATGCTGATGTATTATTGCTATTAGCAGAAGCTAAAAATAACTTAGGAGAAGACCCTTCTGCTGAAATAAACCAAGTACGTGCAAGAGCTTATGGTAGTAACTACAATATTGCTACTTATGGTTATACCAATAGCACTAAGGCTAATAATGCTAAGGCTATTCTTGATGAACGTTACAAAGAGTTCATTGGAGAAGGCAAACGTTGGTGGGATTTACTACGTGCAGGTGATAATTTTGTGTATGATGAGGTAGCTTCAATGACTTCTAATGGTACAAGAAAGAACATATATTTACCTATATCTCCAGCTATGATAGCAGATGATGATACACTTGTTCAAACACCAGGTTACTAATCTCATATAGATTTCTTTAAATACAAAAAAAATCCGACAATTTAACATTGTCGGATTTTTTTATTGATGAAATGTATTTATTTTAACTTTAACTCTTCTACAATCTTTTGGATTTTATCATCCAAAATCTTTTGAGTTGCTTCAAAGTCCTCAATACGTTCTAAAGGAGTGTTTACACTGAAATAGAACTTAATTTTAGGTTCTGTACCGCTGGGGCGGGCAGCTATTTTTGTTCCCTTTTCAGTATAGTAAATAAGTACATTCGATTTAGGAATACTAAGTGTTGAAACTTTGCCTGTAGCTACTATGTGTGAGACAGAGGTTTGGATATCATGTATCATTGTTACCTTTTCACCTCCAATTTCTTTTAGAGGGTTCTCGCGCAAGTTTTTCATCATTTGGGCAATTTCTTCTGAGCCTGAAATACCTTTTTTCACTAAGGAGATGAGGTATTCTTTATAGAAGCCATATTTAGTATAAGCGTGTAGTAATTCTTTGTAGAAAGAACTGCCTTTAGCTTTAGCGAATGCTGCAATCTCACAAGCTAATAGAGTAGCGGTTACAGCATCTTTGTCGCGTACAAAATCGCTTATCATATAGCCAAAACTTTCTTCACCACCACCTATGAAAGTGAGCTCAGGGAAGTCTTTAATCATTTTGGCAATCCATTTGAAGCCAGTGAGTCCTTCTTTGTATTCTACTTTGTAGGCATCGGCGATGGCTTTTACCATAGGAGTTGAAACAATAGTAGAAGCGACAAACTCATTGCCTTTAAAGCCTTTTTTGCTTTGTTGTTCCAAGAGGAACTCAGTCATCATTACCATTGTTTGGTTACCGTTGAGCAGTACCATTTTGCCGTGAAGGTCGCGAACAGCTATACCTATACGGTCGCAATCGGGGTCGGTACCTATTACGATATCCGCACCTATTTCATCGGCTTTTTTGAGTGCCATAGTAAGTGCTTCAGGCTCTTCGGGGTTAGGTGATTTTACAGTAGGGAAGTTGCCATCGGGTACTGCTTGTTCTTCTACGATATGTACATTGGTAAATCCTGCGCGTTTGAGTACATCGGGTACCATTGTAATAGAGGTGCCGTGCAAAGAAGTAAATACAATTTTTAGCTTGTCTTTCTCAGGAGCATTGAAGTCGCCGTGTTTGATAGATGCTTCGGCAAAAGCATTGTCAAGCTCTTTGTCGATATAGTGAATAAGACTCTCATCAGCATTGAATTTGATATCTTTGAAGTCAATAGCTTCAATAGCTTTCATAATATCGCCATCTTCAGGAGGTACAGTTTGTCCGCCGTCTTGCCAATATACTTTATAGCCATTGTATTCTGGAGGGTTGTGAGAAGCGGTAAGCACGATACCTGCTTGGCATCCTAAATAACGTACAGTGAAGGATAATTCTGGAGTAGGACGAAGGTCAGAGAAGAGAAATACTTTGATGCCATTAGCTGTAAATACATCGGCTACTATTTTGGCAAATTTCTTAGAGTTGTTACGGCAATCGTGAGCGATAGCCACTTTAATCTCTTGGTTAGGGAAGCATTTTTTGAGGTAGTTACTCAGTCCTTGGGTGTTTTTTCCCAAAGTGTATTTGTTGATTCGGTTTGTACCAATCCCCATAATACCTCGCATACCACCAGTACCAAACTCTAAGTTCTTGTGAAAGGCTTCGTTGAGTTCATCGGCATTTCCATCGATGAGGGCTTGAACCTTACTGCGGGTTTCTGCATCAAAAGTGTCAGAAAGCCACATTTTTGCTGTTTCAATACTTTTCATAAAATTAATTTTATATAGAGGCTGACTTCTATTTATATATTTTATCAGCGTTGTTTTTCGTTAGCAAAGGTACAAAATAATTATTAAATAACAATTAATTATTAACATTTTTTTGTTTCTACTTTCTGCAAATTAGTTAATTCATTCCACTATTCATATAGTATAAATTCAAATGCTTATTGTTTTTCCGTTGTTCAGTAATCAATTAGTTGCTTGTGTAGCTTGTAATTCATTCCATGCTTCTAAGAGCATAAACTCCATTGGTTTGTTGTCTTTTTTGCGTACAAGCTCGTGAAATTCGGGGCGTTCCATCACAAAATAAGCTAAGATATCAATTTCTTCTTCGTTTAGTTTGAGTTCTTTTTGTAGAAACGGCGCCATATGTTCTCGGATATAGCTTGCTACAGCTAAGTTTTTTTCGTTGGCAACTATTTTTTTGAGTATTTTAGTTTTTCCAGTGATGGCATTTACTATTAAATCGATGCTTAATACTCCTCCCCCACTATGGGTTGCGCTATATAATCGTTTTTCGGCAAAGGTTCGTTCTACAGGGGTATGTTGTAAGATACCTAAGTCTTGGGCTGATATTTTTCTGTATTTAGATACTTCTACTTCACTGAGTTGATTGATGGCTTCTTTCATTTGTATCACTATTCCTCCAAAGCCAAAATCGGCTTTGATAAGAGTTCGGTAGGCGGTTTCCATTCCTATGTAGGTAAACTGCAAAGTATGTCGTTCGCGTGCTTTAAGGGTAAAATAGCCATTGGCATCAGAGGTAGTGATGGCATGGGTATAGAGGTTCAGTATGTGTGCCCCTGAGAGCGGAATGGTGTCGTGCATTACTCTGCCTCGTACCTCTGTTTGAGCCCATACACTTGCAGAGCACAAACACAATGTCCATATGAATACAAATTGTTTCATTATTTGTTAATTATCAATTATTGTTTGTTAATAGTATCTGTTCCATTGATTTGTATTTGGGGTATTTTTTTTCCAATAAAGCATAATGAGGAAACCTATAAGTGCCCCTCCCACGTGAGCGAAGTGAGCGATATTACCACCAAAAATAGTAACATTTCCTACAAGGCCCATTATTAAGTCTAAGGCTACAATTATAGGGATAAAATAGCGAGCTGCAATAGGGTAAGGGACAAAGAACAACATTAGTTTAGCATCAGGGAAGAACATACCAAAAGCTACTAATATACCATAAATAGCTCCTGAAGCGCCTACAGTAGTACTTAGAAAAGTAGAAGCCAAATTATTAATATCTTCTCTTGAGGCGTAGTCAGTCCAAATTGTAGGGTAACTCCCTGTATTAATAGTGTTAGTCAAGTCTGTTATGGTAACTCCCATACCGCTAAGATCATTGAGAGTTTGATGTATATAAAAATAATTTACTCCCGTATTTAGCAAAGCAGCTCCTACGCCACAAGAAAAGTAGAAGAAGAGAAATTTATTACGCCCCCAGATATTTTCTAAAGGAGTACCAAAAGCCCACAGAGCATACATATTGAAAAATAGGTGCATAAAATCACCGTGCATAAACATATAGCTGATATATTGCCACCAGTGAAAGTTAGGATTCTCAAAGTAATGTAAGGCAAAAGAATCAAGTATATTCACATGAGGTAAAAATAGTCCTCTTTCATTCAAAAAAGTGAGTATTAATACTATCGTATTGATAATAATCAGATGTAATACAGTTTTGGATATTCTTTCCATATTATAAAATTAGCAAGTTATAGAATTAGTAAATTAGAGAGTTAGCAAATTAGTTAATTAATTTATCTATTTCATTAGTTGATAAACTGTAATAAATACGCTTTCCAAAAGGCGAAATTAATACTTCTTGGCAACTAAACAAATTATTTACCAAAGTTTCTTGTTCTTCCTCACTTAGAACTTGTCCTGTTTTTACAGATAAACTACGGCACATTGCTTTGGCAAAAGCTTCTTTTTGAGTAGTTTCAGTGGTGGGGAGAGTCTCGATATGCTGAGTTATGAGTTCGTTGAAAATATTGGGTATCTCGGTATCAGTAAGGTGGAGAGGTATACCGCTGAGTACAACTTTATCATTTTCTATATTCAGTATAAAGCCTATATGTTCAAAGAGGTCTTGTAGTTGTTTAATAACTTCTAATTCGTGAGGAGCGAAAGGCAGTTGGTAGGGGAACATCAACTGCTGGCTTGCGGTATGATTACTTTGGAGTTTTTTCATAAAATCTTCGTAAAGCACTCGTTGATGGGCACGGTGTATATTGATGATGATGAGTTCGCCTGCCAAAGTAGTGATAAGGTATTTTTTGGCTAAAGCGATGATTTTTTTACCCTGAGTTTCATAAGGGAGTGTTTCGAAGAGTGAGCTCTCGAAAGTTTCGGGTTCTGAGGAGTTGATAGCAGACTCAATACCGCTATATAGGCTTTCCCAAGAGGCTGTTTTTTTTGGGAAATTATTAAAGTTATTATTGTTATTGCTACTGTTATAGTTTCGGTTTTCGTATGTTTCTTTAAAGGGGTTGAAATTGGGATCTACTTCTATTTTAGGGAACTCAGGTGTTTTATTTTTATAATTGTATGGGATATCGAAAGAGGGGTCTTTTGTAAAATCGAGGGTAGGGGAGATGTTGAACTGCCCTAAGCTGTGTTTTACAGCCGATTTTAGTAGTGCGTAAATACTGTGTTCTTCTTCAAATTTAATTTCGGTTTTAGTAGGGTGGATATTGATATCTATAGTGGCAGGGTCTACCTCTAAAGAGATGAAATATTCAGGTTTTTGGTCGGGGTGGATGAGTCCTTCATAGGCTGTTGTGATAGCGTGGTTGAGGTATTGGTTTTTGACGAATCGGTGGTTTACCATTAGGAACTGTGAACTTTTGCTTTTGCTGAGATACTCGGGTTTTACAATAAAGCCACTAATTTTTACCATAGGAGTATCTTCAGCGATGATAGGCACGAGTTTTTCATTGGTTTTTCCTCCGAATAGATGCACGATACGTTGGCGGAAGTTGGTAGCCGGCAGGTTGTATATTTCAGAGCCATTGTTATATAAAAAGAAGTGAATAGCAGGGTGAGCCAAGGCAACGCGGTGGAATTCATCGAGGATATGGCGAAATTCTACGGTATCAGACTTTAAGAAGTTGCGACGTGCGGGGATGTTGAAGAATAGGTTTTTCATCGCAATACTCGTACCGGAGGGGCATACACAGGGCTCTTGGAGTGTAATTTTACTACCTTCGATGTGTATTTCGGTACCCAACTCGTCTTCTGGTCGTTTGGTTTGCATTTCTATATGGGCGATGGCGGCGATAGAAGCCAAGGCTTCGCCACGGAATCCTTTTGTTTGGAGGGAAAAGAGGTCTTCAGCTTTTTGTATTTTGGAAGTAGCGTGTCTTTCGAAAGCCAAACGAGCATCGGTAGTGGTCATTCCGATACCGTTGTCTATCACCTGCACGAGGGTTTTTCCTGCTTCTTTGATGAGCAGTTTTATTTCGGTAGCACGAGCATCGATAGCGTTTTCTAAGAGTTCTTTTACGGCTGATGCGGGGCGCTGGATTACTTCGCCAGCAGCTATTTGGTTGGCAACGTGATCGGGTAATAAACGGATAATATCACTCATTCAATTTACAATTAACAGTTGACAATTAGCAATTAAAAAATCAACAAAAGACAGATTTATAATTAATGATTTTTAATAGGGGAAGGCAAAAGTAAAAAATACTATTTTTTCAATGAAAATTAGTATATTTTTCTATGAAAATGTATTTTTGTAGTATTTTATAGATTTGTGATAGGTATGGGGTAGGTATACTGTGGGTATATCCTGGGTATAGGTGAGGTAGAAGGAAGGTTTGGGAGAAAAATTTTCTGTTTTCAAAATATGTATTTTTTGCCTTTTATCTATTAAAAATTTTTGCAAAAATAAAAAAAGTATTACTTTTGTAGAAATTTATTTTAGTATGAAGTATCTATATATCTATATATCAATATTTTTACTTTTTATAGCTTGCAAAAAAGACCCTGTAGAAAACCGTAAAGTTGTTCTTACTGGGGGGTCGGACTATACGGGTAATGATTTGCAATTGCGAGTGCACGATTTTATTTGGAAGGGGCTTAATACTTATTATTTATGGCAAGCTGAAGTTCCTAATTTATTAGACAACCGTTTTGGAGGTTTGGCGAATACCCAAGCGGGGAGCAATGATGGTTATACTAATTTTTTAAGGAAATATCCTAATAATAAGGTTGGGACGACTCAATTTTTTCATAGTTTGCTGAACAATTATGATATTGTAGACCGTTTCAGCTATATTACTGATGATTATACAGTGCTTGAGAATCAGTTTAAGGGTATTACAGCCAGTGTGGGGATAAATTATGTTTTTGGTATTGTAAAAGAGGATGGGAAGGTTTTGGCTTATGTGCGTTATGTAGTTCCGAACTCGGAGGCGGCACGGCAAGGTTTGCAGCGCGGTGATGTAATATTAGAAATCAATGGACAGCCACTTTCTAAAGAAAATGGGTTGCGACTGTTGCAGCAAACGCCAGTAATTTCTTTTATTACTTATAGGTTTGGAGATGGTAAATTTGAGCCTACGGGGAAGTCTTATACATTACATCAGACCCAAGAGCCAGAGAACCCAGTGCTTATTCAGAAGGTGTTTAGCAAGGGAGGTAGGAAAATAGCTTATTTGATGTATAATGCTTTTGTTGCTGATTTTGATGAGGCGCTTAATGATGCTTTTGCATCTTTTAAGGCGCAAGGAGTTACGGACTTGATATTAGACTTACGTTATAATGGAGGGGGGAGTATTAACTCGGCGACGTATTTAGCTTCTATGATTACGGGGCAGTATAGTGGGCAGGTATTTGCCAGAGAACAGTGGAATAAGAAATTGCAAGGGTTGAGGAAGAATGTATCTACGGAGTATTTTACTACTCAGATAGAGAAAGAGACTAAGCTATTAGCGATAAATAGTTTAAATTTATCAAAGCTTTATGTAATTACTTCAAAACATACGGCTTCGGCGAGTGAATTGGTTATCAATGGGCTGAAAGCTTATATTGATGTGGTGCAAATAGGGGAGACGACGATGGGTAAAAATCAAGGGTCTATAACGCTCTATGATTATATAGATAGTGCTCATAAGGTGAAGAACCCAAAGCATAAATGGGCGATGCAACCATTGGTGTTAAAAATAGAGAATGCTAAGGGGGTAGGAGATTATGAGAAAGGATTACGACCAGACATTTATATAAGAGAGATGGCGGGTAATTTGGGAGAGTTAGGAGATGAGAATGAACCGTTGTTGGCGCGTGTTTTGCAAGAAATAACGGGGAGTACAAGCACAAAGAGGGTGCGCAGAGCTCTTGGAGAGCCGAGTTCTTTTTCTTTTGAGGAGATAAATACTTCTACTTCGGGGTATTTTGGTTTAAATGAGATGTATAAATAATTTGCCGATTTGCTAATTAGCAGCAAAAGGGCAGTTTTATAGTGAAAAATCAATCAATCAAAAAGACTATATTATTATGAATGAAATTAAAAGAAGTAGAGCGTATTCAGTTGAAAAATTAGAAGAACTGAAACAAAAAGTATTGTCAGAGACTATAATTGCAAAACACAAACACTTTTGTATTTATACCACAGGATCTTATGGTAGAGAAGAAGCGGGAGAGAGTTCAGATGTAGATTTATTTTTTATCACTGATCAGTCTATAGGTAAAATAGATAAAATACTTATAGATGCTGATTTGATAAAGATAACTAGAGCCTTGCAATTTCCTGATTTTTCAGGAGATGGCGTTTATTTAGAGGTGCATAAATTGCAGGATATTGTAGGCTATCTTGGTAGCAGAGAAGATGATTATAAGAATTATTTCACTGCTAGAATGCTTCTGATATTAGAGAGTAAGTGCGTTTATAATGAACAAAAATACAATGATATTATTGATAGTGTTTTACAAAAATATTATATAGATGAAGATTTAGATAACGTATTAAACTTTCATCCTGTATTTCTTATTAATGATATTATTCGTTATTGGCGTACTTTGTGTTTGAATTACGAATATAGCAAGAACAAAAAGGATAATACAAAAGAGAATAAAATAAAAGCTTATATAAAAAATTGTAAGTTAAAGTTTAGTAGGAAGCTGACTTGCTATTCGTTGTTGTTAAGTATTTTATATCTTGATACAGACAATATATCAAAAGAACAGTTGAAAGAGCTAATTGCTCTTAGACCATTAGAAAGATTAGACAAGATAAAGAGCGAAACGGTCTCTGATTTAGTAAAAAAACAGATAGACAAGGTAGAAATATTGTATAATGACTTTCTGCTACTAATGCATAAAACAGAAGACGAATTAGAGAATACTTTTAAGAACAATAAGATCAAAAAACAGATATTTGCTCAAGCCGATGAGTTTTCAGAAGCAATATTTCAGTTGATGTTATTGAGGAAAGAGAGTAAAATATTTAAATACTTTTTAGTGTAATGAAGTACTTTTTTATAGCAAATTTTATTGATAATGAAATTAGTAACTATTTGAATGCTATCAAATATATAGCTGAACCAACTAATTTCAGTATTGCTCATATTACCTTAAAAGGACCTTTTAAAACACAACAAAAAAAACAATTTGAGTCCGTAAAAAAACAGTTAGAAAATAAAGAAGTACAAATAGTGGAAATAGGTAATTTCTTTGATGATAACCAAAATACAGTATATTTGAGATGTGTAGAAGACCCTGAACTTTATCAGATTTGGAAATCAAAAACAGACAGAACCTATCAAAACTATCATCCACATATTACTATATATGATGGGAAAGATACGGCTTTCTCACGTGATTTGTATGATATACTAAAAAAATATAGCTTGAAGTATACACTTAAAATTGACGAAATAGATTTGTATAATAAAGACAAGAAAAAAGAAATGTTTTATAAAGAAGAGGTGTTAAATATGCACCTACTTAGAAATGTAGTATTGCCACATACAGATAATAATTCTACTGATATAACTGAAATTATAGAAAATGTAACAAAAGAGCATAGACTCACTTATATAGAAAACATAACAAAGAAACTTTGTAACCGATAATCATTAGAAATGAATAAATTTTACGAACTAACAGTTTCTAAGATAACGCGACTAACAGCTTCATCGGTGATGATTACCTTTGAGGTGCCTGACTTACTCAAGAAAGTATTTTCTTTTGAAGCAGGAGAATATCTTACATTGCAACAGACTATTAACAACCAGAAAGTGCGTCGTGCTTACTCTATATGTTCGGGAGTAGGGGAGGGGCACTTGAGTGTAGCGGTAAAGCGTGTGCCTAATGGTATTTTTTCTACATATGCTACAGAGCAGCTCAAAGAAGGAGACCGTTTGGAGGTGATGCCTCCGATGGGTTCTTTTGTGTTTTTCTATGATATTTTTGGCAATCGTGATATTATGCTTTTTTCAGCAGGGAGTGGTGTAACTCCTATGATGAGTATAGCTAAAACGGCTCTTGCAAAAACGAATATAAAGGTGGTGTTTATTTATGGGAACAAGTCGAAAGAAGAGACGCTTTTTTTTGATGAGATAGAGAAGCTACGAGTAGAATACCCAGATCGTTTTTTGGTACACTACGTTTTTAGTCAGGAGCCTTTTGGGGGTCATTACAGAGGGCGTATCAATGATACGATTGTAAATGAGCTATTTAGTAAATACAAAGATTTCAATTGGGGTCGTTACTATGCCTGTGGGCCTACCGAGCTAGTAAAAAACTTACGTGAGATGCTTTTGTTGAGAGGGATTGATAAAGATCGTATTTTTACAGAACTTTTTGAAGCTTCGGCAGCAGAGGTAGATTATAGTAGTTTAACGGGGAATGTATCGCTTACAATTACACTTAATGGCCAGAGCCACACTTTCGAGGCGCCTCGCAATCAGTCGCTTCTTTCTTCTGCGTTGATGCGAGGGTATGATGCTCCTTATTCTTGTCTTAATGGAGTATGTAGTAGTTGCATAGCAAAAGTAGAGAAGGGGGAAGCCAAAATGGCAAAGAATGAAACCTTGACAGAAAAGGAAGTAGGGGAAGGTTATATACTTAGCTGTCAAGCTTATGCTATGCAGGAAGAGATATCAATAAGATTTGAGAATTAAAAGTCTTCTATCTATAAATGTGTTAAATAGATGTTAATTACACGTATACCTATTGTGTATTGTGGAAAAACTATCTAATTTTGCACCCGAAATATAATGGGTAGGTATAACCTTATCCATCATTTTTTTGTGTAGAATAATGAAGTATAAAAAGAAACTGTATTAAAAACTATGAGAAAAATCTTTTTTAGATTAATGCTTATGGCATTGTTTTTAGGATCTTTTACTAAGGTGATGGGACAGACTATGCTCTCTCATGTGGTAGCAGAAGACCCTGTAAACTTTGCTAATAGAAGCTTTGAGGCAGGAACTCTTACGGTAAGTATTACTTTGCCTTCTTCTTCGGCGAAAGCCACTATTACTTTACCTACAGGGATAGAGTATGTAGCTAACTCATTGCATAAAGTGAGTGGAAGTGCCAATATTACTTATGAAGCTTCTTCGCCAGCTACCAAGCCAGTATTTAATATCACTGGAACGGGTGCAATTACTTTTACTATAAAAAGGAAAGTAACTAAGAATGCATTGGGAGGACTGTTAGCTCCAGGTACTATCTTTAAAGATAAAGTAGTGGTAACAGCAGGTTCAGCTACAGATCAAAAGGAATCTAATGCCTATGCATTACCTATTCCTAATATAGTGGTACAGCTTTCAGAACCAACACATAACAATGCTTCTGGGGTGAGTGTAAAGACATTTAACCTCAGAAATACAGGTACTGGGGCAGTAAAAGATATTTATTTTTCGATAAAATATCCTGCTGGTGTTACAGGGAATGAACTAACTTATAATGGCACACCTGTTACTTCAATAGGTACTGTTACGGGTATTGGTAAAAATGCAGGAGCTACTTTATATAAAGTAAGTAGTACTTCTGCAACAGGGTTTAAACTAAATGATGAAATAATCATTAAAGAAAAATATACTGTTACAGGTTGCCAAGCCAACCGCCAGATAGTATATGAAGCCTATTGGGGAGAGAGTGCTACCGTTCTCTACCAAGCACGTGATGCGGGTAGGGCAATCAACGTAACTACAGGTACTCCTAAAATTGAAATAGATCCTGATAAAAACCATACCTACTTTACTTGGAAGGATGGAATTTGTGGGGCTACATTGGGAACATTCACTGTACAGTATATCAATAATGGTTCAGGAAATGCAACTGCTTATGATATACAAGTAAATATTACTCCATATCTTTCAGGTAAGCAGTTTAGAAATCATAAACCTGCTAATTTCCGTATTGTAGCTACTGATGGGACTGAAATCCCTATCACTTCAATGACTCCTAATGGTAATGAAATAGTATTTAGGAAAGTGCCTTTCAAGGAATTACCAGCTTTAGCAGAGGGATCCCTCACAGGGAAGGATATTGGACTTACCGATGTGGATGGAGATGGTTTTAGGGATGATTTTCCTAAAGATGCTAAACTCAAAATACGCTTTGATATGGTTAAGAATCAGGGAGTGAAGTGTTTGCAAGAAGATGATAGAGTCTTTAGTGTATCGCCTCATTCTAACTTTGAATATAAAGATGCTTGTGGAGTACAGAGAACTTCTCCTGCACAGGCAGTGACTAGCTATACCTATAGACGTTTAATAGCAGGGGTTACCGATTCTTCTAAATTTCCTGTAGAACTTCCTCAAAACGCTCCTAAATTTGGATATATCATTTTTGGTAGTACTACTTATATAGCTTTTGAAAAGACACAAGGACAAGATAATAAAAATAATGACAGTCGTTTTAAATATGAGATAAAGTTGCCTGCTGGAGTTGCTTTGCAAAATGTTAAGTATTATAGAGGAAATGACTTTGGAGCTCCTTTAGACAATGCCGTATCCTTACCTAATGTAGGGGCAGGACAGACGCTTTCGTATACTTCTCCTCATGCAGATAAGGGATATATAACTTTTGATATGGTACTTTCTACACCTTGTGTTTCAGGAGATGTAGAAGTAGAATATAGCATTACCCATTTAGATAAAAATGGTAATGGTACTTATTGTGAATTACCTTTGTTATGCAATAAAAAGAAGATTAAAGCTATTTGTCCAGGGATTTGTTCCAATAATGGGCCTAGAATGCTCAACACAAAAACAGAACGAGCTGATAATTCCTATGGTTGGAAAGATTATACAATGACTACACGAGTAACTCGTGCAGAAGTATCTGAGGCAGAACGCCAAAGAACGTTATATCTTGATGAGATAGAGGTAATGGCCGAAGGTGAACAAGGAAGTGTGCCTTCAAATAATCTCTTTTACCATGCAAAGGTTATTAAAAGAGCAGACTTGTTACCTAAAAAAATAACTGTTAAGGTAGGAAATCATCCAGAGGTAACCTTGCAAGCTACTGATCCTAATGTGCTTACAAAAGGCTCTAATGCCGATGGAAATTTCTTCCGTTGGAATCTTACTTCTGCATTGCCTTCGGGAACATTGAATCCAGGAGATAAGTTTACTGTGGTTGCTACTTATCAAGTGAAAAATAATGGTTCTTCAAGAAATGACTCTTCTTTTGCAAAGGATACACAGTCTGCTGCTGAATCTTTTTTCTATATGTTGACTAATCCGAGTGATACAAATATCAATGCGCAAGGTTATCATGTAAATGAGTTACACTGCGGAGCTAAGCAAACACCTATTTTTTATATTGCAGAAACTTATACATTGATAGGTACCAATGCTTATAATATAAAAGCTTGTGAAGTGACCAATATAGGTAGTAATCAGGTATATTTAGCACGACGTTTTACTTCTTCAGGTTCTTATTTTATGGATGAGTTTCGCCCTTCAAGAAAGATTAAGTCTATAAAAATAAAAATACCTTCTGCCTATAATATGGTCAGAGATGCACAATATGAGTATAGAAGAAAGTATACAACTTGGGCATCTGGAGCTAATGAAGTAAAAATGCCTTTGGCTAACTTTACTATGACAGATGATGGTACTTATAAAACCTATACATATGTGAATCCTCCTAAAGGAAGTCCAGGGTATTTGCATCCAGGAGAAATCTCAGTAGAAAATGGGTATGAGTCTAGTGTAAGGACTTGGTTGCAAGCTACTTGTGATTCAAAACCATTTGTAACAGATGTACAGGCAGGAATAGATAATCAATTAGTATATGCAGATATAGAATTTGAAGATTTCTATTATCATTATGCTGCTAATGGAGGTACAGAAATAGCTACTGAATCTCATTATGAACCTATTAAGTATACTGAGAAGCCTGCTATCAACCTCATTACACAAACGCCTCAAAACGTTACAGCGAATCAGCGCACTCAAACTGTTGATTTTAAAATTACTAACACTAGTGTATCTGATGCTCCTTATGGTTGGATCTCCATTCCTGATGTAACAGGGGTAAAAGTATTAAGTCTTGTAGAACTCAATAACTCAGGTAGCGCTGTAAGAACCTTTACAGTTCAAAATATTTCAGGTGAGAAAATGTACTTCCTAAATGAAGGAGGTAATGATGGAACCATTGCTAAAAATGCTGAAAAAAGATATCGTTTAGAGTATCAAATCACCAATTGTACTAATAACAATTTGTCTTTTGATGTTTATGCAGGTTGGAATTGTAATGGTAATCCTACTCAAGGTTATACCAAAACTTGCCACGATCAAAAGATTACTTACAATGTGAAGATAGCCAAGAGTTTAAAACAGATTAGACCAAGTGCAAGCAATCCAGGAGAAAACAACCCTGATAAGATAGGTAGTATCTCTATGTGTCAAAAAACAAAGTACGAGTATACTATCAATAGTGGAGATGAAGGAGATCTTTTTGATACGAAGTTAATAGTAATACAACAACCAGGTCTTACTATATCAGATGTAGAAGTAGAATATCCTCTTAATAGTGGAAATAAATATACTCAAACATCTACTCCTGCTATTAGAGTTTCTCAAGTAGGTAATAAAATCACTTATGATATTACAGCTATTTTGCCTAATGGTACCTTACCTGGGTCTATTTCTCAACCTTCAGATGTAAACAAACGTAATTTGCGATTGAGTTTTAATGTTCAACCCGATTGTGAATTTACGGCTGGTTCTTCTTTTGATATAGATGTAGAAGGTAATAACTTATGTGGCGACCCTGCCGAAGGTGATAGAACCAAAGTGATTATCGCAGGTATTGCAGGTGTAGATACTAATAAGTATAAGGTGAACAACTCTATCGTAGCTCAAGGAGGCAATGCCAATGCTTGTTCCTCTTCTTATGCTGTATTCAAAGGTAAACACGAAATTATAGATTTATCTCCAAGTCATAATTTCCAAACGGGAGCTAATGGATTGGTAGTAATTCGTATTCCTAAAGGATTTGAATATGTTACAGGCTCATTTAATCACACTCATAATAGTGCGACCTATTTTGCAGCACCTACTCTTGCTACACCGCCTACAAAACAAGTGGGGAATGATGAAACTGAACTCAGCATCAAAATTCCTTCAGGAATGAAAGGCAATGATTATTTTGAGTATACAATTCAAATTAAACAAAAAGCGAATACTCCTATTGTAGATTGTGGAGAAACTAAGAAAATACAATATTACACAACAGATCAGGTAGCAGGTATCGCTTGTCCGCTAGGACAGTCAAATCCTTGTCCTTCTATCACGGTAGAAACTACTACCCGTCGTGGTGAAGTGGTGATACCGTTAGATAGAGCTGATTTAACTATTAAAAATGTAAAACTTTCTTCTGTTGTTCAAAACAATAAAGAAAAAGTTACTATCCAATATACTGTTGAAAATGCTTCAACCGCTACAATGACTTATTCAGGCGACTTGAAAGTGAGCTTGTATAGTGATGCTAATAACAACGGAATTATAGAAGAGGGTACTGATGCAAAAGTACAAGATTTCACAATTAGTGGCTTGAGCTTAGCACCAGGTGCAACAACTACACAAACTGAAACGCTATTGCTTGACCAAAGTCAGCTATGTCGTTTGTATTTATCTATCCGAAATACATTCAACCCTTGTTTGTGTAATGATAAAGCTGTAAAAGCAAATGCTCCTACTACCATCGCTGGATTGGTAGCTACAGTAACTGCTTGTGAAATAGGTAAAACTGAAATTACTTACAATTCACAAGCCCCAGAATATGAAAGTTATACTTGGGAAGCTGTTACCACAGGGGCTTTGGCTCACTTATCGGCAACGAATATCAAAAATCCTATATTTGAATATACAGGAACAAACACTACAGCAATACAAACAATTACTTATTTGCTGAAAGTAAAAAGAACCAATGCTTGTGAAGCAACTCAAACTGTAACAGTAGTTGTAACACCGGCTCCTAATGCACCTACAGTTGCACCACAACAGTTCTGTGCTCCTGCTACTGTGTTGGATTTGAAATTGAGAGTCAATTCAATGGCTACCAGTTCAGTAAAAGTATATAGTGGAGGAACCGTTCTATCTGATACTACTACTTTACAATCAGGAACATATAAAGTGAGTTTGGTACAGCCTTCAGGTTGCGAAACTGAAAAAGCAGATGTAACTGTAAGCGTTACTGTATGTAATGTAGTAGCAAAAGATGATCTTTACAAAGTATTTGCTCCTATTACTACCGCTACCGTTACAGGTAATATACTAAACAATGATAAAGTAGGAGGCGTAACAGCTACTACAGCTACTGTTGATATCACTATCATCTCAACTGCTGGTACGGGTACTGTGCCTGTAGTAAAATCAAATGGTGATGTAGAAGTACCTGCCAACACTCCTATAGGTCAGTATCAAATTACCTATAAAATATGTGCTAAAGGTAGTTCAGTAGATTGTGCTACTGCTACAGTTACCGTGATTGTAGCACCTAAACTTGAAGCGAAGGATGACGATTTAGGTACTTTGGGCGGTCTTGCAGGTGGTACCACAACCAAATCAGTATTCGATAATGATTTGAAAGGTACAACACCTATCAATCCTTCTGATGTGAACCTTACTTGGGGTACTCCTCCGTCAGGTATTACAACCAATAACGATGGTACACTTACTGTAGCACCTAATACACCTGCGGGTACTTATACTGTTAGCTATACAATTTGCGAAAAAGCAAATCCTACAAATTGTAGTACAGCTACAGCTACTATAAAAGTAATTACACTTGATGCTGTGAATGATGGCACCAAAGTATTGCCTAAAACAGGTGGTAATATTACCGTATTAGATAATGATATTTATGGTGCACCTACTGGAGTAACTTCAGTAACTACAGCCAATGTAAGTCTTACCATTACTTATAATGGTGGTATCTCAGGATTGACATTAAATAGTGATGGAACACTTAATGTTCCAGCTTCTACTCCTGCAGGTACTTATAATAATGTAGAATACCGAATTTGTACACTCACTACCCCTGTAGTTTGTGATACAGCAACCCTTACTATAGTAAAACAACCTGAAATCATTGCCAACGATGATGTTTTCTCAGGAGTAGTAAGTACTACAAATATCACAGTAGGTAATGTGTTGAACAACCCACCATCAGGTTCTGATACACTCAATGGTAACCAAGCAACAACTGCTAATGTAGCGATTGCAGTAGTAACTCCTGCGGTAGGAACTGTAGTTCCTTATCTTACCCCTGCAACAGGTAATGTAGTGATACCTACAGGAACTCCAACGGGTACTTACACAATTACTTATCGCATTTGTGAAAAAGACCAAACAGGAACTCCTACAACCAACTGCGATACAGCTACTGTAACAGTAAATGTAACATCACCAATCGTAACACCAACACCTACCGTTCACGCAGAACCTGATACCTTTACATATTCAGGAACAGCAACTCAAACTGTAGGTAATGTATTGACAAACGATACTGTTAGCGGAACCACATCGGCTA
>CAUQUO010000018.1:0-43696 GCA_963521335.1 uncultured Capnocytophaga sp.
AGTAATGGGAGTAATGGGGTGCGAGCCGCACGGGCGGTTTTTAGGTAAGAGATAAGAGGTAAGAGGGGATAGGGGTTAGGGGATAGTAGTGGCACGATGGGCAATTAATGTGGGGATGGGAAAGTGGTTTTGTGACTTTTTAAAGAGAAAAACATCTAATATTCACTACTATTTTTTGTGGTTTATTAACAAAGTATAAACTATTATCTTAAATGTGAATGCTGTGAGTGCTATGGTACTCATTTGCTCGTTTGGTAATTATCTTGTACTTTTGCCGAAAAAATAATTTATTTGATGAGGTTATGGAGTTGTTATGAACTTTTTTAACCCTTAATGACTCATAATGAATAGGTATCAACATTTCTTTAAACGACTTTTAATATGGCGTATTAAGCATATTCCTGATAGGCAGTTTATACTCATACTCAGTGGGGTAATAGGTATAGCTACGGGGCTTGCGGCTATGGGGATGCGCTACTTCACTCATTTTATACAGTGGGTACTCGACGGCAATCTTGCGCAAACTATTACTTATGGCTTTTACTTCATCTTGCCTACTTTGGGTTTTGCAGTGGTGTATTTGGTAAAAAAATATGTGATACGCCACGATGTGAACCATGGCATTCCTTCGATACTCTATGCTGTAGCGCACCAAAAGGGGATAATGAAACGCTATCAGGCTTATGGGAGTTTGCTAGCAGCCCCTATCACTATTGGTTTTGGGGGTTCGGTGGGGCTTGAGGGTCCTATGGTAGTAACGGGAGCGGGTATCAGTTCTAACATATGTAGGTTTTTTCACATCAATCAGTCTAACCGGATGTTGCTTTTGGCCTGTGCTTGTGCGGCGGCCTTGGCAGCTATCTTCAAGGTGCCTATAGCGGCTATTCTTTTTGCTATTGAAGTTTTTGGTTTAGACTTAACACTCTCATCACTCATTCCGCTTTTTATCGCCTCCCTTTGTGGGGTTTTTACCTCTTATTTCTTTTTTGGCAGTGAAGTACTTTTGCCCATCACTGTTACCAGAGCTTTTTCGCTACAAGGAATACCGTTTTATATACTTTTAGGAATCGTAGGAGGGCTGATGTCGGCTTACTTTACTTTTGTATACGAAAAAATCAATGCGACCTTCAAGCGTTTTGCGCATCCTTGGCAGCGCATAGTAGTAGGAGGGGCATTATTGGGGCTTTTGATTTATTTATTGCCCCCGCTTTATGGAGAGGGGCACGAGATTATCAATCACTTGAAAGAAGGGCACCCTGAGTTGTCGCTCAGCAGTAATATTTTTGGTTGGGATTTATCGAATGCGTGGGTGATAATCCTGCTATTGGCGGGTCTTACCTTCACAAAAGTTATCGCCACCTCACTCACCTTTGGCGGGGGAGGAGTAGGGGGGATATTCTCGCCAATGCTTTTTATGGGAGGAGTGATGGGCAACTGTTTGGCGCGCATCATCAATCAGTTTCCGGTATTGGGCTACAAGGCAGCGTTGCCCAACTTTACTTTGGTAGGGATGACCGCCCTGATGACCGGTGTACTCCACGCGCCACTGACGGCAGTTTTCTTGATAGCCGAAGTGACAGGAGGCTATTCGCTACTGGTGCCCGCTATGCTGACGGCTGCAGTTTCGTTTTTGGTAGCTAAATACTTCAACAAATATTCTATCTACACGATGGAGCTAGGGCGGAAAGGAGAGCTTATTTCGCAGAACAAAGACCAATCAATACTTACTTTGATGGATTTTGACCAAGTAATAGAGCACAACTTCACCCCAGTATACACAGATATGAAGCTCAGGGAGGTAGTGATGGATGTGGTACGCCATTCAAACCGCAATATCTACCCAGTACTCGACCGCGAGACCCGCACATTGCAAGGAGTAATTTTGCTCGACGAGATTCGGCATCTTATTTTTGAATCGGATTATTACGACAAGATACCAGCTATAGAGATGATGCAGAAGCCCCCAGCGGTAATCTCATTGGGAGTAGATAAAATGAGTACTGTAATGGATAAATTTCAGCAGACAGGCGCGTGGAATCTACCGGTGGTGAAAGACGGAGTATACGAAGGATTTATCTCTAAATCGAAGTTATTGAGTATTTATCGGCGGAAGCTGATATATTTCACCCAGTAGGTTGTTGATAAGTTGTTAATAACTCTGTTAATAGCCTGTTTATTTTTATTGATAACTATTTCATTGCCATTTCGCATATTCTTCATACCTTTGCCCTCGCAAAGAGCCATAAAAGTCATAGCGATAAAAGTCATAAAATAAAAAGTTATAAAACTATGGAAGAATTAGTAAAATTAGTAGAACAAATCTTGTATATGGAGAACTTCAACACAGAAGTTACTCCGGATTTGAAAGAAAAGTTTGTACAGTTGTACAATGCTTACGGAAACAATGTGCCCGACAAATACAGAAGAGATGCTGATAGGATGTACAACAAGTACAATATGGGGCAAACTGTGGGAGTAGGATCAAATGCGTTTAGTTTAAGTTACTAAATGAATGTATTGGTAACAGGAGCTAACGGTAAGTTAGGTCAAGAAATTAAATTTCACCCACAAAGATTCAGCAATTATTATTTTAGCGATGCCGACAGCTTGGACATAACAAATGCCCAAGCTATTCGTGCTTTTGTGCAAGAGCGCGCTATAGATCTGATCATCAACTGTGCGGCCTATACGAATGTAGACAAGGCGGAAGACGAAGCGTTGCAAGCTGAACGCATCAATACTACAGCGGTAGCGCATTTGGCGAGCTTGTGCAAAGAGGAGGGTCTCTCTCTTATTCACATATCTACGGATTATGTATTTGGGGGGCGCCAAAACACGCCATATACAGAGGCCGATGCTACCGACCCTTTGGGGGTTTATGGGCGGACGAAATTGGCAGGCGAGCGAGCGGTGCAAGAGGCGGGGTGTGATTATCTTATCATTCGCACCTCGTGGTTGTATTCTTTGCGTTTTGGTCATAATTTTGTAAAGACCATTACGAGGCTCAGCAGTGAGCGCGAAGAGCTGAAGGTAGTTTTTGACCAAGTAGGGACGCCGACCAACGCAGCAGACTTAGCCGACTTTATAGTGCAAGCCGTAGAGAAAGGTTGGTATAAGGGCAAGCGGGAGGTATATCACTTTTCTAATGAAGGCGTGTGTTCGTGGTATGATTTTGCGGAGGCTATAGTAGCGTGTGAGGGGCGTAGTTGCAAGGTATTGCCATGTAGATCGGACGCATATCCGAGCAAAGTAACACGCCCAGCGTACTCAGTATTAGACAAGACGAAGTTGAAAAGAGACTTTGGATATTCAATACCCCATTGGAGGGAAAGTTTAAAAAGGTTAAAATAATTAATTATAAAATTAGATATGACAGGACTAATCATCACGATTGCGATAATAGCAATTATAGTACTTTGGTACATCAGTGCCAACAACAAATTGGTAGCATTGGCCAATAATCGAGAGAATGCTTTTGCTGATATAGATGTGCAGCTCAAGCAGCGCCACGATCTTATACCACAGTTGGTAGCTGCTGTAAAAGGCTATATGAACCACGAATCGGAAGTGCTTACGCGGATCACACAAGCGCGTAGCAGAGCGCTTGGGGCATCGGATATCAACAGCAAGATAGCGGCAGAGCAAGAACTTTCGTCGGCAATGGGAGCGTTCAATATTCAAGTAGAAGCCTATCCAGACTTGAAAGCGAATACGAACTTTATGCATTTGCAACAAGAAATAGCAGATATAGAGAACAAGCTAGCATCGGTACGTCGCTTTTTCAATTCGACAACGAAAGAGCTAAATACCGCCATCCAGTCGATACCTACTAATATAGTAGCCAATTTCAAGAAGATGACGCCACAACCTTTCTTTGATTTGGGGACAGAACAACGCCAACAATTGGACAGAGCGCCACAAATTTCATTTTAGAGACGAAGCACAATGAAAGAGCAGAGGTTACCTACATTCATAGTAATTATAAGCTTTGCATGTTACGTATATTTACGTTCTTCAGTAGATAAAATAGAGAACAATCTTTACGAGCTATTAGGGGTAGGCTTGATTGCCACCCTAATAGCTTGTTTTGTAGTAGCGATTCCTGTTTTTATAGGGAATAGTTTGTTAGGGGACAAGAAAGATTATTTTGAGCGTTTGAATTTGCGGGGCAATCTAATAGAAGCGATTGCTGTTTCGGGAGTAGTGTGCTTAGCATATGGGCTTTTATACACATTTTTTTATCCGGCTTTTCTATCATACCTCTCTGGCAATCTGCAGTTATTGATATACGTTATTTTTACATCGTTGTGCAGTTGTGCTTTTTTCTTTAAGTATCTACACAAGGAAATGAAATGGGGTTTTTTGAAAATATCTTTGTTATGCCTTCTAATACAAGTATTATTTTCTTATTCGCCTCAAAATCTTTTTTTAGGAAGAAAAGCATTTGATTTTCTTGCAGAAAACAATCAAATAGTGCTTTTGGTTATATTGACCATATTGAGCACTTTGGTTGCTAATTTTATCGAGATAGTTTTTTACTATTGGGTATATGTACAGTGGAAATACAATATATGGGTAGTAATCTTACTTCGTTTTGTGATAGGAAGCTCTCATGGATTTAGTGGGGAGGGGATAAATGGAGAAAAGATGTCGGATCTTTTAGCGTTTGCACTTCAGTTTTATCCTTTTGTAATTACAATAATAGGAACGCTACTTTACAAGAAGAAATATAGCACTTAATTGATAATTGACAATTGACAAATTATTACTACCTTTGCCCCCTAAACAATTTTTCACTTTTCATTTTTCACTTATATGAATTGGATAACCGTAAAAGAATACGAAGATATTACGTATAAAAAATGCGACGGCGTAGCGCGTATCGCCTTCAATCGTCCTGAAGTGCGCAACGCTTTTCGCCCTAAAACCACTTCTGAACTCCTCGATGCCTTTAAAGATGCTTATGAAGATATCAACATAGGAGCCGTATTGCTCTCTGCCGAAGGACCTTCACCTAAAGACGGCGTATGGAGTTTTTGCAGTGGTGGCGACCAAAAAGCACGTGGTCACCAAGGCTATGTAGGCGAGGATGGTTACCACCGCCTGAACATCCTCGAAGTACAACGCCTTATTCGCTTTATGCCCAAGGTGGTGATAGCAGTAGTCCCTGGTTGGGCAGTGGGCGGCGGACACTCATTGCACGTAGTGTGCGACCTTACCCTCGCGAGCAAAGAACACGCAATCTTCAAACAAACTGATGCCGATGTAACCAGTTTTGATGCCGGTTATGGGTCGGCTTATCTCGCCAAAATGGTCGGACAGAAGAAAGCCCGCGAAATCTTCTTCTTAGGGCGCAACTATTCAGCGCAAGAAGCTTTCGAAATGGGAATGGTAAATGCCGTAGTCCCTCACGATGAACTCGAAGCTACCGCTTTTGAGTGGGCGCAAGAGATAATGGCTAAATCGCCTACTTCTATCAAAATGCTGAAATTTGCAATGAACCTCACCGATGACGGTATGGTAGGACAACAAGTATTTGCTGGTGAAGCCACCCGTTTGGCGTATATGACCGATGAAGCCAAAGAAGGACGCGATGCCTTCCTCGAAAAACGCAAACCTAACTTCGAAAAGAAATGGATACCGTAAAATTTACCTTAAAAGAAGATGCTCAAGGCAATAAAAATCCTATATTGCCCGAGGGAGTAAAAAACTACCTCATCGATATTGACGGCACCGTAGGCGAGGATATCCCTAACGAAGAGTCTGAGCGTATGGCTACTGCCGAGGTATTCCCCGATGCCTTAGCACAAGTAAACAAATGGTATGACGAAGGTCATGTGATTTACTTTTTCACCTCACGTACCGAAGCACACCGCGAAGTTACCGAGCAATGGCTCAAAAAGCACGGTTTTAAGTATCACGGCATCATCTTTGGCAAACCCCGTGGAGGCAACTATCATTGGATAGACAATCACATCGTAAAAGCCACCCGCTACAAAGGCAAATTCACCGATTTTGTCCTCAGAGAAGAAACCGTAGAAGTGTTTAACGATTAGTGTGAGCCACACAGGCAATTTTCCTTTCGCTGGCGCAAACTTGTAGCTCGTGCCAAATTGACAAATTATTTTAAAATGAAAGAAACCGTTAAAAACAAGATTAAAAAATGGTTACTTGGCATAGATCGTCAAGAAACCTTACCTAGTGATATTGTCGCACTGAATTTCAACATCTCCGAGCCTTACGAATTGGAACTTATAGGCTCTTCTTGGTATGATGATGAAGACCCCGATTGGGCTTGTGATGACGATTTTGTACCCGACGACTGCTTTTTACCTTTAGAAGAAATCCCTGAAGAAGTACGTTGGGAACAAGTCCTCTCGATGATTACCGAAATCCTTAAAGAAATAGTGGCCGAAAACAGTATCAAACTATTTAACGTACAACATATAGCCGTAGGTTTTGTAGACGGCGATTTAGTAATCGTAAAATAACCTACAGCTACTTAAACATTAATCATTAAACATTGCTATGATTCCAACAATGGCAGAACTCTCAGCTCGTGGTGAAACCCCCGAAGTACTCTTCTGGGTAGGCTGTGCTGGTAGTTTTGACGACAGAGCTAAACGCATCATCAGAGCCTTTGCCCACCTCTTGCAAAAAGCAGGGGTGCGCTTTGCCGTACTCGGCACCGAAGAGAGTTGCACTGGCGACCCTGCCAAGCGCGCAGGCAACGAGTTTCTCTTCCAGATGCAGGCAATGATGAATATCGAGGTGCTCAACAACTATCAGGTAACCAAAATAGTAACCACCTGTCCGCATTGTTTCAACACTATCAAAAACGAATACCCTGCGCTGGGCGGTAACTATGAAGTAATGCACCACACTGAGTTACTAAAAACCCTTATCGATGAGGGCAGACTCACTATAGAAAGTGGCACCTTCAAAGGCAAGCGCATCACTTTTCACGACCCCTGCTACCTTGGTAGAGCCAACAAAGTGTACAACGCCCCCCGCGAACTGCTCACCTCCTTAGAAGCCGATTTGGTAGAGATGAAAAAGTGCAAAGCCCGCGCAATGTGCTGTGGAGCAGGAGGCGCACAGCTCTTCAAAGAATCGGAAAAAGGAGATAAAGAAATCAATGTATTGCGCACAGAGCAAGCCCTCGAAGTGCGCCCTGATATCATCGCCACCGCTTGTCCGTTTTGCAATACGATGATGACCGATGGCGTAAAAACCAAAGAAAAAGAAACCCAAATAAAAGTCTATGATGTAGCAGAACTACTTTATGAAAATACAAAATAAAATGAATTACTGGACAGAATTAAGCATTCAATATGCTAATCAAAAATCTTACTTAGATGATTTATTTCAAGTATATCCTACAATTCCTGATGGAATTAGAGATATTAATAAAGAACATTGGGAACAAGTAGAAGTTGCTTTCTCTCAAAAAGACAACCAAACTCTCATTCGTGAATTGTTGAAATTAAAACTTTTCCCTATCAAAGATAGTTATATTGCCTATCTAAGGAATGATATTTCAGCAATTGAGCGAAATCCTAAAACTATCAATCGAATTTGTGGTCGTCTTTATGAGATGGGGCTTTCTAAAATCTATGAAAGATGTACTGAACCTAAAGAAACAAATCGGCAGATAGGTCCTTTATTCAGACGTTGGTATAGAAACAAAGCATTAGGTATAGAACCTATTTCTTATGAGGCATTTATAAACACAGAAGAAGACGCTATCTTAGATGGTAGTGATACTCAACTAATGAAATTTGCTACCGAACATCTCAATTATCAACACGACAAAGGGTTAGATTTGGTAGCTCGGTTCAACAAGAAAATAGTAATAGGAGAAGCTAAGTTTTTAACAGATTATGGAGGTCATCAGAATGCACAATTTAATGATGCTATTAACACCATTCTTTCTAAGACAGACAAAGAGGTTGTAAAAATTGCTATTTTAGACGGAGTTCTTTATATCAAAGGGAGACATAAAATGTTTCGAGATATTACTACTAAATATCAAGATTATAATATAATGAGTAGTTTAGTACTACGTGATTTTTTATATCAACTTTAACGATATGCAATTACAATATCCTAATAAAAAAACAAGTCAAGAAATTTTTGATAGTATTCCAAATGTTCCTTTAGAGATTTTAAAGACTTCTAATAATTCTAATATGCTTATACAAGCAAATAATCTACTTGCTCTAAAGCAACTTATCGACAATTATGACTTGGCAGGAAAAATAGACCTTGTTTATATAGACCCCCCTTTTGCTACTAATAATACCTTTACAATCTCTGAGGGGAGAGCCGCTACTATAAGTAATAGTTTAAAAGGTGCTATTGCTTATCAAGATACACTAAAAGGATTTGAATTTATAGAATTTTTAAGAGAACGATTAGTTCTCCTCAAAAAACTCCTTTCAGACAAAGGTTCTATCTACTTACATATAGACTATAAAATAGGTCATTATGTAAAAATCATAATGGATGAAATCTTTGGAATAGAAAACTTTAGAAATGATATAACTCGTATAAAGTGTAATCCTAAAAACTTTAACAGAAAAGCTTATGGTAATATCAAAGATTTAATTCTTTTCTATTCTAAAACAGATGAGCCAATATGGAATGAGGTAAGAATTCCTTATACAGAGGAAGATAAACAGAAACTTTTCCCAAAAGTAGATAAACAAGGAAAACGATACACTACGATTCCTTTACACGCTCCAGGAGAAACTCTAAATGGAAATACTTCTAAACCTTTTAAAGGAATACTTCCCCCAAAAGGTAGACATTGGAGAAGTGATGTATCCATTTTAGAACAATGGGATAGAGAAGGTCTTATAGAATGGAGCGACAAAGGGAATCCTCGTAAAAAGATTTTTTTTGATGATAGAGAAGGTAAAAAAATGCAAGATATTTGGGAGTTTAAAGACCCTCAATACCCCATTTATCCTACTGAAAAAAACATTAGTTTATTGCATTCTATTATAAAAACCTCTTCTAATGAAGACAGTTATGTGTTAGATTGTTTTGCAGGTTCTGGAACTACTTTAAAAGCAGCTCAACAATTAGGAAGAAAATGGATAGGGATAGACCAGTCAGAAGAAGCGATTAAAGTAATTCAAAAAAGGATGACAAATATAAAAGCCGACTTATTTACACAAGAAATCGATTTCAAATTTTTGAAGCAAACTGAGGTCTCTCTTCCCTCTTGTGCTATATAAAAATAACATTACCACTTAACAATTTTGTTTAAAATGAAAAAATACTTAACCATTCTCTTTTTATCTTTCGCTATGCTTTCTTTCGCTCAGCAAACCCCCACAGTGAAAGATACTATTACCAAAGCGGCAACCAAAACCGATACTACCGAAAAACCCGAAAAGACTCCTGAGCAAAAGCGCGCCGAAGAGTACGCTAAACTTATCAAAAAAGGAGGCATAGAGCGCAACGGACTCTTCACGATTCGCAAGATTGAAGAGAAATGGTACTTTGAAGTCCCCGATTCCCTCCTCAATCGCTATTTGCTATGCGTAACGCGCCTCAAAGCTGCCCCTCATAACTTCGGACTCTATGCAGGCGAAAAAGTGAATGAACAAACCGTCTATTTCGAGCAGAAAGGCGATAAAACTCTCCTCTTGCGCTCGTTTCTAAATCTGCAAGAAGCCGGCACCGACGATAATATCTCGGTGGCAGTAGTCAATTCAAGCGCCAATCCTGTGGTAGCATCGTTCACCGTGATTGGGCGCAACCCCAAAACCAAAGCACAGCTCATCGACATCACCGATTTCTTCAAGCAAGACAACAGCATTACCTCTTTTTCATCGAATGCAAAAACCCAAATGAAAATAGGCGCTATCGCTACCGATCGTTCTTTTGTAGACGATATACGTCCTTATCCTATCAACGTAGAGGTCAATGCCCTCAAAACCTTCAGCGCTTCACCCAGTACCATTCCTTCGGCAAACAAGGTAGGGGCTATTACCTTAGAACTGAATATCTCTATGGTGCTCCTGCCCAAAACACCTATGCAAAAACGCCTTTTCGACCCTCGCGTGGGCTTTTTCGCTTCCCGATACATCAAGTTCAGCGACCAGCAACAGCGCACCGAAACTGAATATTATATCCACCGTTTCCGCTTAGAACCTCGCAAAGAAGACGTCAAAAAATACCTCAGCGGTCAGTTGGTACGCCCCAAAAAGCAAATCGTGTTCTACATCGACCCTGCTACGCCTAAACAATGGCAAAAATACCTCATTTTGGGCGTAAACGATTGGAATGTAGCTTTTGAACAAGCGGGATTCAAAGAGGCTATCGTGGCAAAACCTTGGCCTAACGACCCTTCAATGAGCTTAGAAGATGCCCGCTTCAACGTAATTCGCTACCTCCCTTCCGAAATAAGTAATGCCTACGGACCTAACATCGCCGACCCTCGCAGTGGTGAAATTATAGAATGCCACGTGGGTTGGTATCACAACGTGATGAAACTCCTCAATCAGTGGTATATGATTCAGGCAGGCGCTGTAGATAAACGCGCTCGTACAATGGAGTTCAACGAGGAACTAATGGGCGACCTCATCCGCTTTGTGTCCTCTCACGAAATAGGACACTGCTTAGGTTTGCGCCACAATATGGGCGCCAGCAGTCAGACGCCTGTAGAAAAACTCCGCGACAAAAAATGGGTAGAAGCCAATGGACATACCGCTTCTATTATGGACTATGCACGTTTTAACTATGTGGCACAGCCCGAAGACAATATCAGTAGCAAAGGACTTTATCCACGCATAGGCATCTACGACAAATGGGCAATCGAATGGGGATATCGCTATTACGGCAACAAATATAAAGATGAGTATGCTGAACAAGAGGCGCTTGCCGAAATGGTTACCCAAAAACTCAAAGCCAATCCGCGATTGTGGTTCGGAGGAGAAGGCAAAGATGAAGACCCTCGTGCCCAAACTGAAGACCTTTCGGACAACGTGATGAAAGCCAATACCTACGGATTGAAAAACCTCCGCTATATCGTGCAACACCTCCCCGAATGGACTAAACAACCTAACGACAAATACGAGCATTTAGATGAAATGCAAACCGCTGCCTATATGCAGTATTTTCGCTATTTGAAGCACGTGCTCAAGCACATTGGCAATAGATATGTGGGCATCATCGGTGAGAAAGAAGTTTATAAAGAAGTGCCCAAAGAGAAGGTAAAAGAAGCTATTAACTATTTAGATAAAGAACTTTTTGAAGCGCCTTTGTGGTTATATCCTCAGGAAATAGTAGAAAAAACAGGAGCAACCCCCGATAAGAACATCATCAGTATGCAAAACCTTACCCTGAGTGTGCTTTTGGGAGAGTCAACCCTCTACAACCTTTATAACCAATCGCTCACCTCCAAAAATCCTTATCCGCTAAACGAATATTTGCAAGATGTATTCAAAGCGGTATGGAAACCCCTCAACAACCCCGATGCACGCCAAAACACTTATCGCCGTGGGATAGAACGCTTGTACCTCTCTCAAATCGATAGACTTATCAATGCACCTGCCGAGGCTAAGAATGCCAAAGCAGCGAGCATACAGCAAGTATCCGATGTGCGCCTCTTTGCCTTACAGCATTTGGATATGATTGAGGCTTTCGCCAAACAAGCGCTCGCCAAAGAACCCGCTTCATCTATCAACCATCTACACTACCAAGAAATTGTAAAGGAAATAGAACGTATTAAAGACCCTAAAAAATAGTGTTAGAACCCGAAGAACTCAAAGACTCTAAACCCGACTTACTGTTTATCCTCATTATGGGACTCCTATCGATGCTCACCCCGCTGGCTATCGATATGTACCTCCCTGCTTTTGTGAAGATTGCTAACGATTTGAACGTATCCGAAGAGATGATTTCTCAAACCTTAGCGCTCTTTACCCTGGGGTTTGCTTTTGGGCAACTCTTCTGGGGACCTCTTTCCGATAGTTATGGGCGCAAACCTATCATTCTCATCGGGATTATCACCTCAGCATTGGTGTCGTTGGCGATTACGCAAATTCACCACATCCACCATTTTTATATACTGCGCTTTGTGCAAGGCTTTTTTGGAGCCTCGCCGGCGGTAGTAACGGGCGCTCTTTTGCGCGACCTTTTCACCAAGAATGAGTTTGCCCGCCAAATGTCGATGATTATGATTGTCACGATGATTGCCCCGCTCATCGCCCCCGTGTTGGGTGGTCACCTCACCGACTGGTTTCATTGGCATATCATCTTCTACGTGCTGATGGTTTTAGGACTCTTGGCAGCCCTTTTGGTAAGTTATAAAATCCCTGAAACGCTTCCCAAACTCAAACGCGCTCCTTTGAAAATAGGCAACACCTTGCGCATTTACGGCAAGCTCCTCAGCAACAAAAAGGTATTGGGGTATATTTTCTGCAATTCGCTTTCCTATTCAGGAATGTTTTGCTTTATCACCACGGGGTCTATTGTGTATACCAAACTCTTTGGGGTAGCCCCTCAGCACTTTGGATATTTCTTCCTTTTAAACATCATTGTAATGATGACAGCAACCTCGCTCAATGGCAAATTCGTCACCAAAATAGGCGTAGAAAAATCGTTGCGCTTGGGGCTTATTATCCAACTCATTGCAGGAGCGTGGCTGGTGCTCTGCGGTATTTTTCATTTGGGATTATGGGCTACCGTGGCAGGAGTTTCAATGTTTGTAGGTTTGGTATCGGTAGTGTCCAGCAGTGCCAATGCTGCCATTTTGGATATGTACCCCGAAGTAGCGGGTACCGCCAATTCACTCACAGGAATGTTGCGTTTTGGTATCGGTTCGGTAGTAGGAGCAGTGCTCTCGCTTTTCGCCATCACCTCCGAGCGCCCAATGGTATTTGCAATGGCACTATGTATAGGAGTAGGCGCCCTCAGCTACTTGCTGTTAGTAAGAAAATACACGAACTAATTTATCTTCCTCGCTAAGTAATCAAAGTTTTTTAATTGTTGATAATCAGGATATAATATTTTAAAGTCGTTGTATAATTTATGTTTTACAGTTTCTACTTTGTGTAGTAACTTTTTGATGTCAAACAACGATTTTATCTGTCTGTTGAATATGATAGTAACGTATTTTTCATCCTCTTTCTCTAAGGAAAAATGATAGTCGTCATACACGCTGAACACTTGATTTTTTGTTTCTTCATCCAAAGATATGCTCTTTAAATTATCCGCAAAAACAATAAAAAATTTAAGTAAATCGGCTTCAAAAGAAAAAAGAGTTTTATCCTTACTTAAAATCAGCACCTCTCCCCATAGCATTTTCTCAACGATTTCAGATTTAGAAAAATGGTAGTAATTGTTCATTTTTACTTTTTTATATATTTCTAAATCAATCTGATATGAGATTATTATATTGTTTCCTTTCATAGTTATTTAGTTTTACTTATAGTTAAACGAAAATAGATTGCGAATAAATAGACTTGCTTTTAGAGGGGCGTTTGTAGCATATACCCAGCTATCACTGGCTTTCCTACATAGCATACTGTAAAAGTGAATGATTATAATTTACTAATTTTATTCCTCGTTGTGCTTGTTGCCATTATAGGAAGTTAGCCAAATATTCGGGTCTGTATGAAAATTTTGGTTTTTATCAGCTTCAACATAATTAACTTCTCCCGTATTTGCATTGACCCAAATACCAGTACAATTAAAAATACCGATTTTATGAATATATGTTACGGTTGAAAATATATAATAATCATCATAAACATAGTATAATGGGTATCCTTTTGTCGATTTAAGTTTTATCTTATCTTGATTTTTGGCAGCATAACCTAAGTGTATTTGGTAAGCCTCTTCTAACTTTATATTTTTCGTAGCTTCCCACGCTTGAAATTCTTGCGAATACTGATGGTAAGGTATCGCTTTATTTTTATCTATTTGCGTTGTAAGGCTCTTGTAGTTTTTGCAACCCAACAAAAGCAGTGCTAATACTAAATATTTGATATGATTTCTCATTATGATGTTGTTTATAGGGGTCTTCGTTAGCGTTCTATTTTCTATTACCGGAGGTATTCTACTCACACCCTCTATTCTTGCCGTGGTTTATAAAGAGTAAGATAATCCTTTCCTTTTTGAGTGAGTTGCAGGGTAATACATCTAATAGATCATAAAGTGTTATATATCAATTGACAAAGATACAAAATTAAAATTATCCAAAGAAATAATTTGCCATTTTTTGCAAAAATCCAAAGAAATAAATTGCTGTTTTTTGCAAAAATCCAAAGAAATAATGATTTTGCAAGTTATTTTTTTACTCAACACGGGGAGGTCTTCAAATATTCATATGCTTCTTCCCTCTTCCTATTTCTAGCAATCGCTCAAGAGTAGTTTGCAGTACCTTATTTAGTTTCAGCTGCCACTGATATTGATAATCTATCACGGGGTCATTCTCATCATCTAAATTTCTCCCTACTGTTTGTACATAGATAATACCATTTTCAACGTGATAATCTCCCATTGTATAACACTTCGTTGGTTCTGGGAAAAGTTCTGTAAATTCATTCCCGTATTCATTATAGTCTATCAATATCCTTCTATCGAAATCACCAATACTGAAAGCTAATTCTTTTTTTTCTAAAGCAATTTCAAAATCCTCATCAATAGAATTCTTTACTATTTTAGTTTCATTCTTTAGTTTCTGAACTAACAGAGCTAAATCCATAGCTCCTTCTATAGTGGAACAGTCCATTTTATATAAGGTTTTCCCTACTTGATAGGAGAAAATATCACCTTCTATGGTTGGATTTTCAATAGGCACTAAAGTTTCATCACTATAAGGGGTCTTGTCGAGCATTACCTCCCCTTTTAGCAAACGAAAGACCTCTTCGCCAAAATTGATGTCTAACCAACCCGCTGATGGGGTATATTTTAATTGTATATTAGTTGCTTTTTTCTTTACGGTTCTCATTGTAGTTTTAATTTAAATATGGAAATAATAATGTTTAAAAATAGTATCAATATGGTAAAAATCTTCTAAATTACTTTCATTATAACCTTGTTGCTTTAAATCAACCTGCATTTTTTTCAGTAATTGTAACCAATAAGCAATAAAAACCTCTCTTTTGATATGAATTGTATCATTAGGAGTGTTCAGTTCAGGTAAAAGATGCTTTTTGTGTTTTAAAACCGTCCAATAAGCACTAATATAAAGCATATCATTGTAGGGTTTTATTATCCACTCTGCCATAAATGCATTACTACCCCAATGCACTTTTGTTTCGGATAAAGGTTCTTCATACATATCGTATAGCATTTTGACAATATCCCAATAAATATCAGCAACCTCATCGTGCATTTCTAAATCCAAAGCCACCCCATTCCATATCATACATAAGTTAGACGATTTATTTTTAGGATAGATAGTTTGCAAAGCCTCACTTACAGTACTATCCTCAACATCTCGTTTGTGTAACCCTTCAGCAGGAAAAGACTTTATTGAAAATAATTCTTTCAAAATGGTAAAAATATATTAGTTGTTCTTTTGTGTGATTGCTTTAAGTTTATCTAATAGATTCATAGCATATCCCCCTTGAGGCAAAACTTCTCTTATTTTAGAACGGCATAAAGCCCTTTTAAACTCCCAATCGAAAATAATAAGAGGGTGTGAAAACAAGAGTATAGAGAATTTTATATATTGCTGAAAATTATGCGCTTTTAAAAAGCCCAAAAAAGCTATGAACTCATCAGGAGTTTTGGCATACTTAAAAAGATAACTATCTATCAAGCATTCACTTTTATATTTAGTTTTAGCACTCTTGCTAACTTTGTTTTTTATAGTAGGAATTTCCTCTCCCATATAATCTCTCATATAATAATGAGAGGCGCTATTATCTTCATTATCAAAGCTAACTAACTTGTAAAAATCAATAGCTTTTGAAAGAGATAAGTATAGCTTTTCTCTAACCTCATCTATCTCAAAAAACGTTTTTACAGCCTGCGAAAGCGTAAGTGTTTGCGCTCCAAAAATAGTGTATACCATTTCTTTTAACAGAGAATACAAGCATTCTATATCCTTTTTAGCTATTGGGTAATAACATTCTTTCTTGTTTTTTAACTCAAAGACAGCAGAAAACAGCTTTTCAAAAGCCTCTTTTATATCAATAGCTATGTTATCCATAAAATACCCCTGCTTTGTGAGTTGGTTACTATCTATAAAAGTTTCCCCACAAGGGTTAAAGAACAATAAATACTTAAAGGCGTGTTCCGTATTCTCTTTTTTTAGTAACTGAATCAACGAAAAGAACTGTAATCTATCATTGATATAATGGTTGTCGTAGTAATAAAAGGCTCTTAAACAGACTTCTAAAAGAGAAAAAATGTCCTCAAAACAAGAACGAGAAATCTCTGTTTGTAGTTTATTATATAAGGCATCGTTTTTCAGTGCATATAGCAGTTCATCGAGTTCTCTCTTTTTAGGCAGTGTAGCCAACAGAAAATCACCTTCCTCATTTTGGTAGTTTGTAATTTTCAAAAGTTCCTCTTTTTCTTCCTGCTGCTCCCCGCAAAACCTCAACAGGGTGAAATGCAATATCTTATTTAAGTCCATTTTTCTGAAATATAGTGATGTTTTTTATATTTAATTGTTATACTTTATCCCCTGCTGGCGCAAGTCACATACTCGCTTACAGATATTCAGCGACTTTAGCTCGTACCTACTATAAAAAACTTGTAGCCACACTTCTCATTACTCTCATTACTCTCATTACTCTCATTACTCTCATTATTCCCATTACTCCCATTACTCTCATAATCGCCATAACTGCCCGTGCGGCTCGCACCCCATAACTGCCCGTGCGGCTCGCACCTCACACCCCCCTGCTGGCACGAGTCACATACTCGCTTGCAGGTATTCAGCGACTTTAGCTCGTGCCTTATCAATTACTTCCCCCTTACTTGCGTAACCAATGTTTAAACTCACTTGTTAATTTTTTCTCTTTGAGCAAAGATATCATTTCAAATTGGGCTTTAATTTCATTTTGAACCAAAGCATCTTGAAATCCTTCCTTTGATAAAATATCCTTATCTTCATCTTGTAGCATTATATCAATTACATTTATAATTGATTGAGAAGCATTAGACTCAAAACCTCTTATACCTGACTGACAATAGCTTAAAACATCATCTAAAGAAACTATCAACTCATATATTTCTTTTTGTTGATAATCTGTTTCATCTAAATCTGTTTCATCTATGTCATTGAGTTTTTTATACAACAAATTAATTTTACTCCCATCGATTTGTTCTTTTTCATCAACGAGATTCCACAAATAACTTATGATTTCATTTATCAATGAAACCTCTTCATCAGTCAAGAAAACTTGAATTTGATTTTTACACCTTTGAAATAAACTTTCACAAAACCAACTACCCCAAAAAAGTAAATTATTTTCAGGTATTTCTGAGGTTTTTTCATCTATTTTCTTAAAATACGAACTAAAATTTTCCATTTTATTACTTAAATCTTTCATATTAGTGATATTTATTCTCCGCTAGTGCGAGTGTCTCGCTCGTGCTTTGTCAATTAGGCTTTAACAACATATCTGATACATTACCTAACTAACAGTCTTCTTTCCAGTTTTCATATCCAACTATTAAATTATCCCTAATCTCTTCATTAGGACAAGAATTTATAAGGTTTTCATAGCTCTTCATCTGCTCTTCATTATTTAATTCTATAGTTTCTATTTTTGACAAGATTTCAAATTCTAGACCATAAAATCTTTTAGAAGGTAAAAAAGATAAAAGAGTATAACCAGTTTCTATAGAAATAGGTTCTTCTATTTCCATTAATAACTCTCTATATTTATTAGATAAATCAAGTATATCTTGAGTGTCATTATCCAGATCTTCATTTGGCATTTTGCCTAAAAGTTTAAGTTTTTCTAATGAATTTTTCATTTATTTAATTTATTTTTTAATGTAATCTTTCCCCTGCTGGCGCGAGTCACATACTCGCTTGCAGGTATTCAGCGACTTTAGCTCGTGCCTACTATAAAAAACTTGTAGCCACACTTCTCATTACTCTCATTATTTCCATTATTCCCATTACTCCCATTATTCCCATTACTCCCATAATCGCCCGTGTGGCTCACACTTCCCCTGCTGGCGTTTATCATCACCAAATTAAAGCGCTATTTTCTGACACCCCTACCAATAAATGATGTTCTAAAAACTTTTTAGCAACAAAATCTATTTTCTCATCAGGAATTACCCATAAATAATTTTCACTACCAAAAGGTTTTAAGCTCCCTAAATTATTTTTAGATACCCATAAAGCGAGTTCTGTTCCATCAATATAGTTTTTTAGATGCTCTTTATTGAGAATGTTTTCCTTATAAATATGGCGTAAGACATTTTTACAATTAAGAAAAGTATCTATATTTTGAGGTTTAAAGGTATTCCAAAAATATAAAGAATCTTCTTTGTACAAATTCATACTTTCCGTTCCTCCTAAATAATAATCTTCTTGATAATAAGAATAGCCACTATGGCTTATTGTATTTTGCAAAATTTCAGAAAGATACTGATGAAATAAAAGCTGTAGTTCCTCATCATTTTCTATTTTGCTTTGAGCGAAAAGCACTAAACTCTTAGATATTGTATCATAACTAACACCATATTGCCAAGTAGATGGTTTTTTTAAGTTTTTCCCATAAAACAAAGTAAGAGAAAGGCTTTCGTAATGATGATCAAAATCTTTAAGAAAAGTAGTAATACTCTTTCTTCCTAATTTACTTCTATTTATATCGTATGAAATTGATTTTAGAGGATAGTTCTTATTTTCAAAAAAAGCAAGTGTGTTTTCTATCCAAATCAATAATGATAGCTCAATGCCATACAAAGCAAAGCAATTGTATTTTTTTATGTTATTCATAGCTTTATTTTTTAGAGCCCCTGCTGGTGCGATCGTCTCACTCTCGCCTACTATAAAAGAACTTGTAGCTACACCTCCCATTATTCCCATTATTCCCATAACTGCCCGTGCGGCTCGCACCCCATTACTCCCATTACTACCTCTTCCCTCTTACCTCTTCCCTAAAATCCGCCCGTGCGACTCACACCTCATCTTTTACCTCTTACCTCTTATCTCTTACCTAAAATACCCCTCTTACCTAAAAACCGCCCGTGTGGCTCACACCTCGCACCTCACACCTCACAAAATTCAAAATTCCTTTTGCCCCTTATGTCTTTGAAACATCATAAGCTTTAAAAACGGAGTAGTGTTTGAAAATCTACATCTATCATTTCCAAACAAAAAGCATTTAAATCTTCTGGATTTTATTTATAAAGAGCTATTATATACCCCTATATATTTGAGTTCATTATACTTTTTCTCTGTATTTTCTATAATAATAGAAGCATCTGTTATATAAAAAATAGCATTTCCCCCTGATATATTCATTGCTTTACATTTCTCTATTACTTTAGGTATTTCATTTTCATCAATAGGAACTTCATCTAATAATTGCTCTACCCCTACCTTTTCCTCAAATAAAGGAATTATTCCGATAAAGTCTTCGTCATATTCCTCACAATCAATATCTTTACAAAATTGACAAGGAGGTTCTTCCTGATTAAAATATTGTTCATATTCGTTTTCTCCTTTGGAGAAAAATCCAATCCAGATATGGATTTTTTTCATTCTTTCAAGTGGATCAATATACATAATTTTACTAATAATTTAATTTCATTATTCTTAACAATAATTCCTTTCGCTTCCCGCTGGCTCGTGCCTACCCTCTGCTGGTGCGAGCTTTCAGCTCGTACCTCTATAATTATTTTTATCTTTTTACATTGTACTGCTTGGTAGGTTATTGTGATTTAACAACATAACTGATATATTACCAATTCTGATAAACTAAGTATTAATATTTTTTTAGGTCTAAAAAGATATTTATTTCATTTAATAATTCTTTTTCTGTCACACCTCTTCTTTCTTTTATTACTTCTAATTTATTTTTATTGATTATTTCAAAATTAAAATCATATCTAATAGGCTCATTTTCAAGATAATTATAAGTAGATATGTATATCATTTTATTCTCTTTCTTAATACCTATAGCACAAGTATCAGCTTCCCATAGATCTATGACTTCTACTTGTGAAGTATCTAATGCATTCTTTAGATTTTTTAAAAATTTTTCTATTGTAATATCTTTCATTTTTCAGAGTTTCTTCTACTATTTTTCCTGAAATCCAAATCTAACCATTCTGCTAAAAATATTCTTTTTATAAAGCTTATCTATTGTATTTATAATATTTTCAAGCGTTACTTTCTCTAATAAAACAACATTTTCCTCATAGAAATAACTATTAGACTCAGAAATCTCATCAATAACATCTTGATAAAACCTTGCAATATCATAAAAATTTAAGTGATATATTTCGTGGCTATTTAATTCAACCGAACAACCATAAAAATACCCTTTACTTTCCATTTCAAAAATGAAAAAATTATCGTTTATTTCATCTACAAAATTAATTAAATATCCTTCTTTTTTTATTGTCATTTGCATCTTATTTTATTCTAACTCTCGCCTACTATAAAAGAACTTATAGCCACACCTCCCAAATCGCCCATGTGGCTCGCACCTCCCATTATTCCCATTACTCCCATTATTCCCATTACTCCCATAACCGCCCGTGTGGCTCGCACTTCCCATTATTCCCATTATTCCCATTACTCCCATTACTCCCATTATTCCCATTACTCCCATCACTCTCATAATCGCCATAACTGCCCGTGTGACTCACACCCCATAACTGCCCGTGTGGCTCGCACCTCACACCCTTCCCCTTTCTAAAAGTGAGAGGATTTTCATTAATAAAACATCATCTTCAGGATGATAAGTAGCCAATGAAAGATCGGCGGTTGCTACCAATGTTTCCATTAGTTTATGAGGAATTATAGGGGTTTCAAACCCTATTTTTTTCCTTACCAATAGGTAATAAAATATCTCGTAAGGATATAAGTCTAAACAGCAAAATTCAGTATCAATCACTTTGTTACTCATTGCCGAGGAGCGAATAAGATGATTGTCACAAGCCTCTATCAATAAAGGCATTAACTCTTGATTAGATTTTTCAATATTCACTAATAATCGAACGTAAATACTATCCTCATTATCAAAATATTTTTCCAAAGAGGTAAAGTCTTTTTTGTACAACAAGTAAAGAAAACTTGTGTGAAAAGAATGTTTCACCATTGTAGTTTTCTCATACCTTAGAAACTCTTCAAATTTTGCCATTATAGTCTCCAGAATCTCATCCTTGCCCAAAAGCCAAGAAATTCCCATAGCATATCCAAATTTATAAACTAAAAAAGGAGTCGTTCGGGTATAGAAGTTTTGCAATTGAATACATTTATACATCCAATAGAGCCCTTGCACTAATTTATTAACTCCTTTGCTTGCTTCACCTTTTAGCAAATAATGTTGTGCAAATGCTTCTGCATTGGCTGTTAAACCTAAAGTTCTTAATAAACTTGCTTTGTTGTTTTCTGACAAATATTTATCTACAAAGCCTTCTGTAAACTCATACTCTTCCTCTTCAGAAATATTTCTTTCTTTGTAAAACTTGATGAGTTTTTTTAATATTTTTGTAGTGTCTGTTTTTAATGATGGTTCCATTTTTTTATTAGTTTAATTTCCAATGAAATACTCTATTTGCTCGTTATTCAAAGCTTATAAAACAACAAACTATTATAGAGTTGCAAAGATACAAAAAATATTCAATTAACACCTATGGCGTTCATATTTAAGATAATAGGTTTATACTTTATTAATAAACTACAAAAAATAGTAGTGAATATTAAGTGTTTTCTCTTTAAAAAGTCCCAAAACCCCTTTTGCGTCGCTATATTAATTGCCCATCGTGCTACGACCTTTGCCAAAGTTTTAATAGCTCGTCATACTACGACCTTTGCCAAAGTCTATTTTCTTACCTCTTACCTAAAAACCGCCCGTGCGACTCACACCTCCCATTATTCCCATTACTCTCATAACCGCCCGTGCGGCTCGCACCTCCCATTATTCCCATTACTCTCATAAATATCCCCTCCTCTTACCTCTTATCTCTTACCTAAAAACCGCCCGTGTGGCTCACACCTCCCATTATTCCCATTATTCCCATTACTCCCATTATTCCCATTATTCCCATTACTCCCATTACTCTCATAACTGCCCGTGCGGCTCGCACCTCACACCGCCCGTGTGGCTCACACCTCCCAAACAGAAAATTTTTCTCCCACCCCCGCCCTACATCTCACCTATACCCGCGATATACCCACAGTATACCTACCCCCCATCTACCCCAAAAGTAAAAAATACTACAAAAACCCCAATTCTTAGAAAAATATACTACAAAAACCCTAAAAAATAGTATTTCCCATTATCCTCATTACTCCCATAATTGTCCGTGTGACTCACACCTCCCATCACTCCCATAATCGCCTGTGCGGCTCGCACTCCCAAAACTGCCCGTATGGCTCACACTCCAAAAACAAATCGACAAATTTGCCAATTTGAAATATTGTTGTATTTTTGTCGCGATAGTTTATGATAAAAAATATGAAATATTCAGTATTGTTATTTGTAATACTCTTGTTTGTAGGATGCCATTCCCATAACAGCGACAACCCATTTAGCAAAATGGCTAATGGAACGCTCCAAGCCAATCAAGTGATAGACTATTATAATCAAGCTTTCGACCGCTATCAAACCTATAATAACTCCTATCTACAAGCAGGAACAGAGTACCTCGAGTCAGTAGCCGAATTTATCGAGAAAAAAGCCTCAAACCCCCTCCTCAAAAAGCCCTTTGAACCTTTCTATATGCTGCAAACCCCTCCGCCTTCCCCTCTTGAAGCTCCCGTAGGGCTCGGCACTCAACGTGATAGCATTGCAAGAGAATGGCAAATAATGGAAAATAGCGTACAAGAAATGCGCAAACAAGTGCAACAAATTGTCAAATATGCAACCGCTGAAGATTTTAAAGACGATAACGGCAAACTATTAGAGCAGGTGCGCACACAAAACCTCGAGCAGATAGTGCGCTATCGCGATGCTTCCGAAAAGTTTTTTGCCCTTATAAACCCTATTGTAGAACAAGCTGAAGCCTATACATTAGAGAAAAACCCCCTAAAAGAACCGATACTCTCGTCTAAGAGATTATTAACTCAAGCAGATGAGTTTTTAGAAATAGTAGAATTGCAGTCAGAAAACGGAAAGTTTGAAGTGGCAACTTTAGAAGAGCTTTACCAAAAGATAACACAAGAAGCGACCAAGAGTAAAAAGCTAACAATAGCAACTGAAGAAGCCAAAAGAAAAGTGTTTTTTGACGAGTTCAACAGAGAGACAGAAAACTTTTTAGGAGCAGCCCGACGACTTTTGAGGGCTCTCAAAGAAAAGCAGTCCTTTACAGATGATGATTACCAACTCTTATCAGCGGCATACCAGCGTATGATAAATAGTTATAACGATTTTATAGACTAAAAACAATGAGAGAAAATGTTACTGTATTCCCACTTCAGAAACCCGATTTGCCTTCTTTGTTAGAACGCCTCAAAACCGAACCTTCTTTCAAAGAAAAGCACCTTGTAATCTTATTGCAAGGAGACAACTGGCACTTGAAAGATTTGAAACCCTTAGTAGCCATTGCCAAACAATACCATAAGAAGTTCGAGAAGCTGATTGTGGTAGTGAGTGCAACTCTAGAATATGAAGAAGGCGAAATAGCTCTTAATGTGGTGCCTACCGAGCAGGAAGCTTACGACCTTATTGAAATAGACGAAATAGAACGAGATTTATGGAAGTAACAATATTGGGATGCCATAGCGCTACCCCCAGAGCAAACGCCCGCCCCTCAGCCCAGCTGTTAGAGATGCGCGGACACCTTTTCCTGATTGATTGTGGCGAGGCTACTCAAATAGCTCTTAGAAATGCAAACGCCAAGTTCGCACGTATCAAACACATCTTTATATCTCACCTCCACGGAGACCATTTTTATGGACTATTCGGACTCGTTTCTACTTTTCAGTTATTAGGCCGAGAAGCTGAACTACATATTTACGGACCCAAAGGAATAAAAGAAGCCGTCTTGTTAGTCCTCAAATTAGGCGGTGCTTATACGCCTTTTCCTCTCTATTTCCACGAGTTGAGCAGTAAAGAACCAGAGCTGTTATACGAAGATGAGAAAGTGTCTGTCCGCACAATCCCACTACAGCATAGGGTGTATACCAATGGCTTCTTCTTTCAAGAGAAAGAAGGTGAGCGTCGCCTGAATATGGATGCCATAAAAGAATACCCAGAGATAGCCATATGCGATTATCAGAATATTAAAAATGGCAAAAATGTAGTGCTGAGCTCTGGAAAAGAAATCTCCAATGACGTGCTTACCTTTCCACCTCACCGCCCACAAAGTTATGCTTATTGCAGTGATACACTTTATTTCGAAGACTTAGCTACCGATATAACAGGGGCAAGAGTAGTCTACCACGAATCTACTTTCTTAAAGCCCAATGAAGCTTTGGCAACCAAAACGATGCACTCAACAGCCTATCAAGCTGGCCTTACAGCTCACAAGGCTAATGCAGAAGCTCTCATATTAGGGCATTACTCCTCTCGATATAATGATTTACAGCTTTTTAAAGCAGAAGCAGAAGAGGTGTTCCAAAGGGTGTTTTTGGCAGAAGACGGAAAGAAATTCGTATTCGAGAATTAACTGTTTTATAAATAAAATGTAAAATAATTGACAAAATATTTGTAGTATTGAAAAAGAGTTGTAATTTTGCACCGTCAATCAGTAAACGTTTATCATTTATGCGGGTGTGGTGAAATTGGTAGACACGCTAGACTTAGGATCTAGTGCTTCACGGCGTGGGGGTTCGAGTCCCTTCACCCGCACAAAGAAAAGGCTTCTTATTTCAAGAAGCCTTTTTTTGTTATATTCTAAAAACGTTTTACAAAAGTATTTTCTTTGTCAATTGGTTTATAAAGCGTACTTTTGTCGCCAATATAAAATTAACAATAGACGATTATGAAAATTTCAGTAGAACTAACATTTAGTCCGCTACAAGACGATTTTGAAGAACCTATTATTCGGTTTATTAAGAAGCTTAGAGCATCAGGTCTCATAGTGCAAGAAAATCCTTTAAGCACGCAGGTATACGGAGATTATGCTGAGGTAATGGGGGTGCTCAACACCGAGATAGAAGAGGCTTTGGAACTGGTAGAGCGAGGCTTGCTGTATATGAAGATTGTGAAATCTGACCGGCATGAGTATAAACCGTTTTTTTAAGTAAGAGCCAAGGGGTAGGAACGTGGGATAAAAAAGAAGAAAAGAAATGGGAGATTTTTTTAATTGGTTTTTCGGTCAGTATGCAGGAGTAGCACCACATTTAGTGGTATTGGAGATTATAGGGGTGGTATTTGGTTTTTTGAGCGTGTGGTATGCAAAGAAAGGGCATATATGGGTATATCCTACAGGGATTATCAGTACGGTTCTTTTTGTGTATTTGTTATGGCATTATGTGCTTTGGGGAGATATGCTTATCAATGTGTATTATACAGTGATGAGTATTTACGGCTGGGTATTGTGGTCTAAACACGCACATAACCATTTGATAAGTATCAGCAAGACGAGAGGTAAGGACTGGGTTGTAGCGTTTTTTTTGGGGCTGTTTAGTTTGGTATTTGTGACGGTGGTGTATTATTTTAAGCCTTATATAAGGAATAACTTTTCAATGAAGGGGGTAGATTTAGGGTTTAATCATTTTCTTTTTACGGAGTATGTAGATGTATTTACGACAGCTATTTTTTTAGTAGGGATGTGGTTGATGGCGAGGCGGAAGATAGAAAATTGGCTTTTTTGGATAGTAGGGGATATGATTTCGGTGCCACTTTACCTTAAAAAAGGAATGCTTTTTACTTCGTTTCAGTATTTATTATTCACGATTATTGCCATTATGGGGTATATAGAATGGAGGAAACACTTGCGCAACGAGAGAGTTTAGTAAAGCGTATAGCTTTTGTAGGTCCTGAGTGTACAGGGAAGACAACGCTGAGCAGGGAGCTTGCGTGGTGTTATGGTACGGTTTGGGTGGAAGAGTATATGCGTATTTATTTGCAAGAGAAGTGGGATAGAGAGCGCCTTACTTGTGTGCCAGCGGATTTACTACCTATAGCGCGAGGACAGGTAGCGCTTGAGAATGCGGGTTTGGAAAGAGCTTGTAGGTATTTGTTTTGCGATACATGCTTGCTAGAGTTGATGATTTATTCGTATCTTTATTATGGGTATTGCCATCCAGCTATAGAGCAGGCTGCTGTTGCGCATAGCTATGATATTATTTTTCTTACGTATATAGATGTACCTTGGGAGGCTGATGATTTGCGAGATAAGCCTAATGAGCGAGAGAAAGTATTTGTATTTTTTAGGCAGATGCTAGATAAGTATCATATTGATTATAAGATTTTAAAAGGGGATATAGAGACGCGTATAGCAGAAGTAAATAAAATTATTTGTTCATAAATTTGTTTCTTATTTATTTTCTTCTTACCTTTGTTGCTCTAAACAAACGTAAGATTTAGAGTGTTAAACGAAACTATACAATTATGAATGAATTAACAGAAAAAGACCAACAATTGCTCATCAAGAAGGGTATAACCGAGTCTATGTTGAGCGCTCAAATCAATCAATTTAAGCGGGGTGTTCCCCCTATACAGTTGCAGAAAGCAGCCGTGATAGATGATGGGATAATCCCGTTGAGCAAGGAAGAGGCTGCAAAGTATGCGGCAATTTACCAGAATCACAAGCAAGGACATACGATAGTGAAGTTTGTGCCTGCCTCGGGAGCGGCGACGCGTATGTTTAAGGCTTTATTTTCTTTTAGAGACGATTTTGAGCCAGATCGAGAGTCGTTTGTGGCTTATGTCAATCGGACAGGTAATAAAGAAGTAAAAGTTTTTTTTGAAGGTTTAGAGCGCTTCGCTTTTTACCCTATATTGAAAGATGTAATCAACCATCAGCACACAGACTTCTCCTCATTAAACGAAGATATTCAGAAACATATAATTGTCAACACACTACTCAATGAAGAGGGATTAAACTATGGGAATAAACCCAAGGGATTATTGCCTTTTCATCGTCATTCAGAAAAGATAGCAACTCCTTTTGAGGAACATTTTCGGGAGGCGGTACTTTATGCGTCAAACAGTGAAGAGGCTCATTTACACTTTACGATTACAGAACAACATACAGAGGCTTTTTATAAGGAGTTGAATCTTATCAAACCAGTGCTTGAAGAGCGCTATCACATAAAGTTTAATGTAACGTTTTCTTATCAGAAGTCAAGCACAGATACGGTATCAGTGAATGAGGATAATGAGTATTTTAGAAATGAGGAAGGGGATTTGCTTTTTCGTCCGGCAGGTCATGGGGCGCTTTTAAGCAATTTGAATGATATAGATGCCGATCTTATATTTATTAAGAATATAGATAATGTGGTGGTGAAAAAATACACAGATGAGACGGTGTTTTATAAGGAAGCATTGGCAGGAAAACTGTGTGAGGTACAGGATGAGGTATTTAGGATTTTACATCGGATAGACAACAATAAGATAAAGAAGAAGGAGGTGAAACGTATATTGGATTTTTTAAAGGAAATCAATATCAATGTACCAGATTATTTGTATAAATTCAGGAGGCAATATGCGATGGAGTTTATCAAGGAGCAATTGAATCGACCTATACGAGTGTGTGGAATGGTGAAGAATGAAGGAGAGCCAGGAGGAGGTCCGTTTTGGATAAAAGAAGAAGAGGGGTATAGTTTGCAGATAATAGAGTCAGCACAGGTGAATATGGCAGATGCGAAGCAGAAGGAGATTTTTCAGCAAGCGACGCATTTTAATCCTGTAGACTTGGTATGTGGCACAAAGAACTACAAAGGAGAGCGATTTCATTTGCAGGATTACATAGATGTGAATCAAGCATTTATTACGCAAAAAACATATATGGGGAAACCTTTAAAGGCACTTGAGCTTCCAGGACTGTGGAATGGCTCAATGGCGCGCTGGATAACGCTTTTTGTAGAGGTGCCTATAATCACTTTTAACCCAGTGAAGGTAGTGAACGACTTATTAAAGAAGACACACCAAGGGTGAGAGATGTTAATGGTGGGCTGAAAATGGTGTTTTGGCATTATTTTTGAGCGGGATTGAGATAACCATTAAAGAGATATTTAGAATGAAAACGAAACTTTATTTACTTGCTTTTATAGCGAGTGTAACGAGTATCAACTGCGAAGGTACTAATAGCAAAAAACAAATGACAAATCATAGGACAGAAGATTCAATGAAAGAAAAGAACCGAGAGAAAAACACAACAGATATTTATTTTGCAGGAGGCTGTTTTTGGGGTACAGAGCATTATTTCAAACAGATAAGAGGTGTAGAAGCTACAGAAGTGGGTTATGCGAATGGTAATCTATCTTTGGCGCCGAGCTATGAGCGAGTGTGCAAGGGAGATACGAACTTTGCGGAGACCGTGAAGGTGAGTTATAATCCTTTGGTTATAGACCTGCCAAAGCTTATAGATCTTTATTTTAAGATCATAGACCCCACCTCGTTGAACAAGCAAGGCAATGATAGAGGGACACAGTATCGCACGGGTATTTATTATGTGAATGAGAACGATAAGCCTCTAATAGAAAAGGCAATAGCTACATTGGCAACACAATATAGCAAACCTATAGTAGTAGAGGTATTGCCCTTGAAGAATTATTATAGGGCAGAGGAGTATCATCAGGCTTATTTGGATAAGAATCCGAAGGGGTATTGCCATATTTCGCCAGCGTTATTTGAGATGGCGAAGGAGGCAAATCAAGCGCCTTCAGGGAAACAAATGGTGTTTAAGAAGGAAGATAAGGCAGTGTTGCGAGACAAGCTTACAGCAGAGCAATATGCAGTTACACAAGAGAATGCCACCGAAAGGCCTTTTGAGAATGCTTATTGGAATGAGTTTAGGGAAGGTATTTATGTAGATATTACGACGGGAGAGCCCTTGTTTGCATCGACAGATAAATTTGAATCGGGATGTGGCTGGCCTAGTTTTTCGAAGCCAATAAGCAAGAAGTTGCTATTGGAGAAGCTAGATAAAAGTCATCAAATGACACGTACGGAGGTGCGTAGCAAGTTGGGAGATGCGCATTTGGGTCATTTATTTACTGATGGACCAATAGAGAAAGGAGGATTGCGTTATTGTATCAACAGTGCATCATTACGATTTATACCTAAGGCAGAGATGGAGGCAGAAGGCTATGGAGAATACTTACCCTTATTGGAGACGAAGAAGGGAAAAAAATAGTCCTTTTAAGGTGAAGAAGGTATTTTTAAACGTTAAAACTGTGTAGGATTGTTTGTGAGAGATAGGTTCTTTTTGCACATAATTAATATTCAATAAAAAGGCTATTTTGTTACATTATTATCATTAAAAATCTATTTTTATTGTATTATTATCAATATTAATATAGGTTTTATGAATATTTACCATTCTTAAAAACCTGTTTTAAAAATGTTAAAGAAAATATAATAGTGTTAAATATGCGTATTTATTTTGCAAAAGAGTGTTGTAGGTTAAAAATAATGAATATATTTGCTGAAAATTTTGCACATAATAGACTTATAATATAAATATAGGTGTATATAGTGGAAGTTTTAAGGAATTATTATAGCAAGCAAAATAGTTTAATTTTATCAACAATGAAAAGAATAGTATTGTTTATTTTAGCAGTATGTGCATTTAGCACAAAGGCCACTTCTCAGGAGCTGAATTTGCCACAGCAGAATCAGTATTTAGCTGACAGTGAGTTTTTAATAGCTCCGACCTATGCGGGTATAGGAGACTTTGTGCGTATACGATTATCAGGGGTAACCCAATGGGTAGGAGTAAAAGGAGCACCAGATTATCAGTCATTGGCTGGAGATATGCGTTTGGGCGAGCGCAGTGGGGCAGGTTTAATGCTCTATAATGACCGCAATGGGCATACTAAACAAATGGGAGGTAAGGCGACTTTTGCGCACCACTTGACACTTGATCGTTATGACAATCATTTTATATCATTTGGTATTTCTTATGCCTTGAATACGTTTAGGATAGATATAGATAAATTTAATCAAACAATTCCTGCGGATCAAGCGGTAACAAACGATCGATTTTCTGTAAATCACAATTTTGATGTAGCGGTGTTGTATCGTTATAAGAATTGGTTTATCAACCTTACAGGGTTAAACATTTTGAATAAGGACATAGAACGTTTTTACAGAGAAGAGCCTAAGGCTTTGCGTAATTATATAGTTTATGGTGGTTATCGCTATAAGCGAGACAGGAACAGTCGTTTTGAGATAGAACCATCTTTGTTGTATCAGTTTTACGAGAGTGATGGGCGCTCTACAACAGATGTGAACCTTAAGTTTCGTTGGACAGATGCAGAGGATTATTACTGGGTAGGAGTGAATTATCGTTCGCTAAACGACCAGATATTTAAGCCTTTGAATGTGGGGCCTATGGCCGGTCTTAAGCGAAGTAAGTTTTACTTTGCATATTCATACCAGCTAACGTTGAATGAATTGATAGGCTATAACTCTGGGACGCATATGGTTACTTTAGGACTCGATTTATTTCAAGGGGTTAGTAACTGTAAATGTGCTCAACGTTAATAATGGAAGAGATAATATTAAAGAATATTCGTGTATATGCATATCACGGGTGCCTTACAGAAGAAGGGATAATAGGGAGCGATTATCGTGTAGACTTGAAGGTATATGCTGATTTGAAGAAGGCAATAGAGACGGATAGTCTTGAGGACACGGTAGATTATGTGCATTTGAACAAGATAGTGAAGGAAGAGATGGCAATTCGTGCGAAGCTATTAGAAAAAGTAGCTGGGCGAATCAGTGATCGGATGTTTAAGGAACTTCCTGATGTACAGAAGGTAAAGTTAAAAATAGTGAAGATAAATCCGCCAATAGGGGGAGATGTAGAAGAAGTGATTGTAAAAATAAAGCGAAAAAGATTTTGCTAATTAAAAATAAATATTTATCTTTGCGCCCTGAATAATAAAAAAAGGCATCGTGGCCGAGGGGTTAGGCGGAGGTCTGCAAAACCTTATACAGCGGTTCAAATCCGCTCGATGCCTCACTTATTTAATAATCATCAATCAGTAAAAATCTTAACAGACAATGACAAACGTTTTAGACAAATTTATTCAGGATATGAAAGCAAATGTTCCTGGATTTATTGCAGTATCAGTTACCGAAGTACGTTCAGGAGTATCTTATGGAGCAGAGACTGTAGACCCAAGTTTTGACCCTAATTTAGCTTCAGCATACAACTTAGAAGTTGTAAAAGCTAAACAAAATGCGCTTCAAGTATTAGGATTAGCTTCTAAAGAGAAGATTGTAGACATTCTAATTACCCTTACAGATCAAATTCACATTATAGATATTTCGGCAAGTGGAGGATATTTTATTTACTTGGCGGTAGATTCTACTAAAGCGAATCTTGGTTTGACAAGAGCTTTACTTTCTAAATACAAGAAAGACTTAGCCGCTATATTCTAATTTAGTATATTGCATAATATTTAGTAGTTAAACAATAGAAAAAACTGTTCCTCAAAAGGGAGCAGTTTTTTTTAATAAAAGGGGTATAGGTTGATTATAATTTTGTATTTTTGTCCCACTATGGAAGATAAAGTAAAGAGTTATACCGTAGAAGAGGCTAAAGCGCGTCTTGAAGCCTATTGTGCCTACCAAGAGCGTTGCCATAAAGAAGTAGTAACGAAATTGCGCTCTATGGGGATGATACCTTTGGCAATAGATGAGATAGTAGTGCATCTCATCAAATATGGATTTTTGAATGAAGAGCGTTTTGCCAAGAGTTTTGTGCGAGGGAAGTTTAGAGCTAAGAAATGGGGGCGAGTACGGATTGTACGAGAATTGAAAATGAGAGGACTTTCAGATTTTACTATTGAAGCAGGATTAGAAGAACTTGATGAAGAGGAATATTTAGAGGCTTTGGATACTCTTGCAGAAAAGAAACAAGCTACTATAAAAGAGAAAAACATTTATAAAGCCAAGGTGAAATTGGCTAACTATCTATTATATCGGGGTTGGGAATCTGACCTTGTGTATGACAAAATAAACGAACTATATGAAGAGTAGAGCACAAGAATCGACAAACGCGATAGAGCGTATGTATGTAACGATGAGGCACCTATTTTCGAGGGGCTTTTATAAACCTATGGGAATATCGGGGGAGGCATTGCGGGAATCGCTATTGGTGTTGCGCCCAGAGATCTATGGTACAATAGCAGAGAACAAAGCAGAGCTCAATGGACTTATCTATGTACTTGATCGCTTACCCGAAGGAATTGAACAATGCAAGTATATCAACCTAATAGCTGATGAAGGCTATCGCAAATCACATTTTAAACCTATTATACCGCCTAAGCGTAGGCGCAATTGCTATCGGATAGATAGCGAGCAGATGAATATAGAAATCACGCGAGGGCGTTCGGATATTTATGATGTGCTTACACATCTTACTTTCCTCTTCATAGAATCGCACAAAATAGCAGATCGTATTCTTTTAGAAGATAATAAGATATCGCATGACTGGGAGAAGCTCGAGGCTAATATAAGCAAAAACAAGCTGACTCTCGCCGAGCGCGAAGCTACCTTTATACATATAGGGAACCTGCTGGGGCGTACTTTTGAGGAGGTATTGGAAGCACATAAAGCTTTGGCAACAACAGCTCTGCCTGACCGTTTTATACATATTATTTATTGGTTAGGCAAATTGGCACTAAATGAACGTATCAATGACGATAAGCGCATAATTACTTTCAGCACAGTATTACGCGAGCGTATAGGTCATCACCTACATGGAGAGATATGGGCGGAGAACTTAAAGCTTATATTGCTTAAAAATGGATTGTTAGAGCGCCCTTTGCACATCATTAGTGCCAATATGCACAGTGTGATGAACAGCTTATTTGCAGAGAAAGCTCTTGCAAAAGAGGTAGAAGTAACCTCTCGAATAGAGCTATTTGAACTGCTGAGCAAACCCGAGAGCGAGCACTTGCGCCAAAAGGTGAAAGACTATGCACACAAGCACGGGATGCTTTCAGTAGACGATACTTCGGGAACTAATATAGATGTACAACTATTTGATACAGCTAAGCTTGATCTTACGAACACACCTTATGCTATTCACCATTTAGATGAAGCTCAAAAGCCAGTGATTTTTGTGATGGACTATGCTTTTGGAGAGCAGGCTTATGAAACGATAGATGAGCTATTGAAGCCTTTTCACAAAGGAGGTAAAACTAATTTTCTTGATGTGTTATCGGTGTCTATAATGGGGAAAGCTGGTATCTTGGAAGGAGAAAAAGGTGATATAATGATTCCTACCTCACATATCTTTGAAGGAACAGCTGATAACTATCCTTTTCATAATGAGTTTTCTAAAACTGATTTTGAAGGACATGGATTGAATGTATTTGAGGGTTCTATGATAACTGTTTTAGGAACATCTTTGCAAAACAAAGATATTTTGAAATTCTTCTTACACTCTACGTGGAAGGCAGTAGGTTTAGAAATGGAAGGAGTACACTATCAAAAGGCTATACAATCAGCATCGAAGATACGCAAGAGCATACGTGAAGATGTGAAAGTGCGCTATGCTTATTACGCTTCAGATAATCCTTTGGAGACAGGAAGCACTCTTGCCTCAGGAGGATTGGGTACTACAGGAGTAAAGCCTACTTACCTTATTACTTTTAAGATATTAGAACAAATATTAAGTTAATTGATTTTTATTGTTGAGGATTACTAAAGTATTAGTTATAGATAATTACGATAGTTTCACCTATAATTTAGTGCATTATTTGGAAGATTTGGACTGTGAAGTAACCGTGAAATACAATGATGCTATCAGTATAGAAGAGGTGGGGCTTTTTGATAAGATATTGCTTTCTCCAGGACCTGGTATTCCTGATGAGGCGGGTATTCTAAAGACAGTAATAGCTCGTTATGCCCCTTATAAGTCTATATTTGGGGTATGTTTGGGGATGCAAGCTATAGCAGAGGTTTTTGGGGGAAGGCTTATTAATCTTAACAAGCTATTTCATGGGGTGGCTACAGAGGTAGCTATAGTGGGGGAGGATAGTTTTCTTTTTGAGGGCTTACCTTCTCATTTTGAGGTAGGACGTTACCATTCGTGGGCAGTAGCCCGACCTTTGCCAGATGATTTAATAGTAACTTCGGTAGATGAGGAAGGACTGGTTATGTCGTTACGGCATAAGAATTACGATGTGCGGGGAGTACAGTATCACCCAGAATCGGTGTTAACTTCTTTAGGGAAACAGATATTATCTAATTGGGTAAATGGAATTTAAGTTTAAACAGTTTGCGGTGAAGCAGGCTAGAAGTGCTATGAAAATAGGTACAGATAGCGTGTTATTGGGTGCATGGACACCTCTTGAGACTCCTGAGAGTATTTTGGATATAGGGGCAGGCACGGGGGTACTTGCTTTGATGATGGCGCAACGCTCATCTGCACAAACCATTGATGCAATAGAAATTGAAGAGGCTTCTTACATAGAATGCATTGAGAACTTTGAGGAAAGCCCTTGGGGGGATCGGTTGTTTTGCTATCATTGTTCGTTTGAGGCTTTTGTAGCAGAGGTGGACACATCTTATGATTTGATAATATCTAATCCGCCGTTTTATACTTCTGATTATAAATCTCCTGAGAAAATGCGCAATAGGGCGCGTTTTGAGGAGTCTCTTCCTTTTGATGTGCTTTTAAATGGTGTAGACAGATTGCTTTCGGAAAAGGGTGTCTTTAGCGTTATTATCCCGTATACAGAGGTGGCATCTTTTGTAGCTCTTGCGGCTTTGCATCATCTTTTTCCTATGAAACTTACTCATACCTATGGACATATAGATGCTACTCCTAAGCGTAGTTTGATAGCTTTTAGTAGGGTTGTTAGTTCGTGTGAGGAGGACAGTCTTGTTATTGAACGCGAACGAGGGGTGTATACGGAGGCGTATGTAGCTCTTACGAAGGAATTTTATTATAGGTTTTAATGTAAGTTATTGGGAGATAAGAGTTAGTTTTTTGAGTATAATACAATAATAAAGGATTTATTATGGAAATATTTTTAAAGCGGGTGTATGATTTGCAGGATAGTGATGATGGTTTTCGGGTGTTGGTGGATCGGCTTTGGCCTCGAGGTATAAAAAAAGAAGCGTTGGCTTTGGATCTTTGGGGAAAGGATATAGCGCCGAGTACAGATTTGCGCAAGTGGTATCATCACGAGGGGGATTTTGAGGCTTTCAAGAAGGAATATAAGGAGGAGTTGGAATACAATGAATTTTTTGGGACTTTTTGTACTGAACTTTGTAAACATAAAAAAATCACCTTGCTCACAGCGAGCAAGGTGATTGAAAGGAGTACGCTTCCTATATTATTGGAAGCAATAAAGAGTTATTGTTTAACAATGGTATAAGTACCTGCTTTTAGATTTACAGTAATTTTGTATTGGCTAGTACCATCGCCAGCGAACTTGATGTTGCTATTTTTTTCTGGTGCTAAATAGCCTGTATCACCTGCTTTTTCTCCGAAATTACCCCATTGGAGAGGAGACCACGCTCTTTGACCGATGAATTTAAATTCGGCATCGGCTTTTAGTACGGTTGTAATTTCAAAAACACCTTCTTCGATACGGGTCATTGCTAAGGCACTGTTTTCATTCCAAGAAGGGTTTGTAATATTTCCTACTAAATAGAGGTTAGGAGAGTCATAGGCTGTTGTAATCTTTTCTACAGAAAGAGATTGGTCGGTGATATCAATAACGAGTTTATAGACGCCAGTATCGCCTAAAAACTTGATATTCTCGTCGCCATCTTTTTGCAAGAACTTATTTGTGTATTTTTTGAAATACTTATAATTATCTCTAATGCCAGATTCATTTACGCTATAATTTACAGGGTTCCAATCTTGTTGACCTAAGAAACGGAAAGGTTCATCTTTCTTGAAATAGGTGTAAATAGCGTAATGGAAGCCATTTTCTAATTGGTAGAGTTTTTGCGCTTTATTGGCTGTCCACCCCACATAAGTAGCACCCCCAACCAAGTAGAAATCTTGATTGTATCGAGTGACAGTGAGCTTTTTGGGAGCAGAGGAAGCAACGATTTTGTTGTTGCCGAGCACTACGTTTGCGACAACTTGTATATCGGTAGCTACATCGGCGGGCACACCCATTTTCATACAGAGCGTATTGAGAGAGGCAACTGTAAGGGTTTGAGAGGTGGTGGAGGTTAAATCGGTAGTTTGGGTAGTGTTATTGTAAGAAAAGCTTACGTTATATCTTACAGGAGTAGCTACATTGACTACGGTTTTATTCCACGAAACAGTGAGTGCGTCGTCGCCGGCTTTTGTTTTATCGAGTGTTAAAACAGAGGCAGATACTTCAGCATTTATATTGGCACTACTTGCATCTACGGTTGTTTTATCTTCTTTTTCACAGCTTGCTAGTAAAAATACTGAGCACAAGCCTAATTGGAATATTCTTTTCATTTTTATTCAGTTTTTAGTATCCAGTATTTTGTTTTATTACCCCTTTTGAAGCTAATATGATATTAGAAGGGATAGGGTATAGTTTGCGGAAATTGTCTACGGCAGTACCGGCAACTACTCCACCTTTGAAGGGCCATAGATAAGAGCCTTCAACAAAACGGTCGTAACGGATAAGGTCGGTACGGCGGAAGCCCTCCCAATAGAGTTCGCGAGCACGTTCATCGAGGATATTATCTGTAGTAAGATTTGTAATACCAGCAACACCTGCACGAGAGCGCAATTGGTTTATGTAAGTAAGGGCATTGCCAGTGTTTACATTTTTACGAACAGCAGCTTCGGCGTAGTTAAGATATACTTCAGCTAAACGGATAAGAGCCAAATCGGTATCTACGAATTTTGCACCTGGATCTTTACCTGCCACGCCAGCACTGGTAACATTTTTGTATTTGGTTACGGCATAACCTTGAGCGAATTTGGTAATATCATTAATTTCGTATTCTTGACCATTGGTAAAGAACATAGCGCGTTTATCAGTCCAAGAAGTAGGAGGGTTTCCTACACCATCGTCGAACTTTTGCACAAGGGCTTTGGTAGTGCGGATACCAGACCAACCATCGCTCACGCCAAAGGAAGAAGCATCCATATCACCTCCTATCGCAGCGTGTACTAAGAAAGTAGTACCTGCCCAAGTTTGGGAGCGCAATCCGTCGAAATTGGCAGTAAAGATATTCTCATTTTGAGCGCCATTGGTATCATTATCGGCTAAGAAAAGGTTTTTGTAATTAGAAGCTAAGCTATAGCCAGAGTTGATTACTTTTTCGGCATAAGTCATACAATCGGCATAATGTTCTTGACCTGTATAGACTTTGGCATTGAGGTACAAGCGAGATAACAAAGCCCAAGCAGCCGCTTTATCTACGCGACCATAGTCATTTGTTTTAGGAGCTTTGAGGTCGCTTTCGATAGCTTTAAGTTCACTTTCTATAAAAGCGAATACCTCTGCACGGCTTTTTTGGTCGTTTCCTTCAAGTTTTTCTTTTACTTTAGTAACGATAGGGGTATCGCCAAAGAAATCCATTAAGTAATAATAGGCATAAGCACGAATAAAACGAGCTTCGGCTACACCATATTTTCTCATTTCTTCGAACTGGCTATCTTGGTTAGCATCTATAAAAGAATTCGCGAAAGAAACTGTTTGTGCCAAACGGTAGTACATAGCCTCGATAATACCATTGCTCGCTGTCCAGTTGATATTATGGAAATCGGGTACACCAGGGTCGCTCCACGCTACTACCGCTTCATCGGTAGGGAGTTCCTGCATATAGAAGAGCAAACGGCTAAATTGGCTAGTACCTTCGTCAGGACCTTGTATATCAGGAGAGCCAGTAGGACCTTTTTGTCCAGTAAGGACTAATGAGGCATAAACTTTAGCTAAAGCTTGTTCAGCTTCATCTAAGTTTGATTTCACTGAATTTTCAGTTTTACTATCGGGGTCGATAGAAGGGTCTTGGTCTAAATCTTTCAAACAACTGCTGAGTGATAAGGCTGCTGCCAATCCCCATATTTTGATATAATTACTTTTCATACGCTTAGAAATTTAAGTTAATACCAAATAGGTAAGTTTTAGGGCGAGGGTATACGTTGTTATCGATACCGCCGAATACTTCAGGGTCTAATCCTTTGTATTTGCTTAGAGTAAGTACATTTTGCATAGTTGCATAGAGGCGTACTTTTAGTTTATTAGCTTCAGGGAAGTTATACCCAAGTGTGATATTATCTATCTTGAAGAAAGACGCATCGTGCAAATACATATCGCTTAGCATTGTTTGGGTAGTTCTTGCGCTTAGCAGGGTATCGTAGTAAGTGCTTGGTGTATTGCGCAAGATGTTATCAGAATACACGCGGTCGAGCGATGCATTGGCAGATGATACGTTGTCGTATACATAGTTACCAAGGCTTGCACGGGTAGCGATATTCAAATCCCACTGTTTGTAATTGAGGTTGGTAGTAAGCCCCATAGTGATATCGGCATAAGGAGATTTGCCCATATAACGGTCGTTTTCATCTATTTTACCATCACCATTTTTATCTACATAAGCTCCTTCAATAGGGTTGCCATCAGCACCATATACTTGCTCATAGAGGTAGAAAGTATAAGGAGCATAGCCTTCTTGGTGGCGTTGTACTGTATTACCAGTACCACCACTAATACCTCCTACATTTTGAAGGTTGGTAAGTTTGGTAATTTCATTCTTATTGTAGGCAATGTTGTAAGTGAGAGTCCAATTGATATTTTTTTCATCATTTCTCACAGGCACTACGCTAGCAATAAACTCAACCCCTTTGTTTTCCATATCGCCAATATTACTTGCTATACGGCTACCATAGTTAGTAAATGGTGCTACGTTAGCTTCGGCGATAAGGTCTTTGGTGGTTTTTCGGTATACATCAAGGCTACCGAAGAAACGATTGCCAAAGAAACCATAGTCGATACCCGCGTTGAGGGTATTACCGATTTCCCATTTGAGATGTTTGTTCACACTTTCGGGGCGAGCGGTAGCAATATAGCGGTTGCCTATTTGATAATAAGCACCATCGTTGATACTACCTACATAGCGAGTAAGGAATAGATAATCGCCGAGACCGTTTACGTTCCCTACTTCACCATAACCGAGGCGGAGTTTAAGTTCGTTTACTTTTTCTTTATCTTTTAAGAAAGATTCATTTTTCACATTCCAAGCCAAGGCAACTGAAGGGAAGTAACCCCAACGATCGTCTGGATTCAATTTAGAAGATGCATCGGCACGGAGGGTGGCGGTAAGCATATAGCGGTCGTTGAAGCTATAGTTAGCACGCCCGAAGAAAGAGATAAGTACGTTGCGACTTTTGTCGTCTACGGGTACAATTATATCATTCTGACCTGTGAAATGCTGGATGTTTTTAGAGACATTACTGAAATAGAAACGTTGGTAAGAGTGACCCAACATAAATGAAAGATTATGTTTACCCACTTCTTTCATATAGTTTGCATAAGCATCAAATAGGGCGTTAGAAGCCTCATTAGTATAAGTGGTGTTTACGCCATTGAAAGTACTTGATGAAGAAGGCATACGCGGATCGGTAATGTCATCACCATTACTCTTAGTGTAATCGATACCAGCGTTGATAGTAGCTGTAATATCTTTGAAGAAAGGCAAAGTGTAATCTAATTTCACGTTAGAAATCAAACGATTTACAGTAGAAGTATTGTCGCGCAAATAAAGCAATGCTAATGGGTTAGAAGGGGCATTGTTGTTTTTAATTCCTCCTGAAAGCCAAGTGTGGTAACTATCGTATTGAGAGGAATTAACGCGTATAGGTTGTGTAGGGTCATATTCTATAGCTGCTCCAATGGCACCTCTATCGGCAAAGCGGTTTTTGATGAAAGAGCCTGACACATTGAACTCAGTGCGCAATGATTTATCAAAGAACTGAGGAGTTAAAGACAATTTAGCTGTTGCACGTTGGAATTTATCAGTTTTGAGAATACCATCGGCATAAGTATGTCCTACAGAAAGGCGGTAAGGAACCACAGATTTGATTGAACCAGAAACCCCTACAGTAGTATTGGTAGTAGGTGCTATTTGGTAGATTTCCTTTTGCCAATTGGTATTGGCATTGCCTAAGAGAGCTTTTTGGGTATCATTACCAGTTTTATTAATCAAAGAGCGAAACTCATCAGCTGAGAGTAAATTAACATAATCAGTTACTTGGCTAAAAGAGATGCTAGAGTTTACTGCTACTTGTGTATCTTGGTTCATCTTTCCTTTTTTGGTGGTAATCATAATTACCCCATTGGCAGCGCGTGAACCGTAGATAGCGGTAGAAGATGCATCTTTTAGTACAGTCATACTCTCGATATCTTCGGGGTTGATAGAGTTCAAAATACTACGTGAACCACCAATAGCACCATCGTTCATTGGTACGCCATCAACAACTACAAGAGGATTGGAGTTCAAAGTAAGAGAGCCTGTACCACGTACGCGGATGTTTTGTCCATCACCAGGAGCACCACCAGCGGAGGTAATTTGCACCCCTGCCACTTTACCTTGTAATAACTGGTCGGCAGAGAGGTTTTGCCCTTTGTTGAAGTCTTTGGTAGTAACGAGATTTACAGAACCTGTTACATCTTTCTTTTTAGCTACTCCATAACCAATAACCACTACATCGCCGAGCTGTTGTACATCTTCTTGAAGGGTGATGTTCATCATAGCTTTAGCGGTTACTTCTTGTGATTTGAAACCTACAGACGAGAAGACAAGAGTAGCGCCTTTATCGACTTTCATTTCAAAATTACCGTCGAAATCGGCGGCAGTACCGTGAGAGGTACCTTTCACTACAATACTAGCGCCACTTATGGGCAAGCCAGTGTTGTCTTTCACTGTTCCTTTTACAGTGATTTGCTGTGCATAACCAAAAGCTACACACAAGGAAAACACTACTGCATAAAGTAGTTTGTACATTTTTACTTTCATACGCTTATCTAATTTGAAAATTAGCAAATTTGTCGATGCTAATCAAGAGTTGATTTTGACTTATCAACTTTGCCAAAGTGTGAAACTTTGGCAAAGTGTAGTGATGCATTTGTCGATTTGCCAATTGACTTATTGACTCATTATTTAATTTCTTTAATGCTAATAGCATAGCCACCACCTTGAGCAGCTGTGAGTTTTAATTTGGTTTTAGCATTTACTTTTTGTTTAGTAATAGTATATGCCTTAGGATTGGTTTTCCAGTTGGCATCTTTGGCATCAGCATAGATGGTAGCTTCATACTTCTTGCCTTTGTCGAGGAAGTTGAGCAAAAGCTCTGAAGTATGTCCGCCTTCGTGAGCGGTACAACCTACATACCAATCGTTGCTGTGTTTATCTTTACGAGCAATGGTAATGTAACGACCAGGTTCAGCTTCAAGATATACGCTTTTTTGCCAATCTACGGGTACATCTTTGATGAATTGGAACGCATCAGAGAATTTATCGTAGTTCTCAGGCAAGTCAGCTGCCATTTGTAGTGGACTGTACATCGTTACATACAAGGCTAATTGACGAGCTAAAGTGGTGCGTATCTGATTGTTGTTGTTAGGATTTACATACTTCATTTCGGTTTCGAAGATACCAGGGGTATAATCCATAGGACCACCTTGCAAACGAGTGAAAGGCAAGATAGTGGTGTGGAATACTTTGTTACCACCAAAAGCCTCGTACTCAGTACCTCGAGCTGATTCGTTACCTATCATATTAGGGTAAGTACGGCAAATACCAGTAGGGCGTACCGCCTCGTGCGCATTTACCATTATTTTGTATTTAGCAGCTTCTTTGATTGCATAGAGGTAGTGATTGATAGTAGATTGGCTATAGTGGTGTTCGCCTACAGGAAGAATATCGCCTACATATCCACTTTTCACTGAGTTATAACCATATTTGTTCATCAACTCGTAAGCGGCTTTCATATGGCGTTCGTAGTTGCGAGTAGAGCCAGAAGTTTCGTGGTGCATCATCAGTTTTACACCTTTAGAGTGAGCGTACTCATTGAGGGCTTTGAGGTCGAAATCGGGATAAGGGGTTACAAAATCGAACACATAGTCTTTTTTGTTACCAAACCAGTCTTCCCAACCTATATTCCAACCTTCTACAAGCACTTGATCGAAGCCGTGTTTCGCTGCAAAATCGATATATTTGCGCACTTCTTCGTTGTTAGCGCCGTGGGTACCATTAGGTTTAGTTTTGCTGTAATCAACGGTATTAAGGTCGATAGTAGGGAGGTCGTTCGTATAACTCCAAGAGTTTTTACCGGTAATCATTTCCCACCAAACACCCACGTATTTTACAGGTTTAATCCAAGAAGTATCGGCGATAGCACAAGGTTCGTTGAGATTGAGAATCAATCGAGAAGCTAAGATTTTACGTGCATCGTCGCTCACCATAATCGTACGCCAAGGGCTGTGGCAAGGCGCCATTAGGTAACCTTTATCACCTTTAGCATCGGGGGTGAGCCAAGATTGGAAGACAAAAGTTTTGTCGTCGAGATTGAGGTTCATCAAGGAGTAATCGACCAAGGCAGCTTCGTGAAGATTGATATATAAGCCGTCTTTGGTTTTCATCATTAGAGAAGTTTGTACACCGGTAGGTGAAAAAGCGAACTGAGATACGTTCTCGGTTACAGCTTCTTTCATCAATCCGCGAATTTCAGAGAGTTTGCTTTCTGTATAATCATATTCTTGGGTATCGTAGTCCCCAGGAATCCACCAAGCGGTGTGATCGCCCGTCATCGCAAACTGAGAAAGTTCTTCTTCTACTACAAAATAGGTGAGTTCTTTTTGAGAAGGGAACTCATAGCGGAAACCGACACCTTCATTATACACGCGAAAACGAATGTTCATTTTGCGGTTGGTATTGTTTTGCTCTAAAGAGACAAGCAGTTCGTTGTAGTGGTTAAGAATTTCACTTTCTTCCCCCCACACGGGTTTCCAAGTTTCTTTGAAAGTAGATTTTTTAGTATCTACTACCTTAAAGTTATTGGTTAAAGGGTCAGCTTTTTTAAGGGTAAAGCCCAAAGTACTTTCGTTTATCACTGGTTTGTTTTTGTAAGACACCTTATACGAAGGTGTTCCGTCATTTTTCAGTGAAAAAGAGAGTACTACATTTCCGTCAGGTGAGCTTTGTTGCTGAGCTACAGAGAGGTTAGCAATCAAAACGCACGTTAAAAATATTATTTTTTTCATCTTTTTATTGCTTTAATTTTGTTAAAAGCGGGTTCAAAGTTACGAATAATTTCTTAATACGCAAATTTTTTTAAAGTTTTTTTAGTATAATAATTTTAACATAGCTTTTAATCAATGGGTTAGGGGGTGTGAGCCACACGGGCAGTTATGCGATTATGGGAATAATGGGAGTAATGGGACTCATGGGAGTAATGGGAGTAATGGGAGTAATGGGAGTAATGGGAGTAATGGGAGTAA
>CAUQUO010000019.1:0-41773 GCA_963521335.1 uncultured Capnocytophaga sp.
CAGAGCATCTGCCTTACAAGCAGAGGGTCACTGGTTCGAATCCAGTAGGACCCACCAAAAACTTGGATTTTATTGTTGTTTTCATAATTAAAAAAGGATTCTTAGCTCAGCTGGTTCAGAGCATCTGCCTTACAAGCAGAGGGTCACTGGTTCGAATCCAGTAGAGTCCACAAAAGCTACTCAGGAATTGAGTAGCTTTTTTTATATCAATAATAAATTTTAATTATAAAGTTGAATATCAATCACTTATGGGTTTTGTTATTTATTAATTAATGGCTAATAATTGTAGATTGATAATTATTTATTACTTTTGCCATATTTTTTAATAGAAAATAATATGTTAGGATTACAAACTTCTGTAGATGTTGCAACTACTGCAACTGACACTCTTCCAACTCAAGAAAAAACACTTTCTATAATGGATATGATTATAGATGGTGGTACTGCCAATATTGTAATTATTGGTATTTTGTTTATAATGCTTGCTGTAGCACTTTTTCTTTATTTTGAGCGTTTATTTGCAATTAAAGCAGCCTCTAAGATGGATAAAACTTTTATGTATAAAATACGTGATTGTATCTCAGCAGGACGTTTGGACGCAGCTAAAATGCTTTGTGTACAATCTAACACCCCAGTAGCAAGGCTTATTGAGAAAGGAGTTTCTAGAATAGGTAAACCTCTAGAAGACATTAATAAAGCCATTGAAAATGCAGGGACATTAGAAGTGTATAAACTTGAAAAAAATACTGCTATTTTAGCTACTATTGCAGGGGCAGGACCTATGATTGGATTCTTAGGCACAGTTGTTGGTATGATTATGTCATTCCACGAAATGGCGTCTGCTGGCGGTCAAGCCGAAATGGGGGCTTTAGCAGGTGGTATTTATACCGCGATGGCTACTACTGTGGCAGGTCTTATTGTAGGAATTATTGCTTATGTGGGATATAACCACTTGGTAGTAAAAACCGATAAAATTGTACACCTAATGGAAGCTAATGCTGTTGAATTCTTAGACTTGTTAAACGAGCCTTTATAAGTCTCAAAAAAACTACTTGAATCAATTATGAAATTAAAAGGTAGAAATAAAGTAAGTCCAGAGTTCAGCATGTCATCTATGACAGATATTGTATTTTTGTTATTAGTATTCTTTATGATTACAGCTAATAGCCCTAATGCACTTGATTTGCTATTGCCTAAAGCTAAGGGAAAAAGCACCAATACACAAAATGTTTCAGTGAGTATTGATAAAGATTTAAATTTTTTTATTGATAAGAAACCAATATCTGTAGATAATCTTGATGCAGAACTCAAATCGGCACTAAAAGGAGTAGAGAACCCTACTATTATTTTGCGTGTAGAAGAAAGTGTGCCTATTGAAAATGCGGTAACTGTGATGGATGTTGCTAATCAAAATCAGTTCAAAGTGATTTTGGCTGTACGTCCTAAATAGCAAAGTATATGAATTTATTCGATACAGAACATAAACGTAAAGCTTTAGCACTCACTACAGTCGTGATGTGTTTATTAATCTTTATTCTATTCTTTGCAGGAATGAAGTACTTAGACCCTCCACCTGAAAATGGAATAGATGTAATTTATGGCGTAGATGTAACTGGAATGGGGGAACGCACTCCTCCACCAAGTGCTACCAAACAGGAAGAAACCCAAATACCACAACAAACACAGCCAGAAGAAAGTACCTCACAAGAGGTGAAAGAGAATCTTTTAGCTCAAGATAACAATGAAGAAGTTTCTGTACCTGAAGTTCCTAAAAAACAAGAAAAAAAGAAAGAAACTCCTAAAAAAGAACCTCCTAAAGAAATACCTAAACCAGCTCCAAAACCTTCAAGAGAAACTTCAGATGCTCTTTCTAACATTTTAGGAGCAGCCAACGCAGGAGGTAGTGGTACTGCTGGACAAGGTGATGGTAACAAACCTGGTTATCAAGGACAAATAGATGGTAGTCAATATGCTAACTCTTACTATGGATCAGGTGGTGGTAATGGTTCTGGTAAAGGATGGGGACTTAACGGGCGCTCCATTGCTTCACAGGGCTCAGTTAAACAAAATTGCAATGAAGAAGGGCTTGTGGTTGTGCAAATAGAAGTAGATCGCAGTGGTAAAGTGGTGAAAGCTACAGCTGGTGTAAAAGGTACTACTAATTCTGCCCCCTGTTTACTAGATGCCGCTCGAAAAACAGCAACTATGCACCGTTGGAATGCTGATGATAATGCTCCTATACGTCAAATAGGTTTCCTTATTGTAAACTTTCAACTTGGAGAATAAAAAATCAATTAATAATTATAAATAACAAGATGAGATAATGGTTATACTATAACTGATTATCTCATTTTTGATTGTGCAACAACTAAAAATTATTTTTAACATTGAATTATCAAGAAACTCTTTCGTGGATGTTCAACTGCTTGCCTATGTTTCAAACACAGGGCAAAAATGCTTTGAACAACAAATTAGATAATATCCTCACCTTTACTTCAGCATTAGGAAACCCTCAAACAAAATTCAAAAGTTTGCATATTGCTGGCACTAACGGCAAAGGTTCTTCCAGCAGTATGCTTGCTTCTATTCTACAAGAGGCAGGATATAAGGTAGGACTATATACTTCTCCTCACCTCAAAGACTTTCGTGAACGTATTAAAATTGATGGAAAAGAAATCCCTGAAGACTATGTGGTAAACTTTATAACCGAAAACAAACTATTCTTGGAAGAACATTCACTATCATTTTTTGAAATGACGGTAGGGATGGCTTTCAGTTATTTTGCTGAAGAAAAAGTAGATATCGCTGTAATAGAGGTAGGCTTAGGAGGTCGTTTTGATTCTACTAATATTATTATTCCCGAAGTTTCTCTTATTACTAATATTTCCAAAGATCATACAGATATTTTAGGAGACACATTGCCTAAAATAGCTTTTGAAAAAGCTGGTATTATCAAACAAAATGTACCTGTAGTAATCAGTGAATATCAAGAAGAAACAGCTCCTGTCTTCACAGCAAGAGCTAAAGAAATGAAGACTCCTATTATTTTTGCCAATCACATAGAAACTTCTCTTACAACGGACTTGCAAGGTGCTTATCAAGAGAAAAATATCAAAGGAGTAATAGCCGTTACTGAATTGCTTATTCACCAAGGGTGGGATATTACTTCAGAGAATATTGCACAAGGACTTCTACACGTAGTGCACAATACAAACCTAAAAGGTCGTTGGCAAACCCTTAGTTCCTACCCTACTATTGTATGTGACACAGGACATAATGTGGGTGGACTTACCTATGTGATGGAACAACTCAAAAAGCAAACCTATACAAATTTACATATAGTTGTAGGTTTTGTAAAAGAAAAAGATGTAAATAGTGTTTTAGAACTTTTTCCAAAAGAAGCTACCTATTATTTTTGTAGTCCTGCTATTGCAAGAGGACTTAATGTCAACACATTAAAGGAAATTGCTACTACAAAAGGACTCCAAGGAGAGGCATATTCTTCAGTTGCAGAAGCTTTAAATACCGCTAAGGCACAAGCGCTTCCCACCGACTTTATCTTTGTGGGTGGAAGCACATTCGTAGTTGCAGAAGTCCTTTAATTCTGAACACAAACAATAAATTAATATTTAAATGAAAAAACTTTTATTAGCTAGCACCTCTACTGTATATGGAGGAACTTATTTATCTTATTTAGAAGAAGAACTAACTGATTTTTTTATAAATACTTCTAAAATACTCTTTATACCTTATGCACGACCTAGTGGTATTACCCATAATAAATACACAAAAATTGCTCAACAAGGATTCGAAAAAATAGGTAAAAAAATAGTAGGTTTACATACATTCACTGATCTTAGAGATGCACTCGAAAAAGCAGAAGGTATTTTTACAGGGGGAGGAAATACTTTTTTATTAGTTACACAATTATATAAATTAGGTATTATGGATATTCTTCGAAAAGTAGTAAATGAAGGTGTACCTTATATGGGAACTAGTGCAGGGAGTAATATTGCAGGTGAAACTATGCAAACTACAAATGATATGCCTATCATTTATCCACCTAGTTTTAAAACGTTAGGTGTAGTACCTTTTAATATTAATCCTCATTATTTAGATCCAGACCCCAGTAGTAAACACAAAGGAGAAACTAGAGAAACTCGTATCAAAGAGTTTCATAAGTTTAATAATACACCTGTAATAGGATTACGTGAAGGTAGTTGGTTACGAATAACAGGAGAAGAAGTCATACTTAAAGGAAATCTTAAAGCACGCATTTTTTTAAAAGACCAAGAACCCTACGAGACAGAAACTATTAACATACTATAAACAAACATTTTATAATCACACATATATACGTTTTTGTAAAAAAACATAAATATTATTTTGTAGTTTCAAATATTAGTTATACTTTTGCACCTCAAATTAAAATATTTAATCATTTTTTATTTATGAATCAATACGAAACTGTTTTCATTTTGAATCCCGTTTTATCTGAAACACAGATAAAGGAAGCAGTAGAAAAATTTGAAAATTTTCTTACTTCAAGGGGTGCAGAATTTGTAGCAAAAGAGAATTGGGGCTTGAAAAAATTAGCTTACCCAATCCAAAACAAAAAAAGCGGATTTTATCACCTCTTTGAATTTAAAGTAGCTGGTGAAGTAATTGACGCTTTCGAATTGGAATTCCGTCGTGACGAACGTGTTATGCGTTACCTCACTGTGAAATTAGACAAGCACGCCATCGAGTGGGCTGAAAAAAGAAGAGCTAAGTTAAACACTAAAAAAGCGTAAGAAAATGGCAGTAGAACAAAAAAAAGGAGATATCAAATACCTCACTCCACTAAACATCGACACTTCTAAACAAAAGAAATATTGTCGCTTTAAAAAATCAGGTATCAAATATATTGATTACAAAGATGCAGACTTCCTTTTGAAGTTTGTAAATGAACAAGGTAAATTGCTACCTCGTCGCCTTACTGGTACTTCATTGAAGTTCCAACGCAAAGTGGCTACCGCTGTAAAAAGAGCTCGCCACTTGGCTTTAATGCCTTATGTAGCCGATTTATTAAAATAATAACAAGGAGTAGAAACTATGGAAATTATACTTAAACAAGACGTTCATAATTTAGGTTTTAAAGACGATATCGTTACTGTAAAGAATGGATATGGTCGTAATTACCTCATTCCGCAAGGATTTGCAATTTTAGCTACTCCCTCAGCAAAAAAGGTATTAGCTGAAAATTTAAAACAAAAAGCTTATAAAGAGCAACATATTATTGAAGAAGCTAAGAAAACTGCTAAAGCTCTTACTAATTTAACAGTAAAAATTGTAGCTAAGGTAGGTACTGGTGATAAGCTTTTTGGTTCTATCAACCACACTGATATAGCTCAAGAGTTAGCTAAAGCAGGACATGAAATTGACAAGAAATTTATTTCTATCGCAGGTAACACTATCAAACGCACTGGTAAATACAATGCTGCTATCCGTTTACACCGTGAAGTAATTGTTGATTTCCCATTCGAAATTGTAGCAGAAGTAGCCAAAGTTGAAGCTAAACCTGCTGAAAAAGTAGAAGAACCTAAAGTAGAAGTATCTACTGAACAATCTGCTGAAAACTAATAAATTATAAAAAGTAAATAGTTCATATCAATTATAATTTTTGATACCTATTAAAGTGTAAAATCTTTAATAGGTATTTTTTTTACAAATATATTTTTATTTATCAACAATAATACCTATCTTTGTCGCGATTTTAGCAAGTTTCTTATTATAATGGAATCAAAGATTAATACAATAGGTCTAACAATTTGGGGCTATAAGCAAGGATGTAAAGTATTAGCCTCTCAGGGTGTTAACTTTCAGTCTCAAGGAGTAAAAGATAGGTTAAAAGACATTAGTGCTTTCATACGTATCCATACATCTCGTGTAGATTTCTACACACTTCAATTTACTCAAAATTACAAAATATACACTCAATACCGCTCATCACGTGAAATAAATGGGCAGACTGGTGTATATATAGCTATTTCTCTTTATATTCCTCATTTTTTACAATGGCGTGGAGTAAGGCAAGTATTAAATTTATTGATGGATATGTATTTTGCTGAACATATCAACTATGAAGATAATATGCCTATCCTTAATGAAAGAGAAGATATATTCCCATATTTTAACCTTTTGCGAGGATATGAAAAACAAATAACCGAAGACCCTAATGCCATTCCTTGTTCTTTACAATTACCTTATGCTCCTAAAGTTTTTTCTTATGGTGATATTTATGAAGTAGACAAATACTTCAATATGCCTTATCGCCCTGAATTTTCAAATCTTCAAGATATTGTATTTTTACGTAAAGAATTTATAGAAGACCCAAAGGCTTATAATATAGAGCTCTTATTTCCTGAATACAAAAACTTACAACAAAATATACTCAACCAAGCAACTATTGAAACGGCTTATTTTTATATTGCTGATAAAAATCTTAAAATATTAGCCTTTATGAAAAATGGAAAAGATATAAGTACCACTTATATTGACGAACCTTTTTCTGATGATGATACAATTGAATTATTGATTGAAAAATCTAAATATTATCAATTGTTTTCATTTCATGATACTATTAAAAAGGCTATTAAAAAAGGATTTATCAAACGTTCACAAAAAGGTTATACTTTAGATGAAGTTCCTTTTATAGAAAAAGAGATAAAACTATATGTAGAAACTCCTCAATATGAATTTCAAAAATATATTACTTTCCTTTTGCTAGAAAGTGGAAGTTTTAAAGCAAAACCTCATACTGATAGTAAAGGTTATTATTTTTTATTAAAAGGAAATGAAGCCCAAAAAATATTTAATATAAGTTATAATGGTATTATTTTTAAAAGTAATTATGTAGTAGATGAAAAAATTCCTCTATCAATATCTTTTGAAAAATACCATTTTACTATTGTATCACAAAAAATAGTAGCAATAGCTCTTAAAATTAATGGTATATTGTTCAGTAGTTCTTTACGTAGCGATTCACCTATAGAAATAGTATTACCTGAACATTTATATCATTTTGAATTTGAAAATCAAGATACTCATAAAACAATAAGTATATCAAAGAGTGGAGAAATAAACTACGAACTATCAGATAGAATTCATAACCCTCAAATGATAGCTTCAGAAAGCCCTAAGGCTAGTAAACAATTATCTGTTCTCAACAAGGATGTTCTATCAACTAATAATGATGAAAGTAAAGTACCTCATAAATCTCGCTTTTTTTGGTTAAAAATAGCCTCTATAGTATTTTTTATACTTACTTTAGTGGGAATCGGTTATTGGTTTATTTTCCCAATGTTCAAAGATCCTGTTAAAGCTTATTTATGTCTAAAATCTGATAGTAAAATTACTAACATAGACTTTTTAACAAATGTAGATGAGCATACTTATCAAATAGATAGTACTTATATAAGCCTAAAAGAATCTTTACCTATTACTGGCACTAAACTGATTGTTACTTTTGCAGATGAAGGAAAAGATACAATTACATTAGAAAAAGATCTATTAGAAAAATTAGCTCTAATAGTAGATAGAAAAAGTAAAGATACTTTAAATATTAATGTTATCTCTCCTGCCCGTTTCTTCTTGACAGAAATAAACCATTGGAAAGAAACTCATGCAGATCCTAAAGGAAGTCTTTTTATGGCAGAAGCTCAAAAAAGAAACTATCTAACAGATAAATTACGCCCTGAATTTGAAAAAGCCGTATGGGAGAATTTCTTAAAAGATTTTGATTATTCAGCTTACAATAGTGAACAAGTTGATAGTCTTTTACGACCTTATTTAAAAGGAGAAAGCTCTGAATTAAAGTCTTATCAAAAAAATTTAGAGCAAATTATTACAGAAAGCAAAGCAAGAAATGTCCAAGAAGAGACTATAGTAGAGGAAGTTCCTAAAAAATCATATACACAGCCTGCTATAGAAGTAAATGTTCATAAGAAAAAAAATAATGATATATCTAAAAATAATGCTATCCCTAATCCTCCTATAGAAAAAGTTCAAGGCACTATTATAGAAGCTACTAGAGAAGGAAAAACAATTATAAGAAGTTATAGAAATACTCCAAGACCTCATGCTACTAATGCTAATCTTACAGAGGAATTTATTATTGATTTAAAACGCTTTAACTCTCAATCTTGTTCAGAAGATATTGTTGATAAAGTAAAACTGAATCTCAAAAGGTTAGATGAAAAAGACTGGAGTGTAGTAGTATATGACTTCAATCAAAACAAAAGTGAAATTGAAGAACGTGTAAAACAATATAGCGCTTTTTTTGTCGCTGTAAAGAATGGAGGTTCTTTAGAAAATATTAAACCTGTATACTTTGCTGGACAATCAAATTTAATTAGCTTCCTCAAAAAAGGAAATAATTTTGATCTTTTGAAAGGAAAAACAAATCTTAAAACCTTTGGAGATATTCGTCAAGTAATTATCAATTCTGGAGTTGATATTAAATCAATTCGATAGTATAAATACCTATGATAGAAATTTTTCATAATCTTTAGCTTTTTATGGCAATAGAAGTAAAAAACTTAACAAAAACATATGGACATGAAATAGCTGTCAATAATATTAACTTTCAGCTTAAAAAGGGTGAAATAACTGGATTTTTAGGACCTAATGGTGCAGGAAAGTCTACTACTATGAAAATGATTACTGGAGCACTTGCTCCTAATAATGGCTCCATAAAAATCAATGATATTGATATACTAAAAAATCCTATTGAAGCTCAAAAAATAATAGGATATCTACCTGAGCAAAATCCTCTATATACAGAGATGTATGTAAGGGAATACTTACAATTTATAGCTGATTTATATTCTAATATAACTCCTAATAGAATAGAAGAAGTTATTAATCTTACAGGATTACTGCCTGAAAGTAATAAAAAAATTGAAGCTCTTTCTAAAGGATATCGACAACGTGTAGGTTTAGCCTCTGCTCTTATTCATGACCCTGAAATACTAATCTTAGATGAACCTACTACAGGGCTTGACCCTAATCAATTAATTGAAATTAGACACATTATTAAAGAATTAGGTAAAAATAAAACTGTTTTACTTTCATCGCATATAATGCAGGAAATACAAGCTGTTGCCGATCGAGTAATTGTACTTCATAAAGGAAATATTGTATTAGATAAAGCTATGGATACACTACAAGGCAAAGAGCAAATCATAGAAGTAGCTTTTGATTTCCGCGTTGAAGAACGTTTATTACGTGAATTACCTCATATTGTTGCTGTTAATAATGTATATGAATTCCTTTATGAATTACAATTTGACACTCAAGATGATATGCGCTCTATAGTTTTTGATTTCGCTAAAGAAAATGATTTAAAAATATTACAAATAAATCATAAACACAAAGACTTAGAAGAAGTTTTTATTCAAGTTGTTGGCAATAATAAATAAACAAATTATAATATAGAAATAAGCGGTATAAAATTCAACATTTTTATACCGCTTTTTTTATTTAAAACTCTGAAGTAAAATGTAATTTCAAATTAGGATATTTCTGCTTCACCATTTCAATAGAAAAAGCCGAATCAGCAAGAAATACCAATTGATTTTGTTTATCTCGTGCCAAAAACTTCTGTTTCACACGTAAAAAATCAAGATATTCAGAATCCTTACTATTTTCAGGAGTCTCTATCCAACACGCTTTATAAATAGGAAAATTTTCATAACTACATTTCGCTCCATACTCATGCTCCAAACGATACTGAATAACCTCATATTGCAACGCCCCTACTGTACCTATTACTTTCCTACCATTAAAATCCAATTTAAAAAGCTGTGCCACTCCTTCATCCATCAATTGATCTATCCCCTTTTCTAATTGTTTTGATTTAAGCGGATCAGCATTATTAATATAGCGAAAATGTTCTGGCGAAAAACTAGGTATTCCTTTAAAATGCAACATTTCTCCCTCTGTAAGTGTATCTCCTATCTTAAAATTCCCTGTATCGTGTAAACCTACTATATCCCCCGCATATGATATATCTATCACTTCCTTCTTCTCTGCAAAAAAAGCATTCGGACTCGAAAACTTTAACTTTTTACCTAATCTCGTATGTAAATAGGGCTTATTGCGTTCAAAAGTACCCGATACTATCTTTACAAAAGCCAATCTATCGCGATGATTAGGATCCATATTAGCATGTATTTTAAATACAAAACCAGTAAAAGTTGTTTCTTCAGGTAATACCAAACGTTCTTCACTCGCTTTAGCGCGAGGCGAAGGTGCTATCTCTACAAAGCAGTCCAATAATTCTCTTACTCCAAAATTATTTAAAGCCGAACCAAAAAATACAGGCTGTTGTTCTCCTTTCAAATAAGCCTCCCTATCAAATTTAGGATATACCTCATATACCAACTCCAAATCACTCCGAAGATTACTTGCTGAGCGTTCTGATATAATTTTCTCTAACTCTGAACTATTTATATCATCAAAAGAAATTGTTTCTTCTATATTCTTACGACTATCTCCTGAAAATAAATTAATATTCTTCTCCCAAATATTATAAATCCCCTTAAAATCATAACCAATTCCTATAGGAAAACTCAATGGAGTTACCTTTAAACCAAGTTTCTGCTCTACTTCATCAAGTAAATCAAAGGCATCTTTCCCTTCTCTATCCAACTTATTGATGAACACAATCATAGGTATATTACGCATGCGACACACTTCCACAAGCTTTTCTGTTTGCTCTTCTACTCCTTTAGCCACATCTATAACTACTATAACACTATCCACCGCCGTAAGAGTGCGAAAAGTATCCTCTGCAAAATCTTTATGCCCAGGCGTATCTAATATATTTATTTTGTGCTCTTTATAATTAAATGCTAATACCGAGGTAGCTACCGAAATACCTCTCTGGCGCTCAATCTCCATAAAATCTGATGTAGCTCCTTTCTTTATTTTATTCGATTTTACTGCTCCTGCCTCTTGAATAGCTCCCCCAAAAAGCAAAAGTTTCTCTGTAAGTGTTGTTTTCCCAGCATCTGGGTGCGAAATTATACCAAATGTACGGCGTTTTTGTATTTCTCGTTGTAAACTCATTGATGTATCTTCTATTTTCTAATTCTTCTATCTATCAACATTATATAATAAGTGGGTGCAAAAATAGTGAAATAAGAAATAACTACAAAACTATGACTTACTAAATTGGTAATTTTACAAATTATTTATACTTTTGCCCTATGATTGCAGAGAATATTATACATACCCCCATTGAATATCTGCGAGGTGTCGGTAAACAACGTGCTGAACTCCTCAAAAATGAATTAGGTATCTATGAGTATCAAGACCTGCTCAACCTATTCCCTAATAGATATATAGACCGCACTAAATTCTATAAAATCAATGAACTACAAAATAATAACGCCGAAGTTCAAATCATAGGAAAAATAGTACATCTACGCTCTGTAGAATCTGCTTATCAAAAAGGTTCACGCCTTATAGCTACTTTTGTAGATGAAACTGGCTCTATGGAGTTAGTGTGGTTCAAAGGTCTCAAATGGGTACGAGAAGCCCTTAAAATCAACGAACCTTATATCATATTCGGAAAACTCAATTTCTTCGGAAATACTTTTTCTATGCCTCATCCCGAAATGGACTTACTTTCCGAATTCAAAAAAACTCCCCACATCGCTATTCAACCTGTCTATCCTTCTACTGAAAAATTAACCAAACGTGGTATTACAAACAGACTGATGCGCCAATGGATGCAAAACGTCTTTGAAGAAGTAGGAAATTCTTTTATTGAAAACCTACCCGAGAATATACTATCTCAACTCAACCTCATCTCAAAACAAAAAGCTATGATTGCTATCCATTTCCCTGATAGTCAAAATATGCTTACCAAAGCTACTCTAAGACTTAAATTCGAAGAACTTTTTTACATACAAATACAATTAGTACGCAAAAACCTCCTCCAAAAACAAAAATTCCAAGGAATGCCCTTTAAAAAAGTAGGAAATTGCTTCTTAAACTTCTACAACCATCATTTACCTTTCCCTCTTACTGAAGCCCAAAAACGTGTACTCAAAGAAATTCGTGCCGATTTAGGATCTAATGCTCAAATGAACCGACTCCTACAAGGAGATGTAGGCTCTGGAAAAACCATAGTAGCTCTAATGTCAATGCTCTTAGCTGTAGATAATGGCTTCCAAGCCTGCTTAATGGCCCCCACTGAAATTTTAGCTAACCAACATTACCAAACAATTTCTAACCTACTAAAAAACTCAAAAGTTCCTGTCAGCTTACTAACGGGCACTACTAAATCCAAAGAACGCAAAATATTAGACCAGCAATTACAATCAGGTGAACTTTCTATCATTATAGGTACACACGCTCTTTTAGAAGACAAAGTAAAATTTAAAAACCTAGGACTCGCCATCATCGACGAGCAACACCGTTTCGGGGTCGAACAACGAGCTAAACTTTGGCGTAAAAACCATATCCCCCCTCACATCCTTGTAATGACCGCAACACCTATACCTCGTACCTTAGCTATGAGTGTATATGGCGACTTAGATGTATCCATTATCGATGAATTACCCCCTGGAAGAAAACCCATCAAAACCATACATCAGTTTGAAAACAAACGAGCTGAAATTTATGATTTTGTCAAAAAAGAAATCGATAAAGGTAGGCAAGCCTATGTTGTATACCCTCTTATTGAAGAATCTGAAGCCTTAGATTTTAAAAACCTTACTGAAGGATACCAATACATCACTGCTAGTTTTCCCCCTCCAAAATATAAAGTATCTATCGTACACGGAAAACTAAAACCTGCCGAAAAAGACGCCGAAATGGAACGCTTCCTGCGTAATGAAACCCAAATAATGGTAGCTACTACAGTAATAGAAGTAGGGGTAAATGTTCCCAATGCCTCTGTAATGGTAATTGAAAGCGCCGAACGCTTTGGCCTCTCTCAGCTCCACCAATTACGCGGTAGGGTAGGGCGGGGGAGCCAGCAAAGCTATTGTATATTGCTCACTGGCAATAAAATGAGTAACGAAACCCGTACCCGTATGGAAACAATGGTGCGCACCAATGATGGCTTTGAAATCGCCGAAGTAGACCTCAAACTGAGAGGACCTGGAGACATTATGGGTACACAGCAAAGTGGCGTACTCGCCTTAAAAATAGCTGATATCGTAAAAGACCAAGACATATTGAAAACCGCTCGATTTCAAGCCATCGACCTCTTAAAAAATGACCCTAATTTACAACTGCCTCAAAACCAAATAGTAGCTTATACCCTCCAACAACTACAACGCTATAAAAACCTCTGGACATATATTTCATAATAAAAAAGTGTTTAAATAGCCTTTTAAAACTATTTAAACACTTTTATAACAATATTTTTCTCCTCTTAATTCGCTACTTCACTGATAAACTTCAAGCGGTAAATTCTCAGTTCATCATCTTCATATTCACCAGCAAACTCTTTGGAGGCCAAAGATATTTTATCACTTTCAGCTTCCATAAAATACTCATGAAGTTCTTCTTGTTGCTCTTCATCAAAGATTTCATTCACCCAATAATCGATATTCAGCTTGGTACCGCTGTATACAATTTGTTCCATTTCTTTGAGAAACTCATCCATCTCCAACCCCTTCGCTTGAGCAATATCAGGCAATGGCAATTTGCGGTCTATATTCTGAATGATAAACAATTTTAGTGCCGAGTTAGACCCTGTAGTTTTTACTATTAAATCCTCAGCACGTACAATATCATTCTCCTCTACATAACGCTCAATGAGCTTTACAAACTCACTACCATATTTCTTAGCTTTGCCTTCCCCTATTCCGTGTACATTCGTAAGTTCTTGAATCGTAATAGGATATTTGAGAGCCATATCTTCGAGCGAAGGATCTTGAAATACCACAAACGGAGGCACTCCTTTCTGCTTAGCTACCTTTTTACGCAAATCTTTTAGCATATCAAGAAGTACAGGGTCTGCAGCTACAGCATTAGCACTGTTGATATCTTCAGGTTCCTCTTCATAACTGTGGTCTTCAGTCATCATAAATGAAGGTACATCTTTTAAAAACTCTTTTCCTTTATCGGTGATAAACATCACTCCATAAGTTTCTATGTCCTTGCGAATGAGTCCGTTTACCATTACCTGACGGAGAAGTGCCATCCAGTAAGTATCATCTTTTTCCTTCCCTATACCAAAAAACTCTTGCTCATCAATCCGATGCGCTTTGATAAGAGCACTCACTTTCCCTATAAGTGTATTGACAATCTCTTTAGCTTTAAATTTCTGTTTAGTCGCAATAATCACATTGAGCAATTTCACTACATCATCTTTAGCCTCCTTCTTCTCTTTAGGGAAACGCACATTGTCATCCATATTGGCACCTTCACCATTTACCTCATCAAACTCTTCGCCAAAGTAATGTAAGATAAATTTACGACGCGAACTAGAAGTTTCAGCGTAAGCTACAATATCCTGCAAGAGCGCTTGCCCTATCTCCTGTTCAGCTATAGGTTTGCCTATCATAAATTTTTCCAGTTTCTCTACATCTTTATAAGAGTAGAAAGCCAAACAATGTCCTTCACCACCATCACGTCCTGCGCGACCAGTCTCTTGGTAATAACTCTCTATACTTTTCGGTATGTCGTGGTGAATTACAAAACGCACATCAGGCTTATCAATCCCCATACCAAAAGCTATAGTCGCTACCACCACATCTACCTCTTCCATCAAGAACATATCTTGGTGCTTGGCACGTGTTTTAGCATCCAATCCCGCGTGATAAGGCACTGCCGAAATACCATTTACTTGCAACGTTTGTGCAAGGTCTTCCACTTTCTTGCGACTGAGACAATATATAATCCCCGATTTCTTACTGTTCTGTTTTACAAAACGAATAATATCCGCATCTACATTCTTAGTCTTTGGTCGTACTTCATAATACAGATTAGGACGGTTAAACGACGACTTAAATACGTTAGCTTCCATCATCCCTAAGTTCTTCAAAATATCCTCTTGCACCTTAGGGGTTGCTGTAGCCGTAAGAGCTACAATAGGAATATTACTGCCCAAACGCTCTATAATCGTTCTGATATTCCGGTACTCAGGACGAAAATCGTGCCCCCATTCCGAGATACAATGCGCCTCATCTACCGCTACAAACGAAATTGTTACAGTTTTTAAAAAGTTAGCATATTCCTCTTTAATAAGAGACTCAGGAGCTACATAAAGCAATTTGGTTTTACCCGCACTGATATCTTCCATCACCTCCCGAATTTCGTTCTTAGTAAGAGAAGAGTTCAGTACATGAGCTATACTATCAGTAGATGAAATACCACGCATCGCATCCACCTGATTTTTCATCAAAGCAATGAGCGGAGAGATAACAATCGCTGTACCCTCTAAAACCAAAGCAGGCAATTGGTAGCATAATGATTTACCACCACCTGTGGGCATAATAACAAAAGTGTTCTCTTTATTAATCACGCTGGTAATAATCTCCTCTTGGTGCCCCTTAAATGATTCAAATCCAAAGTAGTGTTTCAGGGCTCCTTGTAAATCATTTCTCATCATTTTCATATTAAATATTCTTCTGTTTTAGTGTTGAGTTTCTTTGTCATCAATATATTTTACAAATATACGACATTTTTCTAAACCACAAAAATTTTTTACAAAAAAAAGCCCAAAAAGAAAAAATCTTTTTGGGCTCCTTTGTAAAACAAAAATTAAACGTTACAAGGTGTGTTGTTGTTCCGTTACATTCCCAGGAGTATCCGTTACCCTTACAGTAATAATATTCCCCGTAATAGAAGAATTAACAGTCGTAGTTGTATACACATATTGCATACCATCCTGCACCGCTTCTCCTTCCTCAATCAGTGCCCGACTACTATCGTGAATACTCACTTTCACCGAACGAACCGAAAAATCATCCAAGATAAGTAACCTGATTTTATCACCAGTACCTCCCTTATAGCCACTTGCGTCTATCTTGTTCACCTTAGGCTTGTTTAAGTAGTCAGCTACAGCCACCGTAAAGACCGTTTGCTCTCCACTCTTCACCTGAGGCGATGCCTCATAGAGCGCTTTTTGCGTAGGATTTTTCATCACCTGTCTAGCATAGCGCACCGCCTCCTTAAAAAGATCTCGTTGCTTTGCCTGTGCTACACTCGGTGCTGATTTTGAAGGTCGAGGAGACCTTGCTACTATAGTTCTGCCTTTCACATTCCGAAAGACAAGTGTTTTACCGACCTCACCCTTGAGGTCTTTGACCAGAATATTAAAACTCTCTGCCATAAAAATAAAAATATTAAGAATTATACAAATATATTATTGAAAAACCAAAAGAGCAATATTCCCCTTTGTTTTCGATGCAAAGGTACGGCAAAAAACAATATTTTTTCAGCAAAAACAAATAAGTTATTAACACACTTATTAACAATTTTAAGATAAATATTGTTAATAAGCAAGTTATGTAACAACAGTAAATAATTTATCCCCTTTATAATTCAACTGCCGTTATACAACAACCTTTACTAAAGTTGATTCCCCATAATCGCCCGTGTGGCTCGCACCCCATTATTCCCATTATTCCCATCATCGCCCGTTCGGCTCACCCTCATTCATTATTCTTATCTCTTATCTCTTACCTAAAAATCGCCCGTGTGGCTCACACCCCATTATTCCCATTATTCCCATTATTCCCATTATTCCCATTATTCCCATTATTCCCATTACTCCCATTACTCCCATTACTCCCATTATTCCCATTACTCCCATAATCGCTCGTGTGGCCACACCTACAACCGTTCTTTTACAAAACTACTCACTGTAAGCCTATGCACCCCGAGAATACGCGCAATAGCCGAATACGACACTTTTTTCTCTAAAAGCTCTTTAATCTGTTTTTCTTGCCCTGTGAGTTTTGTTTTAGCGGACTTACTACCTTTAGGACGACCGAGAACTACTCCCTCTGCTTTCTTGCGTGCCAACGCCTCTTTGGTACGCTGACTGATAAGGTTACGTTCAATCTCAGCAGAAAGCCCAAAAGCAAACGCCAATACTTTACTATTAATATCGCTCCCCAACCGATAATTATCTTTAATTGTCCACACCTGAATATCTCGGTTCATACACTCATTAAGTACCCCCATAATCATCAAGAGGTTACGCCCCAACCGCGACAGCTCCGAGCAAATAAGGACATCATTTTTCTTCATTTTTTTTAGGAGTTTACCGAGTTTTCTATTCTCTACTCTTGTCATACCTGAAATAGTTTCTTCTACCCAAACATCAATAGTTAGGTTGTTTTTCTCACAGAAATTACTAATTTCAAAACGCTGGTTTTCTACGGTTTGTTTATCGGAACTTACCCGAATATATCCATAAATCATTGTATAATTTAATTTGATTAAACTCATAAATATAATCAAAAAGGATAAAACAATGACGGGCGTTTATTTTTGACAAATCTATCAGAAGTAACTGCGAAAAGAATTGACCCCAAAGGTTATGATATTAAGACAAAATTACTAAAAAGTAGCATTGATAATATTGATTTGAAAAAGTTCATTTTACTGCCTTTGAAATCATTCATTATTCAAAGTATAGCAGGTAATTGGGGAATCGATGAAAAAGACGAGATTGAGGATAATGAAGAGTATCAAAAGTGTTTAGTAATTAGAGCTACTGAATTTGATAATCAATACAATTTGAATTTAGATAATTCAAGAGTAAAATACCGCTTAATAAAGAAAAGTATTTTGTCTAAAATAGATTTAAAAGAAAATGATTTACTAATAGAAAAATCAGGTGGTAGTCCAGACCAACCAGTTGGTAGAATAGCCATTATAACACAAAATATAATTAAAAATAATATTTTGTGTTATAGCAATTTTATTCATAAAATAAGAGTTGATAATAAAAAAATCAATCCTAAATATTTGTTTTGCTTTTTAAAGATGATGCATAATATTAGACTCACAGAAGCAATGCAAAGCCAAACCAATGGGATTAGAAATCTCATTATGAATAGTTATCTTAATCAAAATATTATTATTCCTATTTCTGAAAATGGAAAAATAGACATCCAAAAGCAAACAGAAATAGCTAATATAATAACAGCTATTAGAGAAAAAGCTAAAAAACTACAATTAGAAGCATTTGACACATTAGAAATAGCAAAAAGAAATATTGAACAAATGATATTAGGCAATTAGTTCCCTAATATCATTTGCTCTACTTCTTGCTTAGCTTGTTCCAAAATTTCTTTTCCTTCTTGCTTTAATGTGTTAGCTTTATTTCGTATTTGTGAGATATGGGTAGCTATTTCATTCTGTTTCTCTAAGGGGGGCAAAGGTATTTTTATACTTTCTATATCTTTAGGGTAAATATGTGATGTTTGCCCTGTTTTTTCTCTATTAATTAATATTTTATAATATTTAGTATTTAATAATGAAAATAGATAGTTTGATAACACCTTTTCTTCATTTACTCTAATACATAACAGTTCCCCAACAAAAGAAGTTGGACATTTGGGAGTTTCTTCTAAATATTTTATATGTTTTCCAACATATTCAGCTTGATGAGCAGCTGAAAGAATAAAAATATCCCCTTTTAGTATATTAAAAGGTTGTTTGTTTGTTGCAAAAGCTACTTTTTCAACATCAATCTTGTAATCTGTATAACTACTTACTTTTATTATAGGATAAACTGTGTTATCCTTAGAATATTCAGAACTTGAAGGAGTCTTACCTGAAAAAACATTTATACAATTATTACTAATTGTATCCATTGAGTATTTACCTTTTTCTATTTTTGCTATTATTTTCTTATAATATATAGAATAATAGTCAGGGTCAATTCGTTTCCCAGTTACTTCTGATAGATTTGTCAAAAACAAACGCCCCTTTTTTACTAACGGATTATCATTGTCTAAGTTATAGCTATTGTTTTTATCAGTGTTTTGTGGTAAAAGCTCTTCTTCTTTGGGTAGTGTAATACCTAACTCTCCTAAAAGATAATCATCAATACTATCCAATAACCTTTGAGCTTCAGCTTCTTTTTGTTGCTTTTGTATTATTTTATTATAGAAGTAAGAAACTATCTTTTTTTGAGTTATAATATCTAGTAATGGAATAGAAATAGATCCTACTTCCTCTAAATTAATATTGGCTCGAGCTACAGGTCTCTTTATTCTATCTAATATTTTTTGACCTAAGTCTGTTAGAAAAAAAATATGAATAAAATGAGGATTAATATTTTCTTTAAATCTTACACCGCAAATCGCTTGGTTTATATTGGCTTCAAAATCATAATTATAAACACCTACTTTTCCTATTGTAGCCCCTACAATTGCAATAAGTAAATCATTTCTTAAGATTTTGGAGCCTTTCATAAGTTTATTATGTATTTCGGGTTTTATAAAATTTAAATTGTTAAAATCTATAATATTATCTTCTGAAAAATCTCCACTTCTCACAAAAGGGATTCCATTATCTTTATCTGTATATGCGTCTCCTCCGCTTAAAGGAGTTATTCCTGAAAATATTTTAACACTTTCATTTCTAATTGACGAAGTTGGTATTAATGATAGTTTTTCTTTTATAATATTATACTCCTTTTTATGAAAGTGAGGGTCAATTCTCCCCTCCAATTCCGAACGATTAACAATAAAAACCTTATTAGGATCTATGTTTTCTGATAGTTTAAACATATAAAATATTATTTTAAAGGTATGCCGTAGTTTTTATTCAATATCTCTAAGATATTCCTTCTTGCTATTTCAGATAAGCTTTTAGATCTATATTTATCATTATAGATATGATATGTGTCATTAGCATAATCTGATTTAGGAGAATCTGAAGATTCTTCCCTGAATAGAAGAGTAGGTTTTTTCATAGCTCTCGCCCAACCAGTCTCATATAGTACATTTGCATTATTATTAGAGATATCAGCAATGAAAATATGACAATTTTGAATTTTATTTATAATATCTTGTATCTGGTCTTGAGTTTCTCCTCTATTTTGCATTATAGGATAAAGAGAAATCTTTACTCCGTAATCTCTACTTATTTCATTGATTACGTTTCCATATATTGTATTATATTCTGCAACAATGTTTGGATCCCCTTGAAAATAAGGCATTGCAACAAAAACTTTTATTTCTTGCTCTACTATTTTGTCAAATATTTTGATAATACTCTCTGCTTTGATTTCTTTAATATCAAAAATATGGTTTTTGATTACCCAGTTTTTAAAAAATTCAAATTTACTTGTATTATCTGTAACTTTGTAATATAGAAATGCTGTGAGGAGTCCAAAGCTTGAATTATCCTTTAATTTTTCATTTTCTAAATACAGAACATCAATACATTTTAATGCATCAAGAACATCATCAACTATATGGTCTATTTCATTGCTGTTTTCTAATAATACATTAAAAAAATCTATGCAGTAAGTTCTGTACTGATTTGAAATAATATGTTTGATGCCACTAAAATAATCAGCCTTCATTTTATCCATCAACTCTCTTGTTTTAATTCCAGCTTTTCCTAAAATTATCTCTAACTCGGTATCTGGAAAATTATTTTTGTCATCAATGATTACTTTTAAATTTTCTTCTGATGTTAATGGAATTGTTTTAGTGTTTATGTTGTGAAAAAATATTTTAGTTGCCTTGTCAAAAGTTTTTGTGTCTTGAGTTTCGATTAACCTATCTCCATCATAAAATTCTTCTCCTAAAATAATACAAAAAGGCGCAACCATTCTCTCAACCTTATCAGCAGTAGATGTTTCTGCTGCTAATAACCTATGGTTGCCATCAATTCTATGAAAAGGTTTAGAATTAATATATTCATCAGCAATAATAAGCTCAATAATTTTTACTCCTTTATCAGTTGGTGAATTAAAAATTTTCTTTATTCTTATTTCAACATTATCTTTATTTGATTTATATTTATTTCCTGATTGAATAGCTATTAAAGGACTATTATTTGATTTTTTAACAGAATCGTGTCTAATTTTATAGCTTAAAATAATCTCAGGGAAAAACAAATATGTCTCTGTTTCTAAAAAAGTAATAATATCATCTCTTCCCTCAATAGGTTTTCTTTGATAGTTATAATCCGCACAAGAAATTTGGGCTAATTCTTTAATAGGAGCAAAACCTCTGATGCATAATTGTCCACTAAGTGAATTATCTAATATACCTCGTATTATCATAGCTTATTTATTTTCAATGAATTTTATAAATCGTTCTAATTCTTTCCCTATAACCTCCAATTCATTCACAGCAATCTTTTTGCCTGTAGCATCATAACCTATCTCTTCAGCTATTGCCATAAAAATAGGGTAGTCCTTTAGCTTTTTCTGTTTCTCTGTTAAGAAAGCATCTTGCAATTCGTCTTTAAGGTTGTTTACTTTTTCTGAAAACTCCTCTTGTATTTCTTTTTTCTCCTCAGCCATAAGAGAGGCTAACCCCTTTTTATCAAGAGAAGGGTATTTTTCTTTATATTGTTTTTCAAGGGCACTTATAGCTTGTTTTTTTTCTTTTTCTAATTGTGTTACTCGCTCTTTGTACTGATATGAAGATAGTAAGCTATGTTTTGTATTTTGTTTTAAGTCTTTGATTTCTTTAGTTTCATCTTCAGTATATTTTTTCAAGAACAGAACAGAACTTTTTACACCTGCTCCATTAGCAGAAAAGGCTGTTTGAGGCAAAGAAACTACGGCAACTATTCTAAAAGTCTCCTCTATATGGTCGCGAACGTATTGTAAAGAGCTATTGGTTAAGATACCATCGGGGATAACAATAGCCAAATACCCTCCTGCTTTTAAAAACTTATAGCATTGCTCTATAAACAATATTTCGGTACTTTGGTTTTCGCGTACAGTTTCAGGAGCTGACTTTACAGCTAACCAATCTTCTTCTTTTTTTCCTAATTTATACTCTTTTAAATAGGCTTTTTCTGTTTGGCGTATAGTACTTCCGAAAGGAGGATTGGTAATGATAAAATCAAAATGATTATATCTGAAACCTTTGTTTTCTGTATTTTTTTGAATTTCTTCAGGAGTTAAAAGTCCGTCAGAAGTAATTACATTAGTATGTCCATCATCGTGAATAATCATATTCATTTTGGCAGCTCTTGAAATCTGCTCATTAATTTCTATACCATACAAGTTTTTTTCAGCAAAGTCATGCCAATGGCTAAAATGCTTTGGGTATTGTTTTATATTTGTTTTATAATTAGGATACCATTCATCAGCTTGTTGTCTTACTTTATTAAGAGCATATAATAGAAAGCCTCCACTTCCACAAGAAGTATCTAAAACTACAGATTTATGGTTAATAGGTAACACATCAACAATAAATTTCACAATTTCACGAGGAGTAAAATATTGACCAAAATTTCCCCTAAAAAAAGAATTCATAAAGGTCTCAAAAGCACGACCTTTGGCATCTAAGTCAGTTTCGCCAATGTTAATATCTTGTAGATATTCCACTACTGTTCTAATTTTTTCAGATGTAAGACGGATATTATCTCTAAAAACTTCAGGGTCTTTTTTTCTCCCCTCTTCATACAATTCTTTTACTCTATTAAACAAACGCTTGTTTTCCTCTTCCTGAATAGATTTTATCAACTCGTCCTCACCCAATTTTTCAAAATTCTTAATTTCAGAAGCATCAACTGTGATAATCTGAAAATCATAAGGGTCTCCTTCTTTTCTATCTTTTTTCTCGTCCCAAATTTTACAAAATATGAGCTTATCCAATTCATCAAAAGCTTCTGAAGGATTGAGGTGTCCTCCTCCCCAAAGAGCATCGTGAGCTCTTTTGAAACGATTGGTAAGAGCTGCTTGTTCAATAACTTGTAAATCAAAAAAACTTTGCATTTCCTTACTTTGTTTTATAAATTTAGCTCCATAAACAAATTTATAGTTAGCTAACTTCTTTACGCCAAATTGGGGAATATCAGGTAATGTTTTTTTTACATTTTTATTTTTATCAACCTCAAAATACTTATTATTATCAGAAGAGGTTACCCAAACATATTTCACATTGTTAGGCATAGCATAAGCATAGCTATAAGCTTGATTTACAGCCTCATTAAATGCAGGATCTGTAATATCTGCTTTCTTACACTCTACTAAAATATGAGGTTCTGTACATTCATCATCATTATATACTACTATATCAGCCTCTTTTGTCTCCACGCCCATTTTTACAGGAACAAACATTTTAATTCGTTCAGGCTTATAATTATACTGAGTAACTAACAAAACAAAAGCTTCTGCCTGTACCTTTTCCTCTGGATTAGTAAAGTTTCTACTTTTATTTTGATGAATATATTTTATTGTTTTCTCATCTTCTGAAATGGAAATCAGACCTCTTTTTATACCTTCTTGGATAAGATTCATTATTGTAATTAATTAGAAAAATAACTCTTTATTTTAAATAAGCGTGCAAATATACCACAAAAACCTCAAACTGCCTAACAAAATACCGCCTTTTTTTCAACATCCTAAGGTTGGTTTTCACCTCTTTTAAAAGATTCGCAACAAATCACTCTTTTTATTGAAAATAATGCAATGCCAAAAAAGGGTAGGGGAGGGGTATTCCCAAAAGAAAAAAATACTACACCGAACCTTCACCGAAGGAAGAGCGAAGGAACACCGAAGGGAGAGCGAAGGAAGAATGACCTATTTTCACTACCCAGAAAACTACAAAATAGCCATTTTGTAGAAAATTTTTCTGCAAAAACGCACTTTTATAGTATTTTTTACTTTTCACATTCTATGCATTATCCCCAAAATAGACTTTGCATTTTTCGCAACAAAAAACCAATATTATTAAAAATATGATAATCGTCACCAACTTTTATAGTCTACTATGGTGGTAATATCATATTATTTTCGTACTTTTGCACGCTGAAAAATCACTAAGAATAAAGGTAAGTTGCTTTCACAACTATTTACCTTTTATCTCTTACCTCTTAACTATAAAAATGTACGCACTATTCAAAAAAGAAATCCGTTATTTCTTCACTTCGCCCATTGGTCTTACTATCATTGGGCTCTTTATCGTGCTCAATGGCTTGTTCCTATGGGTCTTTAAAACAGATTACAACATTTTCAATGCTGGTTTCGCCGATATGTTGCCTTTTTTTAGGCTTTCATCTTGGGTTTTTGTCTTTTTAGTACCCGCCATTACGATGAGAAGCATCTCCGAAGAGAAAAAAAGCGGTATGTTAGCCCTCTTGTTCACCAAACCGGTCAGCACTCTACAAATGGTGCTCGGTAAGTACTTGGGCATCCTCTTCTTGCTCTTTGTAATCCTTTTGCCATCAGCCCTGTATGTCTATATGGTATGGGTGTTGGGCAACCCCGTAGGCAACTTAGATATAGCTGGCACTGTGGGGTCTTACATTGCCTTGTTTTTGCTGGTAGCCTCCTTTGCCTCAGTAGGCTTATGGGCGTCGTCTATAAGTAGTAACCAAATCATTTCCTTTGTGTTAGCAGCCTTTCTGTGCTTCTTTTTCTTCTTTGGCATCGACCAGCTTATTGCCTTTGTAGCCCCCGAAGATTTTGGTGGGGTAGGCTTCCAAACGCATTTCGACGCTATCAGTAGGGGAGTGCTCGATACCCGAAATATCGTGTATTTCCTCTCTGTTATCTCATTTTTCATATATCTCACTACCTTATCACTCAAAGCCTACAAACGATGAAAAAACTCTTTCAAAACTCTATTAGCAAGGTAGTTATAGCCTTAGTGTGCCTCCTTGCGGTCAATTATATCGCCAAACTATGGCACTCGCGGATAGACCTCACCCAAGACAAACGTTATACGCTCTCTGAGGTGAGCAAGAAAACACTTGCTAAAATACAGAATCCTATCGTGATTGATGTATTGCTCAAAGGCAATATCCCTACCGAATTTAAGAAATTACAGACTGAAACAATTCAGTTATTAGACGAGTATGCAGTTGCTAATAACAACATTATCGTCAATTTTGTAAACCCATTAGAAGGGGAGGAGCACCCAGAAAGTGTGATTCAAGAACTGATAAATAATGGTTATCAGCCCTTGCAAATTACTCAAAATGAAGCAGGAAAATCTTCTATTGAGTATATTTTCCCTTGGGCAGTGATTAGCGATGGTAAAAAGAGTGAGCGTGTGCGTCTCTTTGTAAACAAACTTGGCGCTACCGACCAAGAACAGGTACAGAACTCTGTGCAGAAGTTAGAATACAATTTTACCGATGCGCTATATAAGTTCGCCTTAGATAAAAAGAAGAAAATCGCAATACTTAGAAGTAACGGTGCGCTGGAAGATATCTATATGGCCGACTTCCTCAAAACAGCGCGCGAATACTACTTTATAGCACCTTTCACCCTCGATTCAGTAGCTACCAACCCCGAGAAGACTCTACACGACCTCGAAAAATTTGATTTACTACTCGTGCCTAAGCCTACTGAGCCTTTCACCGATGCCCAAAAGCAGGTCGTAGACCAGTATATAATGAATGGCGGTCGTGCTCTATGGCTGATAGATAATGTAGCGGTTTCCTTAGAAGATATGTACAAAACAGGCGGAATGACAATGGCAATGCCCGTCAATCTAAACCTTACCGATATGTTTTTCCAATATGGTTTCCGTATCAATTACACCTTGGTAAACGATTTGTACTTTTCTGAAATCATAGTAGCCACAGGCAATGGTTCTCAAACCCGTTATATGCCTATTCCTTGGGTATATAATCCGTTAGTGATTTCAAGTAATAATCACCTTATCAACAATCATTTAGATGCAGTGAGGTTTCAGTTTGCCAATAGCATCGATACGCTGAAAAACGGAGTGAAGAAAACGGTGCTTCTCACCAGTTCACCTTTCTCAAAAGCAGATGGCACCCCACGCGAAATTAACTTGCGCTTCGACCCCAATAACCAGAATAAAGAAGCCTATAAACACGGAAATATTCCCTTAGCAGTGCTTTTGGAAGGAGAGTTTAACTCTGTTTATAAAGATCGTATTCGCCCCATAAACCTCAAAGAAAAATCCGATAGAAGCAAGCCTACCAAAATGTTGGTAGTAGCCGATGGCGATATTATCAAAAACGATATAGATAGCAAAAATAATATCCCCTTAGAACTCGGTTTTGATAAATGGACAAGCAAATATTATGACAATAAATCCTTCTTGCAGAATGCTTTAAACTATCTTTTAGACGATACTGAGTTTTTGAGTTTACGCAATAAGAAAGTTCAATTAGCTTTCTTAGACAAACAAAAAGTAGCTGAAAGTGTCAGCAGTTGGCAAATAAAAGTATTTGTGTATCCATTATTGCTTTTGATATTGGTAATACTTTCAGTATTGTATTTTTATAGGAAGAAGAACATAAAGAAAGGATAAAATGAAAAGAGTAGTAGTAGGACTTAGTGGGGGAGTAGATAGTAGCGTAGCTGCCTATTTGTTAAAAGAACAAGGGTATGAAGTGATAGGTCTTTTTATGAAGAATTGGCACGATGATTCAGTTACTATTTCCGACGAATGTCCTTGGTTAGAAGATAGTAATGATGCGCTTTTAGTAGCCGAAAAACTCGGCATTCCATTCCAAACAGTGGATATGAGTGAGCCCTACAAAGCCCGTATTGTTGATTATATGTTCAATGAATACGAGCACGGCAGAACACCCAATCCCGATGTGTTATGTAATCGTGAAATCAAGTTTGATGTTTTTATGAAACTTGCCCTTAGTTTAGGTGCCGATTACGTAGCAACAGGACACTATTGTCGCAAAGAAGAAATAGAGATAAACGGTAAAAAAATCTACCGTTTGCTATCGGGGAAAGATGAAAATAAAGATCAATCATATTTCCTATGCCAGCTTTCACAAGAGCAACTTAGTAAAGCGCTTTTCCCTATCGGGGAATTACAGAAATCAGAAGTAAGAGCCATTGCCAAAGCTCAAGATTTGATAACTGCTGATAAAAAAGATTCTCAGGGACTTTGCTTTGTAGGAAAAGTGCGTTTACCTGAGTTTCTACAACAAAAACTACAACCCAAACAAGGCGATATTATTGAAATACCCAATGATTGGAAAGGATATGCAGAATTTGATATGTTACGCCTTTTTGAAACTTATGAAGATGAATTAAAATATTTATCACAACGTTTTGTATATCAACCCGAAGACGGTAAAAAAGTAGGTACTCATCAAGGAGCTCATTATTTTACCAAAGGGCAACGCAAAGGTTTAAATGTGGGTGGAACCAAAGAACCTTTGTTCATCATAGAAACTGATATTGAGAAGAATATCATCTATACAGGACAAGGACATACACATCGTGGATTATTCCGCAGTGCTTTGTTTATCGCAACCCCTGATGAACATTGGATTCGCGAAGATTTGGCATTAAAAGTATATGAATCAAAAGAGTTTATGGTACGTATACGCTATCGTCAGCCATTACAGAAAGCTGTTTTATACAAAGTGAAAAATGGTTTATATATTCATTTTTCAGAACCTCAAAGTGCTATTACTGAGGGACAATTTGCGACTTGGTACAGCGGAGATGAATTGGTGGGTAGCGGTGTGATTTCATAGCAAAAAAACACCTTTACTAAATAAACTATAATGTATATTATGTAAAATAGAGGATAAGAAAAGGATATGAGAAAGGTACTTATAATTACTTACTATTGGACGCCAGCTGGCGGACCTGGTGTACAACGCTGGTTAAAATTCGTAAAATATTTGCGAGATTTTAATATAGAACCTATTGTATATATTCCTGAAAACCCAACTTATCCTATCATCGACAATGAAATAGGAAACGATTTGCCTACCGATATACAAATTATCAAACATCCTATATGGGAACCTTATGCTTGGGCTTCGTTATTCTCTAAAAAGAAAACCCAAAAAATTAGTTCGGGTATCATTCCACGTAAAAAAGTTTCTATTTTAGATAAGGTATTACTTTGGATACGTGGTAATTGCTTCATTCCTGATGCTCGCAAATTCTGGGTAAAACCTTCTGTAAAGTATTTGAATAAGTTTATAAAAGAAAACCAGATAGAAACTATTATCACCACTTCGCCTCCTCACAGCGTACACCTTATAGGTTATGAGTTAAAGAAACTAATTCCTCATCTCAAATGGATTAGCGATTTCCGTGACCCGTGGACAACTATTGGTTATTACAAAGATTTACGTCTTACCAAATGGGCAGATAAACGTCAGCATTATTGGGAAAAAGAAGTGTTACAACAATCAGACTTGGTGATTACAACAAGTTTCAAGACGCAAAAAGACTTTCAGCAACTTACCAATACTCCTATCGAGGTGATTACCAATGGTTATGATGAGGAAAAAACAATCACCCCTCCCCTATCCAATAAATTCCTTATTTCGCACATAGGTTCCTTATTATCAGATAGAAACCCCAAAATGTTGTGGAAAATATTAGCCGAATTAGTACGTGAGGAACCTCATTTTGCCGAAGATTTCACACTTTGTTTTGCAGGCAAAGTAAGTGAAGAAATCGAAGAAGATATTCGTCATAACGGACTTACTCCTTATTATATTAATAAAGGTTATATTAGCCATCAAGAAGCTATTAGTCTGCAAAAGCAATCGCAAGTATTGTTGCTCATCGAAATAGATTCTGAAGAAACACAAGGTATTATTGCAGGTAAACTGTTTGAATATATGATTTCAGGGCGACCTATTCTCGCCATAGGACCTCATAACTGGGATGTTACTCCTATTCTCACTGAAACACAAACAGGTACTTTTGTAGGATATACCGATGCCTCTCAAATGAAAGCCAAAATACTAGAGTTCTATCACCAATTTCAGCAGAGAACACTTAAAACCAGCCCTACAAAAGTAGAACAGTACAGCCGTAAATCCCTTACTCAGCGATTGGCTCAACTGATATAAGTCGTTTTCTCCAATCTTTCCAATGATATTTTTTAGTGTAAATATACAATAATAGAGGAAAACATACTAATAAAGGTGCCCAAACACTAAAACCTAATCTTGGCTCTGATATATCTCTCAATATTGAAGGTACTTGAAATACAGTCCAATCTGAAGTTACTAAAAGAGCTGTAAAGAGATTATTAGCAGTATGAAATCCTAATGCTAACTCTATTCCATCATCCATTAAAGTAGTAATACCTAAGAAAATACCTGTCCCTATATAATAAGCAAGCAATCCATATCCTAACTTCTCTACTTCAGGATTAGCAATATGCATTAGACCAAAGGTAACAGAAGTAAAGAGCAAAGGAAACCACACTTTATTTGTAGCAAGCCCTAAACCTTGCATTAGATAGCCCCGAAAAAATATTTCTTCAAAAGCTGTTTGCAAAGGAATAAACAACACTACTATTATTAATAGTTTTGAGAAAGAAACCCATTGAAAATTCCATATATAATCCTCTGGATTTAGAAAATAATCTAATAAAGTAATAGCTATTATAGCACCTCCCCATAACCAAAAAGCAAACCAAAATCGCTCCCAATCCACTTTTAGACGCATCGTAATAAGTGCTATTAATGGTTGTTTATGTATGTATTTCACCCATAACAATAGTATTATTAAAAAAATAGCAAAAATAGCTAGGTTTTCAAATAGATATTGTAGTTCTCCTTTCTTTGCTATCTCTGCTTTTATAAGACTTGTAGTGTCAAAAAATTGTGACACCAAAAAGTTCAACCCTGTAAATATAAAGAACAGGGTTGGAACTATAAGGTAAAGCCATTTAGGACTTAATGATTTTTTTCCGTTTTTAAGATACATAACTTTATCGTGTAATAATACCTATTTCTCCATAAGAAACTTTTCCAGAAGTATCTACTGTTTTATTTCCTATAAGTTTAATATAACGAGCTCTTTCTTCATTAATAAAGTTTATACGTTGCTCAATAGGATTATTTTTAATATTACCAAACTCTCCTTCTGATACTTTTTTCCAATGTATGTTATCTTCACTTACCTCAAAAGTATAATGACTAATAGTACCCTCTGCCCATCGGTCTTGCGAAGGAAGATAACTAAAACCTTTTAATAAAAAGCTACCTCCTAAATCAATGGTTATAAATGAAGGTTCTTTATCTTCTATCTTTTGTGCAAACCAAGTATCTGGATTTTCATCAATTACTCTATCAGCATTTTTTAGCTCTTTAGAACTAACACTTACTACTTTCCATTGCTCTTTAGGAAAATCTATTTCATAAGTTCCTATATCACTATATAGATTCCTATTACGATCAAAAGCTACTACTTTTAAAGTTGTAGGTCTAGCTAATAAAAATGACCCTCCATAATGTATTGATTTTTCTGTAGGGGTTGAACCATCAATTGTATAATAGATTTCAGTAGCTTTATCAGGAGTCTTAAAAGTTATATAGCCACTCTTAGCACGAACTATACGAGGAGTTACTAATAACAACGGCGCATTATATATCCCTATATTACTAATAAGAGGTGAGTCCTTACTATCTAAAATACTAAAACGTACCTTGCTAGATGTAACTGATGGAAAGCGTAATAATCGTTTATAACCTATGGTTGTCTGTTCATCTATCACTTGCCACACACCTTCCTTTTCATATTCCAATTTAAATTTCTTTACTCGCTGACCTAATGGAATATACTCTTGTACCATAAAACGATTGAAAGTCGTAGGTTCTGTAAAATCTATTTCTAAAAAAGCTGTTTTTACCCCTTCCTTAGTTGCCCAATAGCTGTTTTTATTAGCTTCTAATATCTTATTTGCTGTATAGTTTTTTCCTCGTTCATCAGAAGCTTGCACAGTAGCATTATTCATTAGATTATGAGCAAAATCTCCCTCTATAACCTTCTTAAACTCCATCAATCGTTTGATATCATTCTCATGTATCAAGCCTCGTCTATCTACAGGAAGATTTAGTAACAAGTTATATCCTCTACCTACCGAAGCATAATAAATGTCTACTACCTTCTCAAGTGGACGCACCTGATGATCTTCCCTACTGTGGTAATACCATCCTGGTCGTATAGATACATCAGCTTCTGCCGGTATCCAATTCTGTCCATTTTCATCTCCTTCTCCCAAATGATGAAGATGCTCCGCATTTTTAAGAGATGGATTATTACTATAAGGATTCCAATTAGTTGGAGTCCCAAAACCTTTTTCATTTCCTATCCAGCGTATATCAGGCCCCTGATCTCCAAAAATAGTAGCATTAGGTTGCAATTCACGCACTATTTGAAAAACTTTATCCCACTGATAATATGTATGAGCATCAATCTTTCGGTTCTCATTAGCTCCTCCATAATAGCCTGTACCTCCGTTAGCTCCATCAAACCACACTTCAAATATCTCACCATAGTTGGTTAATAATTCACGCAACTGGTTATGAAAACAAGCTACATATCCCTCCCGTGCATACTCAGCATGGTTCCTATCCCAAGGAGATAAGTATACCCCGAATTTAAGTCCAGCTACCTTACAAGCTTCTGATAATTCTTTTACCAAATCTCCTTTACCCCCTCTCCAAGGTGAGTTTTTTACCGAGTGTTCTGTATATTTAGAAGGCCATAAACAGAAACCATCATGATGTTTAGCCGTGATAATTACACCTTTCATCCCCGCCTCTTTAATAACTCTCACCCACTGATTTACATCTAAATTAGTAGGGTTAAATAACATAGGATCTTCCCCTCCTGTCCCCCACTCCATATCTGTAAAAGTATTCATATTGAAGTGAATAAAAGCATAATACTCCATCTCGTGCCAAGGAAGTTGTCGCGCTGAAGGTACTGCCCCCACTGCTACTGGTTCTTTTACAGTTTTACAAGCGCATAAGCTTAAAGCTAACGCTAAAAATAATACTTTTTTCATAAAATATGTTAGTTATTATAATTAATTATTTGATTCTTTCTATTTATTCCTTCTCCTCCACCCTTACATTATTCTTAAAAAGTTTCCGAGAATTACTTATAAAAATATTCATACTATCTTTAGCTTCCTCACTAAGATCTTTATAATGATTCTTTTCATATTCTTTACAAGGAAGTATCTCAAAAAGATATTTATGATTAGCCTTTCGAGTTCTATTTACCCATACAAGATAATACCCTTTATCTATAACTCGTGTCCCCCGAGAATCTTTAAAAAGAGTTAAACCTACCATAGCCCCTCCATCTGAAGGACTCTTTCGCTGATTAGATACAAAATTCCCAAGAGAATAAACCACAAACTGTTCTTTATGAAGCCCCGTCTGTGATGAATAATACATCGGTTGTAACACATGAGGATGTCCACCTATAATAATGTCTACTCCATTCTCAAAAAGAAATTTAGCTACTTCTTCCTGCTGTTTATTCTGCTTCTGTTGATATTCTATCCCCCAATGAATTACCACTATTAGTTTATCAAGAGAAGCCTTTTTCGCCTTCTCTATATCCTGCTTCATCAAGTCAAAGTCTATACGATTTACTATCGTTGGAGCGGGTACAGGTAAGCCATTAGTGCCATATGTATAGTTGAGAATACCTACTGATACACCATTTTTAGAAAGTACCAAAAGATTTTTCTTCTCAAACTCTCCTCTATCTCTGAATGTACCAGTATGAGCTATTTTAAGCGAATCTAATACATCTAAAGTACGTATAATACCCGCCTTCCCCCTATCACATGTATGATTATTAGCTGTTACCATTACATCTATTCCACTATCTTTACAACCTGTAGCTAAAGCATCTGGTGAAGAAAATTGAGGATACCCTTTATAAGGCTTGCCTGCCAAAGTTACTTCCAAATTAGCTATAGTAAAATCATATTGTGCAAACTTATGTCTAATTTTATCAAAAACAGGAGTATAATCATACTGTTTAGTCTCCGCATTATAAGCCCCCTCTACCTGTGGCATATGCCCCATTACATCTCCTACAAAAAGCAATGTTAGCCTATTTCCCGATTCCTGTGCTGTAACTGATAATGTTAGTAAAAAAAATAGTATACGTATCATTTAAAACCTATTTTATTCTGTTTGTCCTCTTCTTTGAGTTCTTTTATATCAATATTTGTAAGCTCTGCCAAAGAATGTGGCTTATCTACCGTAAATGGTTTATCAGTGTTTTGTAAATACTTATTACATTTCTCTACCGATAACTCTTTAAAACGATATTCTGCTATAAGCCTACCCTTGCGCAATAAAGCTGAATCTATTTTGGATATATCCGAATTGAAAGTACATATCAATTGGCATTCCAAGACATCCGAGAGCATACCATCGGCAATGTTTAGGATAGAAGATACAACATCGGTATTGCTATTGAGAGCAGTGCGTTCAGCTATGTAGTTTTCACAGTCTTCAAGTACTAATACTGAATTTTTATTGTCTATTAGCAAACCGATAAAGGTAGGATCAGTAAGAGAGCCTATCATTGAGGTTGGTACAAAGATAAATTTCTTATTAGGAATTTGACTTGTAAGCCATTTAATATAATTAGTTTTTCCTGATCCTGCTATTCCGTGAAAGAGCACGACACCTTTATTTTCATTTGTAAGAGCGTTTTTCACTCTATTGTGTACCTCAAAGAAATCATCATTATACATTGTCTCAAAATCAATGCGATAAGGCTTAATAGTATGCGTCCTTACCTCAAGCCCTACTTGTGTCTTCAACAAAATAGAAACCTTAGATTCCTTAGAAATATACTTCTCTATATACTCCGAAAACAAAGTAGTAAGATGTTCCTTAGCCTTAGGATTGGTATTCTGATAATGTACACAACTCACTCTATAAAGTCCATCTTCAAAAATCTGATTGTCATACTCATTAGAAAGATTTTTATCTATTAATATAAAAACTTCTAAATCAGGATGATAATAGCATTCTTCCGATTCATATAATTCATTTTGTTTAGAAGCATAATCTACTGTATAATAATCCGTGCATTTTTCAAAATGTTTCAGTTTATCTCGTTGGATTACCAAATCATCACTTCCCAGATAGATGTGAGCCATCAAATCGTCAAGTAAAGAGCGAAACGGATTTGAAAAAGTAAGAAGGCGATATTTATCATATACATCTATATGGTCATCACTATCAAGTTGTAGGATATTAACAGGATGATAATATTTAGATTCTTTTATTTTCATAAGCAAAATAATAAGGTGCAAAAATAGTATATAATTTATAAATTAGCAAACTTTATAAAACAAAAAACTTTGCTAAAGAACGACCTTCAGCAAAGTTTCAATATATTGTTTTTTATTAGCAAATCTACTAATTCTTAATCTCTTCTTGATAATAATATTCTCAATACATACCAAAATAGCAACATTACAGAAGAAAAAAGTTGTAAAGAAGCAGCTACATATTGGTCTGGACTATATATATTTTTAATATTATAAGTCTCATATAAAATACCTCCAGCTGCTAAAGCTACCATTGCTAAGGAGAACCAAAGACCTAAATCAAAACCAAAAATAGCACCTGCAACGATCAAGCCTAATGCAACGAAGCCTCCTATTACTAATACACTACGCAAAAATGAGAAATCTATACGAGTGAGAAACACTACAGCAGTAAGTCCCGCAAACAATGACAAGGTTATGATACCCGCTTGTGAAATGATAGCTAAGCCTTCACTAAATTCCATTGCTATGTAAATCATCGGTAAGAAGATGATTGCTTCTAAAAGTACGTAAATACCTAAGCCTCTATATTGGATACTTCTATCTTGGGCTTGTGTCCATTTATTAGCAAGCATAGATCCCAACCAGAAACCTCCCAAGATAAGCAACCATATAAAAGGGCTACTTACCATATAGACAATTAAATTTTCAGGTACTATTTTTATCAAAATAGCTTCTACTACTATAAAAGCCAAAAGCGCCATAGCTACATGGCTATAAGTCTTACGATAAAAAGTAGCCTGCTCTGCACTCGTAGCATAAGATACTAACGACGAGCCATTAGACTGATAATTATTATTACTACTATTAGAATTGAAATTGTAATTATTACCATTTAAATTATAATTATTATTAGTTCCGTTGTTTAAATTGTAATTGCTGTTACTCATAGTTTTTATTTTTATTTGTTAATTATAACATCAAAAACTCTGCCAAAGGCCATTTAAACCTCTGGCAAAGTAAAGTTTTTTATATTACAAAGTATTTACATTATTAAGGTCTTCAAAAGCTTTTTTAAGACGCGCTACAAAAGTCTTTTCTCCTTCACGAAGCCATACTCGTGGGTCGTAATACTTCTTATTAGGAGCCTCAGGCCCCTCTGGATTACCTATCTGTCCTTGCAAATAAGCTGATTTAGCTTTCATATAGTCACGAACTCCTTCTGTAAAAGCATATTGCAAGTCAGTGTCAATATTCATTTTGATTACACCATAAGAAATAGCCTCACGGATTTCTTCAAGAGTAGATCCTGAACCACCGTGGAATACAAGATCAAGAGCATTATGACCTAAATTGTATTTTTTAGAAACGTAATCTTGAGAATCTCTTAAGATTTTAGGAGTTAATTTTACGTTACCAGGTTTATACACTCCATGAACGTTACCAAAAGCAGCAGCTATAGTGAATTGAGAACTTACCTTTGAAAGCTCTTCATAAGCATAAGCTACATCCTCTGGTTGCGTAAAAAGCTTATTGCTATCCACATGAGAATTATCCACTCCATCTTCCTCTCCTCCTGTCATACCAAGCTCAATTTCCAAAGTCATATCCATCTTGCTCATACGCTCAAGATAACGCTTGCAAATTTCAATATTCTCTTTGATAGGCTCTTCTGAAAGATCAATCATATGAGAACTAAACAAAGGCTTACCTGTTTCTTTAAAATGCTTTTCTGAAGCCTCAAGCATACCGTCAAGCCAAGGAAGCAACTTCTTAGCACAGTGGTCTGTATGCAAAATAATAGAAGCTCCATAAGCCTCAGCCAATTGATGTACGTGTTTAGCTCCGGCTACAGCTCCCAATACTGAAGCTCGTTGATTGTCGTTATTCAAGCCTTTACCTGCCATAAACTGAGCACCTCCATTAGAAAACTGAATAATCATAGGGGCATTCACAGCTACAGCCGTTTCCAAAGCAGCATTAATAGAATTTGAACTAATCACATTGGCCGCTGGAAGAGCAAAGCCTTTTTCTTTGGCGTATTTAAATACTTCTTGTACTTCCTTTCCAAGAATTACGCCTTTTTTAATGTTATGTGCCATTTTCTTTATATAAATAAATTAATTTTCAATACATTATATAGATACCTTCATAATTTGACGGCAAAGATACAATTTTTCTACTATATTCTCAAAAATAATTTTAAGTTTTTTTATCATACCAATTCTCCCCTCTTAATAAGAAACTAAAAGAAAACTACCTTAGAGCTATCTTGGAGTAAACTTGGAGTAAACTTGGAGGTATCTTAAAACAAATCAAAAAAATATTTCATTCTACTACACTACTGATAATCAGTGATATAAAAATAAATTTTACGCTTTCTTATTTTTTTTATCATTTACGTTAGATACATATCAAAAAAAAACCTTATCTTTGCTTCTACGAAACTAAAATTTTATCCCAATGAGTGTATTAGTCAATAAGAATTCAAAAATCATCGTACAAGGCTTCACAGGAAGCGAAGGCACTTTCCATGCCGAACAAATGATAGCCTATGGAACAAATGTAGTAGGTGGTATAACCCCAAACAAAGGAGGACAAACTCATTTAGGCAAACCCGTATTCAATACTGTTGCCGATGCCGTAAAAGCCACCAATGCCGATGTCTCTATTATATTTGTTCCTCCTGCATTTGCCGCCGATGCTATTATGGAAGCTGCCGACGCTGGTATCAAAGTCATCATCACCATCACTGAAGGTATCCCTGTTGCCGATATGGTAAAAGTTGCCGCTTATATCAAAAACCGAAACTGTCGTCTAATAGGGCCTAACTGCCCTGGCGTCATCACACCCGAAGAAGCTAAAGTAGGTATTATGCCCGGATTCATTTTCAAAAAAGGGCACGTAGGTATCGTCTCAAAATCAGGAACTCTTACCTATGAAGCTGCCGACCAAATCGTCCGACAAGGTTTAGGTATCACCACAGCTATCGGAATTGGAGGAGACCCCATCATCGGTACTACAACCAAAGAAGCTGTCGAACTCCTAATGAACGACCCCGAAACTCACTGTATCGTAATGATAGGCGAAATAGGTGGTCAACTTGAACCTGAAGCCGCCCGATGGATTAAAGCCAACGGTAATAAAAAACCTGTCGTAAGCTTCATCGCAGGAGAAACCGCTCCCAAAGGACGTACTATGGGGCACGCAGGAGCTATCGTAGGAGGTGCCGAAGACACCGCCGAAGCTAAAAAACGTATCCTTAAAGAATGTGGCATATATGTCGTAGACTCCCCCGCTAAAATAGGAGAAAAAGTAGCTGAAATACTAAAAAAATAAAAAACAATCATAAAAAAACTGTTTGGAGAACTTCTATTCTTCAAACAGTTTTTTTATATTTTTTATTGACATATCTCAAAATATTTGTACTTTTGCCTCGCAAAAATGCAAATCATTACCTATGAAAAAACTAATATCTATCATCTTGATTTCTACAATTATCTCTTTCTTTCAAAATCTTTTCGCTCAAAAAAAACTACTTGATACTGATGTATTCCGAAAAAACCCTTCTGAAGTAAATTCCTTCGACGAAGCACGTCAAGAAGCCGAAAAAATACTCTACTACCTCATCCAAGAAGAAATGATTCCTGGAGCCTCTATCACTGTTACAAAGCAAGGTAAAACCATATGGCAAGCTGGATATGGCTATGCTGATATCGCTAAGAAAACCCCTATCGATCCTCAGAAAACGATTTTCCGTGTAGCTAGTATGAGTAAAGCTATTACTGGCACGATATTAGCCCGTTTACAAGAACAAAAAAAATTCAACTGGAACGCTTCCCTATATGAATATATCCCAGATTTTCCACAAAAACCTTTTGATTTTACCATTAAACAATTAGCAGGACATTTAGCAGGCATACGCTCCTATAAAGCTAATGAATATACTCTAAACAAAAACTACACTATTGAGCAAGGAATAGACCTTTTTAAAGATGACATACTTCAATCTGCTCCAGGAACAAAATTCCTATATAGTAGCTATGGAATTAACCTAATATCATTAGCTATTGAAAAATGTCTAAATAAAAAATTTGAAGATGTAGCTAAAGAAGAGGTTTTTAAACCACTAAATATGTGGCGTACTTTCCCTGATAGAGGTAAAATAATAAAAGACCAAGCAACTCCATACACCCGTAATAACAAAAAAGGACTTATAAAAGCTACCGATGTAAATAATTACTTCAAATTAGCAGGAGGAGGATTTCTTTCCACCTCTCACGATATTGCTAAAATGGGTACTGCTATACAACAACACTCTTTCCTCTCTCAAGCTATAGAAAATGAAATGTTAAAAAAACAATGTACTGTAGATGATGTAGAAATAAGCTATGGTATTGGTTGGCAAAACCAAAACGATTGGAATGGACGCGAATACTTTGGACATACAGGTATGGGGGTTGGTGGCTTCGGATGGTTATCTGTATACCCCAATGAACAAGTTGTTATTGTAATGCTCTTCAATGTAACTGACCCCCAAATTAGTATATATCTCCAACGCCTTACTGATTTTATCTTGGAAGGAGCAGAGCATATCCCTTCCGTTTATCAATAGGAGTCTGTGCTTTTACTTTTTTAAGATAAAGACCTAATTTCCTCGTAAGTTGTCTTGCTTTACGAGGAAATTTAGCAATTAAATTACACTCCTCTTCTATATCTTATTTAAGATTAAACAACTCTTTTTTTTCCTGTCTTATATGTATATATAAGTTTCCAATCTCCCACATGTATAGCACTTGACGCTCCATACCCATTCCCTTCTATTGTATACCAATTATTAGGAGAATGCCTGTAAAGTGGTCGAGACTCCTCTCCCACCCTAATAAAACGTTTATCCTCTTCAATAGGAATATGTACAGCATAATGCGATAGATACAAAAAAATGGACAGTTTCTAGGACAATTATCAAGTGTTTGAATAGCCTCACGAGTTAAAGTTTCTGTTACTGAAATATCTTTACCCCAATATTTTTCAAGATCAGGTATTGCAAATACTGAAGGAGTTTTTTATCAATAGAATTACCAAAGTTCGTAAGACCCGAGTAGCTGAATAACCCTCCTCCTGCATGATCTACTATATTTTTTTTTGGCGTAATGGACAAAAATGAGGCTGTGAAGTTGTGTAACCTCTTATTTTATCTACCTTTGCAAGCATTTGAAAATATGAATAAAAAATCTGCTTTTACTGTGGTGGTAAAATAACCAAGAAAAATGGTAAGAAAAACGGTATTCAAAGCTACAAATATTATGCTTGTGGGAAGCAATTTTTTTACAAAAAGAGATTGATTTTAGATGAAGAAAAGCTTTGGGAAGAATATACACAAGGCAAACAAACCTATGTTCAATTAGCTGAAAAATATGCTTGTTCAGCAAAAAAATTGGAGGTGATTTAAAAAGTATGATGAAATAAAATATGGCAATTAGAGCAAAAAGTTGCACGGCGTTCGCATTTAGATTTTTAAAAGTTTCTCTCTATATTCTGGTTCATATAGGGCTTCAGCACGTTTCTTTGTTTTAGAGCCTTTGTATGTTTGCTCATCATTTAGTAGGGACATTGCAAATTTGCAAATAGTATTAAAGTTAGCAATAGCATTATTGTCCCTTTTTGCTTGGTTATCCTCTCTGAAAATTACGTCTAAACTCCAATGCATTGATTCTATTTCCCAGTGTCCTCTAATATATCCTGCAATTTTTTCTATATCTTCTTTAAGTGAACTTATATAATAACGTTCACTCTTTGTTTCTTTACCTGTTTTCTTTTCGCATACTGTTGTATCTACCCGAATAAGAGATTTTACTGTTTGCCACTTTTCTCTATCAGAAATATGAATTAAATTACTGATAATAGAATATTTACGATTTTCTATTCTTCCGTGTCCAATTTCTTCTGTAGAAAAAACAGCATCTATTTTCTCAAGTTTAAAAGAATCTTTCAAATTCTGATGAAGCTCTCCCTGATTGTCTTTTACTTGTATAACATAATCAGCTTTTTCCTCTACTATTTGATTTACAATATCCTTTTGACATCCCATAGCATCTATTGAAATTACACAGCCTTTTATTTCTAAAATACTCAACAATCTTGGTATAGCTACAATCTCATTTTCTTTCTTTTTACACACTAATTCTTCTCCTAAAGACATTTTATTCTTCTGGCAAAAAGCAGTAAGAATATGTAAAGGGTGTCCATCTTCATCTAAAGAACCTTTTATGGTTTTCCCATCCAAGGAAATTAATTCACTATCAAATTTCTTTAAGTTTTGAAGAAAAGATACTAAACATTTAGAAAAATTCTTCCTATTGATGTTCTTAAAAAACTCTCCTAATGTGTCATTAGAGGGGATACCATACTTATAAGGAAAGAACTTTTTCAACCAATCAAGCTCTTTTTTTTCAAAATATTCTATCAGTTCATAAGTCTGAAATCCGCATAATACCACACTGATAGTCAAGAATATAATCTCTTGTAAACTATGTCTAAAGTTACCTCTATTGGTTCTTCTGTGATCTTCTAACTCTTTAAATGATTCTGTAAAACAACTATTCATAATATCTTTTTGACAGCAAAGATATTAAGTTTTTTGATGGTGTTTTAAAAAGTATGATACAGTTTCACGTGTGCCCATAGGTTTATATAAAAGAATGCTAAAGAAAAGTCTTTAAAATGATTAGATAGTTTTTTAGAAAAACAACAAGTTCTGCGAAAAGCTCGCTTTATTCTATGTCGAAATTTACAATTATTTCCTTCTATTCCAACAGTATACGTTTTTCCTATTAGATGCTTATCCTCTTTAAAAGTTATTTTGAAACTTTTCCAATCATCAGTTGCTATGGAATCATAGGTAATATCACGTTCTTTAAGTTGCTTTCTTAACTTCTTAGCTGTTCTTAAATCTCTTTTACCCCATACATAAGCTATGATTTCTCGTGTCTCCCTATCATAAGCATAAATAAGCCACTGTTTATTTTCTTTTTTCTGAACATAAGTCCAAAATTCATCAACCTCAATATTATTATAGTGTTTCTTTTTAGGAACTATAGAATAATCAGATTTAGCTAAAACAGTAAGTACTTTCCTTATACTAACTTTTTCTATTTCAGATATATCTCTAATCCCTACACCTCTAACAAGCATAAGTTTGATTTTCTGATTAATATAGGAATGACAACCCTTATAAGTAAGATTATGATCTCCAATGAATTGACGACCACATTTTTCATTTTTACAAAGATAATTCTGTTTCCCATTTGGTTTTTTACCATTTTTTACTATCTTTGCGCTTTGGCAGTTGGGGGCAATATAGTTCTATTTCTACTTTCACAAAACAAAAATACAACTTTTTGCTCTAATTGCCATATTTTATTTCATCATACTTTTTGAATCACCTCCAAGTTTTTTTAAATGTGAACGCCGTGGTAAAGATGGTAGTTTTCAGCGAGTATGGTTGAATCTATTAAGCAAGAAGAAAAGAAAATTAGATATGTCTTGCGTTCAATTGGATGGTAGTCATACACGTTGTCGTCAAAAAG
>CAUQUO010000020.1:0-39440 GCA_963521335.1 uncultured Capnocytophaga sp.
GTTCACACGAAATATTTTTGCGTTATGAGTTGTTGAAGACTTATAAGAAAATAGTCTCCCCTCGATTCTTTTAAGGGATGACAACCAACTTTTACCATAAGAAAAACACTACAATTTATTATTGAATATTAATTACAAATGAAATTATTAAGTTTAAGCTTAGCGTTTTTATGCGGTGCGCAAATACTGTTGGCACAACCAGAAAAAGAGTTAGAGAAGGCAAATGAAATGTATAAGAATTTTGCCTATGTAGATGCTATTAAAATTTATGAAAGTATAGCTAAGAAAGGATATGTAAATCAAGAAATGCTTCAAAGTCTTGGTAATTCATACTATTATAATGCGGAATATAAAAAAGCACTACCTTGGTACAAACAGCTATTTGAAAATCCAAAATACAAAATAAAACCTGAGTATTACTATCGTTACGCACAAGTGTTAAAATCAGTAGGTAAATATAATGATGCCGATAAAATGATGGCTAAGTTTGCCGAATTGACAGATGAAAAAGATACTCGTGCAGTACTTTTTGAAGAGAATAAAGATTATCAAGAGGTAATTCAAGCTAATTCAGGGAGATTTAAATTAACACCTATAGCTTTAAATACAGAGTATTCTGAGTATGGGCCTGCCTTTTACGGAGATAAAGTAGTATTTGCAGCGGCAACCAGTGGGAGAGCTTCTAAAGGGGGAGTTTCTCAATGGACAGGAGAAGGTTTCTACGATCTTTATGTAACAGATCGCGACAAGCAAAAACTGTCTAACAAAAAACCTTTATCAGATGTAATCAACACAAAGTTCAATGAGTCTACAGCTGTTTTTACAAAGGATGGTAAAACGGTTTATTTTACTCGTAATAACTATGTAAATAAAAGATTAGGAACAGATAAAGAAAATACCATTCTTCTAAAAATACTTCGTGCTACGAAAGACAGCAATGGAGATTGGGGTAATGTGGTAGAAGTACCTTTTAATAGTGACCAATATAATGTAGCACACCCAGCTTTGAGTCCTGATGAGAAATATCTATATTTTGCATCAGATATGGCAGGTACATTGGGGGGGTCGGACATTTTCCGAGTAGAAATTTTAGGAGGTAATAAATATGGAAAGCCTGAGAATTTAGGGAATATTATTAATACACCAGGTAGAGAGTCGTTTCCATTTATATCAAAAAATAATGTGATGTACTATTCGTCAGATGGCTTTCCAGGTTTAGGAGGTTTAGATATTTTTGCTGTAAAATTTTATGAAGATGGCACAACCTCTAAACCTATTAATATTGGTCGTCCAGGGAACAGTGCTGACGATGACTTCTGTTTTATAATGGATAGTGATTCTAAAATAGGCTTCCTTACCTCTAATCGTCCAGGAGGAAAAGGTAAAGATGATATTTATAGCTTTTTTGAAGAAAAGCCATTACCTTTTGATTGCCAAAAAATGCTAAAAGGGGTGTTGAAAGATGCTAACACAAAGGATGTAATAGTAGATGGACTTATAGTACTTTCAGACAGGACAATGAAAGAGGTAGCTAAGCAAAAGAGTAAAGAAGATGGTACATTTGCATTCAATGAAGTAGATTGTAAAGAATTATATTACTACTTGAGAGGTGAAAAAGAGAAATATGAGACTGCAGAAGTAAAAGTAGTAACAGAAAAAGAAGGAGAAACATATTATGAGCTACTTCTTAAGCCTAGAGAAGTAGCAATTACTAAGAACACTGATTTGGCGAAAGTATTTGAGATTAAGGAAATATACTTTGATTTGGATAAATCAGATATACGTCCAGATGCAGCTGTAGAACTTGCTAAGATAGTAGAGGTGATGAAACAATATCCTAAGATGAAGATTGATATCCGTTCTCACACTGATAGTCGTGCTTCAGATGCTTACAACTTAGCCTTGTCTGACAGACGTGCAAAATCTACTCTTGAATGGATAGTGAAACAAGGAATTGAGCGCAAGCGTTTAACAGCTAAAGGTTATGGAGAGACACAACTAGTAAATGGATGTTCTAATGGAGTACCTTGTACAGAAGAAGAACACCAAGCTAACCGTAGAAGTGAGTTTATAGTAGTAAGTATGGAGTAAATAAACATTAATAAAAAAACTGTTCGAGTTATCGAGCAGTTTTTTTTGTATTTTACTTTATTTGCTAATTTACTAATTATTCTTATCTTTGCGCCATTAATTGTTTAATAGGAAAAAGAGAGTATAGAAACAGATATGGAATCGGGTAATGGAGAAATGTCTTTTTTAGATCATTTGGAAGCACTACGTTGGCACTTAATACGTTCAACAATAGCTATTTTATTTGTAGCAATACTAGCTTTTATCTTTAAGGATTATATTTTCAAGTTACTTTTTGCTCCTAAACACGGTGATTTTTTCACTTATGAGATGTTTTGTAAAATAGGGCACTTTTTTGGTTTTGAGAGTGCATTCTGTGCAGAAGAACTTCCTTTTACCATCCAAAGTCGTACAATGGCAGGGCAGTTTTCAGCTCATATTTGGACATCTATTTGGGCAGGAGTGATTATTGCGTTTCCTTATGTGCTTTATGAAGTTTGGAAATTCATCAGTCCAGCACTATATGAAAATGAACGTAAGTTGGCTCGTGGTTTTATCCTCATAGCGTCTTTGCTATTTTTCATAGGAGTATTGTTTGGATACTATCTTATAACGCCACTTTCAGTGAATTTTTTAGGGTCTTATTCGGTAAGTCCTGAGGTGAAAAACCAAATAGATATAGATTCGTATATTTCAGTAGTACGATCATCTGTCATTTCGTGTGGCATTGTTTTTGAACTGCCTATTATCATTTATTTTCTTACCAAATTAGGAATTGTAACCCCTGATTTTATGCGTAAGTATAGGCGTCATGCTTTGATAGTAGTACTTATAGTAGCAGCTATCATCACCCCACCCGATGTAGCTAGTCAAATAATCGTCTCAATACCGATTATGCTCCTATACGAAATAAGTATTTTTATTTCGGCTTATGTTTTAAAAAAAGAACAAAACAAGGTAATTTAATATTTTTTAATGGATTGTAATACCTACTTACAGCACTTACCCAACGTGAAAACGTTGAAACAGCTTTGCAAAGGCAGAGCTGTGTTAGACTGGATTATTTGTGGTCATGAGTTTGAAGTTTATCACACCTACTACAAAGCCAATGAAGAAGAATACGATGGCTATGAAGCCCAGTGGGGGCACGGCTTTGAAGATGAAGATGGCACTTCGTTGTCGTTCTATTTTATTGATAAAGCCTGCTTGATAGTTCCCTCTTCTAGTGCCGAAGACAGCAAAGGGGGTGATAACCGCGATTTTGAGAAACGCATTCCTAAAGTATTTTTGCCCTACTATCGCAAAAATTTTTCGCAAAGTGATATTCCTTTCGTAATATACTCTTTGGATGGTGAAACGTGGCAATGCATAGAAAACTTCGCTGTGGAAGAACACATTGATAAATTTGAACACATCACTACTAGCCCTGCAAAATACAAAGAATGGGCTGTAAACTATATGGGTGATGAAGGCTTCTTGCAAGAAGTGATAAGCGAACAAACTATTACTGACCTTTATGAAGGAAAAGTACTTACTGAGGAAATGGTGTATAGTATCGTAACTGAAGTGCACGATTGGGTAGATTTAGAAACAGAACTTAACGAAATGCCTTATCGCTTTTCGTTTTAACTATATGAAATTAGTAGTAAACAATATTATCAAAATATACAAAGGAAGAAAGGTAGTAAAAGGAGTTTCGCTGGAAGTAAACCAAGGTGAAATCGTAGGACTCTTAGGTCCTAATGGAGCCGGAAAAACTACTTCCTTTTATATGATAGTGGGTCTTATCAAGCCTAATGGAGGTACAATTTTCTTGGATAATACTGATATTACCAATTATCCTATGTACAAACGCGCCCAAAGTGGTATTGGTTATTTGGCACAAGAAGCTTCGGTGTTTAGGAAGTTGAGCATAGAGGACAATATCAAAAGTGTGTTGCAGCTCACGAAACTCTCTAAAGCTGAACAACAGCGCAAAACAGATGAGTTGATAGATGAATTTAACTTGGGGCATATTCGCAAGAACCGTGGAGACCTACTCTCAGGAGGAGAACGTAGGCGTACTGAAATTGCCCGCGCTTTGGCTACCAGTCCTAATTTTATCTTACTTGACGAACCTTTTGCCGGGGTAGACCCTATAGCGGTGGAAGATATCCAACGCATTGTAGCACAACTCAAAAATAAAAATATAGGAATTCTCATCACAGACCATAATGTACAGGAAACCCTAGCCATTACCGATCGGACTTATTTGATGTTTGAAGGAGGAATCCTCAAATCAGGAGTGCCAGAGGATTTGGCCGCTGATGAGATGGTACGCAAAGTATATCTAGGAAGAAACTTTGAGTTAAGGCGCAAGAAAATATTGGATGATTAATAAATCAATAAATTAAGAAATAGGAAAATTGGGAGATCAATACATCGATAAATTGACAAGTGATATCGAAAAATACAGTTTTGGGGTGATAATGGTCCCTCAAACAGATTACTTGCCATCTTTTGCTTATACAGTAGGTTTATGGAAAAGCTACAAACGCCCTGAGCTTATTACTTTAGGAATGCCCATAGATATACTCCATACCCTACTCAATACAGTAGCGTTTGAAGGTGTGAAAAAAGGAAAATCTATAGAAATAGGTAAGAATTACCGTGGCGTATTAGAAAAACACCCCGTACAATTCTTAACAGTAGACAAGCGTAATATTCCTGATTATTTTGGACAAGCAATCAACTATTACCAAACAGCGGATTTTCCTGCATTACAATTGATATGGCCTGATGACAAAGGTGTATTCCCTTATGAAACAAATTTTAGAGAAGATTTAATCTACTTGCAACCGCTCTTAGATAGAAATGCCGATTTCAAATTTAGAGAAGACAAACTCCGTCCCGTATTTACAACATCCGCTTGGTTAGAAAGTCAAGAGCCAATTGTAGATGTAATACACGATAAAGAAGGCTATTGGTTTTTTCTTCCCTTAGGAGAACCCGATTTGAAGATGGTGCCCTTGGAAGAATTAGTAAAAGCCGACCCTACTCTCAATGATATTTTTAACCTCGATTATGGCGAAAGTGCTAATAGGGAGTTTATAGGAGGGCAATGGCAAAGAGATGTTTATGAAGGGTAGCAATGTATAAAGAACTTTTAAACATATCAAAAGCTAACCTAACAACAACCCGCAATATTACTCAAATAGGAAGTTTTGAAATTCCTCCTTCTTATTTGCAGTTTACCCAAGAAATAGGCTTTGGTAGATTGTTAGGCTTATTTCTCACCTATATTCCAATGGGAGAAAACACACCTTATTGTGATGCTTTGGAACACAGAAATGCGTATTGGAAAAGTATTTTTCAGATGTATCTAAAGGAATATTCAGATAGGTTATTTATCAAAAAAGAAGCAGATAATAAAGAGCGCTTAGCTAATGCCGAACCTTTTTTGTTTAGTGAAAATGGAGAGGTTGTGTTTTGGGATAGTAGAAATCGGGATGATAAGGGGGAATGCCCTATTTATTTGGTAGATTTTTCTACAGGAATATATTTAGCAGGGAATACTTTTAAAGAGTTTATTCTCAACCTTACAGATAAAACAAAAGTAAAAAGTATTTTGAAATTTGAAGATGATCCTTTGTTGAGAACTTTTGACCCTTTACCATTAAAAGACTGAAAAATATCACTACACTTTGCCAAAGTTTTAATTGCTCGTCGTACTACGACCTTTGGTAAAGTTGATTACCTTGAAAATCAAATACTTTTAGAGTATGTTGTGTAGGAAAGCCAGCGATAGCTGGGTATGTGTTGCAAACGCCCTTAAAAGTAAGTTTATTTATTCGCAATTTATTTTTGTTTGACTATAATATTAGAACAACTAACCCTATAAATATTCACTTTTGAGAATTGTCCCCTTTGGAGGAACAGGGGCTAAACTCCTAACAAACAAGAAAAACTAAAAACTATATATAATGAAAAATTTAGTAGACCGTTTTATTAAGTACATAAAAATAGACTCTCAATCTAATCCTGAGAGTGAAACAACCCCTAGTACCGAAAAACAATGGAATATGGCAAACTTATTGGTAGAAGAATTGAAAGCCATTGGTTTGCAAGATGTAACAGTAGATGAAAACGCCTATGTAATGGCTACTTTGCCATCAAATGTAGATTACCCAGTACCTACCATTGGCTTTATCTCTCACTTCGATACCTCTCCTGACTTCTCTGGTGAAAACGTAAATCCACAATTTGTAGAAAATTACGATGGGGGTGATATCGTCCTCAACAAAGAACAAAACATCGTATTATCACCTTCTTATTTTGAGGATTTGTTGCTCTACAAAGGCAATACCATTATCACAACTGATGGAACTACCCTTTTGGGAGCTGACGATAAGGCAGGTATAGCCGAAATCGTAACCGCTATGGAATACCTCGTGCAACACCCCGAAATCAAACACGGAAAAATACGTGTAGGCTTTACCCCTGATGAAGAAATAGGTCGTGGAGCTCATAAATTCGATGTGAAAAAATTCGCTGCTGATTGGGCTTATACAATGGACGGCGGACAAATTGGCGAACTTGAATACGAAAGTTTTAACGCAGCAGGAGCCAAAATTCACTTCAAAGGGAAAAATGTGCATCCTGGTACTGCCAAAAACAAAATGATAAACTCAATGCTCGTAGCTACTCAGTTTATCAATGCGCTACCAGCCGATGAGATTCCAGCTCGCACCGAAGGTCGTGAAGGATTCTATCACATTACCGATATCTCTGGAGATGTAGAAAATACAGTAGTACAGCTTATCATCCGCGATCACGACCGCGACCTTTTCAACAAACGCAAAGCTGTAGTACAGCAAATTGTAGACGATTTGAACAAACAAATCCCTAATGTGGCAGTAGCCGAAATAAAAGACCAATACTACAATATGGGTGAAAAAATCAAACCCGTAATGCATATTGTAGAAGTAGCCGAACGTGCAATGAAAGAATTAGGTATAACCCCTATCACTAAACCTATCCGCGGAGGTACTGATGGTTCTCAACTTAGCTTTATGGGCTTGCCTTGTCCTAATATCTTTGCAGGTGGACATAACTTTCATGGCAAATACGAATTTGTTCCCGTTGAAAACCTCGAAAAAGCTACCGAAGTGATTATTCGCATAGCTGAATTAGTGGCAAAAAAATAATATAATTAGCCGATTTGTCTATTAACTGATAAATTGGCTAATTTGTTAATTTTTCATTAACCATTAATAATTAACCATTAATCATTAAAAAAAATGCCTACAATATCACATAGAGCACAAATATTGCCTCAATCGCCGATTAGGAAATTGACTCCTTATGCTGAAAAAGCGGCTAAGGAAGGGAAAACTATTTACCACCTTAATATTGGTCAGCCCGATATTAAAACCCCTGAAATAGCTATTCAGGCAGTAAAAGATTTTACCCCTAAGGTATTGGAATATACCAAAAGTGAGGGCATCAACTCTCTCAGAGAAAAAGTGGTAGAGTACTACAAAAAACACGATATTAAGGTTAATAGTAATGATATCATCATCACCAATGGTGGCTCTGAAGCGCTTACCTATGTAATTGCTACTGTTGCCAATGCCGATGATGAGATTATCATTCCCGAACCTTACTACGCGAATTATATTAGCTTTTCAGAAGCCTTTGATGCTATATGTGTGCCTATCACTTCTTCTTTTGATAATAATTTTGCTTTGCCTCCTATAGAAGAATTTGAGAAAAAGATAACCCCTAAAACTAAAGCCTTTCTCATCTGTAACCCAGGAAACCCTACAGGGTATTTGTATTCTAAAGAGGAAATTTTGCAATTGGCAGCAATAGCCAAAAAACACGATATTTTCCTCATTTTTGATGAGGTGTACCGCGAGTTTGTCTACGATGGAGCTACCCATTATTCTATTATGCAAGTTGAAGGCATTGAACAAAATGCTATAATGATAGATTCGGTATCTAAGCGTTTCAGTATGTGTGGAGCGCGTATCGGGTGGGTCGTGTCTAAGAACAAAGAGGTGATGAAATCTATCTTGAAGTTCGCACAAGCTCGCTTGTCTCCCCCCACTTATTCTCAAATAGGTGCAGAGCGTGCTTTTGATGTACCCGAAACCTATTTTGAAGAGGTGTTAAAGGAATATACTCAGCGTAGGAACGTGCTCATCGAAGAACTCCAAAAAGTACAAGGCGTTCGTGTATCAATGCCTAAAGGGGCTTTCTATTGCATTGCCGAATTGCCCGTAGAGAATGCAGAAGACTTCTGTATATGGCTTTTAGATCATTTTTCAGTGAATAACGAAACCGTAATGTTAGCCCCAGCTGAAGGTTTTTATGCTACAGAAGGATTAGGGCGCAACCAAGTGCGTATAGCTTATGTGCTCGAAAAAGAGAAAATAGTAAAAGCCATTCACATATTAGCTGATGCACTAAAAGAATATAACAACTTTTAACTCTTAAATTCTAATTTCTACTCAACTAAATAGTTATATTTTTTAGTGTTAAAAAAAAACATAAAATTATTGCCATATCAAAAATATTTTGTACTTTTGAGGCGGAAAATTAAAAACAGACAATGTCAGTAAAGAAAATAGCAGTATTAACATCAGGAGGAGATGCTCCTGGTATGAACGCAGCCATTCGTTCAGTGGTACGTACTTGTGCATACCACAATATTGAAGTGGTAGGAGTATATCGTGGCTATCAGGGAATGATAGAAGGCGATTTTGAACCAATGAATGCTCGTAGTGTTCGCGATATTATCAACAGAGGGGGTACTATCTTGAAATCTGCCCGCTCTAAAGACTTTAGAACTCCTGAAGGGCGCAAAGTAGCCTATGAAAAACTAAAAGCAGCAGGAGTAGATTCTTTAGTAGTAATAGGAGGTGACGGTTCTTTCACTGGAGCGCTCTTGTTCAACAAAGAATTTGGCTTCCCTGTAATGGGTATCCCTGGTACTATTGATAATGATATTTATGGTACCGATTTTACTTTAGGATATGATACCGCTCTCAACACTGTAATCGACGCTATCGATAAGATTAGAGATACTGCAAGCTCTCACAACCGCTTGTTTTTCATAGAAGTAATGGGGCGTGACGCAGGTCACATCGCTTTGAACTCTGGGGTAGGAGCAGGAGCTGAAGAGATCTTGATTCCTGAAGAGAATATAGGGCTCAAAAAGCTACTCGAATCTTTGGAAAAAAGCCGTAGCACAGGTAAAACTTCTAGCTTGGTAGTAGTAGCCGAAGGTGATAAAATTGGTAAAAATGTATTTGAACTTAAAGAATACGTAGAACAACATCACCCCGATTACGATGTGCGTGTATCAGTATTAGGTCACATGCAACGTGGAGGTGCTCCTTCTTGTTTCGACCGTGTTTTAGCAAGCCGTATGGGGGTTAAAGCTGTAGAATCACTCCTTGAAGGTAAATCTAACTATATGGTGGGTATCCGTAACAATAAAATGGAACTCACTCCGCTTGAAAAAGCTATCAAAGGTAGTTCTAAAATCGATATGGAACTCCTCCGTGTAGCCGAAATAATGGCAACTTAGTAACGTAACAAATTTGAAATTAAATAACGAATAAATTAAATTTAACAGAATTATGTCAGTAAAAATTGGAATTAACGGTTTCGGACGTATTGGTCGTCTTGTATTCCGTGCTGCTTATGAAAGAGCCGACGTAGAAATCGTTGGTATTAACGACCTTTTAGATGTAGATTACATCGCTTACCTTTTGAAATACGACTCAGTTCACGGAACTTTTAAAGGTGACGTGAAAGTAGAAAATGGTCACTTAGTAGTAGATGGTAAAGTAGTACGTATCACTGCTGAAAAAGACCCTAACAACCTTAAATGGAACGAAGTACACGCCGATGTAGTTGCTGAATGTACTGGTATCTTCACCACTTTAGAAAAAGCTCAAGCTCACATCAATGCTGGTGCTAAAAAAGTAGTAATTTCTGCTCCATCAGCTGATGCTCCTATGTTTGTAATGGGTGTAAACCACAAATCAGTAAAACCTACTGATACTATCGTGTCTAACGCTTCTTGTACAACCAACTGCTTGGCTCCTATCGCTAAAGTATTGAACGATAACTTCGGTATCGAAGAAGCCTTAATGACTACAGTTCACGCTACAACCGCTACTCAATTAACAGTAGATGGTCCTTCTAAAAAAGATTGGAGAGGTGGACGTTCTGCTCTTTGCAACATCATTCCTTCAAGCACTGGTGCTGCTAAAGCTGTAGGTAAAGTAATCCCTGAACTCAATGGTAAACTTACCGGTATGGCTTTCCGCGTTCCTACTGCCGACGTTTCAGTGGTTGATTTGACTTTCCGTACTAAAAAATCAACTACACTTGAAGAAATCAACGTTGCTATGAAAAAAGCATCTGAAGGTGAATTGAAAGGTATCCTTGGATATACTGAAGACCTTGTAGTTTCTCAAGACTTCGTAGGTTGCAAAAATACCTCTATTTTCGATGCTAAAGCTGGTATCGGCTTGAGTGCTAACTTCTTCAAAGTAGTTTCTTGGTACGATAACGAAACTGGTTATTCAAACAAATTAGTAGATTTAGCACAACACGTTGCTAAATTGTAATTCTTAAAAAAGGTGAGTTGCCCAACTTAGGGGTAAACTCACCTTTTTTTTAATAAAATAATAATAATTTAAAAACCGAAACGATATGATTTTAATTGTAGACAGTGGTGCTACTAAGGCGGATTGGACTGCTTTAAATAGCAAAGGTGAAAAAATATTTTTTACGCAAACTTTAGGGTTGAACCCCGAAGTACTTACAGAAGAAATTCTCGTAGAGCGTATTACCACCAATTATCAATTGTTTGAAAATAGAAATTCAGTATCCGAAATTTATTTCTATGGTGCTGGTTGTGGCACTGAGCGCATTCGTTACTTTGTAGAACGTAGCTTAGCAACTATCTTCAAAAACGCTAAAATAGAAGTAAAAGAAGATACTTATGCTGCTGTATTCGCTACTACAGCCCCTACTGATAAAGCTATTGTATGTATCTTAGGTACAGGAGCTAACTGCTCTTATTGGAATGGTAAAGAATTATACCAAGCAGTAGATTCATTAGGCTATATTTTGATGGACGAATCAAGTGGAAACTTCTATGGCAAACGCTTGATTATCGACTATTACTTCAAGAAAATGCCATCAGATCTTGTACAAAAATTTGAAAACCAATATGAATTGGGTTCAGATGTGATTAAAAACCACTTGTACAAAATGCCTAACCCTAATAGTTATTTGGCTACTTTTGCAAAATTTGTGGTTGAAAACAAAAATCACGAATATTGTCGCGATATGGTGAGAAAAGGTATGCAACTATTTGTAGACCACTGGATTTCTCAATATGAAGATCGCTACGAAGTGCCTATCAACTTCGTAGGTAGTATCGCTTTTTTCCTCCAAGATATTTTGGAAGAAGTTTTAGCTGAAAACAATCTTAAGTTAGGAACTGTGCTTAGAAAACCAATTGATGGTTTGGTTGCTTTCCATGTAAGTAAATATTTTTAAAACAAAAATAAAATAAGGAAAAGGGAAGGAGTTTTTATTAAGCTTTCCCTTTTTTATTTTTCATTTTGCAAGGAGATTCTATATTCAGAAGCTAAAGGGCATCACATACTTCAAAAAAGAGTATTACAATCACTTCTATTTTATCAAGAAAAGTTACTAATCTAGTGTCATTTCAATAGGCTGAGTTATCTCATCTTCTTGAGTGCTAGAGATATTTAAATTTCTTATAAAATATATTAGAGACAGCAAATGTTACAGTTGTTTTTATAGTCAAATATATAAGTAAAAAAACACTACCTATTTATAGGTAGTGTTTTTAATTTGTACTCTGAGCGGGACTGTAACCACGTATTTTCAGGGCTTTTGTAAGTGCTTAATTTTTAGTATGTAATTATATGAAAAACAGATATTTAAAGAGTGTTTTAGTAGTGTGTGGTGATTGTATGATATTGTATAAAATTGCATATTTTCGGCTAATTTTCGGCTAAATGTCGGCTAACTTTTTGGAGGTGTATTTTTTTATTTTTATCTTTGCGGTGTTTTTAAAAATAGTGGTTGTAATATGGTTATAAAATTCATTCTTCAAAGCAAAAGTGATAACGCTCCTATATACGTTCGTTTGATTATTAGTAGAGATAAAGATTACAAATGTAAAACGGGGCTATTTATAGACCCTAAAGCGTGGAGCGTGGCAAAGCAACTGCCAAAGACTACTGCAATAGAGCATAAGAATACAGCAATAGACCTGAACGCCTTACGGCAATTCATTGAAAAGTGTGTGAACCTATCAGACCAACGGGGCGAGGTGATTAATACGCAATGGTTAAAAGACAAAGTGGATATACACTTTAAACGAATAACAGATACCGCAACAAAGCAAAGCGACCTAATTACCGAACTAATAGACCATATCATACAGAACGCCTCCACACGTAAAAACGCACGGGGTACTTTGGGGCTATCTGTTAGCCGTGTGAAATCATATCACACCCTCAAAAGTATTTTTATAGACTATCAGGCGTACACCCGCAAACGATACAAGGCAAAGGATATAAACACCCCCTTTGAAAAAGTGTTTTTGGGTTGGCTAATGAATAAGCGAGGGTATAAAGATAGTTATGCTTTAAAAATTATTGATAACTTGAAAGCAGTATGTAACGAGGCGCAAACATTGGGAATGGAAACCAGCCCGCAACTGACAAAAGTAGGAAAGGGAACGCCTGACAAAGAAACGCCCGTGTATCTTAATACGTTGGACTTGGAAAGGGTGCGTGGTTGTGTGATTGAAAATAAAAGTTTGGATAACGCCCGCAAATGGTTATTATTAGGGTGCTTGTTAGGACAACGCGGGGGCGACTTGTTAGACCTTACAGAAAGCAATTTTGTACAGCATATTGACGGGGTGGAGTATGTAGAACTTAAACAGCAAAAGACGGGCAAAATAGCACGCATTCCGATTGTTGGAGCATTGCAGGAAATAAACACTATCAGGAATAACGGACTTCCTTACAAAATATCGGTACAGAAGTTTGACCAGTATATAAAGCAGGTGTGCAAATTGGCGGGTATTAACGAACTTATTGAGCATTCCAAAGTGTGTATGGTAGACGATAAGGGTAATATTATAGAGCAGGACGATAAGGGTAACTACACGAGTAAGGGAGTGAAAAGGACAGTTAAGGGCGTGTTTGAGAAGTGGCAACTGGTAGGCTCTCACACGTGTAGGCGTTCATTTGCGACAAACCTATATGGCAAATTGGAGACTGCTTTTATTATGCAAATGACAGGACACACAAAGGAAAGCACGTTTTTAGCATACATAGGTAAAACCGCAACGGACTACCTACTGCAAACGGCTAATAGGTTGCAAGAGTTGGAGGCGGTAAACGTTCCTACATTAAAACCTTTGAGGACGAAAATAGGATAATAAAAAAACTTGTAAAGATATGACAAAAACAGAAATACGACAAAAGTGGTTATTTAATGAACTTAGAAAATACCCTATGAATGGTTATAGAGACTTTCTAACAATGTATATAGCGACTTTTGGAAAGTCTGAAAGGACTTTTGTACGCGATTGGAAAGAGGCTCAAAAGGAGTTAAAGGCGTGGAATAGCAAGGTAATGGACACCCTAATTGCAAAAGAGGTGGCAAAGGGTGTAGAAGAGGAAAAAACGTATTTGCCGACACGTTTAGAGGTGTTGCAATATCTTTCGGATATAGCAAGGGGCGAGCCGTATGATACGGACGAGGGCAAAGTATACCCTACATTTAGAGACCAGTTGAGAGCGATTGAACAACTTGCAAAAATGGAGGGGTGGTACGCTCCTGAAAAGCAGGAAGTGAATACAAATTTTGTTGTTACTGGTCTTAAAATAATATAGGAAGGTAGCCCTGAATAATATTAAATAATGTTTTTAAAAAATTGTGGTAAAATGAATATATTAGAAGATATATTAGAAACAGAAGAAAATATTAAAAAAGAGTCTTTTACAGATTATTTATATCAAAATGTTTTTGATAAAGATGATAAGATAAAAGATAATGCTGAAAAATTTACAATTGATTATATTTTAGTTGTTAGAGAGTCTAAAAATACAGACCGTGATAATATTAAAAAGATTATCAAACACGGTTATAATGGTGAAACGCTCAAAAAAGAACAACTTATAAAAAAGTGTACAGACAACTATAATATATCTATGTTAAAAAGGTTGTCTGAACAAATACAACAATGGGTAAAAACTCTCAATGATGTTATTTGGTTAGTAGAAGAGGTTTTTAGCGCACGTTATGAGGAAAGGGGCAAAGGAATACTATCAATGCCTGAAGTAGGGAAAATGTTAGATGAAGGCAAATCGTGTGTGAAATTGAAAAATGAACTTGTAGAGTTAGATAACGAAATAAATACTACTATATTACAGCAGGAAAGCACCGCAACGCCTCCCCCTCCTGAACCTGAATTGATAGACTTTTCAAAGGGTACGGATACAAAGACGAAACTTGCTATATTGCAGGAGTTGGGTATTTTTGATTACCTAATAAAAACAGCATATCCGATTAACAACGCTAATAAAATAGCCTCTTTATTGAGCGCTATTATAGGGGGTGAAGCAAAGACTTTACAAACCTATATAAACCCGATTATCAGCCCCGATACAGACCAACGAAACGCACCAAAAAAGATACATAAAGAGAAAGCGTGGCAAATATTACAGAAGTTAGGTTACACCGCTAAAAAGTTATAACATATTCTAATTGCTTATATACAAAGGCTTTAAGGTTATTCCTTAGAGCCTTTTTCGTTTTTATTATTATTCATTCATTCTTTTTAAGTACTACTTAATTTTTACCTAATATTCCTTTGCACCGCAAACAAACAAAAACAATCATTAGAAAAATGGAAGCAGTACAATTTATTCAAACTACCCCCGCGCAATTGCAAGCAATGATTTTGGAGGGGGTGCGTGCTGAACTTAAAGAACTAAAAAAAGATTTTCAGCCAAAAGAGCCAACGGAGTACTTAACACGTAAGGAGGTGCAAAAAATGCTTAATATCAATATGAGTACTTTGCACCACTGGACGAAACAAGGGAAGTTAAAAGCGTACGGTATAGGTGCGCGTATATACTACAAACGGCACGAGGTAGATAGTGCCCTAATACGGCTAAAAGAGGGGTAAAAACAAACAAAGAGGCACGTAGCCCCTTTGTATGCGTTTTTAAAAATTGTGGGTGTGCAAATTCACACGTGGCAAAGGTATGAATATTTTTTTGAATAGCAAATAAAAAACACCCTACCCAGATACGGGGAGGGTGTTAATAGGTTGGCAAAAAATATTGCCGTCCAAAATTGGACAATCATAGCCGTTGCGGTGCATATCCCTGGCGGGCTACTCCTGAAGGCTTTCAGGCGGGGTGCTTTGGGACTTTTGAAAATTGAGTGTACCGACCTCTAATAATACCCCGTTATCGTCTTTGATAAATAAGGGGCGTTTAAAAGTGCTTTTCGTAGGCTCTATTAAGTCCCTAACATCTACATCAAGAACATAGGCGATTTTACGAAGTGTTTCAATAGTGGTATTACCATTAACAATTCGCGATAAAGCAACGTTCGTAATACCTAACATTATTGCAAGGTCTTTTAGTGTTATCCCTTTTTCTTTAAGTACTTCTTTAATACGTAACATAGTCTATTTGTTTAAAAATGCGGTGCAAAATTAAATATTTATGATTAAAATACAAAAATATTTTATTGTTTTTAAATCAATGAAAAACAATGTTTTAAATATATATGTTTAAAAAACAACTAAAAACAACAACAAAAATATTTAAATTTGTTTGGTGGCTTTAAATATATGTATTATATTTGCACCGTAAAAATTAAACATTAATATTTAAACACTATGAAAAATCAAGTAGCAAATAACAGTTTTAGAAGCAGGGTATTTAAAGAAGCACACCGCCTTTATAATGAGTTGCGCCCCGTGTATCGCACCCTTGCAAGTGCTTTAAAATCTGCTTGGCAAAGTTACCGATTAAGACACCCTAAAAGAGGTAAAAAGGTAACCGCAACGCCTGAACGTATTGAGCAAATAGCCCGTAACATTAACGCATTTAATACTTGTTATCAGTATATAGACGGGGGTAATACAGCGGGCTATACTTGGGGCTTTTGGAATGATTTAGATAATAAACTGCATACCATATTGAGCAACCTACACAAGCGAAGCCTTAACAAAGTAATAGCCCTTTGCTCACCAGCACAAGCACAATATTTTAACTTAGTATAATAACCTTTAAACATAATAAGAAAATGAGAATTTTAAACAGCAATCTTTTTAAAAACATTGCCTTTGAATTAGTATCAGAGGCTACAGAAAATGCGTACGTGGTAGGTGATATTTTAGATTTTCACGACAGTACTGGTACAGAGTTTAACATACCCTTGTACATTATCGAGGGGCTACATAGTGGACACCGCCTAAATACTTTTTTTGAGGAGGCTAACCTCCCTAAATTAGACTTATCGCCTTATTACAAGGTGATGAAAATGGCAATGCAGGGGGTAGCGTTACAACAAAGCGAGGTTGTGGAGTTTTTGGCGTTAGTATCCAATCTTTGGAACTGGCAGGATAAATTACACAATGTTTTAGCATCGTTGGATATAGTACCGCATTACACCCTTATTGGTTATGTAATGGGACTCACCAACGGGGACGAGTCAAACGGTACGGTGGTAACCTCTGAAGCGTTCAGTAGTTTAATTTGTGCATTCTTTGATGGGGGTATAGATATAGATACTTTTTTCAGAGAGTGCAATAACCTTAAAAACAAATAAAGCAATGGGACACGAAATTATAATACATTCTTTTGATAGGGTAGAGACCTCTGACAAATATAAGGAGGTGAAGCATTTCGAGCGTATTCGTATAAGAGGTAACGAGGCAAAGACACGCATTAAAGACTTTGCAAACATATCACTACAAAGGCACTTTAACAAGTCGCAAAGCGTTTATTTTTGGTATAAAAACGCCTCAATGAATAACGGCAAGCGTGGCAAATGGAGCGACCCAATTACGGGGCTATTTGCTACAAACCACAACTTAATTTATTTTGGTGATATATCAGAAAAGCAGGCGAACGGCTACACGCGCAAAGTGTCGTTTTTGTTTTTCGTGTTTAAATACGATAACAGCAGAATGGTAATTTTTGAGTACCCTAACTATTACCCGCCCGCCAACGAGGTAGGGGCGTTTATAAGTAGCCAAATAGGGTACATAAAAAAGACTTTAGGGCTATGATTGACTATTTTAAAGCATTTATCAATTACCGCAACGATACCCGCTTTCAGGAACTTTGCGAAGCGGGTACGTTTGCTATTGGAATTACCAAAAGCGACCCTCAAACAGGTGAAATATTCAAACAAACGTATTTATACAAAAATATGAGAGTAACGACCGCCAAAAATGGCTTTTTGCTTGAAGGTAGTTTGCACAAATACCGTAGCGAATTAAAAAGCGTGGTAAATATGTATAATGCTAAAACTAAGAGGCGCATAAATGATTATAAGGGCTTTAATGGTGATTTGTTCACTTTTGAGAGTATTACAGAAACGATCGCTCACCTTTGCGGGGTGCTTGATATTAGCCAGCACGTTTGCACCTTGCAAAATATTGAGATAGGTATAAATAATATTGTACCCTTTCAGGTAGTTAGATTTATTGACGGGCTACTATATCACAAAGGCAAAAGCATAACAGAGGCAAAGGACGAGGACGGGTGGACTTACAAGCAGTTTAAACACGGTGAATATATCGTTAAAATCTATGATAAGGGCAAACAATACTTATTGCCTAATGAGGTGATAAGAGTAGAGGTTAAAATAACCAAAATGCGCAAACTGATTGAGAAAGCAGGTATAAACATTAGCACCCTTGCAGATATTAATGAAACGACTTTAAAGCAGGCGTTTGACTTTCTTTGCAGTGAATTTAACGAGGTGATTTATTACGATTATAGTATAAACACGGAGGAACTAACAGAGGCAAATCGGACAAAACTAAAAGACTACCAAAATAGAACATTTTGGGAGAGGCTAACAAGAATAGAGCGACACAGAGAAAAAGACCGATTAAACACCCTAATTGAGAAGCATTCGGATAACTATAAAGGGCAAATACAACGGCAAATGATAGCGGGCTACAACGCCACGATTGAGGGCAAAGCAGGTGATTATACACTACCAGCAACACCGCAACCAACGGATGCAAATGATAGCCAAAAAGACACACGGCAAAAAAGTGAGTTTGTAACGAAATCACCGCCCTATGATGGCCAAAAAGACACACGGCAAAAAAGTGAGTTTGTAACGAAATCACCGCCCTATGATGGCCAAAAAGACACACGGCAAAAAAGTGAGTTTGTAACGAAATCACCGTTTAATTATAGTGTGATATCGTTACAAGACGATAAAATTAAGAGCAAAAAGAAGAGTGATAGCAAATCACCTCAAAAAACAGACCTTAAACCGTTATCAAAAGACTACCCCCGTAAGTGTGTTATAACGGGCATCAGTTTGGAGTTAGAAAAAGAGAATGCGCGTTATATTCGTACGAATACTATAATGCACGTAAAAGATACAGACGAGCATTTATATTCATTGCTTTGTAGTTTGTTATTACCACACACGGGCGTTAAACCAGTTTTTGAGAAAACTATCATAAACCAGTTGGCGAAGCAGGTACGCAATCGTTATTATAACAAATCAGAGGGTACAAGATCTATAATGCGAGGTAGTGATCTAAAAAATCAATTATCATTAGATTTATAAACATTCAAAAAAAACGATTTATGGAAAAAGAAGCAAATGTTAGAATTACGACAAAAGTACACAAAGAGGCGTGTTTTTGGTTTGTATCATTAGAAATTGAGGTTACCCCCAAAGAGGGCGAGCCTACAAAAGTCCGTGCAATATTAGATACGGACGAGGCAACTGAATTGATAAATAAGATTAAGTTTGCTAACTACACGGCAAAAAGTCAAAACTTAAAACTAAAAGAATAAAATAATGTCATTCAAAAATGAACGGAAACGGCTCATTTTTTAATTATCACCCGTGTAGTAATACACTTGTATCGCAAAGAACGAAATAATGAAAAATTGACTTATTTTTTTCATTGTGTTTTTATGTTATTATATTTTTACCCTTGCTTATATTTGAGCAGGGGTATTTTTTGCGCCTTATATAAAAAGGCAAATCAGGAACAAATATTTTTTCGTTTTTGAAGCGATTGTAAATTTTTGCCTCTTTATAAAAGCAAATGCTTTTTTTTGATTTTTGTCGCCTTTATAAAAAGAGGCTTCCAGATAATTTTGGAAACCTCCTGAATGATAACCACTGCTCAAAATTGAGCATACCTCAAAAGGTTGCAACCTAACAGGGCAAAAGGTTGTAAGTTGCAACCTAACAGCCAAACAGAACTAACTAACAGCAGGACCACACAAAAGGTGCTTTTTATAGTTTTTAATATAGTTGGAGGTGATCATCATTCAATATTTTTCAATATACCCCGCCCGTGTATGTTTATTCTCTTTTGTCAGTAGGTATACAGTAAATGGCAGTATTTTTAAACACTTAGAAGTTACGTGTTAAGTGTGGGAGATAAAAAGAACAAGTGTTAAAAAACGTACACTTGTATAAAGTCAGGAGGCAATCATAAAACAGTGGAATTTTTACGCCTTATAAAAAAGAAAAAATCACTACCTATAACGAGGCGGTGATTTTATTTTTTATAGTTACATTCAGGAGGTAAAAAACACCCCTGAAAAATGGTTTTTTGAAAGTTTTCGGCTAAATGTCGGCTAAATCAGCCCTTAAAAAAATAAAACCCTTTGAAGTTCAAAGGGTTATAGTTGAGGGTTGTACTCGGAGCGGGACTTGAACCCGCACAGGCATTACTGCCCACTGGATTTTAAGTCCAGCGTGTCTACCGATTCCACCATCCGAGCTTCTCTATGTAGACATAAAAAGAGAGCGAAAAACGGGGTTCGAACCCGCGACCTCAACCTTGGCAAGGTTGCGCTCTACCAACTGAGCTATTTTCGCTTGTTATTTTTCTTCAGTAAATTTACAATTGATTTCTTTTCTCATTTGCGGTGCAAAGGTATGACAAATATTTATTTCTGCAAATTTTTTAGTAACTTTTTTTTAAACTTTTTTATTGTTGTTTTGTAAGCTACATTCTTTCAGGTACTTGTATACCAAGAGTTCTAAATGATATTGCTATTATTTCTCCTATTTTTAGGCAAAGAGTTACTCTAAATCTGAGTTTTTCTGGATTTTCTTCTCCTAAAATGGATATATTTTGGTAAAATGAATTGAAGTCTTTTACTAAATCATATACATAATTAGCTATAATAGCTGGGCTATAATTTTCGGCAGCTTCTGTTATTATAAAGGGGAATAGGGACAAACTCTTTAGTAAGTTTTTCTCTTTTTCTAATAATTCATTTGGTAATATTTCTTGGGGTGCAGATAGGTTCATCTCTGCATATTTGCGTAAAATGGATTGTATACGGGCGTATGTATATTGTATAAAAGGGCCTGTATTTCCTTGGAAATCGATAGATTCTTTAGGGTTAAACAAAATACGTTTTTTAGGATCAACCTTTAATATATAGTATTTTAAGGCTCCTAGGCCAATAGTGTGATACAAAGCTTTTTTTTGTGCTTCGGAGTAGCTATCAAGTTTGCCGAGTTCTTGTGATATTTCTTTAGCGGTTTCAGTCATTTCAACAATGAGGTCATCAGCATCTACAACGGTACCTTCACGGCTTTTCATTTTTCCACTAGGCAAATCTACCATACCATAGCTGAGGTGGTATAGGTGTTTAGCCCAATCGAATCCTAATTTTTTAAGGATGAGGAATAGGACTTTGAAGTGATAATCTTGTTCGTTTCCTACTGTATATACCATTCCTTTTACATCGGGGTAGTCTTTTGCACGTTGGGAGGCAGTACCCATATCTTGGGTAATGTATACGGAGGTACCGTCGGCGCGGAGGACGAGTTTCTCATCTAATCCATCAGCGGTGAGGTCGCACCAAACGGAGCCATCTTCTTTTTTGAAGAATATACCTTTTTGTAGCCCTTGTTCTACGATGTCTTTTCCTAATAAATAGGTATTGCTTTCGTAGTAATATGAATCGAAGTCTACGCCTAAATTCTTATAAGTAACAGCGAATCCATCGTATACCCAGCTATTCATTTGTTTCCAGAGTTTTATTACTTCGGGGTCGCCAGCTTCCCACTTTCGAAGCATCTCTTGAGCAGCTATAAATATAGGAGCTTGTCTTTCAGCTTCCTCTTTGGTTTTACCTTGAGCTATTAGTTCTTGTATTTCTTCTTTATATGCTTTATCAAATGCGACATAGTAGTTTCCTACTAATTTATCTCCTTTTAATCCTGTACTTTCAGGGGTTTCTCCATTACCAAATCGTTGCCAAGCAATCATTGATTTACAGATGTGTATTCCTCGATCGTTGATGATTTGGGTTTTATACACTTTATGTCCGGCTGCTTTTAGTATTTCGGCTACAGAATATCCTAAGAGGTTGTTGCGGATGTGGCCTAAGTGCAAAGGTTTGTTGGTATTAGGAGATGAATATTCTACTAATATGGCTTCTTTGCTATTGGGAGTTGCGAGGCCGTAGTGAGGGTTATTTTTTATTTGGTTTAGGAAGTTGATGTAATAGTTATCGGCTATAACGATATTTAGAAAACCTTTGATGACATTGAAATCGGTTACTAAATCGGTTATGTTTTCTTTTAGGTAGGCACCTATTTGTTGCCCTATTTGTTCGGGATTTCCTTTGATATGACGTAGAAGTGGGAATATCACGAGGGTAATATCTCCAGTGAAGTCTTTTCTTGTTTGTTGTAATTCAATAGTTTCTATATTGGTATTATAGAGCTCTTGTATAGCTTTTATTATGTAAGGTTTTAGGGTGTTTTGTAAGTCGAACATTATTTTTTTGTATTTTGAGCGTGCAAAGGTAGTGAATAGTTAGCAAATTAGCAAATTGGGGAGTTATTAAACTTGCTCCAAGTTTGTTCCAAGTTAGCTCCAAGCTTTCTTTAAGTTAAGAGGAATGGTAGGGGAGGATGTGGTAATAATTTGTTGAGTAGAGTAGTGGTTGGTATTTTGTGTATTAAAAAAAAAGTTGTATTTTTGACCCCTCAATAAAACAATAACGAAAGGACTTTGCTACATTATAAACGTCAAATAACATTTATTATCAGCTTATTAGTAATATGCTCTTGCTTGTGGTATGCTGAGGTTTTTGCCTTTAGGACAGGAGGTTTTAATTATGCTTCTGTGGGGGTATTGCGCGATACAATCAAAAAAGATTCGGTAGTGCGAAAGAATGACCGTCGAGGTCGTCGAGAAAAGCCTAAGAAGCCTAGAGGGAAGGAGAAGGATAGTCTTAAGAATGATACGCTGAAGAAGCCTAAGAATGCTTTGGAGGATATTGTGAAATATAAGGCTAAGGATAGTATTGTATTTAATAAGGTGAAGAATGAGATTATTTTGTATAATGAGACGAATGTGCAATACACAGATATAGATATTAGTGCGGGAGTAGATGTGATTAATTATCAGAAGGGGGAGGTATATGCGGGAAGGCGTAAGGATAGTATGGGGGAATACAGTCAGCATCCTGTATTTAAGCAGGGTAGTGATGTGATAGAGCCTGATTCTATACGTTTTAATTATCGGAGCCAGAAGGCGATTATTCGGAATGCTTATACGAAGCAGGATGAGAATAATGTGAAGGGGGAAATTATCAAGAAGGAGAATGATTCGACTTATTTTATGCGTAATGCTATAATTACTACGGCGGAAGATCTTGATGATCCTGATTATTATATAAAAGTGTATAAGGCGAAGTTTGTGCCGAAGAAGAAGATTATTGCGGGTTTTAGCAATATGTATATAGTGGATATACCGACACCTTTGGCGATTCCGTTTGCATATTATCCTATGGTATCGGGGCGTTCTTCAGGTCTTATATTTCCTACTTTTGGGGAGGTGAATAATCGTGGTTATTTTCTGCAAAATATAGGGTATTATTTTGTGATTAGTGATAATTTTGATTTATCTCTTACGGGGGATTATTATACGAATGGCAGTTATGGGCTCAGGGCGCAATCAGCTTATATGAAGCGTTATAAATATTCAGGGAGTTTTAATCTTTCGTTTGAGAATAATATTTATAGTATGAAAGGTTTGCCTGATTATTCGGGTAGCCGAATGTATAATATTCAGTGGTCGCATAGTAAGGATAACAAGTCTAACCCGAATTCTAATTTTTCGGCATCAGTGAACTTATCGAGCAATAGCAGGTATTATCAGGAGTCTTATAATCAGGTAAATACTTCTAATTTTTTGAATAATACGATGATGTCGTCTATATCTTATTCTAAGACATTTCCGGCGTATCCATCTATTAATCTTTCGTTATCGGCATCGCACTCACAGAACACGAATACTAAGAGTATAGATATGACTTTGCCATCGATGCGGGCGAGTATGGAGCGTATTTATCCTTTTGCGCGTGAGGGGCAGACAAAGAAGGGGCTTATCAAGAGTTTGAATTTTCAGTATAGTATGCAGGCTGACAATCGTTTTTCTACTTATGACAGTCTTTTCTTTACAAAGAAGATGTTTGATGAGGCGAAGAATGGGGTGCGTCATTCTATACCGGTGAGTACGACGGCTAAGCTTTTTAAATATGTGACATTGGGGTTAAATTCTTCTATCAATGAGACTTGGCAATTTAGGACGATACGCAAGAGTAATTTTAACAGTAATACAGGAAAGATAGGTATTGATACACTTGGAGGTTTTGATAGGTTTATGACGTATAATCTTGGTGCGAGTCTTGGGACGACTATTTATGGTACTTTTCGCTTTGGCAAGAATTCAAAGATACAGGCACTTAGACATGTGATGCGTCCATCGGTGAGTTATGGATATAATCCTTCTTTTGATCAGTATTATGATTATTATATTTCAGATGCTTATGGCAATAGGTCTCAATACACTCGTTTTGAAGGGGGGATTTACGGTACGCCGAGTTTAGGGGAGTCTCAATCGATAGGTTTTTCATTGGCGAATACTTTTGAGGCTAAGGTACGCCAAAAAGACAGTGTTGAAGGGGAGCCAAAGAAGGTGATGTTGTTGAACAGTCTTAATTTTAGTTCTAATTATAATGTGATAACGAAGCAATTTAGTCCGCTGAATATTACGGGGGGTACTTCGTTTTTTAATGGGAAGCTTGGGGTGAATTTTGGTGCGACATTGAATCCTTATGCGATAGACAATAATGGGCGACAAATGGAGAAGTGGAATATAGATAATGGGGGTAGTCTTTTTAGGCTTACCAATGCTAATATATCTACTAATTATTCGTTTTCAAACAAAGATAAGAAGGACAAGAATAAGAATAAACAGACGGGTAATGTAGCAGGGGGTAGGACAGATGATCTTTTTGGTTCGTCTAAGCCACTGAGTGAGGTGCATGATATGAGCAATAACGAAAAAGGGAATGAGGAAGAGAAGGAGGGCAAGAAGCAATATTATCGTGCTGTAATACCTTGGGATTTAACGCTTGCACACTCGCTTACTTATACGAATATGGCTCGTGAGAGTAATATATCTAACAACTCATTGATGTTTTCGGGGAATGTATCGCTTACGCCTAAATGGCAAGTGGGGTTGTCGAGTGGTTATGATTTTGTAAATCAAGGTTTTACCTATACCCAGATGCGTTTTGAGAGGGATTTGAGTAGTTTTAGGATGAGTTTTCAGTTTACGCCTTTTGGTTATCGTACTTCTTGGTATTTCTTTATTGGTATCAAGGCATCTATGCTTTCGGACTTGAAATGGGATAAGAGGAAAGAGCCAGATAGGGTACTTAGATAAGAGTAAGCAATATAAGGGCAATTGTAAAAAAAAATAATGTTATGAAAGAAAAGATACAGCAACTTCGCAAGGAACTTAATGAGCACAATTATAATTATTATGTGCTTGATACACCTACTATTTCGGACTATGAGTTTGACCAAAAGCTCAAGGAATTGCAAGCTTTGGAGCAGGCACATCCAGAGTTTTACGATGAGAATTCGCCTACGGTGCGAGTAGGGGGGAGTATTACTAAGAATTTTCCGACAGTAGTACACGAATATCGTATGTATTCTTTGGATAATTCTTATTCTAAAGAAGATTTGGAAGAGTGGGAGCAACGTATTATTAAGGCTTTAGGGAGTAGGGAAATTAACTTTACTTGTGAGTTAAAATATGATGGAGCTTCTATAGATTTGCTGTATGAAAATGGGCAACTAAAGCAGGCGACTACGCGAGGAGATGGTATACAGGGAGATGATATAACGGCTAATGTACGGACAATTCGCTCGGTACCTTTACAGTTAAAAGGAGATTATCCGGAGCGTTTTTATATTCGTGGGGAGATTGTAATGCCTAAAAAAGCTTTTGAAGCACTAAATAAAGAGCGCATAGCAGCAGGAGAAGACCCTTTTATGAACCCGCGTAATACTGCTAGTGGGAGTTTGAAATTACAAGACACAGCAGAGGTAGCGAAGCGAGGATTGGATTGTTTGTTGTACTTTTTGGTAGGCAATACAGGGATAAAGAGTCAGTTTGAAGGATTGGAGAAGGCGCGAGAATGGGGTTTTAAGGTTCCTAATATATCAAAACTGTGTCATTCTACAGCTGAAGTGATGGAGTTTATCAACGAGTGGGATACAAAGCGCCATACGTTGCCTTATGAGACAGATGGAGTAGTGGTGAAGGTAGATAGTATAGCTCAGCAGGAAGAGTTGGGGTATACTTCAAAATCGCCTCGTTGGGCGATGGCTTATAAATTTAAGGCAGAGCAAGTAGATACAGTTTTGGAGAGTATTTCTTATCAAGTGGGTCGTACAGGAGCAATTACTCCAGTGGCAAATCTCAAGCCAGTACTTTTAGCAGGGACCGTAGTGAAGCGAGCTTCGATGCATAATGCAGACCAAATAGAGAAGCTTGATATTCGGATAGGAGACTCGGTATATGTAGAAAAAGGAGGAGAGATTATACCTAAGATAGTAGGGGTAAATTTGGAGAAACGAGAGGCTAATGCTAAGCCAGTGGAATATATAACACATTGCCCAGAGTGTGGTAGTGAATTGGTGCGCAATGAAGGTGAAGCGCAACATTATTGTATCAATAGCAATAATTGTCCGCCCCAAATTACGGGGAAGATACAACATTTTATATCGCGCAAAGCGATGGATATAGAAGGATTGGGAGAAGAGACAGTAGCTTTGCTTTTCAGAGCAGGAGTGATTCATACTTATGCAGACTTGTATGATATAACAGTAGGGAAGTTATTGCCTTTGGAACGTATGGCACAAAAAAGTGCGGAGAACATAGTGAAAGGGATAGAGAAATCTAAAGAGATACCTTTTGAGCGAGTACTTTTTGCATTAGGGATTAGATATGTAGGCGAGACTGTGGCTAAGAAATTGGCACGCCATTACAAAACTATTGAAGCCCTTGAGAGAGCAACAGTAGAAGAGCTGGTGGAGGTAGATGAGATAGGAAACCAGATAGCAAATAGTGTAGTAAGCTTTTTTGCAGATGACTACAATCGCAGTCTTATAGATAGGCTAAAGGGGTATGGGTTGCAATTTTCTCTTTCAGAACAAGTAACCGAAGGGCAGACAGATATCTTAAAAGGACTTACTTTTGTGGTTTCGGGAGTTTTTCATTTGTATTCTCGAGATGAACTTAAGGCCTTGATAGAGCAACATGGAGGCAAAGTAGGGTCATCTATTTCTTCAAAAACAAGCTATGTAGTTGTAGGGGATAATATGGGACCAAGCAAGAAGGAGAAGGCAGAACAATTGGGGGTGAAAATGATCAGTGAAGAAGAGTTTAGCAAAATGATAGGTAATTGATTATTATCAAAAAAAATAGTTTTGTTTTCAAGTGAAAAAATAGTGTTTTCTCTATGAAAGACTATTTTAGTATTTTTGAGGGTTAGGATTTAGGTATGAGACGGCTATAAGAGAGGTTCTGTAGAGAAAAAAATCTATTTTAAAAGATGAGGGTTTATTTATATTTTTTGGCACATTAAACTAAAATACCTACCTTTGCACCGATTTTAAGCAGATTTATATTGATGAAATACATATATATTCTTCTTTTCTCTTTATTATGTGTGACTTTTGGTGCTATTTACGCACAGAAAACACCTGTTTTTAAGGTAGTTTTGGATGCGGGGCACGGGGGCAAAGACCCTGGTAAAGTAGTGCAGAAGACCATTTTTGAGAAAGATGTAGTTTTGAAGATAGTACTTCTTGTAGGCAAAAAGTTAGAAGCCTATCCAGATATCAAAGTGATTTACACTCGTAAGACCGATGTACTCATCGATTTATATGAGCGGGGTGCTATTGCCAATAGGAATAAAGCAGATGTATTTGTATCAGTGCATTGTAATGCTCACGAAACGCAAGTAGATGGAGCTGAGACTTATGTATTGGGGTTGCACGCGAATGAACAGAATTTTGAGGTAGCAAAAACAGAGAACTCGGTAATCTATATGGAAGATGATTACAAGAAGAAGTATGCCCAGTATAATATTAACTCTCCGGAATCGGTGATAGGGGTTTCAATAATGCAAGAGGAGTTTCTAGAGCAGAGCATTCAGCTTGCTAAAATAGTACAAAACCAGCTTACAGGAGTAATGAAGCGCACTAATAGGGGGGTGAGACAAGCGGGATTTATTGTGCTACACCAAACTTATATGCCAAGTATCTTGATAGAGACTGCTTTTTTGACAAATAATGAAGAGCGGAAATTTCTCACTTCGGCCAAAGGGCAGGAAGAGTTTGCTGAGAACATAGCGAATGCTATTCTTACCTATAAGAAATGGGTACAAGGCAAGAGCTCATATATAGCTCCGGAAGATAGTGCTGTGAGAGGAGGTCGAGTGCCTTTGAGAAATAATACAGATAAGGGGATGAGTTCATCAACAGATCTTTCATATAAAATACAGATCTCATCAAGTCCTAAACGATTAGAAAGTAAATCGTATAATTTTAGGGGGCTCTCTCCTATATCGGCAGAAAAGCAAGGGAGTGTATTTGTATATTATTACGGTAATGTATCTAAACATAGAGAAGCTCTTACCTTATTGAGTAAGGCAAAAAAAAAAGGCTATAAAGATGCTTATGTAGTAGCGTATTACAAAGGGAGGCGTATTAGTATAGAAGAAGCGAAACGAATAGAAAAATAAACTCAAAATAGAAATCAATGAAATTATCAAAAGAAATAAAGACTGCAATTATAGTAGTAGCAGGGATCGTAGCTTTTTTTGTAGGCTTCAACTTCTTGAAGTCTAAGTCGATATTTGGAAAATCGACGACTTATTATGCTTATTTTCCACATTCAGGAGGGCTTAAAACAGGAACACAAATCACTGTAAATGGTGTAAAGATAGGGAGTGTAGAGGCTGTAGAACTAGAAGACAAGACAGCACAGATAAAAATCACTATGGAATGTGATGCAGATTTTGTGTTTTCGAAAAACAGTACAGCAGAACTTTATAACAGTTTGTTAGGAGGGGCAGGTTTGCAGATTATACCAGCTTTTGACAATGCACCTATGGCAGTTTCTGGAGATGTATTGAAAGGGGTTATACAAGAAGATATGCTTGCTTCTATTTCTTCGTCAATTAAGCCTACTCAAGAGAAGTTAGACAACTTATTGCTACAGGCGGATACTACTCTTACGGGGGTAAATAGGGTATTGGATGTTAAAACGACTAATGATCTAAAAGTAGCTATTGCAGAACTAAGTATGACTATGCGTAACCTTAATCAAGCGTCGGCTACTTTGAATAAGATGTTGCTAGCTAATCAAGGCAATTTGAATGCTACTTTGACAAATGCTAATAAAATTACAACAGATCTTTCAAAGGTATCAGGTCAACTCTCGGAAATGTCATTAGATAAAGTAGTGGCAGATGCACAAAAGACGCTTAACAACCTTAATAGTCTTTTGGCAGATATAGAAGGAGGTAAAGGCACTATAGGCAAATTAATGAAAGATGAAGCGCTTTATAGAGATTTAGACAAATCGGCTAAGCAGCTAGAATTGCTTTTACAAGATTTCCGTTTGAATCCTAAACGTTATGTACATTTTTCACTCTTTGGCAAGAAAGCTAAGGTATATGAGCCACAAGACGAAGAAAAAGCAGAATAATAGACTAATATATAATGAGCTTTCTTCCTAACATAGTATTCATACTACTTCTCTGTATAGGAGGAGGCTTTTTTGTTTATAATATACGGAAACTTATTCGCAACATACGATTAGGGAAAGAGGAGGAGGTAATAGGGCATAAAAAAGAGCGTTTAAAAAATATGTTACGCGTTGCTTTAGGGCAACAAAAGATGCTTATACGTCCTGTAGTAGGAGTATTGCACATTATTGTATATACTGGATTTCTAATTATTAACATTGAGCTTTTAGAAATCTTGATAGATGGTATTTTTGGAACGCATAGAGTATTTGCCTTTTTAGGGAAATTTTACAACTTTTTAATAGCATCCTTTGAAGTATTAGCACTTTTGGTAATTGTATCAGTAACTGTATTTTGGATAAGGCGAAGAGTGTTAAAACTACCACGTTTTCAGAAGGTAGAGCTAAAAGGATGGGCAAAAAAGGATGCAATGAACATTCTCTATGCAGAGATGGTGATGATGAGCCTTTTCTTACTGATGAATGCAGCAGATGCTCAATTACAAGAGCTTCAGGTATCTCATTACATACAGGCTGGAAGTTTTCCGGTGAGCCAAGTGTTGCAGTCGCTATTACAGAATTTATCAGTAACTACACTTGTTATTATAGAGCGTAGTTGTTGGTGGTTACATATAATAGGAATATTGTGTTTTTTAAACTATTTATACTACTCTAAGCATTTACATATATTGTTAGCTTTTCCTAATACTTATTACGCCTCAGTAAGGCCATTAGGAGCTTTTAGGGTAAACCCAGTAGTAACACGAGAAGTAAAGCTAATGTTAGATCCTACAGTAGACCCATTTGCTACTTCTCAAGAGAATAATACACCTGAAAAGTTTGGAGCATCAGATGTTACAGATCTTACGTGGGTACAATTGATGAATGCCTATACTTGTACAGAATGCGGGCGTTGTACAGATGAGTGTCCGGCAAATCTTACAGGGAAAAAGCTTTCGCCACGAGCTATCATGATGAAAACTCGTGATCGTATAGAAGAAGTAGGTCGAGGGATTGATAGATATGGGGCGATACAGGAAGATGGGAAGCAATTGCTTGGAGATTATATAACAGCAGAGGAGCTATGGGCTTGCACCAGTTGTAATGCTTGTGTAGAGGTTTGCCCAGTGAGTATAAATCCATTGTCTATAATTATGGATATGAGACAATACTTAGTAATGGAACAATCAGTAGCACCTACAGAACTGAATGCAATGATGAACAATATAGAAAACAATGGAGCTCCATGGGCTTATAGTCAATCAGATAGGTTTATACAAGAATAATAAAAGAATTATTTATGAAATATATTATTATTATAATGTTATTGTTCTTTAGTTTGCAATCTTGTAAGGTGAACAATACTTTGACTTTTCATAACGATGCTACTATTTCAACAGATGTGGTAGTAGATATGAGTGAGATGATAGATATGGAGCAACAGGCCAATGAAGAGGGGAAGAATAGCGTGAAAAATGTTCATATGCCTCAGTTTCCAAAAGAATGGCAATCGCTTTATGACTATCAAAAAACGAAAAAAGATAGTATTCCTACTGATAAAGTAGACATATTGAAGCGCTCGATGATAAAAGGGATTTTTAAAGATGATAAAGAAGTGGGGTTTGAAGTGAAATGCGATCGTTTTACTTCTGAGGAATTATTGACAATGGATAAAGCTATAGGAACGCGCAATATAAGTCCTTTTGTTCTTTCGATGTTTAAATGGGATGGTAGAGAGTTGCGTATCAATACAGAAGGGCTAGAAAAGGGGGGAGAAGACGAAGAAGAAGCTGAACGATGCATTTCTCAAATGAAAAAGATGTTCAAAATAGAACTTTATAACACTTTGGTTTTAGAGAGTAAAATCAAAAAAATAAAGGGGAAACACCCTTATGTACAGAAAGTAGATGCTCACACTATAAAGATTACACTTCAGGAAAATGAAGGTAAGAAGAAGAAAAGGCGTGACAAAGAAATTGTGATAATAACAAGCAATAAATAAAAATGTTATACCATTTATTAGAAAATCTTGAAAAATATTACGACTTTCCGGGATCGGGATTGTATAAATACCTTTCATTTCGTGCAGGTTTAGCTTTGATGCTTTCCTTGCTTATTTCTACTATCTATGGGAAACGTATAATCCGTTTTTTGCAACGGAAACAGATAGGAGAGACTGTACGTGATTTGGGGCTTACAGGGCAGAATGAGAAGGCAGGGACGCCTACTATGGGAGGGATTATCATTATTTTGGCTACACTTATTCCAGTGTTGTTGATAGCTAAATTGGATAATGTGTATACAGTCTTGCTTATTATTACAACTTTATGGATGGGAGCTATAGGTTTTATAGATGATTATATCAAGACATTTAGGAAAAATAAAGAAGGCTTGAAAGGTAGGTTTAAAGTACTTGGACAGATAGGTTTGGGTATAATAGTAGGGTCAACACTTTATTTTAATGACAATGTAACAATCAAAAGTGAAAAGACAGGGATAGGGAGAGTTCGGACTGAGGTAGTGCAACAGAATTCTACAGAAACTATAGTTCCAGAAGTAAAGTCTACTAAAACTACTATCCCATTTGTAAAGAATAATGAATTTGACTATGCAGATCTTATTTCATGGACAGGTGAAAATTATCATCATTATGTATGGCTTATTTTCATACCTATTGTGATACTTATTGTAACGGCAGTTTCTAATGGGGCTAACCTTACAGATGGTATTGATGGTTTGGCGGCAGGAAGTTCGGCGATTATAGTTCTAACATTAGGTATTTTTGCTTGGATTTCGGGGAATATTATATTTTCAGAATACTTGAATATTATGTATATACCTAGAGTAGGGGAAATGACTGTTTTTATAGCCGCCTTTGCGGGGGCATTAGTAGGATTTTTATGGTATAATACTTATCCGGCTCAAGTATTTATGGGCGATACAGGGAGTCTTACTATAGGAGGTATAATAGCAGTGATAGCTATTGCAGTTCGTAAGGAACTACTCATTCCTGTGCTTTGTGGTATATTTCTTATTGAAAATCTTTCAGTAATTTTACAAGTAGCCTATTTTAAATATACAAAGAAGAAATATGGTGAAGGTAGACGAATTTTTTTAATGTCGCCTTTACATCATCACTATCAAAAAAAAGGGTATCATGAGAGTAAGATAGTAATGCGTTTTCTTATTGTAGGAATCTTCTTAGCAGTAATATCAATAGTAACTTTAAAGATAAGATAGGGATATAATAACTAAAAGATAAACAAAGTGTATATAGATTTTAAAGAACTTCCAGAAGATGCTCGAGTATGGGTATATCAGAGTAATCGCAGTTTTACAGAAGAAGAGCAAAAACAATTACAAGAGCAGTTAGAGGCTTATTTAAATCAATGGACGGCTCACGGACAAGATTTATGGGCGTCTTATGAATTGCGTTATAACAGATTTATTATTATAGGGGCTAATCAAGGAGTACATGCAGTTTCAGGCTGTTCGTTGGATGCTTTTGTACGTTTTATTCAGGAGTTAGAGCAAAAGTATGGGGTAACGCTTCTTGACCGTATGAATGTGAGTTATCGGCAGGGGGAGTATATAGCTTATAAGAATTTGGCAGACTTCAAGAAAATGGTGAAAGATAAAGCAGTATCAGAACATACAATAGTGTTTAACAATCTTGTGAATACCAAAATAGAATATGAGGAGAATTGGGAAGTGCCTTTGCTAGAGAGTTGGCACAATCGTTTTCTTTAATTTAGAAATGAGCCAATGAGTGATTGTATATAGAAACATACTCATTGGCTCATTTATTTATTATTACTTCATTATTACTTTATCAGTATATTTGATTTTTAATTAAATCTTCAAGAGATTCAGCTTTTCTTATTAGTTTAGCTTGACCGTTTTGCCATAATACTTCAGCTGGGCGTAGGCGAGAGTTATAGTTACTTGCCATTGTGAAACAATAAGCACCAGCATTATGGAAACAGAGGATATCACCTTCAGTAATTTCAGCAATTTGCCTATTGGAGGCGAAGGTATCGGTCTCGCATATATAGCCAACTACAGAGTAGAATCGTTTTTTACCTTCGGGGTTAGATATGTTTTGGATGTAGTGGTTGGCACCATAAAACATAGGGCGTATAAGGTGGTTAAAACCTGTATCGACCCCTGCAAATACAGTAGAGGTAGTTTGTTTTACGACATTCACTTTTACTAAGAAGTAACCAGCTTCGCTTACTAGGAATTTACCAGGTTCAAAGGCTAAGGTAAGCTCTCTTCCATATTCATTGGTAAAGGCTAAAAATCGGGAGGAGAGTCGTTCGCCTAATTCTTCTATATTAGTTTGTATATCACCTTCTTTATAAGGAACTTTAAAACCACTTCCGAAGTCTATAAACTGTAAATTTTTGAAGTTTTTAGCTGTTTCAAATAGGATTTCTGCGGCATATAGGAATACATCAATGTCTAATATATCGCTACCTGTATGCATATGGATACCATTGATGTGCATTTTGGTATTTTCTACAATGCGTAAGATATGGGGAATTTGGTGTATACTGATGCCAAATTTACTATCAATATGCCCTACAGATATCTTGCTATTTCCGCCTGCCATTACGTGAGGGTTGATACGTATACATACAGGGACATCAGGGTGTTGAGTGCCGAATTGTTCTAAGAAAGAGAGGTTGTCGATATTTAATTGAACGCCTAAGTTCATTGCTTCTTCAATTTCACTCATTGAGACTCCGTTAGGAGTGAATATTATTTGTTTCGGTTCGAACCCAGCGAGTAGTCCTAATTGAACTTCTTGAATAGAAACGGTGTCTAGCCCACTTCCTAAGCTTTTCATTAGTTTTAGAATAGAAATGTTGGAAAGGGCTTTCATAGCGTAGTTGATACGCAGTTGAGGTACAGAGGCAAATGCCTGAGAGAGACGTTGGTATTGTGAGGTTATTTTTTCGGCGTCATACACATACACAGGACTTCCGAATGACTGAGCAACAGATAATAAATCGTTTATTTTCATGGTATATTTATCTAACTTAATTGGAGTGCAAAAATAAGGATAATTTGTTAATTAGCAAATAAGTTCTTAGTAGTTACTTGTTTATAAGTTTCAGTAGTAAGTAAAATTTTAGTAAAGGTGGAGTTGTTTAGCATATTGATATCAAGGAGGAATATTTTTAATAATAAAAAATAGAAAAGACTCTAGTGGTTAAATATTTTTTTCCAAATAGTCATAAAAGATAAAGAAGAAGTTTAGTGTAGAGGTTGTTAAAAGCAAAAAATGTGAAGTAAAAAAATACTTTAATTGTAGATTCTTCTCTAACAATAAGGTCTAATGAGTTAAAAAATATTTTTAAGAAAGGTATATATTTTAATTAAGTTCAAGGAACCGCTGGTGAGAAAGATAATGTTTTAATTATAAAGAAAAATAGAATTTTAATATAGGGCAATAGATTTAAAAACACGGATTGATAATAAGGAAAGTATACTTAACATGTTTGAAAAATATTAACTAAGAGTTATTTTAGAATTTACTGTTGTCTAAAAGTTTTTTACAGCTTCAACAAAGGCGATAGCGTTTTCAACGGGGACATTAGGCAGGATACCGTGTCCTAAGTTGGCGATGTAGAGGTCTTTGCCAAAAGCATTGATCATTTCTTTTACTTTTTTCTTAATTTGAGCAGGAGGAGCGAGCAATTGTGAAGGGTCGAAGTTACCTTGTAGTACTTTTTTGCCACCCGTGAGCTGACGTGCTGTTTTTGGAGCACAAGTCCAATCGACACCTAAGGCAGCAGCTTTGGAAGTAGCCATTTCGGGGAGGGCATACCAACAACCTTTAGCAAATACTATCACTTTGGTAAGTGGGGCAAGTGCTTCTACTATTTGGTTGAGATATTGCCAAGAAAACGTACGATAGTCGTCAGGAGCTAAAACGCCACCCCAGCTATCGAACAATTGTACGGCATCAACACCTGCTTTTACTTTTTCTTTGAGATAGAGAATGGTAGTATCAGTAATTTTTTGCAATAGTTGATGTGCTAACTCAGGTTGTGTAAAGCAAAACTCTTTGGCAGTAGCATAGTCGCGTGAACCACCCCCTTCGACGGCATAGCAGAGTATTGTCCAAGGAGAGCCAGCAAAACCGATGAGAGGCACACGGTTGTTGAGCATTTGTTTGGTAAGTTTGACAGCTTCTATCACGTAGCCCAAACGCTCTTCGATATTAGGAATTGTTACTTGTGCTACATCCTTAGCGGTACGAATAGGATTAGGCAACCAAGGTCCGACACCTTTTTTCATTTCAAAAGGTATGTTCATCGCTTGAGGTACTACCAATATATCGGAAAATAAGATAGCGGCATCTACACCTACTGTATCGACAGGTTGTACAGTAATTTCGGCTGCTAACTCAGGGGTTTGACAACGCGTGAAGAAGTCGTATTTGTCGCGTAGGGCTCTAAACTCAGGAAGGTATCTGCCAGCTTGGCGCATCATCCATACAGGAGGACGCTGAGTAGTTTCGCCGTTGAGTACTCTAAGGAATAAGTCGTTTTTTAACATTTTTTAGATTAAAAGCAGTAAACTTTGTCAAAGTACTCTGGGACTTTGACAAAGTTTGTGTATTAATAATAACAATTAAATACTTTTGATGATAGTAACGAAATCGTCAGCTTTGAGGGCTGCCCCTCCTATAAGACCACCGTCTACATCTTCTTTAGCGAAGATTTCTTTAGCATTATCAGGTTTTACGCTACCACCATACAAGATAGATACTTTATCGGCTACTTCTTTACCATATTTATCGGCAATAGTTTTGCGGATGAAGTGGTGGATTTCTTGCGCTTGTTCTGGGGTTGCTGTTTCGCCTGTACCAATTGCCCATACGGGTTCGTAAGCTAATACGATGTGTTGCCAGGCTTCAGTAGGCAAGTGAAACAAGCCATTTTTGATTTGGCTACCTACAACGTCGAAGTGTTTGTTAGCTTTACGGTCGGCTAATTCTTCACCGATGCAGAATACTACACGCATATTGTGTTTGAGGGCAGTATCTACTTTTTTAGCCAAACTTTCGTCGGTTTCATTGAAGTAAGCGCGACGTTCGGAGTGGCCTAAGATAGTGGTTTTTATACCAATGCTATTTAGCATTTCGGCTGATATTTCGCCAGTATAAGCACCACTTTCTGCAAAGTGCATATTTTGGGCAATCACTTCGATTTTGCTACCTTTAGTAGCTTCTACTGCTGGAATAAGGTTTACAAAGGTAGGGGCAATCATTACCTCGGCATCAGTTTGAGGTACTTTTTTTAATAGGTCGGAAATGAGGGCTAACGATTTGTTAAGGTCGTTATTCATTTTCCAGTTACCTGCTACAATTTTTTTTCTCATATAATGAATATTTGTTTTTTCTATAACTTATGGTGCAAAGGTACGAAACAATTATTAATTGACAATTATTTTATGTTACTATTATATATTGACAACTATATATCAGCTGATTGTTGTTTAATTAGTAGCCAATCTAAATAGATATAGATTTATAATTAGTAATTTATATTGTTTCTAATGTTGTTTTGTTATACTTTTGCCTCATCATTTAAAAATAATAACTTTTGAATGAGATCAGTTGAACCATAAAGATTATTTAATTTAGAATTATTTTTGTCGGTAGGCGATGTGAATTGTCTACCGATTTTTTGTGTTATACATTGAATCGGAAGTGCATAATATCACCGTCTTTGACGATGTATTCTTTACCTTCGACACGCATTTTTCCAGCTTCTTTGACTTTAGCTTCGCTACCATAGGTGATAAAATCGTCGTAGGATATTACTTCTGCGCGGATAAATCCTTTTTCAAAATCGGTATGGATAACGCCAGCGGCTTGTGGAGCAGTATCGCCTTGGTGGATAGTCCAAGCACGAACTTCTTTTACTCCTGCTGTAAAGTAAGTTTGCAAGTTTAGTAAATGATAAGCAGCACGGATCAATTTAGAAGCGCCTGGCTCGTCTAATCCTATATCTTCTAAGAACATTTGGCGTTCTTCATAGCTTTCTAATTCGGTGATATCGGCTTCAGTGGCTACAGCTAAGACAATGATTTCGGCATCTTCATTTTTTATAGCTTCTCTTACACGTTCTACATAAGCATTACCGTTTTTAGCTGATTTTTCATCGACATTGCACACATATAATACAGGTTTAGCTGTGAGTAATTGGAAGCTTTCTAATAATTCTCTTTCGTCGTCGGTAATTTGTACTGAGCGGGCAGATACGCCAGTGAGCAAAGCTTCTTTCACGCGGTTGAGTAATTCCATTTCTTTAGCAGCTTTTTTATCGCCAGCTTTGGCAGCACGGGTTACTTTTTCGAGGCGTTTTTCGACGGTTTCTAGGTCTTTTAGTTGTAGTTCTATATCAATAGTTTCTTTATCTCGGATGGGGTCAACACTGCCATCGACGTGTACGATATTGTCGTTTTCGAAGCAGCGCAACACGTGGATAATAGCGTTGCATTCGCGTATATTTCCTAAGAATTGGTTACCTAATCCTTCTCCTTTGCTAGCGCCTTTTACAAGTCCTGCAATATCTACGATTTCTACGGTAGCGGGGAGTACTCGTTCGGGTTTTACGAGGGTTTCGAGTTTTTCTAAGCGAGGATCGGGTACGTTTACTACCCCTAAATTGGGTTCGATGGTACAGAAGGGGAAGTTGGCACTTTGAGCTTTGGCGTTGGATAAACAATTAAATAGGGTAGACTTACCTACATTTGGCAGTCCTACAATTCCTGCTTTCATATATATTTATTGTATAATTTAGGGTGCAAAAGTAAGTATAATTTTTCATTTCTCCAAGCATTCTCCAAGTATCCTCCAAGCATTCTCCAAGCTTTGTATATTGAGTATCTTGAGAGGGAGGAGATTAGTTATTAGGGATGTGAGATAGTAGTAGTTGTAGGCTTTCATCTTCAGATAAGTTATCCATAGGAATAGTGATAGAGGCTTGAGAGTAGTATGGAGCTCGGTCGAAAAGGTGTTTTCTTATGAAGTCTTCTAAGTTGGTGTTATTTATTTGCTGGAGTAAGGGGCGTTGATTAGTTTCGTTTAGGAGTCTTTGGGCTAAGTTTTTAGGTAGGTATTTGAGGTATATGGATAGGATATGAGGATTTTTAATGAGGGATATATTATTTCCATAGCAGGGAGTTCCTCCGCCGAGGGAAAGAATAAAGTTATCGTTGTTTTGTAGGATTTCTTGTAGGTATAGGGTTTCTATTTTTCTAAAATAGATTTCACCTTTATCTTTAAATATGTCTTGGATATATTTATTTTCGTGTTTGATGATGTATTCATCTAGATCTATAAAAGGGATGTTTTTTATAGAAGAAAGTTTTTTTCCGAGGGTGGATTTGCCACAGCCCATATATCCGATTAAAATTATTTTCATATATAATATATTGTATAATAGATAATTAAGAAAAAATGTTAAAAATAGAGTGCAAAAATAATCATTTTTTTCTTGCTACGTAATAAAAATGTTATATCTTTGCACCCGCAAACAGAAAAATGTTGATTGTTATAATGACTCAGTAGCTCAGCTGGTAGAGCACGACACTCTTAATGTTGGGGTCCAGGGTTCGATCCCCTGCTGGGTCACAAGGGTTAAACAATTATATATTTTAGAGGACTTGGTAGCTCAGTTGGTAGAGCACAACACTTTTAATGTTGGGGTCCTGGGTTCGAGCCCCAGCCAGGTCACAAGGGTTATACAATTTGTTTTTTTATTTTTTTTAAGGGACTTGGTAGCTCAGTTGGTAGAGCACAACACTTTTAATGTTGGGGTCCTGGGTTCGAGCCCCAGCCAGGTCACAAACACGTAAGCCTACGTGGAGAAATTGGTAGACTCGCCATCTTGAGGGGGTGGTGCTCGTTAGG
>CAUQUO010000021.1:0-38863 GCA_963521335.1 uncultured Capnocytophaga sp.
AAATCTGTACTGTAGCAACACCAACGGCTTGTGCAACAACTACCGTACAAATAACTGTACCGGCAGCAACGCCAACACCTACTATAGCTCCTATAGCAGTAGACGATCGCGCTACTACTCCGCTCAATACGCCAATAGTAGTGAATGTGCTTGCTAACGATACTTTAAATGGTGCCACAACACCTAATGTAGTAGCAAACCCAGCCAATGGTACTGTGATAGTGAATCTCGATGGTTCTATCGAATATCGCCCTAATACTGGCTTTACAGGTACAGATACTTTTGTATATGAATTGTGTAATCCACAAGGCAATTGTGATAGCGCTACCGTTACAATAGAAGTAGTTAATACTATTATACCATACAATGGTATGTCGGTAGATGGCGATGGTAAGAACGATCATTTCCACATCGGAGGTATAGAAAGCTATCCTAACAATGTAGTGCGTATCTATAACCGTTGGGGCGTGAAAGTCTTCGAGACTGAAGGCTATGACAACGTAACCCGCGTGTTCAGAGGTATTTCTAACGGACGTGTAACTGTAAATGCTCCTGAAAAATTACCTCAAGGAACTTACTATTATGTAATTGAATATTACGACCACAACAACAACAAAGAATCTAAAGTAGGTTGGTTGTATATCAAGAAATAAGAAGTATAGATAAATGAAAAAGGGCTGTCTCCCACACGGGAGACAGCCCTTTTCTTTTAGACCATAAAAAAAGAGCAAATCATAAGCCGGATTCTGTACTTATCATTGTTGATAAGTGCTTATCATTTATCTCGGTTAATGATTGCTCATTAGCTCTAACCGCCTACCCTCCAACATCGGGCGAGCAACCCTCAAACGCTGGTTTACGCGGCGTTGCACCTCATAGAGTTTACCTGATTTCACTATGGCATTACCCATACATTCTTTCTGTTGCACTTGTCCTCGCCTCGCGGCGGACGGGTGTTACCCGCTATGATGCTCTGTGGTGTCCAGACTTTCCTCTACTTTCGTAGCGATAAGCTGATTTGCTCTTTTTATAATTCTTAACTTAACCCCATATAATTAATATGTGGTTTTTCGTAAGGCTTTAATTCACTTGGATTAAGCGTATTGAAGTTTAGTAATAGGTTGTTTTCCTTTTCTTCATCAAAAAGTAAATCGTAGAGATAATGATGAATAAAGATATACCATTTTTTATTAGGATTTACTACTGCAAAACCAGCGACATCGTTGCCTTTATCAAGATAGAAATACTCCCATTGATAGAAGTTCATTACTGCATTAGCAAATAATTCTCCTAAACCATAAGCTAAATCTACCTTGTCGTATGCTAAGGTATCGGCAGTAACTTTTTGCTCTTTATAAGCATCAATAAAATGCCTCAAAGAAGTAGCTACTTCTTTAGGATTGCTTTCATCACAAGCAAAATTGTTCTCTTTTAGCAAGTCAATAGCTTTTTCTTTCAAAGCTGATAGCTCTTCCTTTTCTTCACTATCTGCTAATCTTTCAGTAATTTCAGTCATAAATATCAATTTTTAAATTCGTAATTCGCAACTTGTAGCTCGTAATTATCAATAATCGCCTAACGTTTCAGGGTTCTGTGCTAAACCTTTAGCCAATTGCTCGTCATTAGGAGCCTTGCCGTGCCAAGCGTGAGTACCCATCATAAAGTCTACACCATTCCCCATTTCGCTGTGGAGCAAGATACACACGGGTTTACCTTTGCCGGTTAAGGCTTTGGCATCTGCCAATCCTTTTAAGATAGAAGCAATATCGTTGCCTTTTTCAATATCAATTACCTGCCATCCAAAGGCTTCCCATTTAGCGCGAAGGTTACCTAAAGGCATTACAGTATCAGTAGGACCGTCAATCTGTTTGTGGTTGTAATCAACTGTAGCGATGAGGTTGTCTACCCCTTTACCGCCTGCGTACATTGCGGCTTCCCATATTTGTCCTTCTTGTAGTTCGCCATCGCCGTGAAGGGTGTATACAAGGTGCTTGTCGCCGTTGAGTTTTTTAGCAAGAGCTGCCCCAATGGCTACCGAAAGTCCTTGTCCTAAGGAGCCTGAAGCCATGCGTACGCCTTCCAAACCTTCGTGAGGGGTAGGGTGTCCTTGTAAGCGCGAGTTGAGCAAGCGGAAAGTGTTCAGTTCGCTTATAGGGAAGAAGCCACGGCGGGCTAATACGCTGTAAAATACGGGAGATATATGTCCGTTAGAGAGGAAAAATAAATCCTCGTCTTTGCCGTCCATTGTAAAAGGAAGTTTTATGTCCATTACTTCGTTGTAGAGGCAAACGAGAAATTCGGCGCAGCCCAAAGAGCCTCCTGGGTGTCCTGAATTTACTTTGTGAACCATTCTGAGGATATCTCGGCGTACTTGTGTAGTAAGATTGGTAAGTTGCTCAATATTCATTGTATTTCTTTGTTTTATATTTTGATGTGGCAAAGGTACAATTTTTAATTATATATTCAATACAGTAGAGATATAAAAAGCTAATTTTGATTTTTTTCTTTTCTTGTTAAGATTTTTTATTCTTTATCAGAAGGGGTACAAATTTGTTTTTATGATAGGTAGAAGCTCCAAGTTTGTTCCAAGTTTGTTCCAAGTTTGCTCCGAGCTAATGATGAATGTTTAATATTTGATTAAGATGAGTTTGATATAGGGGATATAATTATAAGTAGGTGTTTTTATTGTATTGAACTGAGGTTGAATGGGGGTAAATTGTTGTAGTCATTTGTTTTGAAGAAATCTTCAAAATGATTGACAAGCATAAAGTTTTTGAGTATTATTTTTTGTAGTTTAAAAAAACTTTGTACTTTTGTCCAATTATTAAACATTAAAGAATTATGGAAAGATTCGGCGACGTCATTACTGCAAATACACCAGTACTCATCTGTTTTTATTCTGAGGGGATAGAAAATTCATTGCATATGAATGCTGTATTACGCGAGATTGTCTCTATCCTTAAAGATCGTATAAAGGTAGTAAAAATAGAAGTAAATAAAAATCAGGAACTTAGTAAGGCTTTGAAGATTAATACTTTGCCTACTGTTATTATATTCAACAAGCATAGCCTTATATGGCGTGGAGAAGGTTTCCAAGATAGTGATGTGCTATTGATGGAGCTCAACAAATTTCTTTAATTCCTAATTTCTATCTTTTATAATGGGGTATCAATAGGCCTACAACTAAATCATAGCTATTGATACCTTCTTTTTGTTTATTAGCTTTCAGAAAAGCGTCGTAAGTAGCTTTTAATACAGGAGTTGCTTTATTCTCATATTGTTGCCAAAATAGGCGTACTTCTTTATAGTTTTCAAAAATGCCTTTGCGTATTTTAGCATATAATTCTTCGTATTTATCGGGGGCTACAGAGGCTATTTCGTTTAAAAAATAGCGTAAAGCAAATAAGGTAGCGCTGTATTTAAAATAAGGATTTTGTGTTTTTTCGGTTGCTAAAAAAGCTAGATAATTAGCTTCTTCTTCTGCAGCATATCCCATTTGGTGTGCTATTTCGTGGCATACTGTGATAGGAGTGCTATAGCCTATCATTTTAGCGTTTACTTGTGCTTCATTAGTAAATGGGTTTAAATATCCACTATACCCCATATAAGTGAGCAACTTGCTGTATAATGAAGGTTTTACGCTTTTTATTGCTTTAAAATCAGAGATTTTTTCTTTTTGTAAAGGGTATCCATTTTCATAGGCAATACGGTAGATTTCTTTTTGGGAAAGTCTAAAATCTACTTTGGTAGTATTGGTAGAGGCTAATTGCTTATGGAGGGCATTTGCATTTTCTATACAGACTTCTGTGGCTTCTAATAATTGAGCCTCTGTATATTGAGTATTAATAGATAGTTGTGTGGCTAATGGCACTCTAAAATAGTTGAACCCCCAGAGTAAGAAAAAAGAAAATGCGATTGATATGGTTTTAGATGCTATTTTCTCAAAAGCTTTTAAAGGTTCTTGCCACAATTTCTTAAAGTGCTTTATGATTATTACTACTAAGGATATGATGAATAAAGTGTATAGCACATCGCCCATAGAAAAAGGTATCCACCCGAAAGCCAAGTGTAGCACTTTGGCAATATACGGGTAGATACCTCTACTATAAATACGTTCAGTAAAAGAAGGGAAGTTGCGAAAAATCAACCAAATTGCTATATAAATAGCCCATATACTATATTTTCGCAATTGCTTCTTTTTCATTATTTATTGTCTTTTCCTTCTAGATCTCTCTCGAGTTGTTTTACTTCTTTGAGTTGCTCGATAATTTTGTCTATGGTTTCTTTTTTGTCTACTTCTATTGGGATTTCTACTTTAGTATATTCCCAACGAATAATCAGGTTGAGCTTATCATTAGAAAGGCTTTCAAACGAAAATTCCAATGATTCTTGTAAATCTTTTGTTTGAATTACAGGCACTGTAAATTCTATAGCATTCTCATTAGGGTCATAACTATAAGCCCCCCAAGCATTAGCATCGTAATTCAGCACAACTGTCCATTGATGAGCTTCGGGAGTAACAAAAATGGCGTAATCACCTTTTTTTATGGCTTTACCTCCGAATTTTACGGGTTGCAAAAAGCTAATGTTGGTAGCTTCATTGGCACCTACGCGCCATATTTTTCCATAAGGCACGAGGTCTCCAAATATTTTTCTTCCTCTCACACTTGGCCTACCATAATCAACGGTTACTTGGCTTACAGAAAACTGTTGCGTAATTACTTGGCGTGGACTAGCCATTGGGTAGTTAAAATTCTGTGCATTACCACTCAAACTAAAAAGTAATGTGGCTATCCATAATAACTTTTTCATCGTTATTCAAAATTGATATTTAGTAAAAAACCACGTGTTTTAAGTCCGTTTAAATTGCTTGTCCAAGGACTATTAGGGTTATTATCGGGTACTAATTCATTGTTTACAGAGAAAAGGGCTCTCAAAGAAGGCGATACCCTAAAATAAGGTGTATAGAAATCCATACCTATTCCCATTTCATAGAAGAAAACATTTTTAGTAGCTCTAAAAGTTTTTTCGGAGTTATCGATGCTCAGCTTGTCATTACTACTTAAGTTGAAAACCATAGAGGCTCCTGCAGTGATATAAGGTTTTACATTATACCAACGCATAGCACTGAATTTTAGCAATAAAGGGATATATATATAAGTAGATTGAGCCTCGCGCATAGCGTCTTTAGAATCGGCGAAGCCAGGGAAGATAAGCACACGCTTGTTGTAAACCAATCCTGGTTCTATTCTCAAATCGAGGAATTTCATTAGGCGAGTAGAACCTGTAAGCCCTACATTGAACCCTACTTTTCTATCAGTTTGTATTTCTCGCAAGCGTGCATTTCTGTAGTTTAAATCTTTGTAGTCTATTTTGAAGTCGAAAGTGTTAGCACCAAAATAGTACCCCCATTGGAAACGTTTTTCATCGAAGTGTTCTAAATTTACAATAGGTTCTTTAAACTGTGCATATAGACCTACGGTGCCCAAACAAAAGAGCAAAGACAAAAGACTATTTTTAAAGTTTACTTTATTATTCATTATCTAAATTAAAAAACTATTTATTTGCTATGTAAATGGTGGCAACCCCTCCTAAGGTTTTTGGATAATAGGCAGTGTTTTTATAGCCTATTTTATTGAGTATTTCTTGGAAGTGTTTGCCATAAGGGAAATGTATCGCTGAGTTAGACAGATAACGATAGGCAGAGCGATCTTTTGAAAAAATCTTTCCTATCAAAGGCATTATATAGTTTGTATATAAGTAATAGCCTTGTTTAAAAGGAAATTTCTCGGGGATTGAAGTCTCTAATACTACCAATCGGCCGTTAGGTTTCAAAACTCTTCTGATTTCAGAAAGGCCTTTCTCTAAATTTTCGAAGTTGCGCACTCCGAACCCTACAGTTACTGCATCAAAACAAGCATCGGCAAAGGGCAATTGCTCGCTATCACCTTGCACTAAGTTGATGCGTTCACTGAGTTGTTTTTTAGCTATTTTCTCTCTTCCTACAGATAGCATTCCTTCAGAGATGTCTAATCCTGTAACTCTTACTCCTTCTATGGCTGTTAAAGCAATAGCCAAATCACCGGTTCCTGTAGCAACATCTAATACTGTAGTAGGTTTTATTTCGGCTACTTTTTTCACTACAAACTTTCTCCAATTGCGGTCTGAACCCCAAGAGATAACACGGTTTAATCCGTCGTATCTACTTGATATATTGTTAAACATTTGTGTTACTTGTTCTTTTTTTCCTTCTGCCGAATTTTGGTAAGGCCTTACAGTATTTTCTGGCATATAAAGCTTAATTTTTTGCAAAGATACTAATTAATTAGCAATAAGCAATTAACAGACGATATTTTTTTATAAAATGATTAATGATTAGGAGGGAATATATTTTACTTCAAATATATGAGATGAAATATAATCCTGAGTATCACATAAACTATCTGCACTAAACTAAGCGTTTTTGTCATAGAGAAGCCTAAAGTAAAAAATACTTTATTATGAGTCTTTTTTAGTGTTTTTTGCTATAAAAAGTAGTTTTTATAGTATTTTCTACTTTTGAAGTAGCTAAGGGGTAGGTATAGTGTGCCTATATCTTAGGTATACTCAAAATATACTGAAGGCGTAAGAGAAAAATTTTCTGTTTTAAAAATTTGTTTGTAAGACTTTATCATTATCATTGATAATTTATAATTGTTTACTATCTTTGCAGTCTCAAAACTTAAAACGTTTATTCATTTAGTATGAAAAAATTATTTTTATCAATTATTAGTTTGCTTTTTGCGGGCTACACTTTTGCACAGACAGATACTTCGGGGCGAAGCCTCTATCGTGCTACTCCTGAGAAGAAAACAGCCTTGAAACACACCAAGTTGAAGGTAGATTTTAACTTTGATAACCAAACACTCAACGGTGAAGAATGGCTTACAGCCTCTCCTTTCTTTTACCCTACTGATAGCCTTATTCTCGATGCTAAGGCTATGCTCATTCACAAAGTAGCTTTGGAACAAAATGGCAAGCAACAACCTTTGGCGTATGCTTATAAAAAAGATATGTTGCGCATAAAACTTCCTAAAACTTATCAAAAAGGAGAGACTTATACGCTCTATATTCGTTATACGGCACAGCCAGAAAAGGTAACTGATAAAGGAAGCCGTGCCATTACTGATGCGAAAGGATTGTATTTCATCAATCCTAAAGGGGAAGCTGATAAACCTATGCGACAAGTATGGACGCAAGGTGAGACAGAGGGTTCTTCTTGCTGGTTTCCTACTATTGACAAACCTAACCAAAAGACAACCCAAGAGATTGAAATCACAGTGCCAGAGAGCTTTGTAACCCTTTCTAATGGGGTGCTAAAAAGCAGTGAAAAGAAAGGTAATATGCGCACTGATTACTGGGTGATGGATAAGCCTCACGCACCTTACCTTTTCTTTATGGGAGCAGGAGAATTTGCGGTAGTAAAAGATACTCCTTGGCGAGGTACAGTGCCTGTGGAATATTATGTAGAAAAAGAATATGAGCCTTTGGCTAAAAGACTTTTTGGCAATACAGGCGAGATGATTACGTTCTTTTCAGAGCGTTTTGGCTATGATTATCCTTGGGCTAAATACGCTCAAATAGTAGTGCGTGATTTTGTGAGCGGGGCTATGGAAAACACCACCGCTGTGAGTCATGCCGAGAGTGCTTATCAGAGTGCTGATGCTCTTAATGACCAAAACCACTGGGAGCCTATCATTGCACACGAATTGGCACACCACTGGTTTGGTGATTTGGTAACTACTGAAAGCTGGTCGAACCTCACAGTAAACGAATCATTTGCCAACTATAGTGAATATTTGTGGATAGACCATAAATACGGTAGAGATGCCGCTGCTTATCACTTGAGCAACAATACCCTACAATATCAACACCGAGCTGATGATTTTGCTAAAGACTTGGTGCGTTTTGGGTATGACTCGCGCGAGGATATGTTTGACTTAGTGTCTTACAACAAAGGAGGGGCTATTCTTCATATGTTGCGCCGTTATCTCGGTGATGAGGCTTTCTTTGCTGGAATAGCTGATTATCTTAAAACTAATGCTTATAGTACAGGAGAAGCACATCAATTGCGCTTGTCTTTCGAGAAAATAAGTGGTAAAGATCTCAACTGGTTTTTTAACCAATGGTATTACGGCAATGGTAACCCAACTGTAAAGGTAGAAAAGACTTATAATGCTACAGCCAAACAGCTCACTGTAAAACTCACACAGTTGCAGAGTGAAGATCTTTATTTTCAGTTTCCGTTGGATATAGATATTTATCAGAACGGCAAGGCAGTGCGCCATAAAGTATGGGTAGATGCACGCAAAGAAAACAGTTTTACATTCTCGCTCAATAAAGCTCCAGAGCTGGTAAACATCGACCCAGAGGGAGTTATTATTATGACTGAACAATACGAAAAGACATGGAAAGAGTACGCTTATCAGTTGCAGCACGCTACCGACTTTAAGAGTCGTATGCAAGCCGTTACAGCTCCTACAGCGCCAGAAGGGAAAGAGATACTTTTGGCAGCACTGAAAGACCCTTATTTCCAGATACGAGTAGTAGCTCTTCAAAAACTTGCAGACTATGAGCTCAATACCAAAGATCTTGCGATAGTAGAAAAAGTAGCAACTAATGATAGTAAGAATTTGGTAAAATCGGCAGCTATGTGGGTATTGGCAGGTTCAAAAGATAAAAAGAAATATGCTAGTCTCTTTGAGAAAGCCCTTGATACTCCTTCAGGAGCAGTGAAGAATGCAGCACTCAACGGGATAGCCCGCACCAATCCTGCTCGCGCTAAGAACTTTTTGGAAAAAGCCAATCCTTCAGACCTTGATGCCGACCAGTTGGCAGGGCTTACAGGGGTGATAGTAGCGAATAAAATGGAGAAATATCTTCCAGCGATAGTGCCTTATAGTGTTTATTATCCTTTCTTTGAGAAAGACAATGCTGAAACAGCAGCGAACTTTAAAAAGGCTTATGAATGGGCGATGAGTTTAGACAACACACAACTTGTAACCTTGCTAAACAAATCGATGAAAGAGATAGCACAAGAGATGGAAAACCCTGTAGCTAAACAAATGCTTATAGAGGTTTTGGACGAAGGGATTACTATTAAACGCAGCTTAAACCAAACGACATCAGTAAAAGAACAAATCGAACTATTGGAACAGATAAAAGGAATGTTTAAATAGTAGCGCGGTAAGCAATTAATAACTTTTACATTGCACACTTTGCCAAGGATATTTGCCTGTGCGGCTCGCACCTTTGGCAAAGTGTGTTTATAATACCTAATCTTATGGAAGCACTTCACACAAAACATCTTTTGCTTCGCTCTTGGGAAATTACCGATGCCGAAGCCTTATACACACAAGCGCACAATCCTATTATAGGCAAGAGGTGCGGTTGGAACCCTCACAAAAGTGTAGAAGAGAGCCGAGAGATTATTGAGGTTGTCCTTAGCAAGTCTCATAGTTTTGCTATTTGTCTGCCTAATAACACACCTATTGGTAGCATAGGCTTGCTTTTACAAGGAGAGAGCAATCTCTCTATAGGAGAAAATGAAGCCGAAATAGGCTATTGGCTTGGAGAAAACTTTTGGGGTAAGGGCTATGTTACTGAAGCTACCCTAAGGGTACTGCAATATGCTTTTGAACAGTTGCACCTTACAGGGTTGTGGGCAGTTGCATACGAGGAAAATATTGCCTCACAGCGAGTGCTTGAAAAATGTGGGTTCCGTTATCATCATACCCTTGAAGATTTCTTGTTTCCGCTTATAGGGGAGCGACATACAAGTTTGATATATACATTGAACAGAGAAAATTGAAGATGAATACTCAAGAAATAGACGCACAAAGTTTGCAAAAAGCTTATAAGCTCTTTGAGAGTGGGGCTATAGAGCAGATAGAAGTAGGTACCACTAAAGGATTATGCGAGATACATCGCTATCTTTTTGAGGGGCTTTACGATTTTGCGGGTAAAATACGTCAGTTGAATATCAGTAAAGGAGGTTTTCGTTTTGCCAATGCAATGTTTTTGCACGCTATCCTACCCGTAATAGACCAAATGCCTGAAAATACTTTTGAAGAAATTGTAGCCAAATACGTAGAGATGAATATTGCCCACCCTTTTATGGAAGGTAATGGACGTGCTACTCGTATATGGCTCGACTTGATACTCAAAAAACGCTTAGGCAAAGTAGTGAATTGGCAACAGATAGATAAAGCTCCTTACCTCCAAGCAATGGAGCGTAGCCCTATCAACGATTTGGAATTGCGCTTTTTGTTGCAACCAGCCCTTACTGATAAAGTAAATGACCGTGAAGTAATTTTTGAAGGTATAGAACAGTCTTATTATTATGAAAGCAACATATAACTTTAATTATATCAAACAAATATGAAAAAACAAATAACCTTCTTATTGTTGTTCTGTTCTAAATTGCTCTTTTCGCAAGAGGAAAGCAAAGAAGAATTTTTCAATCAAGTATATAAGGATTTTATTCCTGAAGATTATGAATATTTTTACTTAAAACCGCCCTATATACCTTCAGCTAATGAGTTTGAGTATGTAAAAGAAGGTCGCAACTCAGCATTATCTAACGATGCAGAAGGTGTTATAAAAGCTATTGAGGAGCGAAAAAAAAATCCAGAATCGTCGTATTGGGACTTTCAAGTATTCAAAAAAGCAAGAGAATGTTTTCAAGATAGTTTATTACCATCATTTGATAGTCAAGATTTTGTTTTTACAAAGAGAAACATAAAAGACAAAGAACGTTTTGTTCGTCCGCGTACCTTTTTTGTAACTGTAAAATGGTATTGGAGTAAAAAAAGAAGAGAAAAAGAAGCTTGGAAAGTATACAAAAAATTGAAAGAACTTATTTACAGACCAGAAAAACTACAATGTTTCACTTTTTCAGAACCCATATTCTTTGATGGAGGAAATAAAGCCTATTTTAGCTTTCGTAAATCTGACAAAAAGATAGATGCCGTTTATAAAAAAGAGAATGGCATTTGGAAAAAGGATTACTATAGTTCTGTTATGAACATTTGTAGCACAGGAATAAGATATACTACTACTTATACTAAGGAAAAACGTTTTAAAACTAAAAAGAAAAGTCTAAAATAACATTATATGAAAAAACTTTTACTGATAACAATTCTCTCATTAGGAGCAATATCTTGTGAGCAGAAGAAAGCAACAACAGAAAAAACGAGCATTCCGCTCACTTATTCTAATTTGGTAGACACCGCTACCCAAGAAGAAGTACAAAAAGCCCTTATAGTAGCTGGAATAGCTGAGCAAAATGTAGCTTCTTTTTTGGAGAGTGTAGCCCTTTTCAACCAAACCGTAGGCGATAAAGCAGGCTTAGTACCCAAAGGATTTGTAACTATTGATAGCCTATTACCTAAATACGATGAGGTTGCTATACAAAACATTTGGACAGCCAAATACCCTATGTTTCAGGGCTATAACTGTCGTCTAACCTCTTTTACCCTCTTGCGTGATTTGATTACTTTCCCTGCAGATAAAAAGTTTGCTAACAAAGAGGAAGACGAGGTGCTTTTTATAGACCGAGAGTCTTTGCACAATACCCCTAAAAAGTTTTTTACCCCAGAGGAAGAAAACAACTTTTTCGCCCTTTTTACCGAGGTGCCCACTACTAATACCAAAGATATAAACACCCATTTGCAGGCGATGCAACAAGCGTGGAAAGAACGCGGTATCAATTTCCGTTATAAAAACGACCCCACTAAGGCATCGCTCATATCGGCAGTCTTCCATTCCCAAATCACCCCAGAAGAGAACACCCTTTTTGTAGGGCACGTAGGGGTATTAGTGCCTTTTGAAGGTAAACTACTCTTTATCGAAAAACTCGCTTTCCAAGAACCTTATCAAGCGATAAAATTTGCTAATCGCACTCAGCTCAGCGATTATTTAATGAACCGATATGATGTAGAATGGGAGCAACCCAATGCCATTCCGTTTATAATGGAAAACGATGCATTGATGGAAGGATATCGCCCTAATCCGTACAAAAAAGAACAGCGTTTATAAGAAGATAATTGCCATTTGTCAATTATTTTCTATCTTTGCAAAAAATAAGAAGGTATATTATGAGTGCTATAGTAGCTGTAGTGGGGCGCCCCAATGTAGGTAAATCCACTTTTTTCAACCGTTTGATAAAACGCCGTGAGGCTATCGTGGACGCTGTGAGCGGCGTAACACGCGACCGCCATTATGGTAAAACTGACTGGAATGGGGTTTCTTTTTCTGTTATAGATACAGGAGGTTACTTAGCCGGTGGTGATGATTCTTTCGAGAAAGAAATCAACAAACAAGTTGCCTTAGCCATAGACGAAGCCGATGCGATTATCTTTATGGTAAACGTAGAAGAAGGGCTTACCGGTATGGACGAAGCTGTAGCCGAGATGTTGCGCAAATGCCATAAACCAATATTGGTAGCGGTAAACAAAGTAGATAGCAACAACCGTCGCAACGATATGCACGAGTTTTATGCCTTAGGTTTTGAACATCTGTACGCCCTATCAAGCGTAAATGGTAGTGGAACAGGAGAATTGCTTGACGATTTGGTAGCACTCTTACCCGTAAAAGAACCACAAGAAGAAAACACCTTACCGCGCTTTGCTGTAGTAGGAAGACCTAATGCGGGTAAATCCTCCTTTATCAACGCCCTTATAGGCGAAGACCGCTATATTGTTACCGATATAGCAGGCACCACACGCGATGCTATCGACACGAAATATAACCGCTTTGGATTTGAGTTCAATCTAGTTGATACAGCGGGAATCCGCCGTAAATCTAAAGTAAAAGAGGATTTGGAGTTCTACTCAGTGATGCGTTCTATTCGCGCCATAGAACACTCCGATGTGTGCATTTTGATGCTTGATGCTACACGAGGTTTTGAAAGCCAAGATGCTAATATCTTCTGGTTGGCACAACGCAATCGCAAAGGCATAGTAATATTGGTGAACAAATGGGATTTGGTAGAGAAGGAAAACAATACCGCTAAAGAGTACGAAGCAGTTATCCGCAAAGAAATAGAACCTTTCACCGATGTGCCTATCTTGTTTGTATCGGCATTGAACAAGCAACGTATCTACAAAGCGATAGAAACTGCGGTAGCAGTGTATAACAACCGCACCAAGCGTATCCCTACCCGCAAACTCAATGAGGTAATGTTGCCTATTATTGAGAACTATCCACCCCCTGCGATCAAAGGAAAATACATCAAGATAAAATTCTGCACCCAGTTGCCTACCCCTATGCCACAGTTTGCTTTCTTTGCGAATTTGCCACAATACGTAAAAGACCCATACCGACGTTTTATCGAGAACAAACTCCGTGAGAACTTCGATTTTAATGGGGTACCTATTGATGTGTATTTCCGTCAGAAATAGTAAATCATTTTTTAGAACATAACAAAGATAAATATTTTGTGCCCCAACCACAAAGTAAAGACCTAATATGAAACAAGAAATACCTACAGAAGCCCTAAATGAAATATTTTATAATGCAATGCAAAGAGCGCGCCGTGAAAATCGCGCTTTAGGGCTTAGCAATATTACCGTAATAGATGGTGAATTGGTAGAAGAAAAACCTGATGGCACCCTTGTACCTTTAGGACAAAAAGCCCAGTTTGGAACTGTAAAGGTTAAAAAGGGTATTTATAAACTAAAAAAAGCGATATGAAACGCTTTCGTATGTTTGCAGGACCTAATGGTTCGGGAAAGTCCACTCTTATAGAAGATGTAAAAAAACATTATAACGTAAGTTATTTTATAAATGCTGATATTATTGAAAAGCAACTAAAAACACAGGGGTTTATCAACTGTGAGGAGTATGTTCCTACCCCTATCACACAATATGATTGGGGAAATTTTCAACTAAATGCTGAAAATAAGCAAATTGATAAGCAAAAACTCCAAAGTATTGTTATCACTGATAATATCTTGGTGTTAAATACTTTAATAGATAGCTATATAGCAGCAAGTATAGCCAACTTTTTTAGACAGATATTACTATGTACAGAAAGTACTTTTTCGTTTGAAACAGTAATGTCACACCCTTCAAAAGTTGAGTTTTTAAAGAAAGCAAAACTACAAGGTTTTAAAACGTATTTGTACTTTGTAAGCACACGCGATCCAAAAATCAATATAGAACGCATTGGACTAAGAGTAACTAAAGGAGGTCATAATGTGTTAGAAAAGAAAGTGATAGAGCGTTATTATAGATCAATGGAATTATTGTTCGAAGCTTTTATGATAGCCGATAGAGCTTTTATTTTCGATACAACTTTTTCAGATAAACGTTCTCTCTTAATAGAGAAAAAAGGAACTGAAATGAAGATTTTGCAAGATGTTATTCCTGAATGGACACATCGCTATCTCATTGAGAAAATAGAAAATATATAAGAAAAAAATACTTGTAAAAGTGAAAAAAAATATAGCAATCATAATGGGAGGTTACTCTAATGAAGCTCCCGTTTCTTTAAAAAGTGCTGCAGTAGTAGCCAAAAACCTCAACCAAGATAAATATGTACCTTACCTCGTTCGTATTGACCGCGATAAATGGGTGTATGTAGATGCTCAAAACAACGAACATCCTATTGATAAAAACGACTTCTCGGTAACAGTAAACGGACGTAAAATTACTTTTGATGCTGTTTTCAATGCCATTCACGGCACCCCAGGTGAAGACGGTTATTTACAAGCCTATTTCAATTTGATTGGCTTACCGCTCACAGGATGTAGTATGTATGCTTCTGCTCTTACTTTCAACAAGCGTGATATGCTATCGGTACTCAAACCTTTTGGCATTCTTTCAGCCCCTTCTTACTATCTCAACAAAGGTGAAGGCTACAACACTGCTGATATTGTAGCCAAAGTAGGCTTGCCTTGCTTTGTGAAGGCTAATAAATCAGGGAGTAGTTTTGGAGTGTATAAAGTATATGAAGAGGCTCAACTGCCTATGTATATAGACAAAGCATTTGAAGTAGACGACGAAATCCTCATCGAAAGTTTCTTGAAAGGTACTGAAATCTCTATCGGGGTAATCAACTATCGCGGTGAAATAAAAGTACTCCCAATGACTGAGATTGTATCCGAGAATGATTTCTTCGATTATGATGCCAAATATAACGGTAAGTCGCAAGAAATTACTCCTGCACGTCTTTCTGCCGAAATGACTGCTAAAATCAACGCTTTGGCAGAACGTGTATACCGATTGTTAAAAATGGAAGGCTTCAGCCGAAGTGAGTTCATCATCGTAGGTGATACACCTTATTTGCTCGAAATGAATACTACACCAGGGCTTTCAGAAGCAAGTTTATTGCCTCAACAAGCTAAAGTAGCAGGCATCAGCCTTGAAGAACTATTCGAAAGCGAAATAGAACGAGTACTGAAACATTAATACTTAATTGTTAATCATTGAAAAGAGCTTTATTTCCAGGGTCGTTTGACCCCATTACCTTAGGTCATTATGATATTATCAAACGCGCTTTAGACCTATTTGATGAAATTGTAGTTGCCATAGGTGTTAATGGCGACAAGAACTATATGTTTACGGTAGAACAACGCAAAGAGTTTATCGAAAAAGCCTTTGCCGATGAACCTAAAGTAAAAGTTACAACTTACCAAGGACTTACGGTAGACTTCTGCAAAGAAATTGATGCGCAATTTATCCTAAGAGGTTTGCGCAACCCAGCCGACTTTGAGTTTGAGAAAGCTATTGCACATACTAATCGCAAATTATCTCAAATAGAAACTGTCTTTTTACTTACGGCAGCACGAACTTCGTTTATATCATCATCTATTGTGCGCGATGTCATTCGCAATCACGGTGATTATACCGTATTAGTGCCCGAAAGTGTAAGAGTATAAATTAATAAATAATAAAAAGAACTTAAAAATATGTGTGGAATTGTAGGTTATTTAGGCAAACGTGCCGCTTTTCCCATCGTAATTGATGGCTTAAAACGCTTAGAATATCGTGGATATGACAGCGCTGGTTTTATCTTAAACGCTGACCAGTTTTACGGAGAGAAAACCAAGGGCAAAGTATCCGATTTGGTAGCCAAAGCAGGAGAAAATGTTCCTACTTATGGTTGTGGTATGGGGCATACCCGTTGGGCTACTCACGGAGTGCCTAACGATGTTAATTCACATCCTCACCGCTCTAATTCTGGCAAAATAGCCATTGTACACAACGGAATTATTGAGAATTACGAGAGTATCAAGCAAAACCTCATCAAAGAGGGATTTGTATTCCATTCAGATACTGACACCGAAGTATTAGTAAACTTCATCGAATACTTCAAAGAAAAAGAAAACGTGAGTTTAGAGACTGCCGTGCGCTACGCCCTCAATGAGGTAGTTGGCGCTTTTGCCATTGCTGTAATGGAGGAAAGCAACCCTGAGGAAATAGTAGTAGCCCGCTTGGGTAGTCCGTTGGTAATAGGGGTAGGAGATGGAGAGTTCTTTATCGCCTCCGATGCCTCTCCTTTTATAGAGTATACCCAAAATGCTGTGTATTTAGAAGATGGCGAAATGGCTACCATTCACCTCAACAAACCATTGAAAGTGATTAAAATAGGCAGTAACGAGCAGGTGAGTCCGTTTGTACAACAACTCAAACTCAACCTCGAAGCAATTGAAAAAGGCGGATACGACCATTTTATGCTCAAAGAAATCTACGAGCAGCCTAAGTCTATCCAAGACACGATGCGCGGTCGCCTCTTGCCCAACTACTCTACCAAACTATCAGGAATAGATAATCATTTAGAGACCTTCCTCAATGCCAAACGCATCATTATTGTAGCGTGTGGGACTTCGTGGCACGCAGGCTTGGTAGGTGAATATCTGTTAGAAGAATATGCGCGTATTCCTGTAGAAGTAGAGTACGCCTCAGAGTTCCGTTATCGCAACCCTATTATCAATAAAGGGGATATCGTCATTGCTATTTCACAATCAGGCGAGACCGCCGATACCTTAGCAGCCCTCAAATTAGCGAAAGAAAAAGGTGCTTTTATCTATGGCATTTGCAATGTGGTAGGTTCATCAATTGCGCGTATCACCCATTCAGGTACTTACACTCACGCAGGTCCTGAAATAGGGGTAGCTTCTACCAAAGCCTTTACCACCCAGCTTACGGTGCTTACTCTTATCGCTTTGCATTTAGGACATAAGAAAGGTACCCTCAGTACGGAAACCTATCACCATCTTTGTAAGGAATTAGAACGTATACCTCAGTTGCTTGAAACTACTATCAAAACAGTAGATCACAAGATAGCCGAAATAGCCGAAAGCTATAAAACAGCTACCAATTGTTTGTATTTAGGTCGTGGTTTTAACTTCCCTACCGCTTTGGAAGGGGCTTTAAAACTCAAAGAAATATCCTATATTCACGCCGAAGGCTATCCAGCAGCCGAGATGAAACACGGACCTATCGCCCTTATCGATGAGAATATGCCGGTGATATTCATCGCACCGTCTAAAGGTCATTATGATAAGGTAGTTTCCAATGCACAAGAGATAAAGGCGCGCAAAGGTAAAATTATAGCCGTAGTAACCGAAGGCGATACCCAAATGGCGGGCTTAGCAAACCACGTGATTGAAATACCCGAAATCAGTGAGGCGCTGACTCCTATTTTAGCCTCAGTACCTTTGCAGTTGTTGTCCTATTATATCGCTATCAAGCGCGGTTGCAATGTCGATCAACCTCGTAATTTAGCCAAATCAGTAACCGTAGAATAATTTGATAATAAAAAAAGAGTCAGTTTTTAAGGAAACTGACTCTTTACTTTAATATTCTATTATAGTAAATCTAAAATCAAAAGGGTTGAAGTTTTCGACTAAAAGAGGAATAAGCTCTTCTCCTTTGATTAGATAAAAATCACTGAAATTTGAGAAGCGCTCTTGTAATGTTCCGTTGGGGAACAGTTCGCTTTGCAAAAGGGTAGATCGCTCTAATTCTTCATTATATTTGCGTTTTTGAGCTTTTAACAAACGTTTTTCAAGTAATTCTAAGCCTTTAAGCTGTCGTACTTCTTGTGCTTTTACAGCATTTTTAAAAGTAACATTAGTGCGCTCAGCAAGTAGATATAAGTGAGAGAACTGTTCTTGTAGGTTTTGTTTTTGAGGGGTAAAGTCGATAGGGAACTCGCTGAGTTGTTTTACTTTTTTGTTTTTTAAATCGTTGGGGGATAGAAAAAGATCTTCTACAGCTAATTGTAATTTCTGTAATTTTTCATTTTGTCTTTTAGAAATCAGCATAGCTGAATTGCGTAACATCAGCATAGGGAAGGTAACTTTTTCTTGGTTGAAAAAGCGTTTTAGTTCGAGCCAATAGGCGATCTCTCCACCGCCACCAATATAGGCTAAATTAGGTAGTATTACTTCTTGATATAGAGGTCGTAAGATAACGTTAGGAGAGAAGAGTTCGGGGTGTTGCTCAAGGGTGTTTAGTAGTTCTTCTTTGGTGAAATGGATATTGGTATTTAATACATCAAAGCCCTCGGGGGAGCTCACAATGCGGTTCCTTCCATGAGGGGTGAGGTAGAACATGTTGATTTCACGAGGGTTAACTTGTATTGGGTAGGAGCTATCTATGGATTTGAGAGCTTCAATAGTTTGGGAAACTTCTTTGTAGGCTACATTGTGTAGTAAATCGTTTTTAATATAAGGGGCGAATAATGTTTTAAGAGCTTTATCATTGCCATCAATTACTACAACCCCATAAGTTTCAAATAAGGCATTTACTAAGTAGCGAGTAGCCTCGGCTAAGTTTTTATGTTTTAGATAACTATCGTGAAATAGAGCTCTTAGTGTATCAGCGTTTTTACCGAGCCCAATAGCTTTGTCGAAAGTTTGAAAGACGGCTTCTAGAGTATTGGTAGCGAAATTACCAGTAGCACCAGTTTGATTACTGTTCCAACATATAGTACGTTGAGAGAGGTGGAAATGGTTGATTTCTTCAAAATCATGGTCTTCAGTAGCCATCCAATATACGGGTACAAAATGGTAATTGGGGTAGCGCTCTGAGAGTTTTTTGGCAGTATTGATCACAGAGATGATTTTGAAGAGGAAGTATAAGTGCCCTGTAAAAAGACTCAATTGGTGCCCAGTGGTAATGGTAAAAGTATTGTTTTTAGAAAGTAGTTCTATATTTTTCAGTACTTTTGGGGATGTTTTTAGCTCGGCATATTGTTCTTTTAAGCTTTTTACCAAAACATCTCGTGATAGCTGGTTGAATGTACCTTCCTTTTCATCTATTTGTTTTTTGAATTGCAACAGGGTAGGGAAGTGGTTGTAGAAAGGGCGTAATTTTTCTTCTTCAGAGACATAATCGCTGATGAGTTTGGAGAAGAAACGGATATTTTGATATGGGATATGGGCTGTAATCATTATACTTTTCAGTTTTTTGATTTACTCTTCATCTAATGAGGAGTCATCGGGGATATCTAAGTTGTTTACGCCGATTTCTTCTTCATCATTATTTATAAAGTCGTCGTCTTCGTCGAAGTTTTCCATAGTATCGGCCAATCGGGTGCTTACTTTTACTAAATAGATAGTGTCATCAGTACGCACTTCTAAGGCGTCTACGGTTTCGTTTTTGGCATTTTTAAAACGAATCACATCTGCATCAGTATATCCTTCAGGATATTTTTCTACCAACATTGATAATATCTCATTGGTAAGTTTGTTGTAATCAACTATAATACGCTTCATATTTAATATTACTTTTCGGGGGCGAATGTAAGGCATTTTTTATAATTACGAAATAAAAAATGCGATTTTTTTTATTTTATATTATCTTTGCCCCGCGATAATGCCCATAATCACTAAGAAAAATAGAGAATTAAGATGCAACTTTTTTTTCATTCGGGAATAGATAAGACTACGACGCATTGCTTTTTTGACAAGGATGAGAGTCAGCATATAGTAAAGGTGTTGAGGAGGAGAGAAGGCGATTTGGTATATATTACCAATGGCAAAGGATGGCTTTTTGAGGGGACTTTGGTATTAGCATCTCCTAAGCGGTGTGAGGTAGCGATAGAGAAAGCGACTTTGCAGTCTCGGCGTTCATATTATTTACATTTGGTGGTAGCCCCTACGAAGATGAATGAACGTTATGAGTGGTTTTTAGAGAAAGCTACAGAGATAGGGGTTGATGAGATTACGCCTATTATTTGTGATCATTCAGAGCGTACAGTGGTGAAGGTGGAACGTTTTGAGAAGATAGTTCTTTCGGCGATGAAGCAGTCGTTGCAGTGTTATTTACCACAGTTGAATGCACCTATAAGCAGTCGGGAATTTTTTAAGAGGCAAGAGGGAGATATGTCAGCTAAATATATAGCTCATTGCCAAGAGAATGAAAAGGTATTGTTTGCGAAGGCACTTTCGCCATTACCTCCTCGTATTACGGTGCTTATAGGGCCTGAAGGGGATTTTTCTCAGGAAGAGATAGCGATTGCATTAAGGGAGGGTTTTCGTCCTATTTCATTAGGGAATACGCGTTTGCGCACAGAGACGGCTGCGGTGGTAGCTTGCCATACGGTGGTGGTGAGCTAATGTTTTCCTTTATATAGATATAAGCGTTTGGAAGTATAGTCTATTACTGCCTTACGCTTTTTTAGTATATCGGCGCCTATGATTCCGTGTATGGGGAGGGTTTGGAATTGAGAAAGCGCGCTATTGATATGGCTTAAATCGAATAATACTAGGGGAACTTTGAGTAAGGTAAGTTCTTCTATTTGGAGGTAGTTTTGGGTGGATATTTGGGTTTCCATATTGCTAGAGCCGGCTCCTGATGCTTTTATATCGGAGTTTTTGGCTGATAGCTGGAAGTAGTTAATCCATTCTATACCTACACAAGTGCTTGAGGCACCGGTATCTAATATAAAGCGCCCTGTTGCACCGTTAATTTTAGCTTCTAAAACGAGGTGCTGAGTGAGGGTAAGCTCAAGTGGGATGCTTATATACCCTCTCTCAGCGAGTATTTTTTTTATTGTAATCCCCATTTGTTTTTTACTTGGTTTACAACTTCTTTTATTTGTTGCTCTTTAGCTTTGGGGTATATGAGCAATACATCTTCTCTATCTACGATGATATAGTCTTTAAGTCCGTCGATTACTACATATTTTTCGTTATCGGTGCGGATAATGTTATTTTGTGCGTCATTAAGGAGAGTTTGGGCGTTAATGACGGCATTTTGGTTGCTGTCTTTGGTGGTTTTTTCGTATAGGGAGCCCCAAGAGCCTAAGTCATTCCAGTCGAAATCGGCGGGGAGGACATAGATATTGGTAGAAGGTTCTAATATGGCGTAGTCTACAGATATATTTTCGGCTTGAGGATAGGTTTTGCTGATGAAGTCTACTTCGTTTTCGGTATTATATACGTTTTCTCCTTTTTCGAAGAGTTCAAACATTGTGGGTTGGTAGTTTTTGTAGGCTGATAGGATAGAACGAGAGCTCCATACGAATATACCGGCGTTCCAGAGGAAGTTGCCTTGTTTTAGGAATTCTTTGGCGGTGGGGTAGTCGGGTTTTTCGCGGAATTGGTTTACTTTTTTTATGATTGAGGTATCGTTTTTTTCGTATTGGATATACCCGTATCCGGTATTAGGGAATGTGGGGACGATTCCGAGAGTGAGGATATTATCTTCTTTTTGAGCGGCGTTGAAGCAGGCGATTACGTTGTGCATAAAAGCTTTTTCGTTTTCGATCCAAGCGTCGCTAGGGGCTACAATTATTACGGCATTAGGGTTGCGTTTATTGATTTTCATAGTGGCGTATAGGATACAGGGAGCTGTATTTCGCATAGAGGGTTCTAATACGAGGTTTTTGGGGAGTATATTGGGTATTTGTTCTTCAACGATTTCTTTGTATCGCTCGTTGGTGAGGATTAGGATGTTTTCTTGGGGTATAAATTTTTGTAGGCGGGCAAATGTTTTTTGCAGGAGGGTTTTTCCTGAGCCGAGCATATCGTGGAATTGTTTTGGGTATTGGGTGGTGCTAACAGGCCAGAAGCGACTTCCTACGCCACCAGCCATAATTACGGCGTAATAATTGTTTACCATATATTTTTTATGTTTTTATTTGTTATTTAAGTTTGATTATTTCAATTTCGGCGTGAGGTTGAAAGATGTATTTTTTTCCGGAGGTGAGTTCTATGCAGTCGTAGCATTTTACACGGCGTTGTCCTTTTCTAAAAATACGTCCGTCTTTTATTCTGAAGGTAGTACCTTCGGGGATTTGATATATGAAGTTGAGTTTTTCGTTGTTATCATATTGTTTTAGAGCGATAGCCAAACGAGGGTCTATATCGCTACTGGACATAGGGTTTAAGAAGTGGCGTTGTAATACGCCTAATAGTTGTTGAGGGAATATTTCGGGGTTGATGAATGGTTTCATCAGTTGTTGGAAGGTGAATTTCCATTCGTTTCCGTGAGGTTTTATGAGTTTTCCAAAGCGTTCAAAGGCTATTAGGTGAGCTACTTCGTGGATAAAGGTGATTAGAAATCTATATTTATTGGAGGTAGCGTTCATAGTGATGAGGTGTTGGCCGTCGGGTAATTGGCGGTAATCGCCGTGCCTTGTTTTTCGTTCATTTACAATTCTCAAATATATTTGGTTTGTTTTAATGAGTTCAAAACAAGGATTAATGGCGTTTTCGGGTAAATATTTAGCGAGTATCTCTTTCATTGTAAGAATTAAAAACAGGCAAATGTAGGTATATTTTTTTATATCTGCAAATATTTTTTGTAAGCAGTCTTTAAGTTAGCTCCAAGTTAGCTCCAAGTTAGCTCCAAGCTTGTTCTAAGGTGTGGGGTGGTGGTTTATGGCTGATAAATATAATAGATTGTTATTCAGTTTACTAAAAATATTAACAAGGTTAATTGTGTATTGATAATTGTATTTTGATAATTATTTTGTACTTTTGCAATCAAAATGCTTAAAGCGCGAAAACTATGAATGTTTTACTAAAATCAGCACGTATAATAGACTCAGAGAGTGTATATCATAACACTGTTAAAGATATTTTGATAAGGGATGGAGTTATAGAGAAGGTGGGGGTTGATATTTCTTTGGACGGGGTAGATGAAGTGTTATCGGATGTTTGTGTATCGCAGGGTTGGACGGATAGTAGTGTGTGTTTTGGGGAGCCTGGTTTTGAAGAGCGAGAGACGTTATTGGGTGGTATACAGACTGCTGAGCGGAGTGGTTTTACTCATCTTTTGGTAAATCCGAACACTTATCCGGTGATAGACAGCCAGCAAGGGGTAGTTTATATGAAGCGACAGTTGAGGGGTTGTGTTGCAGAGGTTCATCCGATAGGGGCGCTTACTGTGGAGAGTAAAGGGGAGTATCTTGCGGAGCTTTTTGATATGCAGGAGAGTGGTGCTGTGGCTTTTGGAGATTATAAGAAGGCGATAAGCAATAGTAATCTTTTGAAGATAGCGCTTCAATATACGCAGCCTTTTGGTGGGATTGTGATTTCGTTTCCTAATGATGCTAAGATTATGGGGAAGGGGGTTGTGAATGAGCATATAGAGGGGACGCGTTTGGGGCTAAAAGGGATTCCGGCTTTGGCTGAAGAGCTTTGTGTGGCACGGGATTTGGCTATATTGGAATATGCAGGGGGGAGGCTTCACATACCTACGATTTCTACGGGGAGGTCGGTAGCTCTTATAGCGAAGGCTAAGGAGAAGGGGCTTGATGTGAGTTGTAGTGTTGCGATACAGAATCTTTTTTTTACTGATGAGGTATTGGAAGGTTTTAATACTAATTATAAGTTACTTCCGCCTTTGAGAGACAGGGCTAATGTGGAGGCGCTCAGAGAGGCTTTAGTTACGGGGGTGATAGATTTTGTTACTTCGGATCATAATCCGCTGGATGTAGAGCTTAAGTTTAAGGAGTTTGATTTGGCTGCTTTTGGTAGTATAGGGTTGGAGAATGTTTTTGGGGTAGTGAGCCAATATGTTGCGGAGGAGCGTGCAGTGGAGCTTCTTACGGTGGCTCGGAAGCGTTTTGGTATTGAGTCGACGCCTATTGTAGAGGGAGGAGTGGCTGATTTGAGTATATTTTCATTTGAAGGGAAGAGAGAGTTTAAGGAGGGAGATATATTGTCGAAATCTAAGAATAGTGCTTTTATAGGGGGTATTATGTGTGGGAAGGTTTATGGTATTATAAGGAAAGGGCAGCTGGTTTTAAATAGGAATATATAAGAGAAAGCAAGTACAATTATGAATGTAACTAATATGAATAAGAAATTGCCTTTGGAGTATGTGCTTCGGGAGCCACAGATGCGGATGAAGCGTCCGCCTGTAATTTTTATGTTGCACGGTTATGGTAGCAATGAGGAAGATCTTTTTTCGTTTGCGGAGGCTTTACCTCCAGAGTATATGATAATATCGTTTAGGGCTCCTTATCATTTGGCGACTTTTGGGTATGCGTGGTATATGATAAATTTTGATGCTACGCAGGAGAATTGGAGTGATAATGAGCAGGCGATAGCTTCGCGGGATTTGATAATGCAGTCGATAGAGGAGGCTTGCAGGGTGTATGATTTGGACAACAAGAATGTTACTTTGCTAGGTTTTAGTCAAGGTAGTATATTGAGTATAGCGATAGCGTTGTCGTATCCGAGGAAGATACGGAATGTAATAGCGTTGAGTGGTTATGTGAATAAGGAAATATTGAGGGAGGGTTATCAGCGTGAGAATCATTCGGTTACGCGTTTTTATGTATCTCATGGTTCGAGTGACCAAGTGGTGCCTGTGGAGTGGGCACGGCAAGTGCCTCAAGTGCTTAAGGAGTTGAATGTGAAGTATAAGTATGAAGAGTTTCCAGGGGGGCACGGGGTAACGCCTCAGAATTTTTATTCTTTTCGTGATTGGCTTATGAAGCAGTGATGAATAAAGAGGTTTTAAAATATAAATATGAGCTTTTTAAGCGGCATGCTTATATTATCATTTATGGTACCAATACGCGATTAGGTAGGCTTTTTGATTTGGTGCTTTTGGCATTGATATTTATAAGTGTGATAATGGTTTTGCTTGAGACGGTAGAGGGGATAGATCATAGGTTGCATGGGTTGTTGGTATTTATGGAGTGGTTTATTACGGTATTTTTTTCGATGGAATATCTATTGCGAATAATTACTCATAAGAAGCCTTATCAATACATATTTAGTTTTTATGGCATAATAGATTTGATTGCTATTTTGCCTATGTATTTATCTTTTATCACGCCAGGAGCTAAGGCTATTTCGGTAGTGAGGGCATTGCGGTTGTTGCGTATTTTTCGTATATTGGATTTGGTAGGTTTTATCAATCAAGGGGAAGAGTTGAAGAAGGCGTTGCGGAGTAGTAGGGATAAGATAATTATATTTATTTACTTTGTATTGGTGATATGTGTGCTTTTGGGGTCGTTGATGTATGTAGTTGAGGGTCATCAGAATGGTTTTAGCAGTATACCGCGTAGTATTTATTGGTGTATTGTAACGATGACGACAGTGGGGTATGGGGATATAGCACCTCAGACGGTATTGGGGCAGTTGATAGCATCTTTTGTAATGATTTTGGGTTATGGGGTGATAGCTGTTCCTACAGGAATTGTAACGGCAGAATATACCAAGACACAAGGGAAAAGGAATCAACCAAAGGAGTGCCAGCACTGTGGTCATCAGGAGAAAAATATAGAGGCTATGTATTGTAGCCATTGTGGTAATAAGTTATTTAGAGATACACTTTCTAATGGGAGTAGGTAATAGGAAAACGCTTTTGGTAGTAGTAGGTCCTACAGCTATAGGGAAAACGCGAATGGCGATAGAGTTGGCCAAATACTATAATACAGAGATTATATCTTGTGATTCGCGGCAGTTTTTTAAGGAGTTGACGATTGGTACAGCAGTTCCTTCTCAAGAGGAGTTACATCAGGTGCGACATCACTTTATACAGCATAAATCTATATTTGAGTCTTATTCAGTAGGAGATTTTGAGCGTGAATCTATTATATTGCTACAGCAGCTTTTTGAGAAGCATAATGTAGTAGTGATGGTAGGGGGGAGCGGTTTGTATGTAAAGGCAGTAATAAAAGGTTTAGATACTTTTCCAGAAGTAGAAGGAAGTGTAAGAGAGTATCTTAATGAACAATATCAAAAACAAGGGATAACTTTTTTACAAAAAGAGTTGAAGGTTTTAGACCCTATTCAATATCAGCAGATGGATATTTATAATCCACAACGGATGATACGTGCTTTGGAAGTATGTATAGTTGCAGGGAAACCTTATTCTTCATTTTTAAATAAAAAGGCAACTACAAGAGATTTTCAAACCATACAAATAGGTCTTACGGCTGATAGGGCTATAGTATATAATCGTATTGAAGAACGAGTAGAAGTAATGCTTGAAAAGGGATTGCTCATAGAAGCTCAAGAAATGTTTCGTTATAGGAAATTGAATGCATTGCAAACAGTAGGTTATAGAGAGCTTTTTGATTTCTTAGATGGTAAAATGTCTTTAGCTATAGCTGTTGAAGAAATAAAGAAAAATACAAGGCGTTTTGCTAAGCGACAATATACTTGGTTCAATAAAGATGAAAATATACAATGGTTTGATTATGAAATCGCTGTAGAGGAAATTATCACAGCACTAAAAGAAAATGGCTAAACCTTGAACAAAGGTTTAGCCATTGTTATAATTATATGATAAGAGTTTATCTTAAAAGCTGACGTACTTCTTCTTTTAGGTGGCTAAGAGCATTGGCTGAAGGAGTAGACTTGTCTATAAATTCTTTAAAGACAGCTTCTACCATACCATTAGCGTCCTTTACTTCTGTACTGAGGGCAGTTTTACGGATAGCATGAATAGTAGCCATTTTAGCAGTTCTGATAATATTCCACAATTGCTCACTGAGATAAATCTGTTGAGCTAAATTGTGTTCAAATTCTTCATCAATAGAATTTACTAATAACATTTCATATTCTTGTTTGCTGAAATTTCTTGGAGGGATACGTAAAAAGAGCTGTTGTGGGGTAATTCGCTCTAAGAACAATGTCATACGTTCATAAGCCTGCAAACGTACAGGAAGAGTATACTTCTGATTTTCTTTATGAAGTAAGAAAAATCGCTTTTTATCTTCATTTTGAATATGCATTCTAAAAAAATAGAAAGCGATACCCCCTACTATTAATGCAGGGATACAATACATTATAAATGTAGTAATTTGGTCTGTCATATTGTTAAATTATGATTCTTTTAAAAGTAGTATTTTTTCTAAGTTTGGACTGAAAATATCTTCAAAAGCTGATATAATACGCCCATTCTTATCTATTATCAATGATTTATTAATATTATTAATCAAAAACTTTTGTGATAAATCCATAAAATTGATAGAATGATATTGTTCAGCCCAGTCTATCTTCTGTATTTGTTTTCTCCATTGTACCTTGTCTTGCCCAATATCTATACCTACAAATTTTACATTAGGAAACAAACTTTTCAATTGTGTAATCCTTCCAAATATTAAATTCGAAAGTTCTCGCTGATTTACCGACCAAAAATAATATATAGTAACTTCTGGCTTCTGAATCTTAGAAAATTTAGTTGGTTTACCTTCTACATTAATTAAGTCAAAATCAGGAGGAATTTTACCAGCTTGCAAAGCCATTACATTCCTAAAAACCTTATCCAATTCTACCTTATGTTCATTATCTTTATTGTATCTGGCGAATTTATCAAAATAATCCTTATATTCGGCGTGCTCTTGTATGTTAAAAATATAAGCATAAGCAGCATTCCTAAACAAATTATCCCTTAAACTACCCTTTGAGAAAAGACTATCTATAATCTTTATCTTCTCTAAATGAAATCCTAGTTCTCGATTGATATCTACCAAGGTATGACTATTATAAGCATATTTACTAAACGCTAAATTGTTTACATATATAACCATATAGCTATAATATGGTCTATAATACTCCAAAAAAGAATTTTTATAATCAATACTTTTCCTATATTTATAAAAGTCATAAGGTAATACCCCATTATTGAAAGGTCTCTTCTTGTCCTGATATACAAATGGATAAATCTCCATCTCTCTATATACAGGAAATACAGTACTTACAAGCGCTATATCTTTTGCTCTTTCACTCAAATTAGGATTACTATTAGCAAAAAATTCATACTCCCTTTTCTTTACTTGGTAGATAGAATCCATTTTTTCCTTATATTCCTGAGGTGCTAATGAATGAAACTTCTTAAAAGCATCCATCTGTTTATCTGCTACTATTGATTGCAACAATAAATAGTTATTAAGCACACTCCCTTTCCCCGAAAAAGAAACACTCTCATCAAAACGCAATAAGTTTGCATATACTACCAAACTGTCGCCTGGCTCTAAATATATATACTGATACTTCTCCTCTATTTCAAAATTGTATAACTTACTTTCCTTTAAATTGAGCTTAAATACAAAATTCTTCTCTTTATTGAGAAAAGTAGTATCAATAGGAGTATCGTTCGCGTATAAAATTACTAATGAATCTTTCGCATTAGGAAAAAAACCTCTCAAAATAGTTCCTTCATTTGTGCCTCTTTTACAAGCTATAAAAGTAATAGTCAGTACTAAAAATAAAAGTCTTCTCATCTTCATAAATCAAATAACATTCAACTAATCGGCACAAAAGTACAAAAAAATATTGAATGTAAAAAATATAAAACTGTTAAAAATAAGATTGGTAATGAATATTAACACTTATTAAGACATAAAAAACTCCTCTTATCTCCTTATTTATACCTTCTCTATACTCATATTTCCTCTTTTGTAGCCAAAAAAATATACTTCTTCTCCTCATCACTAAGACTGTCATAACCACTTGTGCCAATCTTCTCAAGAAGCTGATTAACCCTGTGTAATCGTATCCTTTCCGCTTCATTCATCTCCTTTCCTTTCTTCTCTTCCTCCTCTATCCTCCTTACAATAATCCTCTCCCTCTTGCCCCGAAGATATTTATAAATTAAACCAGCCATAATTCCCCCTATAATTCCCCCTAAATGAGCCATTTTACCCCCCGTATTAACCCAAATATCTATAATTTCAAACAAAATGAAAAACAATAAAAGATATAATAATTTAACCTTGAAAGTGAAAATGTATACTCTAAAGGAAGGTTTAACGCTTACAACAAAACTCAAAACTCCCATAACCGCTGCTGAAGCCCCTAATAACACTACTTTATTCTCCCCAAATATAGGAAAAAATCCAGCTAATAAAAAACAAAAGCCTCCTCCTATCAAACTTACTAAATATACCCTTACAAACTGTCTGCTTCCAAACAACTGAAAAAAAATATGTCCCGAAAAAAACAAAAACACCATATTCCATAACAAATGTTGTCCCCTCAAATGATAAAAACCATAACTGATAATAGTCCAAGGTCGCTCCAAAAATAAACTTATAGACTGTGGTAAACAAAACCACCAATTCAGCTCCATTTGCGTAACAACTTCAAAATAGACAAGACCTTGCGTGATGCCAAATACTAAAATAGTAAAAACAACCGCCCAGTCTGCCATATTGAGTTTATGTAAATAATGCCCTATATTCATCGTTCCACAATTAAACTTGCTGTTTTCTCACTCGCACCCTCTCCTCCTAACTTCTCCCTTAGCAAAACATAGTCCTTAAACACTTCATATCGATGCCGGTAAGTAGAAAGCTTATCAACCTCTAATATCAAATTTTTCTTTGTAAGTGCCCCTTGAATAAGCTCCGTTACCACAGGTTTATCCATAATAAGATTTACTAACGAAATATATTTTAGCTTGATAATTCGTTTAGCAATATGATATGATATCCAACTACCTTTGTAGCACACCACTTCCGGTACATTCAGTAAAGCAGTCTCAAGAGTTGCTGTACCACTAGTTACTAAAGCCATATAAGAAGCCGATAACAAATCATACGTCTTCCCACTTACAAAATGAACATTCTCCTCCTTGATAAACTGCTTGTAAAAATCGTAATCTATCGAAGGAGCTCCCGCTATTACAAACTGATACTGATGATAATCATCTACAATCGAAAGCATTACTTTCAGCATCTTAGCAATTTCTTGCTTCCTACTACCCGGTAGCAACGCAATAATAGGTCTCAGGTCTAAGCCATTCTCCTCTTTAAACCTTTCAGGTGATACCTCCTCCCGTTGTGCAATCGCATCAAGCAACGGATGCCCTACAAAATCTACCTGATACAAATGCTTCTTCTCATAAAAATCCTTCTCAAATGGTAGAATTACATACATAAAATCTACATCGCGCTTAATAGCCTTAATCCGATTCTCTTTCCAAGCCCAAATCTGTGGAGAAATATAATAATGCGTACGAAAGCCTTGTCGTTTTGCCCACTTAGCAATACGCATATTAAAACCAGGGTAATCTATAAATATAAGTACATCAGGCTGATATGCCTCAATATCTCTCTTGCAAAAACTAATGTTGTTTAAAATAGTTACAAGATTAGTAAGCACCTCCCAAAAACCCATAAAAGCCAAATCTCGATAATGCTTAACAAGAGTGCCTCCCACTCCCTGCATCCTATCCCCACCCCAAAAACGAAACTCCGCTTTAGGGTCTTTTTCCAAAAGTGCTTTCATCAAGTTCGAACCGTGTAAATCACCCGAAGCCTCGCCCGCTATAATATAATACTTCATCTCTTCTTATTTGTTAAGAATTATTACTTTCATTTCAATGTCTCTTTTAGGCCAATTATCCCTGCCTTCAGTCTCCACACTATTGATTTTATCCACCACATCCATCCCCGAAATAACCTTGCCAAAAGCCGTGTAATGACCATCTAAATGATATGCTCCTGGCTTCTGTACCACTATAAAAAACTCATAAGGAGACGCAAACTGATGCGGATTGTCAATGTCACTGCTCGGCATAGAAACAATCCCTCTATGATGCTTAAAACCCTTTTTCGTATCAGGAGGCAACAAATAACTCCCTATCGAAGCTCTACGCCTACTTATCTCCCAGCGCTCTGAGTTCCCCCCTTGTATAACAAAATCCTTCACCACTCGATGAAAAACCGTTCCATCAAAATACTTCTGATTTGCTAAAAATATAAAATTAGCACGATGATAAGGAGTCTCACTAAATAACTCAATATCTATATTCCCATATTTAGTTATAATACGCACCCAACGCTCCTTATGACGTTTCTCATATTCAAATAAAAAAGGAATAGCCGTATCTGTAGTAAGCGGAACTTCAGGAAAATCCATAACTGTAGTCAACTTAGTGTCTACACTGTCCTTAACTTTCCTGTCTACTACCTTTCCTTCCACCTTCTTCTCCGTAGTGCCAGTATTACAGCCTAGTACCAATATACTTATAAATAACAAAAACCACTTCATAATGATTGTAGAAAATTACGTAAAACCTCAATCGTATCAGATTCATTCTCAATATATACTAAATGCCCTCCTGAGAGCACCTCGCATTCCATAGCCAGAGTCTTAGCCAAACTCTCCATCTCCTCATAAGAAATTAAAGCATCAGACTTTCCCAAGATAAAACCTCTTTTTATAGCCAAAGATTTTAATACAGAAGTGCGATTAGGGCGCTCCTTCATCCCCAAAGAAGCCGCTACAATACCTTCATTAGGCGTGCAAAGCCCTATCTGCACCAGCCTCTCAAGAGCAGATTTTATCTTTGTTCTATTCTCTTCACTCACCAAATTGTTCACAGCTGTACGTACAAAAAGCTCCTTTTCCTTTTCAATAACCTTCAATACACGGTCACGATTTGCTTTTTTCTCTTCCGAATCAGGTAAAGGAGTAGAATTCAACAACACCAAACCTTCTATTTTCTCAGGAAAGAGCTCTCCAAAAGCAAGCGAAACATATCCCCCCATAGAATGGCCAACCAAAGTGCACATTTCTATACCCTCATCTTCCAAAACAACATTCACCTCCTCAGCCATCATTTCCATAGTATGTACTGACGAAATAACAGGAGTTTTACCATGCCCCAAAAGGTCTATACACAACACCCGATAATCCCTAGAAAGTACATTAGAAATAGACTCCCAAATACTACTATCTTCCAAAAAACCGTGTAAAAAAACAACTGTTTTAGCACTCTTGCTCCCTTTTTGAGTATAAAAAGAAATAGATCTTCCCATTTTGTTATTAATCAATTAAATCTTATATTAATATATTATTTTTTAAACAGAAAAATTTTTTCCTATTCCTTCCCTATCCCTCACTTATACCTACACTATACCTACCCTATACACAACTAATAACTAATACCTGACACCTAAAACCTATAAAAAACCTTTTTCATAGAAAAATATACTGTCTTCCCATATGAAGAAATAGAAAATATCAATTTCTACCCTTTCTGTTAATAAGGCACAAAGATAATACAAAAAACAAAAACAAAAAACTTATCACCCTTTTTTGTTATTTAAATAGAAAATATATACCTTTGGGGCTTAAAAAATACACCAAATGAATATTATAGAACTTAAAACAATAGACTCTACCAACCGATATCTTAAAAACCTTATACATACTGATACACAGCTTCCAAACTTTTTAACTGTATTCACTCCTCAACAAACCGCAGGGGTAGGACAGTATGGAGCTAAGTGGCAAACAGAACCTTATATGAATCTCACTTTTAGCACCCTATTCATTCCTAATAATTTATCAATAGAAAACGCCTTTTTACTCAATATGATAGTACCCATTACAATATTGAAAACACTTAAGGAAATGAATATTACAGAAGAAATAAATATCAAATGGCCTAATGATGTCATTATGGCACATAAAAAAATAGGTGGTATCCTCATAGAAAATATACTAAAAGGCCACCAAATTATAAAAAGTGTGATAGGTATAGGACTAAATGTTAATCAAACAAACTTTGAGAACCTTCCCAAAGCTTCCTCACTAAAGAAAATTATAGGGAATAATTTTGATATAAAACTACTGATGAAATGTATTGTAACTAATTTAGAAGATACCCTTTCAACCCTTTCAACAGCCTCTTTTGAAGATATATATAACGAATATAAAAACTATCTATTTCGCAACGAGAAAGTATCAACCTTCTCCCTTCCCGATGGCACCCACTTTATGGGCATTATAAAAGGAACAACCCATACTGGAGAATTAATAGTAGCTACAGAAAAATCAACTCAAACATTCTCACTAAAACAAATTGAACTCCTATACTAAGTCTCCTACCTAGTATCCAACTCTATTCACTAATTAATAGTATCATATTCAATAATAAAAACCTCCTCATCATCGTGTTTGAGATAATATACCTCTCTACCTAACTTTTCCTTACCTTCATCAGTGTAAAGAGCTTGTAATTCTTTCTTATCTTTCTCAATTTCCTTTGTCAAGAATTGTTTTTGTTTTTCCAATTTGCTTAACTCTTTGTTCAGTTGATGATGAGAAAGTAATGAATTAGGGTCAAAAAAAGACATATATACCACAAATACTAATAAGATAGCTAAGTATAATTTATAACCTTTTAATACGGATAAATATTCAATGAGTTTTTTCATTATTATTGGTATATGCGATTATGCACAAGTGTTTTAAGTATATCTATAGCCACCGTATTACGACGGTTGTTAGGGATGATAATATCAGCAAATTCTTTGGCAGGTTCTATAAATTCTAGATGCATAGGTTTTAGTGTAGTTTGATATCGGTTAAGTACCTCATTCACATCCCTGCCTCGTTCTGTAATATCTCGTTTTATACGCCTAATAAGTCGCTCGTCAGAGTCAGCGTGAACAAAAATCTTAATATCAAAAAGCTGACGTATATCGGGGTGTGAAAAGATAAGGATACCTTCTACAATTACCACTTTTGTAGGTTTTACCAATACTGTTTCAGAAGTGCGATTGTGCTCTACAAATGAATAGGTAGGGCTTTCTACCTCTTTTCCTTCCTTTAGGGATAAAAGATGATCTTTCAATAATTCGAAGTCTATAGAATTAGGGTGATCGAAGTTTATTTTAGTGCGGTCAGAAAATGATAGATGACTCAAATCTTTATAGTATGAATCTTGTGAAATAACAGTTACTTCCTCTCCGGAAAGCTCTTTAATAATTTGATTGACAACAGTAGTTTTACCACATCCTGTTCCCCCTGTAATTCCTATAATTAACATTTTGATAATTTTGGGTGCAAAAGTATAAAAAAAGAGATAACTAAAAAATTAAAAGTTTAAACATTTTATGATTTTAGGTACTCGGCAGTGAAACTCTTCTTGTTTTTAGCCACTTCTTCAGGAGTACCAAAGGCTATTACTTCGCCACCTGCTTTACCCCCATCGTGCCCTATATCAATGATATAGTCTACTTTTCTAATAACATCAAGGTTGTGCTCTATTACCAGAACAGTATTGCCCTTATCTACCAAACGGTCGAGTACTTCGAGGAGTACCTTCACATCTTCGAAATGCAGTCCTGTGGTGGGTTCATCTAATATATAAAAAGTATTGCCCGTGTCTATTTTAGAAAGTTCTGTAGCTAACTTCACCCGTTGGGCTTCTCCTCCTGATAAGGTTGTAGATTGTTGTCCAAGGGTAATATAACCTAAGCCTACATCTTCAATAGTTTTTAGTTTACGGTATATTTTAGGGATGGGTTCAAAGAATTTTACTGCCTCACTTATGGTCATATCCAGCACATCAGCAATAGATTTCCCTTTGTATCGCACTTCAAGCGTCTCGCGGTTGAAGCGTTTGCCTTTACAAGTTTCGCAAGGCACATAGACATCAGGGAGGAAGTTCATTTCAATCACCTTTAAACCTGAGCCTTCGCAGGTTTCACATCTACCGCCTTTCACGTTGAAACTAAATCTACCTGGTTTGTAGCCACGTATTTGCGCTTCGGGTACTTGGGTGAAAAGGTTGCGTATCTCACTGAAAACACCTGTGTAGGTAGCAGGATTTGAACGCGGTGTACGCCCAATAGGTGACTGGTCGATATCGATTACCTTATCAATATGTTCTAAGCCTTCAATACTTTTGTAAGGCATCGGTTTTTTTACGCCATTAAAGAAGTGAGCATTTAAGATAGGATACAGAGTCTCGTTAATAAGCGTTGATTTACCACTTCCCGATACACCTGTTACCCCTATCATTACCCCTAAAGGAAATTTTACGGTTACGTTCTTTAGATTGTTACCTGTACAGCCTTTTAAAATAATTTCCTTGCCATTGCCTTTGCGCCTTTGGGCGGGTATTTCAATCTTCTTTTTCCCACTCATATAGTCGGCGGTGATGGTATTTGCTTTTAGCAACTCTTTAGGCGTTCCTTGAAAGATAATATCCCCTCCATTTACGCCTGCTTTAGGTCCTATATCCACTACATAATCGGCTTCTTGTATCATTTCTTCATCGTGTTCTACCACGATTACTGAGTTGCCAATATCTCTGAGCGATTTCAGCGAGTTGATAAGCCTTTTGTTATCTCGCTGATGCAAACCAATGCTAGGTTCATCGAGTATATAGAGTACCCCTGTGAGTTGAGAGCCTATCTGCGTTGCCAGTCTGATACGCTGAGCTTCTCCTCCAGACAACGATTTAGAACTTCTGTTAAGAGCTAAATAAGTAAGCCCTACATCTATGAGGAATTGGAGTCGGGTGGTGATCTCTTTGATAATTTCTTCTGCAATTTTGCGCTGTTTGGTAGAGAGATGCTCAGGTAGAGATTTGAACCACGCCAATAAATCTGTAATATCTAAGGCAGATAGTTCAGCTATATTTTTATCAGCTATTTTAAAGTAAAGCGCCTCTTTGCGCAAGCGAGTGCCATGACATTCCTCGCAAGGAATAGTATCCATAAACTCTTCAGCCCAGCGCTTGATAGCTGCCATATCGGCATTTTCGTGCTGGCTTTTGATGAAGTTGATGATACCTTCGAAATCAATTTCAAAATTGCGCGTAATGCCTAATACATCCGATTTGATAGCGTATTTATCTTTACCACCATAGAGAATAATATCCATCGCTTCTTTAGGAAGTGCCTCAATAGGGTCGGAGAGTTTATGACCGAACTTTTGTACAATGAGCTCTAATTGTTTGAATATCCAAGTGTTCTTTTGCTCTCCTACTGCTGTAATCCCGCCGTTCTTGATAGAGATAGAAGGATCAGGGATAATTTTGGAGAGGTTGATTTCTTGCACTTCACCCAACCCATTGCAGTGTGGGCACATTCCTTTAGGAGAATTGAAAGAGAAGGTATTAGGTTCAGGAAGAGGATATGAGATGCCCGAAGAAGGACACATCAAATGTCGGCTGAAATAGTGAGCTTTTTTTTGGTCGTGTTCTAAAACCATTAGCACATCGTCGCCGTAGTTCATTGCAATTTTGATACTTTCTTGTAGGCGTTTTTGGGTGTCGTCAGTATCATCAATTAGCATACGGTCGATCACGATTTCAATATCGTGTGTTTTGTAACGGTCGAGCTTCATACCTTTTTCGATATCACGGATTTCGCCATCGGTACGCACCTTTACAAAGCCTTGTTTGGCAATCTGCTCAAAGAGCTCGCGGTAATGTCCTTTTCTCGATTGAACCACAGGCGCTAATAGGTTAATGCGTTTGCCTTTGTATTCTTTGGTAATGAGTTCCTGAATTTGGCTATCGGTATAACTTACCATTTTTTCGCCTGTAGCATAGCTATAAGCATCGGAAGCACGGGCAAAAAGCAGGCGCAAGAAGTCGTAGATTTCGGTGATAGTACCCACTGTAGAGCGCGGTGATTTAGAGGTAGTTTTCTGTTCGATAGCAATCACAGGCGATAGTCCGTCGATTTTATCTACATCGGGGCGCTCTAATCCCCCGAGAAACTGGCGAGCATAAGCCGAGAAAGTCTCGATATAACGACGTTGTCCTTCGGCATAAATAGTATCAAAAGCCAATGAGGACTTGCCACTACCAGAAAGCCCAGTGAAGACAACAAGTTTTTCGCGGGGAATGGAAAGGTCTATATTTTTGAGGTTATGCACCCTTGCACCTTGGACTTCAAGGTTTTCTACAGGGGTGATATTTGTAGTTTTCTTCTTCATTTTGAAATGATGATATTATCGAGGGGCAAAAGTACGGAAAAAATTGGTATAATAAGTATTTTGACAAAAACAAAGGTTTCTCTAAGATAGCTCCAAGGTTCTTCCAAGCTTTCTCTAAGGTAGGGTTAAAGAGTTGTTTTAGCTAAAGAAGGCTGTTTATATATCCAATTATGAGCATTAGCAAATGTTATAAATTTGTCATTTTCTTTTGCATTTTTAAATGTTATATAAGCTACTTTTAAATTAGGAAGTTCCTTTAATCTATAAAAATCTTCAGCTTTAAGTTTCTCTAAATCTGTAATCATCAGATATTTTAGTTGTTTTAGTTCGAAAATAGCTTCTATATTCTCAAGATTCTTTAAATGAACACATTCGAGATGAAATATATTTTCTTTATTTTTAAAAGAAGTAAGCCTTGTAATATGAGGCATATACCTCAATCGCACATCAGAAACCACAGGTAATAAAGCAATATTTTCTATACTAACATCTTTACAGTTCTGTAAAGAAATATATTCTATATCAGGAAATTTCTCAGCAATCAAATCACTATGGATAAGCTTACTATTAGCAGTAAGTTCTTTAATAGGTAAATTATTGAGTTTAGAAAAATCTATTTCTCGAGCGCTCAAGTGTTCCAGCTTTTCAAATGTATTGAGTACAGCGTATTGTTTTATAGTCAATCCAGTATATAAACTTAAAGAAGATAAGTTTTTAAACTTAGCCAAAGGCGCTAACGAAATACCCTTTTTTACATTATCATATATCGTAAATTCTTCTAAATCATTGATATGTGATAACTCAGATAAATCCTCTATAAAGCCATTGAATACAATTATTTTTAGTTTCTTTACATTAGTTAAATAACGTAATTGTTTTAAATTCTCCTGATTTATCTCTGAACTTTTATCTAAAGACAGCCAAAGTTTCTTATTGTACTTCTTTAAATAGGAATTAATAGATGACAAAAGTTCTTCATCACCTAATAGGTTACTAATATAGAGATGTTCAGCATTTTTTATAGTTTCCTCTAAATTGGTAGTATTATTTAGTTCATTGATATTCAATCTCTGATTGTAATGGGTTGTATTTTGCATATTTTTGTTTGTTTTGTTTTATACTATGTACAAAATATTCTTTGTTTCAAACACGATCATATTCTATAGCATCTAATAGGTCAGCTATTTTATCAGCTTTATCGCGAGATTCATCATTATTGTTGTTTCCTTCCTCATAATACTTCACAAATAAATGTTGTAATGTAGCTTTTATTTCTTTATCAGAAATATTTTTACTCCTTGCTAAAAGTACTAAATCTATCATTAGTAGAGATGATTTAGGCTCTTCTTTTAAACTTAAGGCTTTTTCAAATTCTTCTTCTAATAACATAATCAATTAAGGTTTAAGAATGCTCATCTCTATGGAGAGGGCTTTGGTTCTTTTGTCTTTCACTAATTAGTAAGCTGTTGTATCTGATGAAGTTCTCAGAGTAAATACTATTTATACCAAGCTCTATCAGGTTTAGAAAATCCTTTTAATAATAGTTTATCACCACTTTAAACAAGTATTATACACTTCTGGGAACTCACTTACTGAATATATCTCAGGAGCATAGCAGAGCTTTTCTATTTCCTTTTTTAATGACTTTTTTATAACTAAGGCATTTTGATAGCAAAAATAATCATCAGGTAATACATTTCCTAAGA
>CAUQUO010000022.1:0-37881 GCA_963521335.1 uncultured Capnocytophaga sp.
AATGGTTAATGGTTAATGATTAATGATTAATGGTTAATGATTAATGGTTAATGATTAATGGTTAATGACTAATGTTTAATGTTTAATGTTTAATGATTAATGAAGAGGAATGTATTAAAAGAAAAGAGTTTATCTTTTGCTATCAGAATTATAAAACTGTATAAATATTTGTGTAATACTAAAAAAGAAACTGTTTTGTCTAAACAAGTATTGCGAAGTGGTACCTCAGTGGGTGCAATGGTTTGCGAAGCTGAATTTTCTGAAACTAAGCGTGATTTTGTACATAAATTGGCTATTGCTCAGAAAGAAATCAATGAGACTTTATATTGGTTAGAATTACTATTGGCAACAGAATATATTAATACTACTGAGTATGAAAACATTAACAATGATGCTATTGAAATAATAAAATTGCTTACTTCAATTATTAGAAGTGCAAAAAAGAATATAGAAAACACTACTATTTAATATTATAATTATGGTAAATATCACTCATAAAAGTAATACCCTGCGGCAAGCGATTGCGACTGCAGTGGTGGCAGTAAGTTCGGAAGCGACGATTGCTGCTATAAAAAATAACCAAGTGCCTAAAGGCAATGTGTTTGAAATGAGCAAAACAGCGGGACTTTTCGCGGCTAAACGCACTAGCGATATGATTCCTGACTGCCACCCACTGCCTATTGAATATACACATATCAGTTTTGAGGTAAAGGACTTAGAAATTCATATTTTTGTAGAAGTACACACTATCTACAAAACAGGTGTGGAAGTGGAAGCGATGCACGCCGCCTCGGTAGTGGCTCTTACGCTCTACGATATGCTAAAACCTATTGACAAGGGGATTGAGATACGCAACATCCGTTTGGTTGAGAAGAAAGGAGGCAAAACAGACTACAAGGAGGCTGCTGAAGGACTTACCGCAGCCGTAATTGTATGCTCCGACAGTATTTTTGCAGGCAAGAAAGAAGACAAAGCAGGCAAAGCGATTATAACGCATTTGGAGCGTTACGCCATTCCTGCTACTTATACTATTATCGCTGATGAAATAGCTGATATACAAAGTAACATAAAAAAAGCGGTAGACGCGGGTACTTCTTTGGTTCTCATCACGGGAGGAACAGGGCTATCCCCTCGCGATGTTACTCCAGAAGCTGTACGCCCACTATTAGACCGCGAAATCGATGGTATTGCAGAGACTTTACGAAATTACGGACAAGACCGTACGCCTTATGCTATGCTTTCACGCAGTGTGGCGGGGACTATAGGCAATACTTTGGTGATAGCTCTTCCAGGATCTACCAAAGGTGCGAGTGAGTCGATGGATGCTCTTTTCCCTGCAGTATTGCATATTTTTAAAGTATTGAAGGGGGGAAGACACGAATGGTTAATGGTTAATGATTAATGGTTAATGATTAATGGTTAATGGTTAATGGTTAATGGTCAATGATTAATGATTAATGATTGATGGTTAATGATTGATGGTTAATGATTAATGATTAATGGTTAATGGTTAATGGTTAATGATTAATGGTTAATGGTTAGATTTTGATGTAGACTTTGGCAGAGTGTAGTGATGGGATTTTAGGTAAGAGGGGCTATTTTAGGTAAGAGATAAGAGATAAGAGGTAAGAATAATGGGAGTAATGGGAGTGATGATTTTAGGTAAGAGATAAGAGGTAAGAATAATGAATGGGAATAATGGGAGTAATGGGAGTGATGATTTTAGGTAAGAGATAAGAGATAAGAGATAAGAATAATGAATGGGAATAATGGGAATAATGGGAGTGATGGGAGTAATGGGAGTGATGGGAAAGATGATTTTAGATAAGAGATAAGAGGTAAGAAGCTAAATGATAGTTTTGTGATATTTTGGTCTGATGTTTTATGCTTTTGGTATAGAAAAGCACCTTTTTTTATTCTAATCATCCATTTTTCCGTACTTTTGCTACTTATCAATTAATAATTAACAATCAGAGATTCCCTGAAAGCCCTGAGCTTCTCGGAGTTTCTCATAACTAATAAATATATAAAAAGAATGAAAAAAATTATTACCTTTGTAGCCTTAATAGCACTCACTGCTACAGCTACAGCACAAGTGAAATTCGGAGTGCGTGGAGGCTATACTTTGAGCCCCGTGAGTAAAAGTATTCACACTGACCGTTATGAAAACCAAGCTCATAGTGAATCAGCGAGTAGTTGTGGGTCGGCTTATGCAGGACTTACCGCTGAAGTGTCAGCCTCTGAAAAATGGTTCTTAGATATAGGACTTATCTATATCAATCAAGTAACCATAGGCGAAGGAAGTACTATGTTGCACAATATCAATTTGCCTATTGCAGTGAAATACGATATTTCGGGCTTCCGGCCTAAAGTAGGAATCTACGCCAGCTATATCCCTGGGGTTACTTCTTTTGAAGATGAGCATCGTTCACTTACTAAAAACGACCTTAAAAAATTCGACTGTGGGGCTACTTTTGGTTTGGAATACAACTTCTTTGATAGATTTTTTATAGAAGCCAATTTCAACTTAGGATTGGCTAATCTCCTAAAAGAAGACCCTCGCCACAGTAGCGACTATTTGCGCACACGCTCTATCCTTATTGGGGGAGGATACAGATTTTAATGGTTAATGATTAATGGTTAATGATTAATGGTTAATGGTTAATGGTTAATGGTTAATGTTTAATGATTAATGGTTAATGGTTAATGGTGAAGTGTATTAAATATTAACCTCCTGAATAGGGTGGTAATAGTGCCAATTGAGCATCTGGGGGGATAATTGCCTCATCGGGGGCTTTTTGGTTATTGACCACCACAAAGTACGTCATTGTACTAAGGGCAGGAAAGGCTGTATGTAGCTGGGCTTTTAGCTCGGCTACTGTTTTTTTAGTGAAGTCGGTGGTGTAGGTATTGGTACCTAAGATTTCGGTTAGTTTACCGAATACTTGAATTGTTATCATTGTTATTTGTTTGTAATATCGGGTTGTACGCTTATGATGTCTCGGGTTTCTATGTAATCCATATCATAATGATAGAATTTCTTGAAGAACTCTTGGGTGATAGGTACTAAATCGGCTTTGAAATAATGCGGATAGGTAAGGCTTGCAAGCCATATACTACCCATCACACGACCGAGCCCAGGGGGACGATCGATCCAGCCAAAAGGACACCAAGGCACTTGGTATACTTGATTTTCTTTTACGGCACGCAATTGTTGCCATATCTTCTCTTGGCGAATGGCTTTATAACTGTACAAATCATCAAAATTACCAGACCATACTAATATCATATCGGGATTCCAATTGTATATCTGCTCGATAGAAACATTAGTTTTCCCTTTGCCAGGGAGGAGTTCTACCTCGGCGATATTCTTTCCACCTGTATAATTAATAAGGTAGCTGTGCAATGAGGTAGGGGGCTCAGTTTGCAGTCCGTTCATACCCTCGGCATAGTAGATAGTTTTGCGTTCATTCGCGGGGATGGTGGCTACTATTTTAGGAATAGAATAACAATATTTTTCTATAAAAGCATTCAGCTCTTTAGCTTTTTCTTCTTTGTGCAAGAGCGTTCCTAAAAGGCTAATAGCCTCAGTATATTGTTGGAAATCACCACTGAAGAGCACTACGGGAATTTTAGTTTTCTGCTGGAGTGCATTGGCTTTTTCAGTCTCTTTGGCGCGCTCGGTATCGTTTTGCAAGGAAACAGTAAAGAGAATTACATCGGGGTGTAGCTTTATAATTTCTTCGATAGGCGCCCCCGTTACATAAGGTTTGCCTTCATAGAAGCCTTTTTTGAGGTACTTCTTTTCTGATTCGTTGTAGTTAAAGACTCTATTGACGGGTAACAAGGTATCGAGTGCATAGATGAGATGCACCGATGAACGGTCGATAAAAGCGTGGTTTATCTGCTTAGGCACAGAGACTTTGCGCCCTGCCATATCGGTGATAGTTACTTTTTCAGCTGTATTAGCTTGCTTTTTAGGAGTATTGTCGCAAGCTGAAAGGAGGAAAGCGATGAGTATAGGGAATAAATACTTCATTTAATGAATGATCATTTGTTTGAAAGGTGCAAATATAGAAAAAATCTTTTCATTTGATATATAATAGTGTTTAAGAGTTTGCTTAGGAAAAATGCTTTGATAGATGCCCTACCAAAGCATTTCTATTAAGAGTAAAAACAAAATTTAGAAGTTATAGGATACTCCTGTGATAAAATTACGACCTGCTTGTGGCCAGCCATAAGCCCAGTAGTAATCTCTGTCTAAAAGGTTATTCACCCCAAAGTTGAAGTCTAATCCTTTGTAAAGTTTTACATTGAGTTTAGCATTTACAATGGTAAAATCGGGGGCTTCATCACCTTGACTGTTGAGATAATGTTTGCCATAAGTTTCAGTATTTACGTGTAGTTGGGTTTTAATTTCAGGCACTGAAATAGTTGCAAAACCTACCAATTTGTATTTAGGAACATTGGTGAATTTCAAATCGCTGTTTTTGGTTTTGTCTTTCATTTCAATAAAGCTATAGTTAGCCCCTAAAGTGAGGTATTTTATAGGCGCATAGCCTACACCTGCTTCAAAACCTTGATAGAGAGCTTTACCGAGGTTGGTGTTATAAATTATATTTCTGCCACTATTGTCTACCCCTACAGTGAGTTCGTAGATAGCGTTGCTTACATCGTTGATAAAGCCAGAAACTTCGTATTGCAATTTGTTATCTAAGGCTTTACCTATGTAGTTGAGGTCGTAAGCAATAGTGTATTCAGATTTTAAATCGGGATTAGGCACTTGACCGCCAAATCTGCTTGAATAGCGTTCTTTTTGAGAAGCAAAACGAGAGCGTTTAGAAGCTGAAAGGGTGATTTGGTGGTTTTCGAGAGGTTTAAATACGAGTCCGCCTTTGAAATCGAAAGCGTTGTCGCTACCTGTTGGAAAATCGTATAAAGTATTGCGCGCACCAGTGAGGTAGTGTGTACCATACTCTTGTGCTAAGATATTTTCGCGTTGGTTGTAAGATGCTCCTACTACCACATTGAGCCAATCGGTGAGGGTAACAACATCTTCTAACCCTACATAAAGGGTATTATCTTTATAAGATTGTTCAGGTTCTCCTGCTTTGAACGTTTGCCCAGTGAGTGCATTAGCAGCTACTTCAGCATTGTGTTCTTTGTGGTGATCGTATTTTTCGTTGACAGTAAGCGTAATAGCGTTGCGATTGAGTGCTTTAGAACTGAAAGTGAGGATACCACCCAATAAATAATCGTCGTAAATACTACGGAAAGAAGAATTACGGTTCATAATAGTATAGGTATCATCGTCATACTGGCGCATTTCGTTGTAATATTTGTCGTAATACCCAGTGAAGTTCATAAAAGTCTCGCGTGCTATTTTGGTTTTTGTTTTAGCGTATAGACTTGTTTTGTTGTAGATAGGGTAATCGCGCCAACTGCTATTACCTGCAGTATATACATTAGGAGAAATGTTTTTATTAGCTTGTTGGTTTACAAAACCTAAAGCGTATTCATCGGTTTCATTTGGCGTATAGCCTATTTTGGCGTTTATCTTCTTGTCGAAAGCCTCAGAGCTACGGCGTTTGCCAGCTTCTTGGTATTGTGTAGGCTCGAAGTTTTTGGAGAGCACAAAGTTTTCACGTTTGTTGAAAGAACCTGATACCATAGCGTAGAATTTATCTTGGCGTGTACCTACATTCAAGCCAGTGAAATAAGAGTTTACACCAGCACCATCGGCGAAACCAACGCCAGAAGTACCATTGATATCCAATTCTTTTTGAGGGGTACGTGATACGATATTCACAGCGCCTCCCATAGCGTTAGCCCCATATTTTACGGACACTAATCCTTTTTCTACAGAGATGCTTCCCAAGTCGTAAGTAAGGAAGCGACTGAGATCGAAATTACCATCATAAGGAGCATAGATAGGAATACCGTCGTAATACACAGGGGTACGACGGTTGTCGAACCCACGTACTAATATAGAGCCTTCATTACGACCGCCAAATTGAGTAATACTCACGCCAGTAAGCAAGTTAAGCGCTTCTACCACATTGGTTTTGTTGTTGTTTTGAAGATCGGTAGCTTTAAGTTTTTGTATAGGAACTACAAATACTTTTTCAGTAGGTTTTCCTAAAATGGTAACCTCTTGGAGGTCATAATATTTTTCAGGAAGAGAATCTTTTTCCTGAGCTTGTGCTTGTGACACTGCCGATAACAAGACTAATGTAAAGGCTAAATATTTCATTTAATATTTAATTATTAATTTGATTTACTATTATTTACATTAAAAAATGCATTCTTTTCTTTGAAGAATTACGTATTTTACGGGGGCAAAGGTACAAAAAGGTTATGATTTTGCAAGCATAACGAATATAAAAATTATAGTTTTTTGTAAAGTTGGGAGAGGTATAGAGTAGGTATAAGGGAGGTATGGGGTAAGGGCAGAAGAAAAATTTTCTGTTGTTATTTTTGGCAAATCGTTATGTTTTTTTTAACAAAACTATTATCTTTGCACTTTATTTTTTACTTTATGGACATTACAATCACCCCTATAGGGTATCTCGAAACACCTTTTGAGGCAGTTGCCAATATGCCTATACAGCCTTCAGTAATCAGACAATAGATTTGAATAATGATTTTAAAAACATTACATAAACGCAACGCTCTGCTGGTCGTTCAGTTATTATGCCTGATAGGGCTTTGCTTAATAGCGCTGAGTGTAGGGCGATATCCTCTGCCCATTGGCGACATTATAAAATTTATCTTCTCTAAAGTAGCTGTTGATGAACACACCGCTTTGCTACTTTTAGAAGTGCGCTTACCGCGTGTGTTGGGGGCTGTATTGGTAGGTGGCGCCTTGGCAGTATCAGGGGTAGCCTATCAAGGAATGTTCAAAAACCCACTGATTAGTCCCGATATATTAGGGGTGAGCTCAGGAGCAGGATTTGGAGCCTCAGTAGCTATCCTCTTTTCACTGAGTATGCTGGGCATACAGCTTTCGGCTTTTGCATTTGGTTTAACCGCTGTATTCATAGCTTTAGGCTTGAGCCGAAGTATCAGCAAGTTGCACAACCAAACACTGGTACTCTTGCTTTCGGGTATCATCACGGGCTCTATGTTTGGAGCTTTTATCTCGCTAACCAAATACCTCGCCGATGCTGAATACAAACTCCCCGATATCACTTTTTGGCTAATGGGAAGTCTTACCAATATCACTAATGAACAAATAATGATAGTCGCCCCTATCGTGCTACTGGCTATCATCCCGCTTTACCTCTCGTCGTGGAAACTGAATGTGCTGTCGTTTGGTGAAGAAGAAGCCAGCAGTATGGGGGTGCAAGTATCGCGATTGCGGTTTATCGTTATTTTATCGGCGACATTGCTCACCGCTACTGTAGTTTCAATCACCGGACTCATAGGCTGGATAGGGCTGGTAGTGCCTCATATTGCGCGTTTTCTCATAGGCTCAGATAACCGCTGGTTGCTACCATCGGCATTTATTTTAGGAGGAATGTTCTTACTGCTCATCGACCTACTCTCGCGCACCATTTCAGCCTTAGAAATCCCCTTGGGCATCATTGCTTCTATCATAGGAGCTCCTATCTTTTTCTTTGTGTTAAAATCGGTAAAAAGCAAACGCAACTTATGGGAATAATCACTAATAATCTAACGATAGGCTACCAAAACCCAGTGCTCAGCGATGTAAATTTATCGGTGAACAAAGGAGAAATACTATGCGTATTGGGCAAGAATGGTTCAGGAAAAACAACCCTTTTCAAAACCTTATTAGGGCTTTTGCCAAAGTTATCAGGGGAGATATTATTAGACGACCAACCTTTTGATTTTAGCAAAAAACAAGAAAATGCTAAGAAAATAGCCTATATTCCCCAAGCGCGGAAGATTGACTTTAGTTTTACCGCCTTTGAAGTGGTGCTCTTTGGGCGTACGCCACACTTATCGTATTTTGGATTTCCTTCAAAAAAAGATAAAGAAATTGCTACTGAAACAATGGCTCAAATAGGTATTCTATCGCTGAAAGACAAGGTGTTTTCACAGATGAGTGGCGGGGAACAACAGCTTACCATCATCGCGCGCGCCCTTACGCAAGAGCCTGAGTATATCGTGATGGATGAGCCTACTTCGGCACTTGATTTTGGTAACCAAATAAAAGTAATTCAGCAAATTAAATCATTGCAGAACAAACATATAGGCATTGTGCTCTCTACTCACAACCCCGACCACGTTTTTTTGTGCAATTCTAAGGTTGCGGTAGTGAAAAACGGAAGACTTGCTGTAACGGGCACTCCTAAGGAGGTGATGAGTGAAGCACTTTTGAAAAGTCTTTATGATATAGATATGAAAATCATTGATATAGAGGGGCGCAAAGTGTGTTTCCCCTATACTTTAAACCATTAAAATATTGAAAAAATGAAATACCCTATTACAATTATCGGTATGGGACCGGGCAACCCACAACTGCTTACCTTGGCAGCTAAAAAAGCTCTTGATGAGGCTGATGTCATCCTGTTTGATTGTATGCCCGACGACAGTTTGCTAAAAGAATTTAACTTCAAAGCTGAAATTAAAGCTATTGATAAGAAGATAGATCCCACAGCAATGCTCAATGAAATGAAAAAGCATTATGATATGGGGAAGAAAGTATGTCGCTTAAAACCTGGTGATGCCCTGATGTTCAACGGAGGAGGAAAAGAAGCACGCGCCTTAAAAGCTAATGGAATTGACTTTGTTATGATACCAGGGATTACAGCATCGTGTGCTGCTACTAATATTTTTGCGATACCTACTACCGAAATGGAAGAAAGTGATGTATCGGTAAATTTTGTGTATCACAATAATGAGAAGAATCATCAACTGCTGAAAGAATTGGCAAATACCTTGAAATATGGTAGTACCATTCACATCTACTTTGCCAACACCGATTGTATAGCCGAAATAGTAACAATCATCACATCGGCAGGAGTTTCAGCTGATATGCCTGTAGCTGTAACCTCACGTATTTCGGCAAAAGATCAAACCTCAGTAATGACTACTCTGGCAAAAGTAGAACAAACACTTCGCGCTATAGATATGAAGCGCCCTATGCTTTTCACTGTAGGACAATACGTAGAAATCCTCTCAAAAAAACAGATTATCCCTTTGGATATTCCTCTTAAAGTTTAGGAAGATATTTATAATGTTATAATAGTATCGGCTTCTGCCTGAAAATCTTCAGGTTGATGACTGATAACAAACACGGTGCTTTGGGTCTCTTTGTGAAAATTGAGAATTTCTTGTTTCATCAGGGCTTTCATTGTAGCATCTACCGATGAGAGAGGTTCATCGAGCAAAGTAATGGAAGCCTTTTGAGCTAAAGTACGCGCTAAAGCCACCCGCTGTTGCTGTCCCCCCGATAGTTGTGTTACTTTTCGGTCTTTGAGAGTCGTCATTTGAAAAGCGTCTAACAAGTGGGTGATATAAGTAGGGTCTTTTTCTTTTTGGGCAAAGGCAATGTTTTCCCAAACAGTCATATTAGGGAAGAGCGCATAATCTTGAAACATTAGGGCAACATCGCGCTGTTGAGGTGGCAGATTGATGTCTTTTTCAGTGCGTAGTAATATTTTATCACCTATGCGGAGGTAGCCGTAATCGGGTTTTACCAATCCTGCCAAGATACGAAAAAAAGTAGTTTTGCCTATCCCTGAAGCTCCCGATAAGAATACTAAATCGCCTTCGTGAAACGTTTTTTGTATCAATAAATCGGCGATGCCGTTGGATGTGTAGAGTGTATGAGATATATCAATTGTAATCATTAGAAGAGTGTTTTCTTTTTATTGATGCTGAAAATAATCATCAGCAGGATAAACGAAATAGCAAATAATATTAGGGCATATTGGTTAGCAAGATCATAATTGAGAGCTTGCACTTGGTCGTAGAGTTCGATAGAAGCTACTTTAGTTTCGTGAGGAATGCTACCACCTATCATCAGTACAATGCCAAACTCACCAATACAATGGGCAAAGGTGAGAGCTAACCCTGTGATGATAGAAGGTTTGATATTAGGTAATAACACTCGCCAAAAGGTTGTCCATCGGCTTTTGCCTAAGGTGTAAGCCGCCTCTTTGAAACTTTTGGGTAAAGCAGAGAAGCCGTTTTGCAGAGGCTGAATCATAAAAGGTAGATTGGCAATGATACTAGCTATTACAATTCCCTCGAAAGTGAAAGCAAGTTGAATATCAAAGGTTTCGTTTAAAAACTTTCCAAATCCTCGTGTAGGGCTGATGAGCAATAGAAAATAATAGCCTAACACGGTAGGAGGGAGCACCATAGGCATACATACCAAAGCCTCGAATATCACTTTCCCCTTAAACTTGCTGTAAGCTAACCAATAAGCGATAGGCAAACTAAAAACGAATAAAACAGCAGTAGTGATTACTGCCATTTTACCCGTTAGTAATAAGGTTTTTACAAATTCTTCCATTATTTTAATTCGTAACCGTGTTTTTTCCAAATAGGTTTTGCTTTGTCACTTAGCAAATAATCTAAAAAGGCTTGTGCAAGAACTGTATTTTTATTTTTGATGACTACCCCTGCTTGTGCAATAGGGGCGCATTCTTCATTATTTAGCACATAATAATTACCTTGCTTACCTTTCATTTCAGGCGCTAAAATAGTAGAAAGCGCTACAAACCCCACTTGGGCATTGCCCGTAGAGACAAAATGTGCAGTTTGATTGATATTCTCACTCCATACTATTTTAGATTCGATATTTTTGTATAAACCTAATTTTTGCAAGGTTTCTACCGCATTTTTGCCGTAAGGAGCTAATTTAGGGTTTGCAATAGCTATACGGGTTACTTTGGGATTCTCTAAAGTAGCTTTAATCCCTTTTTTTACATTGAGCGTCATACTCCAAAGAGCAACTTTGCCATAGCAATACACCACCGATTTGCCGTGACCAAAACCTTGATTGATTACCTCTTCGGGAAAATTAGTATTAGCCGCTAAAAAGAGGTCGAAGTTAGCGCCATTCACTATTTGTTGACTGAGCGTACCCGAGGCGCCAAAAACGATATCTATTTGGGTGCCTTTGTGTGATTTTACGTATTGTTGTTTCAGTTCTTCTAACACGTAACGCAAATTAGCTGCGGCGGCTACCGTAATTTTATCGGCAGCAAATGAGTACGTATGAACTAATAACAATAATAGTAGTGTGGAAAGTGTTTTAAAAAGATGTTTCATATCAGAGTGGTTTTTACGTTATGTATAAAAAAGCATTTCGTTAATCAAAAAAAATCAGCCTCCTATTTTTATCATACTGCGGTTGATAATCTTACTGTTATCAACAGTATTCATCTCAGTAAACTGACCGCCTTTTTCTTTGTGCTTGCGCCATACGCCTTCTTTTATAAGGTTGCCTATATCTTCACCTGCCCTATAAAGACTCAGTAAATCAAATTCTTCCGCACCAAAGAGGCAGTTTTTCATCTTGCCATCAGAAGTGAGCCTTATGCGATTGCAACCACCGCAAAAAGCGTTGCTCATTGTAGTGATAAAGCCAAAACAGCCTTTGCTATCCTCGGAGAGTTTGTACTTACGCGATGTATCGTGTTTGTCGTCGTGGAGCTTGATACAAGAGTATTCTCGTTCAATAACTTGAAGCATTTCGTTTATTGGCATCACTTTGCCTTTTTCCCAAGAATTGCCGTAGAAAGGCATAAACTCTATAAAACGCATTTCAATGGGATAGTTGTGAGAGAGCATTGCCAGCGAAAGAAGCTCATCGTTATTCACCCCTCGCATAATCACTGCATTGAGTTTCACTTTAAACCCTAAGCTGATACTCTGCATTATATTGTCCCACACTTGAGGCAATAGGTCGCGTTTAGTAATCTGCTTGAAGCGCTCGCTGTCTAACGAATCAATACTGATGTTTAAGAGTTGTACTTGGTTTTGTTGCAATAGTGAGAAGTATTTGTCTAACAATACCCCATTGGTAGTAACTCCTAAGGAGACCTGAAGGGTTGCTAATTTTTCGATAATTTCAGCAAAATCGTGTCGCACTAAGGGTTCGCCCCCCGTAATGCGAATTTTAGAAATACCGAATTGTTCTGTGAAAATTTTAGAGATGCTAAAGATTTCATCACTACTCATCAGTTTAGAAGAAGAACTACTGCTGAAAGGTTCATCAGGCATACAGTACAAACAACGAAAATTGCAGCTATCCGTTATGGATAGCCGCAAATAGGTATGTTTTCGTCCGAATGAATCGATTAGATTAGTACTCATATTCTTCCTCTTTTTCGTTGCCTTTCAATAGTTTACCCGTTTTGATAAGTGGGATATAGCGGAGGAAGAAGAGCAAGCAAGCAAAAATCACTACTGAACCAATAGCCGACCAAGTAGCAAAAGGCATTACATCAATCTCGGTGTTGTACAAGTACAAGGCTTTGTTGATACTACCAAACAAAAGCCACATTTGTAAGCCTGTGAGCAAAATGTAAATAGCGATAATGAATACTAACATATCATTGACACGTGTGGTCACTTTTGATATGGGTTTCTTTCTGATTGCCATAATTTGTTAATTATTAGTTATTAATACTTAAGAATGTGCTTTGTGGTTGATTTGCTTTTCATAAGTGTAATCTTCCACAAATATTTTGTTGTCTTTAATTACCACACCCAATTGAGGTAGTGGGCGTGGTGGAGGACCTTGTAATACCTTACCGTCTTTGGCATCAAAAAAACCATGGTGGCAAGGGCACTCTATCATTTGGTGCTCGTGGTCATAAATCACAGCACAAGATAAGTGAGTACATTTTTGTTCGTACACGCGCCAATCGTTCTCAGCTAAGCGAATGAGCATATAAGGGTTTCTATGATCACCATCTACATAGAATGTTTTTTGTCCACCTATTGCCAATTCTGAGGTATTGCACACAAAATAATCCTTGATTTGTTTTCTTTTATGAAAAAAGTTGAACACAGGAATAAATACACTTGCTACCGCCATAATACCTGAGAAAAGGGTAATCACTTTCAAAAAGTCACGACGCGCTACATAGCCTGCTTCTGTTTTTGAAATAGGAAAATCAGCTTTCCAATCGGGTATGTTTTTATTTTCGTCTCCCATTGTTTAATGTTGTTTTTTAGAAATTAGAATACTTTTATTTCTTCACTGCCCTTAGGCATCATTAGGTTTACTTTAGTAGTTACTACTTCTTCACCAAAGATAAACTTCTTAATAGGAGTACTATTAGGGCGTTTTTTAGCCACGTTTTCTTTGGTATCGAAAGTGAGCGCACCACTTGGGCAAACAGTAGCACACATAGGTTTTAAACCTACACTGGTACGATCGTAACACATATTGCACTTCATCATCAAAAGCGCATTTTGGTCGGGGATTTGAGGTACCCCAAACGGACAGCTGAGTACGCAGTTCGCACACCCGATACATTTAGAGACATCAGCGGAGTGTACTATGCCAAATTCATCTTTTACGATAGCATCGGCGGGACACACATTAGCGCAGATAGGGTCATCGCAGTGCATACACACCTGTACAGTGGTTTGCACAGTTTCACGTCTATCTACATAGTGAATATGAATCATTGAGGTTTCTCCATTGGTTTCGCATTCTGCACAAGCCATCTCACAAGAGTGACAGCCTATACAACGCTGCATATCCAAGAAGAACTCCATATCGTTGAATTTCTTAAATTGATCTGCCATTGAATTTTGTTTTTACTCTTTTGTATAGTTTAGATTTACTCTCTTAGTTAGGAATAGGGGTATCACCTTCAGCGAATAGCACATCACGACTGCGATAAGCGTATTCAGCTGAGTCCTTAGCTTTTTTCTCACCTGTTTTTTCTATTTTGCAGGCACATACTTTGAACTCAGGCATTTTGGAGATAGGGTCAAGACCTTCTAATCCTACAGTGAACTGATTTACAGCGTTCACACCTCCCCAGTGGAAAGGTACAAATACTGAATCTTTTCGGATAGTTACCACTACATTAGCAGGGAATACTGCTGAGTTGCGGCGAGTAGTAATACGCACTAAGTCGCCTTCTTCTATACCATATTTGGCAGCTAACTCAGGGTGTATTTCCATTAATGGTTCTGGGTAAATATCTACCAATTTACCAATACGGCGCGTTTGGGTACCACTTAAATACTGGCTTACCACACGTCCTGTAGTGAGTACTACTGGATAGTCAGTATCGGGTTCTTCTACTGGTGGTTGATAAGGGGTAGGGTTAAAGTGAGCCTTACCATCATTAGTTTTAAACTTACGATCTTCCCAAAGACGTGGTGTGCCTGGGTGGTCAAGACTTGGGCAAGGCCAGAATACGCCCATATTCTTTTCTATCTTCTCGTAAGTAATACCATAATAATCAGCATAAGAGCCTTTAGATATTTCTCTTAATTCATTAAAAATATCTTCACTACAAGAGTAAGCAAATTTATCTTCTTGTCCGAGGCGTTTAGCTAATTCTTTAAGAATTTCGATATCGCGTTTGGCTTTTCCTGGAGGGTTTACAGCTCCAGAAATACGTACTACACGTCCTTCTGAAGTAGTGGTAGTACCTTCTTCTTCTTCTTGCAAAGAGCCCGCTAATACGATGTTAGCGTGACGCAATGTTTCTGAGAGGAAGAAATCAATACCTGCATAAAATTCGAGTTTTTCTAAGGCACTTTTTACGTATTTGTTATTAGGTAAAGAGATGATAGGGTTGAAGCAGATAGAGAGTAACCCTTTGATTTCACCTTTGTTGATAGCATCAATAATCTCGTAAGCACTGAGTCCTTTACGCGGTAGTTCTGATTCAGGGATACCCCAGAAATCGGCTACTATCTGGCGGTGTTCAGGGTTTTCGATGTCGCGGTTACCAGGAAGCTGGTCGCACTTGTGTCCGTGCTCACGACCTCCTTGTCCGTTACCTTGCCCTGTGATAGTACCATAGCCACAGTAAGGTTTTCCAATACGACCTGTAGCCAACACTAAGTTGATACAACTCAATACGTTGAGTACCCCTTTGCGGTGTTGCTCAATACCGCGAGCGTGTACGAGGAATGAAGTTTTAGCTTTTCCCCACATCTCAGCAGCCTTGTAGATGAGCTCTTTAGGTACTCCTGTAATTTCTTCACCCCATTCAAGTGTGCAGTGTTCTACTGTTTTAGCAGTTTCTTCCCAGCCAGAGGTATAGTTATCAATAAAATCGTGGTCTAACCAATCGTTGTCAATAAGCACTTTTAGCATAGTGCTCATCAACGCAGTATCGGTACCTGAACGCAACGGAAGGTGTACATCGGCAGTACGAGCTAACGGAATCACACGTGGGTCGATTACTATGATTTTTGCCCCGTTGTCGCGGGCTTCCCATATACGATAAGTAAGCACAGGGAAACATTCGGAGATATTAGCCCCTGTTATAATAATCACTTCAGCGTGAGCGAGGTCAGCCCAAGAGTTAGACGATCTGTCCATCCCGAAAGCCTTTTTGTTACCAGCTCCAGCACTTACCATACACAAGCGTCCGTTGTAATCTAAGTTGGCTGTTTTAAGAGCTACACGAGCAAATTTTCCTACCAAATAACTCTTTTCAGTAGAAAGTGATACGCCTGAAAGCATTGCAAAAGCGTTTCTGCCGTATTGTTCTTGGATACGCTTGATTTCGCTCACTACAGTGCTATAGGCTTCTTCCCATTCAATGGGTACAAATCCCACGCCTTCTACGCGTTTGATAGGTTGCAATAGGCGGTCGGGGTGGTTATCTTGCATATAACGTTGAACCCCTTTTGGGCAAAGACGACCCTCATTAAAAGGGAACTCACGCCAAGGTTCAAAACCTACTACTTTTTTATCTTTTACTTTTAGCTTAATGCCGCATTGTAATCCACAAAAACAACAGTGTGTTTTTACAAATTCATCAGCGGTTTGAGAGGCACGTGCTCTAGCGCTCTCTTTGGTCATATAGTGTTTATGAGGTCCCCATTTAGCTATAATTTCATCTACGGATACGGGTAACGTTGCCATAATCTTTTAGTGTTTTCTTTTAAAATTAGTGATATTAGGAATTAACCGAAGAAACTACCCGCTTCTTCACGGGCTTTGAGGTGTGCTTTGGCAAGCATACAGCGTTTGCCTTCAGGGCTGTACTCCAAATAGCTCATTCCCTTTTCGTTCTCTAATTTGAAACCGAGCTCTTTGGTTACTTCTTTAAGATCGTTAATCTGCATTTTGCAAGCGTATTCTTCTTTAGTGTGAGGACAAACTTGCATTCCTTCTTTAGCACCTTCTATGCGGTATACATTTGCCCCTATTTGAGCAGGACGCTGGAAGATATGGAAGAATTTACCAAAAGGAATCCACATTAAAAACATCGCTACAGTGATAGCGTGGGTAATAGCCATAAACTGACTCATTTTTCCTTCTAAAAATGAATAGTCAAACCAAATACCTAAACCGGTTACTGATACAATGATAAGTAGAATAAGTGGCACCCAATCGCGCTCAAACCACTGAGTAGCCATTTGCCCCTCGTCTATAAAACGACGGTGCATCATTATAGCGCTACCTATAATAACCATTATAGCTGTCCAAACAAGGATGTGGAAGAGAAATAAAGCTACAATAGTACCGAGTTTGAACTCCATTACGGTGAAGCCCATAAAGTGGGTTTCATACATATCGGTAGTGCCGGGTACTAAGGTGAAGTGCATCCACCCAAAGGTAAGCCCAAAGGTTACTCCAAAGGAGATTAAGCAACCTACAGCTAATAAGAAGTGCCCTACCCAACGCATCTTGCCACGAGGCATAATGAACTTTTGAAGCAGTAAGTTCTTGAACGACAGTTTCCCATAGTTCTTCAACTGAGACCAATAGTTTCTACTACGCAAAAGCTGCCAAGTGCGTTTCCAATACATTTTGGTAGGAGGGCGTTGCAACCATATCGAGTGACGGTAAGCAATCCCAAAGGTCATACTGATGGTACCGAAGAAGTATATCATCAGGGCGGCATCGTAGTTCTGCAAGTTTACAGAGCCTATCACAGTAATAGCTATTACTCCTAAAGTAGCAATAATAGCATTGCGAAATGCCTTTTTGTTTATTTTAGTAAAAATACGGAACATAAATTTTGTTTTACTCTAGGGGACAAAAATACGACTAAAAAAGTGAATTACAAATATTTCCAGTAATTTAGAATCATTCGTAATTCACTTGTTTTATGTAAGTTGTTGTAATATAAGGTTATTACCTCTTTTTTAACAATTTATTTAACTTGGTCTCTCACAACCTTTACGGGTATAGAAGTACCAATTTATCCACGTTGCAATCACGCATAAAGCAAATACACACCAAAAGAAAGGTTTCGAATTGCCAAACCAAGCACGTGATTGAGGAATCATTATATTGAAGATAAAAGGACCAAAAGCAGCTACTGCAGCTGTCCATCCTATTACTCCTGCTGATTTACGTGGTGAAGCAGCAAAAATAGTAGGGTATTGCTTGAATGTAGCAGCATTACCTACTCCTGTAAAGAAGAAAATCGCCATAATGATAGTGAAGAACATTGGGAATTGGTCTGCTGAAGTAGGGGTAAGATAACCTCCCAAGATAAGTATAGCAAAGAGAATTGCCATTGCAATACCAGTGATATGGGTGAGGATAGCCCCTCCAAATTTATCAGCTATTTTACCAAAAAGCACACGCATTGCCGAACTAATTAGAGGTCCATAGAAAGCGTAGTGCAAAGGCTCGAGGGTATTATCCAAAGGCACATACATATTTTTAATCATCAATGGGAAAGCCGCTGAAAGTCCTGCAAAAATCCCAAAAGTCATAATATAAGTGACAGTGCAATACCAAGTGTGTTTATCACCAAAAATATCCAACTGCTCTTTAAAAGAGGCTTTTACAGGGATACTCTTCAATGATACCCAAGCCCATATACCTACAAGAAATAACGGAATCACATAGATGAAGGCTACGTTCTCTAAAAAGATAGTTTTGCCAGTTGCTATCACTGTTTCCCCTCCTCCTAAGAAGGAAAAAATACTAAGGCTGATGACGATAGGTGAAAGCAATTGTACCAAACTCACTCCAAAGTTTCCTACCCCTGCTTGAATACCTAAAGCGGTACCCGATAGGCGTTTAGGGAAAAATAAAGAAGTAGAAGGCATATAGGATGAGAAGTCACCACCTCCTATACCTAGCAAGAATCCTATTAGCATAAAATAGCCATAAGACGATGAAGGATCCATTACGGCAAAACCTAACATCAATAAAGGGATAATCTTTAATAAAGCACTGATAGATACTACTTTTTGTGTTCCGAAGATAGGAATCAAGAAAGTGTTGAGGATACGCAAAAGTCCTCCTGCTAAACCAGGCATCGCTGCCAACCAAAACAATTGGTCATCAGTGAAATGAAACCCAATTTTAGGTAATTGTACCACTACGGCACTGTATAGAAACCAGCACGCAAACGACATTGTAAGCGCGATAGTAGTAATTGTAAGCGTTCTATTCGCTATTTTTTTTCCTGTGGAATGCCAAAACTGTTCGTTTTCAGGCTCCCATTGTGATAACCATTTACTCATTTTTATTAATTTGTCAATTTGTTGATTTGTCAATTAGTCAATTGCTAATTATTCAATTTTATCTTGCAACTCTGGGGCTGCTTTTTTGTTTAGTTTATTAATAGTGCGATGCATCCAGTAGAGACAAACAGCCGAAGTGAGGAATACAAAAATCCAAGAGCTTGTCCATAAACCTGTAAAGTCAAGAAGGTACCCAAAGAGGATAGGTCCTATAAAACCTCCTAATCCACCGATGAGTCCTACCATACCTCCTACAATACCTACTTCATTAGGAAAATATTCAGGAATGTATTTGTATACCGCTGCTTTTCCAATACCCCACATAATACCAATGAGGATTACCAAAATAGTATATACCCACAAGTGTGCTTCAAATTTAATGAGTGTTTGTCCTTGGGCAAGCACTTCTTTTTTCTTCACTTGTTGGTTCTCTTTCACAAGGGCTTCTTGCCACGAATAACTTTTCGGTAAAATGTAGTTACCATCTTTAATTTCAGGTTTTTCAGTAAGTTGTATCACTTCACCTGTAGCAAGGGTAATAGCATTTCCTTCTACTTTTTCAACAGTAGTATTTTTCTTGGCTGCTACTCCTTTTCCTGGAGTAAGAATTTCCATTTTAGGCAACATCAAGAGTCCTCCTATGATAAGAGAAGAGAGCAACACCCAGTGCATTACTGCACGCGCACCAAATTTATCGGATAAGTAACCTCCAAGTGCTCTAATCACCCCACTGGGCAAGCTAAAGGCTGAAGCAAGCATCCCTCCTAATATCAAGGTTGTGCTGTATACGTTGATGTAGTAAGGTAATAGCCATTGTGAGAAGGCTACAAACAAACCGAATACTAAGAAATAGTACAACCCAAAACGCCATACACGAGTAGATTTAAGCGGAGTGATCATTTCGTGCATTGATTTAGGTGCTTGTGCAGCTTTTTTGTTTTTGGTAAAGAACAAAAATATCAAGCCCATTAATAAAATTACACACCCGTAGATTATAGGTAGCCAACGCCATCCATCTAAGTTCTCATTGTTGTTAGTGAGCCATTTAAGTAGTGTAGGTGCTAAAAAAGTAGTTAGAGCTGCCCCTGCATTTCCCATACCGAAAATACCGAGTGCTCGACCTTGCCAGTTTTTAGGATACCATACTGAGGTAAAAGCAATCCCTACGGCAAAACCCGTTCCTACCATACCAAAAAGAATACTCAAAATGAAGTACATCCAATATGAATTTACGAAGTACATCAAGAAGAATGGGATAGCACAGAAGATAAGCAATGTACTAAACACGGGTTTCCCTCCGTATTTATCGGTGAGCATCCCCATCAAAGGGCGGAAAATAGAACCTGAAAGAATAGGCAATCCTAAGAGCCAGCCTGTTTGTACTACACTCCAATTGAAGATACCATTATCTACTAAATAAGTTACCAAAACACCATTCAGTGTCCAGCAGGCAAAACAAATAGTAAAAGCTAAAGTGTTGAGCGTAAGCACAAAATGCGAAGTACGCAAAGAGTCTGTGGAATTCATTGATATAAAATTAGTATATGTATTAGTTTAGGGCACAAAAATAATTCCTCATAAGTTATAAAAACTATGATAATTATCACATAACACTCAATTACCTTTAAATTTATCTATTTAAACCGTTTTTCTCCCTATTATTACTATTTTATTTTTATAAGTTTAAAAAAATAAAATCTCCTGATTGTAGAAAATTTCACACTTGTATCACCCCAAGATTAAAAGGTTTTTCAATAGGGGCATGATTTGCTGCCTCTATCCCCATTGCTATCCACTTACGTGTTTCAAGTGGGTCTATTACTGCATCTGTCCACAATCGTGCTGCAGCATAATAAGGTGATATCTGGCTATCGTATTTTTCTTTGATCGTATTAAAAAGTATAGCTTCTTTTTCTGGTGTAATCTCTTCTCCTCTTTTTTTCAATGTAGCAGTTTCTATCTGCAACAATACTTTTGCCGCTTGCGCTCCTCCCATTACAGCTATATTGCCAGAAGGCCAAGAGACTATCAACCGCGGGTCATAAGCTTTTCCACACATAGCATAGTTGCCCGCTCCATAAGAATTTCCTACCACTACAGTAAATTTAGGTACTACTGAATTGGCTACTGCATTCACCAATTTAGCCCCATCTTTGATAATTCCTCCATGCTCTGATTTTGAACCTACCATAAAGCCCGTAACATCTTGCAAAAAAACAAGGGGTATTTTCTTTTGATTACAGTTAGCTATAAAACGAGTCGCTTTATCTGCACTATCTGAATAGATAACCCCGCCAAACTGCATCTCTCCTTTCTTGTTTTTCACTACCTTACGCTGGTTAGCCACAATCCCTACTGCCCATCCTTCTATATGAGCATAACCCGTAATAATGGTTTGCCCATAACCTTCTTTATATTCATCAAAAGCTGAATTATCTACCAAACGCAAGATAATTTCTTTCATATCATAGGGGTCTGAACGCAACTTAGGCAATATACCATATATTTCATTAGGATTTTTAACGGGTTTACAAGGGGTAGTGCGATGAAAACCTGCTTTTTCATAGTCCCCTATCTTAGCTATAGTACGCCGCACACGATCAAGAGCATCTTTGTCATCTAGCGCTTTATAATCAGTTACCCCACTGATTTCACAATGGGTTGTAGCTCCCCCTAGAGTCTCGTTATCAATCGTTTCCCCTATAGCTGCTTTCACCAAGTAACTCCCCGCCAAAAAAATACTTCCTGTTTTATCTACTATTAGCGCTTCATCACTCATTATTGGTAAATAAGCTCCTCCTGCTACACAACTCCCCATCACTACAGCTATTTGTGTGATCCCTTTGCTACTCATCAGAGCATTATTTCTAAATATACGCCCAAAATGTTCTTTGTCTGGAAATATTTCATCTTGCAACGGAAGAAAAACACCTGCACTATCTACTAAATAGATAATAGGTAGTCGATTTTCTATAGCTATCTCTTGAGCTCTTAGATTTTTTTTAGCTGTAATCGGAAACCAAGCTCCTGCTTTCACTGTCGGGTCATTAGCTACTACTACACACTGTTTTCCAGACACATAGCCTATCTCTACTACCACTCCTGCCGAAGGACATCCTCCATATTCTGTATACATATCTTCTCCTGCAAAAGCCGCTATTTCTATTCGAGGGGCTTCCTTGTCTAATAGATAATCAATACGTTCTCGTGCTGATAATTTCCCTTGACTCTTTAGCTTTTCAAGAGCTTTTTCTCCTCCGCCTTTGGCTACTTTCTTTAAGCGTTTCCTCAACTCGCTAAGCGCTAATTTATTGAAATCTTCGTTACTATTAAATTCAATATCCATTACTTCTCATCATTTAAAAAAGAGTTCCTTGCACCGCAGGATTTATCCTGCCCAAATGCTTATAAGCCAAATCCGTAACTTCTCTTCCTCGAGGCGTACGCACTATAAAACCTTCCTGAATAAGAAAGGGCTCATATACCTCTTCTAAAGTTTCTGCACTTTCCGAGACTGCTGTCGCAAGAGTCGTAATCCCCACTGGCCCCCCTTTAAATTTATCAATCAAAGTAGAAAGAATTTTATTATCCATCTCATCTAGCCCATGAGCATCTACATTCAAAGCTTTAAGACCAAATTGCGCTATTTTAATATCAATATTACCATCTCCTTTTATCTGCGCAAAATCCCGAATACGTCGCAAAAGAGCATTTGCTATACGCGGAGTTCCTCGACTACGACTTGCCAATTCTATAGCAGCCTCCATTGAAATAGGTACTCTTAGGATTGAAGCACTTCGCTGCACTATATCTGCTAGCAATTCCGTAGAATAATACTGTAACCTACTCTGTATGCCAAAACGCGCTCGCATAGGCGCCGTAAGTAACCCTGAACGAGTCGTAGCCCCTATAAGTGTAAACGGATTAAGATTGATCTGTACAGTTCGCGCATTAGGCCCCGATTCTATCATTATATCTATCTTATAGTCTTCCATAGCCGAGTAAAGATACTCTTCCACTACAGGACTCAAACGATGTATTTCATCTATAAAAAGCACATCTCGCTCCTGCAAATTAGTAAGCAATCCCGCCAAATCTCCTGGCTTGTCAAGCACAGGCCCCGAAGTAATTTTAATACCTACCCCCAATTCATTCGCCAATATATGCGCTAAAGTTGTCTTCCCTAAACCTGGTGGCCCATGAAAAAGAGTATGATCAAGAGCTTCTTTACGCATATTAGCAGCCTTTACAAATACCTTTAGATTCTCCAATACGGCTTCTTGTCCCGTAAAATCATCAAACGACAAAGGGCGCAAGGCTCTTTCTATGTCAAGCTCTTGCGCCGAATAATTCTCTTTATTTGGATTTAAATGTGTATTCAAAGTAATTAGCAAATTAGCAAATTAGCAAATTGGCACATCTGCTAATCTATTTCATATTTCTTAAATTGATAACCTCTTGGGGGGTAAGAAATCTCCAATGCCCTCTCGGTAAATCTTTCTTCGTAAGACCTGCAAAAACAACACGGTCAAGCTTCTCTACCTGATAACCCAAATGCTCAAATATACGCCGTACAATCCGGTTCCTACCACTGTGTATCTTTATTCCTAACTCATTCTTAGGCTTATCATTCACATAACTTATTTCATCTACCTGTATAAAACCATCCTCAAGCTCCAAACCGTCTTGTATAGCCATAAAATCTTTGTATTCAAGCTTACGATCAAGTACTACGTGATATATCTTTCGCACACCATAAGTAGGATGAGTAAGCTTTTTCGTAAGCTCTCCATCATTTGTCAGAAGTAGCAAACCTGTAGTCGCCCGGTCAAGTCTCCCCACTGGCAATATACGCACATTCGTTGCATTGGCCACCAAATCCATTACCGTCTTCCGCCCTTTCTCATCATTAGTCGTCGTTATAAATCCTTTGGGCTTATTCAACAATATATACTCTTTCTTCTCTGATGAAAGAAGCTTACCATCAAAACGTACTTCATCGGTAGGTTGCACTCGATATCCTAACGTAGTCATCACCTCCCCATTCACCGTTACATTCCCTGCCGATATATATATATCAGCATTACGACGTGAGCAAATACCCGCATCAGCTATATATTTATTAAGACGTACCTCGGTAGGTGCAGGTGCTGGATAATCATAGTTCGTATTGCCATTTGAAGGTCGTACATAAGGCTTCTTATTAAAAGGCTTCTTATAGCCATCATTCTTCCTAAAACCTTGATTTCCTTGATTTTTATTATAACTTGAATTACGAGTATACCCCCCATTCCTGTTATAACCTTCATTCCTGCTATAGCCCTCATTCCCGCTATAGCTTTCATTCCTATTATAGCCTTCATTCTTCTTAAAACCCTCGTTCTTCTTGAAATTAGGATTGTAAGATTTTCTCTCACCAGAAGAAGAATAGCCACCATTTTCACGATTGTTATAAGAGCGATTATTATCACTACTCCCCTGATAAGACTTATTGTAATCCTTCTTAAAAGAATTGTTCTTAGAGCGGTCATTAGTGTAATTCCCTCCTTCTTGATAAGAAGAATTCTTCTTATAATTATTAGAAGAACTATTGCTTTTCTTATAGCTATTATTCTGGTTATTTTGGCTATTCTTCGAAAAATGATTGGTCTCTCTGTTAAATTTTTTGTTTTCCATACAAATTAAATCTCTCTATTTTATCATTCAAAAATGTGTGCAAAGATACAAATTAATTAACAACCTACAATTATTTATTGCGTTTTTTATTTCTAAAGACTCTTTCGAACTCTTTTCTACCACCCTCCTACCACAAAAGATTTTTTTTTCTCCCTACCCTACCCTATACCTCCGATATAGACACTCTATAGACACACTATAGGCGCTCTTTAAATTCCTCAAAAAAAATAAAACTATAAAAATGCCTTTCCATAGAAAAATTTGCTAATTTGCCAATTATCCCCTACCTTTGCACCCGAAAAACTATTAGCCTTATTATAAAAATGAATACTATAACAAAAACAAACTTTAAGTTCCCTAAACAAAAATCAGTTTACAGAGGAAAAGTACGTGATGTGTATCAACTTAAAGATGATACCCTCATTATGATTGCTACCGACCGCATATCAGCTTTTGATGCTATACTCCCAAAAGGAATCCCTTATAAAGGACAAATATTAAACCAAATGGCTGTGAGCTTTTTGCAACAGACTGAAGATATAGTACCTAACTGGCTCATCGCTTCCCCCGACCCTAACGTATCTATAGGCCAAGTATGCGAACCCTTAAAAGTAGAAATGGTCATCCGCGGTTATCTTGCAGGGCACTCGGCTCGTCTCTACAAAAATGGCGTGCGCAAACTATCGGGCGTCCCCTTACCAGAAGGCTTGCGAGAGTTCGATATGTTCCCTCAACACCCTATCATTACCCCTGCTACCAAAGCAGAACAAGGCTTGCACGACGAAGATATCTCACGCGAAGATATTATTAGAAAAGGAATCGTAAGCGAAGAAGACTATCGCTTGATGGAAAAATACACCTATGCGCTCTTCGCTCGCGGTACCGAAATAGCGGCTAAACATGGACTCATCTTAGTGGATACTAAATATGAATTTGGAAAAACTCGTGATGGCGAAATTGTCCTAATAGACGAAATCCATACCCCCGACTCCTCCCGATACTTCTACAAAGAAGGATATGACGAACGACAAGAAAAAGGCGAACCTCAAATACAACTCTCTAAAGAATTTGTACGCCAATGGCTCATCTCTAAAGGATTCCAAGGTGAAAAAGGTCAAAAAATACCTGCTATGAGTGATGAATATGTGCAATCTGTATCTGAACGCTACATCGAACTCTACGAAAACATTATGGGTGAGAAATTCCTCCCTGCTGATACTACCGATATAGAAAACCGAATCCACGACAACGTAATCCATTTTCTACAAAACCAATAATCAATCAAATATGATTTCTTTTGAGCCCTATACTTTGCCAAAGTTCAACCTTTAGCTAAGTCAAATAGCTCTTGTTAATTGTTAACTCTCAATTGTCAATTGAACCACGACGTATACATATCATTAGGAAGCAACTTAGGAAACCGAAAAGCCTATCTGCAACAAGCCATTGAAGGCATTGCTATGCGGGTAGGCACTATTGTAGATATAGCCCCCATCTATGAAACCCCCTCTTGGGGATTTGCAGGCGAGGCCTTCCTTAATACTTGCTTGCTCGTGCGCTCTTTTCTCTCCCCCGAAGAGGTATTAGTGCAACTCTTGCAAATAGAGTATGAACTAGGTAGAGAGCGCATCCCAAACAAAAAAGGATACCAGTCTCGCACCATCGACCTCGATATCCTTTTCTATGACGATAGAATTATCAATACCGATGTACTGACAATTCCCCACCCCCTATTACACCGCCGAAAGTTTGTCCTTAAACCTCTCTCTGCTATCGACGACCGAAAAATACACCCCGTATTACACCAAACTATCGCCGAGCTACTCCATGCTACCGACGACACTTCTCCTGTGCAACGCCTTGCCGACCAGTTGTCATTCCCTGCTCAAAAATCTCCCTTTTTAAATTATAAATACATAGCTATTGAAGGAAATATAGGATCCGGAAAAACTACTTTGGCTACCAAAATAGCCGATGATTTCAATGCTAAACTTATCCTAGAACAGTTCTCTGACAACCCTTTCTTACCTAAATTCTATGAAAACCCCAAACAATACGGTTTCACTCTCGAAATGTCATTCCTTACAGAACGCTACCAACAAATGCGAGAACAGCTCACTCAAATGGACTTGTTTAAAGAATTTGTAGTCTCCGATTACGACATTTTTAAATCACTCATCTTTTCCAAAATCACCCTTACTGAAGACGAATTTGTGCTCTATAGAAAACTCTTCTACATTTTATATAGCCAAATTATTAAACCCGATTTATACGTGTTTTTATACCAAAATACAGAACGCCTTATTGAGAATATCAAAAAACGCGGGAGAGCTTATGAACAAAACATATCCCCCGATTACTTAAAAAAAATACATTACGGCTATTTAGATTTTATTCAGAAAAATACCGCCATCAATTCCCTTATCATTGATGTAACCGACCTTGATTTCGTAAAACACTACACTCACTACGATTTTATCATCCAAAAAATAAGAGAGTATTAGAAGAATAACTTTATTCTCTCTTATTGCTGTTTATTTGTAAAATAAGAAAAGCTCTCCTTGGAGAAAGGAAAGCTTTCATTGGTTTACTATAAACCCGTGTAAAAATATTTACACAAAACAACACAACTAAATCTTATGAAGCGGTCTGGACGGGACTCGAACCCGCGACCCCATGCGTGACAGGCATGTATTCTAACCAGCTGAACTACCAGACCCAATATTTCGTGCAATTCATTCCTTCATTGCGAGTGCAAAGGTACTACTTTTTTTATTACCTGCAAATTTTTATAAAGATTTTTTTTAACTTTTTTTATTATTTTTTACTATTGTATTAAAAATGAGAATATTATATTTTATACATTCATTACACTACTTGCCGTTTTTAAATGTAATTCCAATGCTTTGCTATCTGTAAGACTCGCTATATAACACGTTATACCCATTACTTTATCATAAATACTACCTTCTTTTTTATATCTTTCAGGCAACCTCTTTAATAAAAGCTTATCAAATGATGTCTCTCTTCCATTCTCACGATTCATTACTGCCGTAAAAAATATATCTAATAAATGCTGTAATATTATATAACCCGAAACCTCTTTCTCTACTACTTCTTCCGATTGATAAATATGCTCCACACTACAATCTATTACATCTGTAATTTGATGTCTATACTTGCTATCCCGCAACAATGATTGATGAAACTTCCCCGACAAAATAGCCTCTTCATTCTCAATAAAAATATCCGTAGCATCTTGCACCAAAGCTCCAATTGATACCGCTCGTAGATACGCAATCCGTTCCTCTTTCGTTTGTAACTTACTGTATTTTTGAGTATTTATTTTATCAGATATAATCCCTCCTAAATACTCTAAAGCCACTTCTTCCGAAATAAGCCCTAAGTTAATGCCGTCTTCAAAATCTATAATAGTATAACAGATATCATCTGCAGCTTCTACTAAAAAAGCCAATGGATGCCTTGCATACCGCAATTCTCCATTTGTGCTGTTAGATACAAGACCCAAAGTCTCTGCTACTTCTTTAAAAAAAATCTTGTCGCCTTGAAAAAATCCATATTTCTTATCTGCTATATTCTTACTAGGCTGAAAAGGCAACGATTCCTTAGGATATTTAGTAAATGCCCCCAAAGTAGCATATGTCAATCGCAAACCTCCTTCTACTCCCAATCGCGTTTCATTCAATAGCCTGAATCCATTTGCATTCCCTTCAAAACTACATAAGTCTGCATACTCTGCTTCTGTCAGAAGATGCTTGATCGCTGTCCCTTTCTTAAACTGAAAAAACTCTCCTATAGCTTTCTCTCCACTATGCCCAAAAGGTGGATTACCAATATCGTGGGCTACAGCTGCCGCAGCTACTATCGCCCCAAAATCATTCGTCTGATATCCTAACTCTTGTAAATGTGGATACTTCTGTAGCAAATGCTTCCCTACCGAACGCCCCAAACTGCGCCCCACTACCGATACCTCAATACTATGTGTCAATCGCGTGTGTACAAAACCTGTCTTAGATAGCGGAATTACCTGTGTCTTGTCTTGCAAACTCCTAAAAGCACTCGAAAATACTACCCTGTCGTAGTCCATTTCAAAACTGAGACGCGTTTCATCTTCATTCTTGCGCAACCTCATACTAGTATCCCCATATTTATTTAACGAAAGTAAATTCTCCCAAAGCATATTCTTATAATTAACAATCAATATTTAATATAATACCCTAATTAAGGCACCGGGTCATACCCACTCCCTCCCCACGGATGACAACTACATAGTCGCTTTACAGCCAGCCAACCACCTTTAAACGCTCCATACCTCTTAAGAGCTTCAAGCGCGTATTGCGAGCAAGTAGGGGTATATCTACAAGTAGGTGGTTTCAACGGAGAAACCACCACTTGATAAAATCGTACCATATATATAAATAGGTATTTCACTTGCTAATTAACTAAAACGCTCTATTACTTCGTTACTTACTCCCGTATTAGAGAATCCTCCATCGTGATAAAGGTTCTGCATCGTTACTTTTCGTGTAAGATCTGAAAATAAAGTCACCGTATAGTCAGCACAATCTTGAGCTGTAGCATTCCCCAGTGGCGACATCGCATCAGCATAAGCTATAAAACCTCCAAAACCTTTAACCCCTTGCCCTGCTGTCGTAGGAGTCGGCGATTGAGAAATTGTATTTACACGCACCTTCTTGTCTTTACCAAAGAAATAACCAAAACTACGCGCTATAGACTCTAAGTAAGCCTTATTATCTGCCATATCGTTATAGTCAGGGAAGGTGCGTTGTGCTGCCATATAAGTAAGTGCTACAATACTACCCCATTCATTCATCGCATCCTTCCTATAAAGCACTTGACATACTTTGTGAAAAGAAAGTGCCGATACATCCCAACCTTTCTCTGTATTCATATAATTCGACTCTGTATAAGGAATATTCTTGCGCACATTTACTGACATCCCAATAGAGTGTAACACAAAATCAAGCTTGCCTCCCAAAATCTCCATTGCCTTAGTTACCAAATTTTCAAGATCTTCCATATTAGTAGCATCTGCAGGGATAATCTCTGAACCTGTCTTCTCAGCCAAATTTTTTATCTGTCCCATACGCATCGCCACAGGTGCATTCGTAAGCACAAACTTACCACCTTCTTCGTGTACGCGTTCTGCTGTTTTCCAAGCTATTGAATTTTCATCTAAAGCACCAAAGATGATGCCCCTTTTTCCTTTTAATAAATTGTACATAATTTTTTCTTTTATAAAGTAAAATTTGTTTCTATGGGGCAAATGTACGAAAAAAAAATTCTTTATATAAAAATTTTATCTGAAAAAAATAGGATTATTAATTTTTATTACTTACTTTTGCTTCTTAGAAACTTAAAAAAAACATCAAATTATGACAAGTGTAAATGAAAAACTAACAACTGCCCAATTGCAGACTATGCTTGACAATCATTGTCAAGATATGAAATCTAATATGCCTGGATTTCTTTTTTATGGAATCTTAAGCTGTTCCGATGGCTACATCCTTAGTAAAGCATCCGCTAATGCCGAAGCCTCAAAAATTATTGAACAAGGTTCTGCTTTCCACCTTACTATCGTCAATCAAGTAAAAATGGTAGTTGAAAGCTATAAAGAATTAGGAGATTTAGAACTCGATTACATTCTTATTGAAACCAATAAAATTACCTTTATGCTGATGATTTCTGCTCTTGGCAAATTCTTTTCTGTTACTGCTTTAGATAGAGCCAAAGCTAATATGGGAATTTCTAGAGCCCTCCTCTACAAATGTAAACAAGATTTCGGAACAATGTTAGATGATTTCTTTTAGAAAACCGCTACAACAATCAAAAAAAGTCTGAAGACACATTAAAAAACTATGTGCCTTCAGACTTTTTTTCATTGATAACCTTCCTTCATTACCTGCAAAACTTCGCACAGCTACCGCAACCACAAAAAATCCTCCTTAAAAGTACTACCAAATAGTGGTCAATAATTAACATTAGTTCCGTATAACAAAATAACGAAGCTATTTTATTTATTTGATTAATAAATGTTTAACTATATATTTCTTACACCGAACTCACGTTAATCTTTCTGAAGTCATATATTCGCAATTCTATTTTTCAGTCAACAAACGTATAACATATTTTCCTAAAACAAAAAGCACAAATTTGGAAGAACCAAATTTGTGCTATAAAATCTCCATTCTTTAATACTCACTCCTAAAAGAAGTCGTCAAGCATAGTCCCAAACTCTGCTTTACACTTATATAGCAAAGCTCTCGAAATACCAACATTAGATTTAGGCCTGTCCAACGCTGTTATCGAAAAAAACTTCCCTAAAGCCGAAATCATCAGCATATAAGTAATTTTATCCGCCTCTATAAGAATGTAATCCAAAGCGATATCTCCCATAGATTTATTCGTGTTCATCACCTTCTTCACTTGGTCTACTATCGTCAAGTGAAAAGCCGAACCTTGTTCTACAATCTTTGAAGATTCTTCATTGGCTGAAGCTTTAGATAAAATGGTACCATCATTACAGCTGAGGATCCCATAAAATAGAAAACCTGGCATATTGGCTTTCATTTCTAAACAGTGAGCATCGAGTAATTGTTGTAGTTCTGTTCCTGTCATAATGTATATAGTGTTTGGTTTTTTATGGCGCAAAACTATATCTTATTTTAATAATTTCCAAATATTTTTAACATATTTTTTAGATTTTATTTACATTATATTAAGATGAAGTTTTATATATCTCAAAATCAATATTTTAAAACATAACCATTCTTCCTACCAACCAAATTTACAAAATTTCCAAACAGAAAATTTTTCTTCTATTCCTTTTCTACTCCTCACATATACCCACGATATACCTACCCTATACCTACCCCCTACCCATCTTAAAAATTCTAAATACTACCCAAAAACCTTTTCATAGAAAAAAATACTATTTCTCTCCCAAAAAATAGTATTTATCAAAATAGATACTGTAATGATATTTTAAGTGTCGAACTGAGAGGATTATATGTTTTAGCTGTAGAGAAAAGGTAAGAAAAATCAAGTTGAAGTGATTTGTATTTAACCCCTGTACCCACTGTGAAATACTGTAAATCGCCTTTGTTAGGGTGCTGATAATGATAACCTGTACGCACAAAAAACTGCTGATTATAGGCGTATTGCACACCTATTGCTTTACTGATTTCATGCCACTCTTCCGAAAAACCATTAGGAGCATCACTAAACGATTTGAAAATGCCTTGTAGAAAATCTTCTTTTCCTTCAGGCACTGAGGGAACTAACAATTTATTAGCTTCTACTAATAGTGAAACAGTGTGTAATTCACTAAATAATACATTGTAAGAAGCTCCTATTTTTAAATTGGTAGGGATAAAATACTCTTTGCCTAAATCTTCATACTTTACTTTAGCCCCTATATTAGAGAGCTGAAAACCCCACGTATAATATCCCAAAGCGTTCCCTATAGGATGTTCACCAGAAGTGTAGTAGCCCGAAATATCAAAAGTAATATTCCGTGCTGTAATTTTCCCTTCCGACGGCAATCGCAAAGCTGATTGCAAATAGCGAGTTGCTACTCCCATAGCAAATTGTTCACTGAGTTTGAGATTATAAGATAGGTCTACTGCAAATTCCGACGGACATACATTGCCTGCTAAATAAGCATTACTGCCTATATTTTGAGTAAGAGCTACTTCACCTATAGTAAAATAGGTTAAACTCCCTCCCCACGCACTTCGGCGTAAGCGCTTGTAGTAAGTAACATTGCCTAAGAACACATCTTTGGCTAACTTGTTTAAATAGGGTGAATAACCTACTCCCACTCCTGAAGTAGCCTCAGCAAACACATATTTAGTAGCATTCCACCGCTGAGAAAACACATCTGGAGATGAACATACCCCTATATCTCCCATTCCTGAAGCAGTAGCATCTGTACTGAGCAACAAAAACGGAAAAGCCGTAGTAATAGGTTTTTCTTCCTGAGCGAACATAGGGAAAACGGTTATAAAAATGAGTAGGTGGTATAGATATTTCATAAATGCTAAAGTTTTATAAATTGTTGTTGCTAAGGACTATAACCTCTCCTTTATCTCACAAATTTTCACCTGATGGTGAATTATTTTGTGAGTATATTGTGATACAATGTTATAATCTAATCATAAAGTTACGTCCTTAAAAAAGATATTTATTAATGGGATTATCATCTTTTACATTAAGAACAATATAAGCTTCTTTTTTTTCATACTCGGAAACGTACTTAAAAGCTGTTTGTATACTTCTTAAAGTATAATCAATATTAGCTTCTCTCTTTTTCTTTTTACAGTTCCAACTATCATAATTATGCTCAAAATGCCCGTCTTTGTATTCAACTACTGCACCTCCAAGAACTGTAATCTTCAATCTTAAACATCTATTTAAAATGTCTAAAGTTTCTTCTTTTGAAAAAGCTTTTTCTGTTGTACCATACACAAGAGTTCCTTTGCTTAATATATCATTTAATTCATTTGTTAGTTCAACAATTCTTTTTTTTTGTCTTTGTATTTCTTTTCCTCTTGTGATAAGATTATTTTTGGAAATAGACAGTGCTTGTTCAACAGTTACATTAGGATAATAAACAGTTTCTTTTAAAGAATACTCTATATTGATTAATAGCACTTTATACTCTGCTTTGTTTTTTATAAGATAGCTCACTATTTCATCTATTGTAGCATAACTAAGAGCTATTAATCCTAAAACATACTTTTTATTTTTATTACTTATCAAATCTTTTACAACCATAAAATATCGGTTAGGACCATCAGAATAATTATCAAGTTCCTTTACCGTTTTAATATCAGGAATAACCTTATAAAAAATCTTATAGATAAAAGCTAAAAAACAATTGTTAGTCTTTAATTTTTTCTTCTTAAAATAATCATACACCCTTATGGAAAAAGGCGTGCCTACATTGAAGAAAATAATATTCTTATCCTCTTCTCTTAACTGATAGACTATTCTATTATGCTCTTCATTACTATTGCAGTTAAATATACTGATACCTCTTGTTATCTCCATAATGTTATCTTAGAAAAACAGTGTATGCTATCCTTTTTGATATCTATACCATATAGGCATAAAACTATATTTTTCACATATTCCTTTCAAATATTCTTCAAACTCTTGAGTTCTGTCTTTTTCATCTAACATCAAGACAGGAAGGTATTCAATCTCATCCAAAAGGTTAAAAATTTCTTCATAAGGTTCTTTATACCCTGCTCTAATTTTTACACGTATTATAAGTTGGTGTAATGCCTCTAAAGCTATTCTATTTTTTTCTAATGTTATCATATATTTTCGATAGAAACATTTTCCAATTCGTTTCTTTTACTTTTTAGCAATGAGTATTGACTTCTACAATAAAAAGGTAATTTTTTAACTAAAAAATTATATGTTTGCATAATTTCTACATTTAGTTCTCCTATTTCTTCCAAAGAAACTTTTTCCTCTTGGTTCATAATCATTATATACTTACCCAGAATTAAATAAATAGCGATACGTTGCAATTTATTTAATTTAAAAAGTTTCTTTTTAGATTGTGAATCTAGTAACTCTTCTTTCAGTATATTTTGAGCAAAGATACAATGTTTTATCATTTCTTTATCTTCTATTATTGAAAAATGTAGATATGCAAAAACAGTTGTTAAGTATTTAAGAAAATCTTTTTTCATTTCAGTTTATCAGTAATATTGTAAATGTCTCTTATGATATATTCGTAACCTAATTTATTGAGTAGTTCCTCAATAGTATCAAAAAACTGTCCATTTAAATCATTTTGGTTGTAATGCTCTATATAAGCATACTTTTTCTTATCTCTAAAAGAAATTTTTGACTCTAAATAGCTATATATATTAGCTACAAAGTTAAAAATTTCATTTCTTAAATCATAGGCAGGAAAAGGTTTTTCTTTTACGAAAAAGATAAATTTATTAAGTGTTTCATACATAGTAATATATTCCAAATGAACCTTTGTTACTCCAAAGAATGACACTTTCATCCCTTCTCTGTGCATTTTTTTATTTAATAAACGTTTGGCATATATATAATATTTCATCCTACTTTCAAAGAAAGTAAAATATGCATCTTTTTCAGATTCATTAACTCGATTTATAGATAAATATATTTGCCTAAATATAATTAAAAGAAATTCTAACTCATACTTTTTTATAATCATAGACTAAAATTTTATATTATAATAGTATTGTGGTTTATAAGTAGGTTTAATAATAAATTTGTTATCAAGACCTGTCCTTACTCTAAAGTAATCTGGTTGAGTAGGTGAAGGACTAGGTACTAATATTTTTTCTGAAACTCTTGAAGATGTTATATATTGACTTTTTCCAATAGATGATAGTCCTTCTAAACTTGTATGATGTCTTACAACCATCTCCTCTTCTGTAACAATTCTTTTCCCTGTCCAAAGGTTTATTTTATTCTATTTAGAATAATGAAAGGAAGTGTTAGTCCTGTTGTTAAACCTAACAATCCTCCCTTTCTCATCCACATACACCAGCGGGTTGTTCAAGCAATACCCATACCTATTAAAATTCTGAGTATTAAAAAGATCTTGTACATAGTTGTCGGGTTGTAAGAACCTATGTAGCACAGGGTCATACAAACGCCCGTTCATATGGATAAGCCCTACACTCAATAAATGTTCGTGTCCCGTATAACCTCGGTCTAATAGGGTGAGTTTGTCTAAGGAATTGCCTGCGCCGTCTTCCACTTTTATAGGTTGTCCTCAAGGGTCAAAGTGTCTTTCAGCTATTATATCTTTTTCAGCTCTATAGTCTTACTCTCTATTAATCGTTTTGTAGAACTATCTATATATTCTATTAAGTCATCATACAAAACATCTATTCCCATCTTTTCTCCCTTTTTAGGTGGCATATAATATATGAAATTATGCCATTCGATAGGCCAGTCAAACTCTGAATGTATCATATCTACTTCATATAATTTAGAAGTTTTATCTTTATCTAAAGCTACTATTTCTAATAATTTTTCTACAGCCCAAAATAAATAGTAATTCTTATTTACTTCTATTTGTCTTTCATAAAGATCATTATCAATTTTTTCCCAAATAGGGTTAGGGTAAATCTTCCTTGTTATGTTTAAAAGATTTTCATCTGATAGCTCAGATAACATATACATCTCTGTAAACATTTCCTCACTACATAGTATATACCCATATTCACAATAAGATAGTACTTCATTAGGAGTAAGCCAATGTTTTTTTAATCCTACATATACAGCTCTCCAGTCGTTTAGCATAAAACCTTTGTCAAATAAAATCATAGTAAATTCTCTTTTAAATTAAATAAGGAGGAATCTCTTCCCATTTGTAACCATAGATATCATCAGCTAAAATTTTATTTATTTTATCTAATGAATAGGCACATTCATCACCATTATTAAAGAATAGACATTTACTATCATTTGTTTGCAACATAATGTAATAGATTACTTGCTCTTCTGTATAAAGAGTTTTTCCTATGCCAAACTCAATATTTGTAATTTTATCTCCTATTAATTTTGATAAAGAGGAATTACTACCTATTCTTTGTATAGTATATGCTTCATATTTAATATTGTTCTTATCTTTCCAATAATTCCCTATTGAAAAAAGCAATGTTTCTCCCTTTTCAGAAGCTGAGATACTAATAGATTTTTCACTGTCCAAGTGTTTGAGGTTTAAATGTAATTCTAAAAGTATTCCTTCTAATGTTACTTCTACTATATTACATATTTTATAGTCTTTTATTTGTTCTATCGTTGCCATATCCTTTTCCTGTCTTCAAAACATTTGTTTATGATTTCAAAATCTAAAGGTACTACTTTCAGCTCTTCATCAATAAGTAATAAATCTTTTTTCAGACAAAATGAAACAACCTGTTTTAAAATAGAACTATAATCAGTACGGAAATCTACACGAAAAGAAACAGATATAACATATTCATTCTCATTATAAACTTCAATACAGTTAGTATCTTCGTTCCCAAATAATACTATTTGCTGACTCCAAGACTTATTTTTGGGAATAATATTTCCTATTTCCTCAAAAAAAGAAATATGAGTTTCTTTATTAGTCCAATATAGGTTGTCATTGAATAAGCCTTCTTCATCTATAATAGGAGAAAAATTATCAAGAGAAACATTATTATTAGGAATAATAAAAAAAGTATATTGCCATATTGCCATAATAAAAATTTTATTTCATAAATTTCCAAAAACCAGGTTGCTTTCCTGTATCAATTATTAAATCTTGAAAAGTTTTATATCCTTGATAAGGTAGTTGTACTTGTTGTGCAGGAATATTTTGTATTCCTAATTTTTGAGCTATAAAAAATCTGTGATGACCATTAACAATATATTTTACTCCATTATAATTTACATACTTTATAGGTTTTTGTATTCCATTTGTGCGTATGTCATTTAATAAAGCTTGCATCTGAGACTTTGATTTTGTAATATACTGAGTTGGATTTAAGGATTTTGTTGATATATTCTCTACACTCACAAGTCTAATTCCTCCATCAGGTGTTTTAATAGGAATTAGTTTAGGCTGTTGAACATCTAAGGCAACCGAATTTGTTGTTGGAGCATTTAGTTCTAAATTACCTGTTATATTATTTTCTACATCTAAATGAACACCCATTGGTGTTGTTTCTAAAGTTTGAACAGGTTGAGGAATTTCTCGTCCTGTCCAAATATTATGCCCTTTAGGGGTGGTAAAAGCTCCTATTGTTCCTCCTATTACAGCTCCCCCTACAAAACCAGACAAAGCTCCCCAAGTAGCACTACTCAAAAACTTTCCATCCCCTCCGGGTAATAACGACATAAAACCACCACTTATTGCCCCTCCTACTATGCCACTAGCAGCTCCTACTGCGACTCCTCCTATTATTCCTCCTGTAATTCCATGAGTAGCTAATCCTGCAGCCGCTAATCCTCCTACATAAGTAGCAGCTACTCCCGATACTCCGCCTATCACAGCTCCTCCTCCTATACCAAGCCAAGTATTTCCGCTACTATAATCCCACCTAAAAGGATTATAGGTACCATTTGCTTGTGAACCTCCTATATAGGCCCCTACTATTGCTCCTATAATTACAGGAATCCAAAAGAATTCCCCATCCTGATCTACATACACCAGCGGATTATTCAAGCAATACCCATACCTATTAAAATTCTGAGTATTAAAAGGGTCTTGTACAAAGTTGTCAGGTTGTAAGAACCTATGTAGCACTGGGTCATACAAACGCCTGTTCATATGGATAAGCCCTACACTCAATAAATGTTCGTGTCCCGTATAGCCTCGGTCTAATAAAGCTAAACCTTGTAACACTTTCCCTACCCCGTCTTCTATTTTTATAGGTTGTCTCCAAGCATCAAAGTGCCTACGTTCAGCTATTATATCTTTTTCAGCTCTATAGTCTTACTCTCTATTAATTGTTTTGTAGAACTATCTATATATTCTATTAAGTCATCATACAAAACATCTATTCC
>CAUQUO010000023.1:0-37591 GCA_963521335.1 uncultured Capnocytophaga sp.
AAATCAGTGCTTTATAAATCTTCCTTACAGTTTTGGTTTCAGACTTTGGCAAAGTGTGTGATATTATTGCTTGTGTGGCTCGCACTTAGCCTAAGTATGTTTTTAGAATTTTACTACGGGAAGTGTGTTTAAGGCGACGGATGGCTTTTTCTTTGATTTGGCGCACGCGCTCGCGAGTGAGGTCGAAGGTTTCACCTATTTCCTCAAGGGTCATTGCATGCTGATCGGAAAGGCCAAAGTATAAGCGTACGACATCGGCTTCACGAGGGGTAAGTGTTTCGAGTGCGCGTTCTATCTCAGTACGCAAAGAGTCTAATATCAAAGCCTTATCAGGGTTAGGAGACTCGTTACTACGAATTACGTCGTAGAGGTTAGAATCTTCACCTTCTACCAAAGGAGCATCCATAGAGATATGACGTCCTGCATTCTTCATAGATTCCTTTACATCATTTACTGACATATCGAGCTCTCGAGCAATTTCTTCGGCGGAAGGCACCCGTTCATTTGCCTGTTCGAGGTAGGCGTACATTTTGTTGATTTTGTTGATAGAGCCAATTTTATTTAGAGGAAGGCGAACGATACGAGACTGCTCGGCCAAGGCTTGCAAAATAGATTGACGAATCCACCATACGGCATAGGAAATAAATTTAAAACCGCGTGTTTCGTCGAAACGTTGAGCGGCTTTGATAAGGCCTAAATTACCTTCGTTGATAAGGTCAGGAAGTGTAAGACCTTGGTTTTGGTATTGCTTGGCTACGGAAACTACAAAGCGCAAGTTTGCTTTGGTAAGTTTTTCTAAGGCGGCGATATCGCCAGCTTTGATACGTTGTGCCAATTCTACCTCCTCATCGGCAGTAATTAAATCGACTCTACCTATCTCTTGCAGGTATTTATCGAGGGAGGCTGTTTCGCGATTGGTTACCTGTTTGGTAATTTTTAGTTGTCTCATTCAGAAAAAATCCTTAATTTTGTCATTTCTAGTCGCTTTATTATACGTAATACTATCTCGAAATGTTACAAGAGGCGTTCAATTTTAACATTATTTTAACGTATGGGTTATAGTTTTATCATTCCTATATACAATCGTCCTGACGAACTAGACGAGTTGCTTAAGAGTCTTACAGAACAAACTTACGAAGCTGATTTTGAAGTAGTAGTTGTAGAAGATGGCTCTACTATTTCTTCTGAGCAAGTATGTCAAAAATACCAAAAAGAGCTTTCAATCACCTATCTTTCTAAGTCCAACACGGGGCCTGGAGACTCTCGCAATTATGGTATGCGTTATGCTCAGCATGATTATTTTCTTATTTTAGATTCAGATTGTATTTTGCCTTCACATTATTTAGAAGCTGTAGATGATTATCTCAGTCAGCATTATGTAGATTGTTTTGGGGGTTCGGACACTGCAGACGATCACTTCACTGATATTCAGAAGGCAATTAATTACGTGATGACCTCTTTTTTGACTACAGGGGGGATACGAGGGAGCCAGAAGGGTGTGCAACGTTTTGAACCACGTAGTTTTAATATGGGTTTATCGCGTAAGGCTTTTGAGGCAACGGGAGGGTTTGGGAAGATACATCCTGGGGAAGACCCTGATTTGGTGATACGGCTTTGGAAACTGGGGTTTGATACCGCTTTTATCCCAACTGCTTTTGTTTTTCATAAGCGTCGTATCTCTTGGGAGAAGTTTCGTACTCAAGTGAGCAAATTTGGTAAGACACGGGCGATACTAAATTTATGGTATCCGGAGTCGCGCAAACTTACTTTTTGGTTGCCTACTTGTTTTGTTTTAGGGCTTTGTGGGGCTATTTTTTTGCTTCTTTTTGGGTATGTAGCACCCATTTTGATATATGTGAGTTATTTTATATTGATAGGCTGGGATAGTGTTCGTGAAAACCATAGTATAAAGATAGGAGTGCTCTCGGTTTGGGCGCTTTTGGTACAGTTTTTCAGTTATGGAATAGGGTTCTTGGTAGCGACTCTTAAGCTTACTTTTCTGAAGAAAAAGCCAGAAGTACTTTTTCCTGATTTATTTTTTAATTAATGGTTAATTTTTAATGAATGAGAGGAGTGGGACTCATGGGACTCATGGGAGAATGGAAATAATAGGGGGGATGGGAGGTGTGAGCTATACGGGTGATTATGAAATGATGGGAAATACTATTTTTTAGGGGTTTTGTAGTATATTTTTCTATGGAAAGAGCTTTTTGTAGTATTTTTTATTTTTAGAGTAGGCATAGGGTGGGTATATGGTAGGTATAGGGTAGGTATAATTGAAGTATAGAGAATGTTTGGCAGAAAAATTTTCTGTTTTTGGTAGGTATTGTAATTTGATAAATTATTCTTACTTTTGCGACGATTTATCAAACATTAAACATCAAACATAGGAATATTATGAAGTATATATTATTTTGGTTGTGCCCCCTCTTCTTATTGGCACAATCTACCACAGAAAAGCCTAATGTAATTATTTTGATAGCTGATGACTTAGGTTATGGAGACTTGAGTTGTTATGGAGAAAAGACTATACATACACCAGCGGTAGATGCGCTAGCTTCGCAAAGTTTACGTTTTACGAATGCCCATACGACAGCTGCTACGTGTACACCTTCGCGGTATTCGCTACTTACGGGCTTGTATAATTGGCGGCGCAATGACACAGGAATAGCAGATGGGGATGCAGCGATGGTTATTCGGCCAGAGCAAATGACTATAGCAGATCTTTTTAAAAGTGCGGGATATACTACGGCAGCTATAGGTAAGTGGCATTTAGGGCTGGGAGCAGAAAAAGGCAATCAAGACTGGAATGGCGTTATAAGTCCGGGGCCTTCGGATATAGGATTTGAATATTCTTATCTGATGGCGGCTACAGCAGACCGTGTGCCTTGTGTATGGATAGAGAACCAACGCGTAGCCCATTATGATGCTTCAGCGCCTATCAGTGTGAGTTATCGAAATCCTTTTGAAGGGGAGCCTACAGGGAAAACGCATCCTGAACTGTTGACGAAGCTAAAGCCCTCTCTTAATCACGGTCATAATCAAGCGATTGTAAATGGTATATCGCGTATAGGGTATATGAAGGGGGGAGGGAAAGCTCTTTGGACAGATGAGCATATTGCGGATACTATTGTATCTAAGACAGTGCAATACATCAGAGAGCATAAAAGTACTCCTTTTTTTCTTTATGTAGGGACTAATGATGTGCATGTGCCTCGCTATCCTAATCCTCGTTTTGTAGGCAAGAGTGGTATGGGGTATCGCGGAGATGTGGTGTTGCAGTTTGACTGGACAGTAGGAGAGGTTGTGAAAGCGCTGAAAGAAAATGGTATTTTTGAGAATACTCTTCTTATTATATGTAGTGATAATGGACCTGTGATAGATGATGGGTATCAAGACCAAGCAGAAGAGCTTTTGGGGAAACATCGCCCTTGGGGGAGGTTTCATAACCATGGGGGGAAATACAGCAATTATGAAGCGGGGACAAGAGTTCCGTTTATAGTGAGTTATCCGAAGAGAGTAAAGCGAGGTGTTACAGATGCGTTGTTTTCTCAAATAGATTTATGGGCCTCTTTGGCTAAATTTATAGGTAAAGAAGTGCCTCAAGGGGTAGCTACAGACAGTGAGGATTATTTGCAAGCACTTTTGGGCAAGGACAAAAAAGGTCGGCCTTATGTTATAGCTTCGGGGGGCTCGCTATCTATCAGTGATGGGCGTTGGAAGTATATAGCCCCGAGTGATAGGGCTGCTTATCATCCTCTTACGAGAACTCAGTTGGGGAATTATCCGGAGGAGCAATTATATGATTTAAAAGAAGATGAGATGGAGCTATCTAATGTAGCGAAAGATCATCCTGATATAGTATTGCGGTTGAAAAATATATTAGAGCGCAAGATGAAAAATTAGCGTATTTGGAAATCATCATCGTTAAAACCAACGAGATAGACTTGGCTTTTAGCACGAGTGAGTGCAGTATAGAGCCAACGGTAGTAGCTTTCGTCGATAACATAGTCTTGAGGGAGGAAAGGTTTTTCGATTATGACAGTTTCCCACTGCCCACCTTGACTTTTATGGCAAGTGATAGCGTATGAGAATTTGACTTGTAGAGCGTTGTAGAAGGGGTTATCTTTGAGGAGCTGGTGTTTTTTATAGGCAGAAGGTTCGTCGATATAATCGGCTAATACTTCTTGGTATAGGAGTTGATTTTCTTGAGCAGTAAGGGTAGGGTTTTCGCTATAGAGGGTATTAAGAATGATATAGGTATCGAAAGGAGGTTGAGAAGGATAATCGATGAGTTGGGCGGATATTTCGGCAAAGCGGAACCCGTATTCTTCGTAAAATCTATGGATACGTAGAACTTCGAGGGTATCTCCATTGGCGATAAAATTGACATAAGGGAGGTCTTTGCTCCAGAAGTAGTTGTTTTTGACAACCATAAGGAGGTCGCCTGCGGCGATTTCGTCTTCAACGGATAGGATGTTTCGTCTTATAAAGGAATTCCAACCCACGGCACGTTTGTTGGAACGAACGATGATAGCAGTTTCGTCGGTGCCAAAATCGTTGTAGGCTTCGTTGATAGCATCTTCGACCTCGTCGCTACTGGTAAGTCTTATAAAGTCGGGTGAATGGTATAGGCGGAATTGGAAAGATATGTTGTATTCATTAGAGAATATTGTTTTCCTCAATAGGGTAGCATTTCTTAGGATGGCGGATTTTTGTTTTTGACGGAGTACTTGGGTGAGAGTAGTAGAGATCACCTCTTTATGGTATTGATAGCTCAAGACTGATGGGTCTAAAGCAGGGCTTATATTGACGCCAATGGGAGGTAGCTGAGCGCTATCGCCTATAAGGAGGAGTTTGCAATTGTGTCCTGCATTGACGAAAAGAATTAAATCGCTGATATCAGAAATCAAAGAAGCTTCGTCGACGATAAATAGAGTATTTTGGAGTTTATTGGCACGCAGTTTGAGGGAGAAATTATATCCTTCATTTTTGGAGTAATAGATATATTTATGGATAGTGAAAGCTTGTTTTTTAGCAAAAGAGGACATTACTTTGGCAGCGCGCCCAGTGGGAGCGAGTAGAATGGCCTGGTGATTTATGAGAGGAATGGCCTTTATAAGGCAGTTGGTAATAGAAGTTTTTCCGGTGCCAGCGAACCCCTTAAGGAGGAATATTTTTTCGGAGGCTTGAGGGTCGAAAAGATAGTCGGTAATCAATTGTAAAGCAACCTCTTGAGAGGATGTAGGGGTATGTTGAAAAGCCTTGATAAGAGCGTTAAAAAAAGTGATTTTATCCATAGAAAAAAAGAACTTGAGAGAGCAAAATTATAAAAAAAAGTTAAAATAATTTTTTTGTTTCAAAAAAAGATTGTAGTTTTGCGCAATACCAGTCAAAAAAACAGTTATTATCAATATAATATTAAAACAATGAAAAAAATCTTACAAATTGCATTTTATGTATTAGGATTCATATTTTGTTTCCTGATTTACAGGTCTATTACAGGTCCTATTGAGTTTAACAAAGTGAAAGAAGAGCGTTACACGGAAGTCATCAAGAAATTGAAAGACATACGAAATGTTCAAGATGCGTATTTAAAAATTAAGGGTACTTATGCCAGTAATTTTAATGAGCTAACAAATTTTATAGAAACAGCTCAATATACAATTATTTCACAAAGAGACACGAGCTGGACGGAGTTTGATAAGTCATACAATATAGAGGTGATGCGTCAAGGGGTTAGGATAGATACGTTAGGCCACGTAAAGGTAAAAGATTCATTATTTAAGAATGACTTGCGCTACAAGGACTTGCGTTCTATACAATTTGGGAAAAATCCACCTATAGATTTTGTTATGAAGACAGGAGTATTGGTAGACAAGAACAAGGTGAAATCGGCAGTGTTTGAGGTTTATGTAGAGAAGAAAGATGTGCTAAAAGGGCTTGATAATGATTTGATAACAAAAGAAATTTCTAAGAACTCAGTAGATGATGTAAAAGGGGCTACAATAAAAGTAGGTTCTTTAGAGGAGCTTACAGTAAATGGAAACTGGCCAACTTCTTATGACGCAAAAATTGCAAAAGAATAACGACTATAAAACGTATTTTAAAGAATTGTCCATTCAAATAAACTTGGATGGACTTTCTTTTTGTGTGTTTAACCCAGTATTGAATTGTGTAGAATCTATATATAATTTTCCGGTGAATTTCAGCTATAAGACACAGAGGGAAATTAATGATCAGATAGAGCGAGTTATCCAGAGTGAGAATGATTTGCGACAGGATTTCAATACGATAAGAGTTTTGCACAATACACCTTTATTTGCTTTTATTCCTCAGTCTCTTTATGGAGGAAAGGAAGAGGTGCTGGAATATTTGAAATATAGTATAGATGTAACGGATGTGCAAATAGATACGGTAGAGATAGACAAGATACTTTCGATAGAGACGATCAATGTTTATATACCGAATGTATTTGTGAATAAAGCTTTGTTATCTTATTATGGGCGTTTTGACTATCAACATTTTGCTACTTCACTACTCAAAATGTTTTTAAAGCACTATTCGTCGCATGCTCTTGAGGTGATGTATATTTATGCGGAAGTCGGGTCGTTTTATTTTGTAGTGTTTAAAGGGAAGAAGTTGTATTATTTCAACAGGTTTAGTTATGAGACGATAGAAGATTTTTTGTATTATATACTTTTTTCGATAGAACAGCTAGATATAGATGCAGAGAAAGTTCCGCTTTATATTACGGGAGAGGTAGAACCTACGGCTCTTTTTTATAGTAAAGTACGGAGATATGTACAATCTATTTATCTGATAAAATACTATAAAGACCGATTTGCTAATGGTATGGATGAAGAGCTTATTCGTCGGAATTTTGTACTTACACAATCATTTTAAAAGAATTGCTATGAAATTATCAAATATACTAATTAATACATTGAAATTAGTACAAGCTACTTTTGCTATGCATTTATTGGGAGCTCTGATTTTGTTTGTAGTAGTTTTCACGGTATACAGTTTGCTACTTACGACTATTTGGGGGATGCCAATGGAGGAAATTATGTTGCTGAGTAAGGATGCAGAAAGATTAGTACGCTATGTGAATGAGCCTAAGTTTTTAATAAAGTTTTGGTTTTTCTGTTTGTTGATAGATGGGATTATAACTCCTTTTACAGCAGGAGTTTACAAGAATTACGCTGAGGTAATAGGAGGTGGACGCCCTACATTGCGCAACCTTTTTGCCTACTATCGCGCACGAGAAACTAATCATATTTTAGGACACGTAATCCTGCAAATGTGTTTAAAAACTTTTATATTTGTAGTAGCCTTATCTATAGGAACCGTTTCATTAGGTTTAGCTCTTTCCACTATCATATCCTTAGTGTTTGTGCTGACTGTTCCCATTATCGTATTGGAGGGAAAATCGCTTTTCAGAGCAATGGGACATAGTTACCAACGAATAATGACAGCACCTTTTATCTCTCTTTTTATTACAGCTTTAGGAATTGTAAGTTTATTCATAGGGCTTTTTGCTTTTGGGATAGGAGCTACTGTTACCTATTCATATTTGTTAGCGGGGATTTTTAGTCTTTATCAGGCGACAAGGAGATAATAATAAATAAATTATAAATAAGAAACTATGAAAAAAGTAATGTATTTGGGGCTCTTAGTAATGGGCTCTCTATCGTTGAACAGTTGCAACGAATTGCAACAAGTATTGAATAACACTTCGCAAGGTGGTAGTGGTTTTAACGTAGCCAGCGGTCTCAAGCAAGCACTCGAATTGGGCGTGAGCAGTGGGGTAGACCTATTGAGCAAGGATGGTGGTTATTTTAAAGACCAAGCGGTGCGCATCCTTTTGCCTGAAGAACTTCAAAAGGTAGATAAAACCTTGCGTTCTATCGGCTTGGGCTCTTTGGCAGACCAAGGGCTTAAAGTGCTGAACGAAGCTGCTGAAAATGCAGTGAGCCAAGCAAAACCAATCTTTCTTTCAGCGATACAAAATATGACCTTTACCGATGCGATGAACATTCTCAAAGGGGATAATACAGCGGCGACTATCTATTTGAAAAACAGTACTTACAGTGCTTTGGAAAGTGCTTTTGCTCCTAAGATACAATCGTCGCTTAGCCAAGTAGGAGCGGATAAGGTTTGGGAAAATATCATCAATAAATACAACCAAATCCCTTTGGTGAAACCTGTTGATGCAAATCTCACCAAATACGTTACAGAGCAAGCAATCAATGGTTTGTTTTTGAAAGTAGGCGACAAAGAAAAGGAAATACGCACTAATATTGCAGCGCGTACTACTCCTTTGTTGAAATCAGTATTTGCGATGCAAGATAATTAGGTGTCAGGTATCAGGTATCAGGTATCAGAAAATAGAAAAGCTGTTTGAGAAATCAAGCAGCTTTTTTTGTTTTATGTATATAAAAAAGCTATCTTTGCCCTTTCATCATTAAAACACGTATAATATGTTTCAAACTCCTTATAACGCGGCGCCCTTTTCGCGCTTTACTGCTACCGACTATCTACCAGCTATTGAAAAAGCTATCGCCGAAAGCCTTGCTCAAATCGATAGTATTGCCAAAAATACTGAACCCGCTACTTTTAAAAATACAGTGGAAGCCTTGGCTTACACAGGCTTGGCGCTCGACCGACTTACAGCTATGTTCTTCAACCTCAACAGTGCCGAGACCAACGACACCCTGCAAGCCGAAGCCCAGCGCATCTCGCCCCGGCTTACTGACTACGGCAATGATATCCGCCTGAATGAAGCCCTCTTCAAGCGAGTAAAAACAGTGTATGACCAGCGCGAAAACCTATCACTCACTGCGGAACAACAGACACTCCTTGAAAAAACTTACAAAAGTTTTACCCGCAATGGAGCAAATTTGTCACTTGATGACAAAGAGCGTTTGAGGAAAATAGACAAAGAGTTAGCCACACTCAAACTAAAATTCTCTGAGAATGTACTTTCTGAAACCCAACACTATCAATGGGTAATTACCGATAAGGAGCAACTGAGTGGGCTACCCGATTTTGTCCTTGAGATGCTCGCGCAAGAAGCTAAAAAACGCAATGTACAAGGCTGGGTCATTACCCTCAATTTACCTGTATATACTGCGGTAATGAAATATGCTGATAACCGCGACCTACGCCAAAAACTATTCACCGATTATCACAGCCGTTGTGCAGGAGATAGCCCGTATAACAATGAGGCAAATGTATTACGCATTGCCGAGCTACGCCAAGCCCGTGCCTCTCTCTTGGGCTACCCCTCTTATGCCGCTTTTGCCTTGGAAGAACGTATGGCGGAAACACCCGAAAAGGTGATGAACTTCCTAAGTGAACTATTAAGCAAAGCCAAACCACAAGCCCTTAAGGAGTTAGAACAACTCAAAACCTTCTCGGGGCTTGCCGACTTCCAGCAGTGGGATTTTGCCTACTATGCCGAAAAGCTCAAACAAGAGCGTTACCAGATTGACGACTCCCTGCTCAAGCCTTATCTATCCTTAGACAAGGCCGTAGAAGGTATGTTTGCCGTTGCCCACAAACTTTATGGCTTGCACTTCATCCCTACCGAGGAGGTAGAAAAATACCACCCTGAAGTACAAACCTACAAGGTAACCGATGAGGACGGTAATTATCTCGCCCTTTTCTACACCGATTTTTTCCCTCGTGCAGGCAAGCGCAATGGGGCGTGGATGACCTCCTACAAAGAGCAGTATAGAGATGAGCAAGGCAAAGATTCCCGTCCGCATATCTCTATAGTGTGCAACTTCACTCGCCCAACGGATACCGCCCCTTCTTTGCTTACCTTCGGCGAGCTAACGACGCTCTTCCACGAGTTTGGGCACGCCCTTCACGGGATGCTCTCCAAGGTTACTTACCCCTCGCTCAGTGGTACCAATGTAGCCCGCGACTTTGTGGAACTCCCCAGTCAGCTGATGGAAAACTGGTGTTATGAAGAAGAAACTTTGCGTCTTTTCGCCACACACTACCAGACGGGCGCCCCTCTGCCTATAGAATGGGTACAAAAGATAAAAGAAGCCAGCGCCTTTATGGAGGGTATCCTAAGTGTACGCCAGCTCAATTTTGGATTCTTGGATATGGCGTGGCATACCTATCCTCATCTGGAACGCCTCGAGCGTGTGGATTTGTTCGAGCAAGAAGCTACCAAGGCAACCCAGCTCTATCCGCTGATTGAGAGGATGTGTATCTCGCCTGCTTTTTCACATATTTTCAGCGGAGGCTATGCTGCGGGCTATTACAGCTACAAATGGTCGGAAGTATTGGACGCCGATACCTTTGAAGCCTTTAAGGAAGCAGGAATTTTTAATACTGAAGTAGCGACCCGCTTCCGCAAAGAGGTTCTCGAAAAGGGCAGTAGCGAAAAGGAAAGCCTGCTATACAAGCGCTTCCGTGGCCAAGACCCTACCCCCGATGCCCTTATCCGAAGAGCTTTTGGAGAAGTGAAAGGCGAATAGTGAAAGATGAAAAGGATTTTTCTACTAATGAGCTTCTTGCTACCAATGCCAGCAAAGCATTTAGAGCTGATAAATAGTAAAAAAAGCAAAAAAACGAATTAATTACATTTATATCTTAATTTTTTTATTACCTTTGTCGTCTCGTTAGGGATTTTCTTTTTGATATAAGAGAAAAAGCAAAGCAAAAACACCACTATAACCCACCGGAATAAATGACCGATGAAGATAATATAATTTTTGCCTTGCGGAATGTCCGACAGCGATAAGCAATGTTATTTTTGCTCTGCGGAATACCTTACAACGAAAAGCAGTATTACTTTTGCCTTGCGGAATGTCCGATAATGAAAAAATACCCTATTTTTGCTCTGCGGAATTTCCAAAAAGAAGAAGTAACACCGCAAGCACACAGCGGAATATCCGCCGTATATAATAACCGTCAATTAATCATAATTGCTATATGAATAAGAATACATTAGTCAAGCCAGACCTCAGCAAGATGCACAATGCTGAGTTTAGTCAGTTTCTTACCCGCTTTTTTGAAGACTTTGCGGGTTCGGGTATTGCCTTGGATACCGATACCACTTTCAAATCGCTTTACGAAAGTCTCAAGACCAAAGTAACCACCTACGACAAGGCTCTGGAACAGGTGCGTGGCAAAGAGGAATCTAAGAAAATATCGGAATTGGACAAGGTGCGCGATGCCGATATGCAAGCCCTAAAGGACAGTATCAAGCCTTATCGCAATGCCAAAACGGAAGCCAAACAGAAAGCTTACCACGCTATCAAGCTGGTGCTCGACAATTACAAAGATGTAACCAAGGACACCTATGAGGAGGAAACCAAGCGCCTGAATACGCTTATCAGCACCCTGAAATCCGCTACCTATCAAGCGCAGGTAGAGACCCTGAAGATAGGCGAGTTCCTCAGCGAACTGGAAACTTCCAACACGGCGTTCAACGAGCTTTTCTCCCACCGCTCGCTCAAAGATTTGCAGAAAGAGGTATACAACGTAAAAGACCTTCGCAAGGAGCTTACCGATATATACCAACGGCTTTCGGCTTATATAATAGCCAACGCACAGGTGAAAGACGAGGCTTTCTTTACCAAAACCTTGGAAGTGCTCAACAACAGCCGTAAGTACTACGCCGATGTTTTGGCACGCCGTAAAGCAGGTGTAAAAACCCCTACCGAAACCCCTAAGGAAGAAGGGAAATAACTTAGTAACACTTAATTTTCAAAATAAAAAAAACTTATGAAAAAACTCATTTTTTTGGCACTTGTTGCCACAGCATTATTCGTTTCCTCTTGCGGGAAAGACGACGACAACGGCGGAGGTAGCACTTCGCTCAACGGGGATTGGTATCTTTACAACATTTATAATGACCCCGATGGTAATGGAAAAAGCTGGGCAATTCCTAACAATTGCGCTCAAAAAACTTATCTTTCAATTTCGGATAAAAAAATAAAGAACGAATGGTATCATTTAGAAGGTTCAGACTGCAAATACACTCCTATATATTACAATTACACGATTAATAATGGGGTTATAAATGCGACTATTGCCGATGATTCTCCTAATGGAAACAAAGGGGGAACAGTCTCTATAAAATACGAAATAAAGGACAAGGAACTTATCATTCGCTTTAAAAATAATCGACAACAGGAAGAAATAAATGTCCTTCGCAAAAAAGGGGTAGACTATAGTTCTCTTGATCCTTTTGTGGGATATTGGCTAATGACCAAATACGTAGTGGGGCAACAAGAATTAATTGTAAAGGACGGCGAATGCTTATACGGTGAAATAGTAGCCCACTCTTTAGGAGCTACCCTATACCTTAATTATCCAGAGAATGGGCAATGTAATAAAACGATAAACAGCTACGAGTGGGTAAAGGAAGGGGGCAAGTACTACAATGTGAGCAACCCAGCGGAAAAAACACTTTGGGACATCAGTTTCTCCAACAATAACCGCTATATGACCTTTGCTATAGATAACGGACGCACAGTAATGCACTTTACCAAAGTAAAATAACCCGCCTTGTTTAACTCCCCTTGCCAAAGGGGAGTTTGTTTTAAGGAATAAATGAATAAATAGGCTTTTAATTTATCTCTATGAAAGAAAACTTACTTTCCGCCATTAAGGCACATGATTTTACCGCCATTCGTAATATTTGCTTTGCGCTTTCTGAGCAGGAGCGCAATGACCTTATACACACCTTGCAGACAGCCCGCTGGGAACAACTATATCACAATACTCAAAAAAAAGCTCCTCGCTTGGCTTTAGAGGAAAGAAATTATTTTTCGTATTCACTTTTATGTCTTTGTAGGACAAGTGAAGAATTGAAAGAAATAAAGTTGTCAGGAGAAACAATTTCTTCTAATGATCAGATGATACTCTATATGAGTAGAATTCACTTTTCAGAGATATTGAATTTGATAGAAACCCAAGAAGGAAAATATCTCATTATTTTGTTCAAATCTTTTTCTGAAGAAGATTTGCTAACCGAATTTGCCTTTCAGATCCTTTGGACTCTTTATCAAAAGGGTATTATTACCTATAATGAAAATCTCTTTATAGAAAAATTCTTCTTTTGGAACAATAAGCATATCACCGATGAACCTTTTGTCGATTTTCTATTGGAAAACAAGCAAATCAGCGAAAAGATTTTTGCCATAGTCCCCCAGCATATCACCCAAGAGGTACCCTATCCTTCTGAGGCTTGGAAAGAGTTGTACAGTATTTTGCAAGCTAAAGGATATTTCGCAGACCGTAGTATTGTAGGTAGCCATATAGAGGCACTCCTAAATCCTTACAAAAAGAATATCCTTGACTTCTATTGTCGTATTATTGAAACATTTGAGCCTACCCGTCAAGAGCTTTTATCTCATCAAAGCACCTTTTTTGCCCTGCTCAGTAGCGACAAGACCTCAGTGGTGAACTTTGTGATGAAACTCATCAAAGAAATATCCATTGAAAAAGACTTTGACTTCCGAACCTTTGCCGACAATTTTGCACTGTGTTTTGCTACCCAAAAAATAGCCAAATCACAGCTCATTGGTTTAGGTATTTTGGAAAATAGCTACAAAAAGCAAGCCCCTACCAATCCCGAGTACCGCGAGCAATTAGCGGTACTCTTCACTGTCCCCGATGCCAAACTCCAAGAGAAAGTCGCCAGCTTGCTAACCACCTATTTTAGAGGAGAGGGATTGGCGGAAGTCGTAGCACCGTATCAGGATTACCTAAAAGGGAAGGCACAAGAGCTTCTCCAATCCTTACCCTCACCCAACTCATCAGAAACCTCTGAAACTGCCTGTGTGGTTCACACCTCCGAAACTGTCCGTGAGGCTCACACTCCTCGCACTTGGGACGATCTGCTCTTCCTCATTGGCGATTGCATTCGTGAGCGCTCTCCCCTTGTCTTAGATCTTTTCTTTGAGGGCTTGAACCAGTTACAGGCGCAAATTCCCAAAAATTTCTCTCAGCAGATAAGCCCCTACCAAAAGCAGTTGGGCGAACAGCCTTTTGAATTTACCACCTACCGAAAGTGTATGCGCTGGGTGATTGACGTTTGGGAGGGCAAAGCCTCACTCTCCGATGATATTTTCGGTAGGAAGCTCTATAATCCTACGCCATTCCTCCGAGAGAAAACCAAGCGACTGCTTCTAAAGCTCAAGCAAGGCAACTCACTGCCCTTTGTAAGCACCCCTACTCACGATCCGTTTTATATAGACCCGCTTACCTTTTTAGAACGTATCGCACAATATGAAAAAGCTGAAAAATCCCCGATGTTAGAAGATGTTGTCGTGGGGCTCAACCGCTTGCTACCTACTGAAGTTACCGAAGAGCAAAAGCAATTGGCTCGTTCCCTTACAGGCGATTATACTCCTGCCTTGCAATATTACTTTGAGGTAAACAAACAAATAGCTGTAACCGATGCTACGCGAGTACTCTGGGGGCAAGTTTTACGCCTGAAAGACCTCGATGGGGTATTCCCAGAATTGGAAATCCCAGAAAAAACCAACTTACAGGGCTTGGTACGTCCGTTTTATTTGAAATACGAGATAAAACCTACCAAAATTAACGGTGTAGAACGGAATAAAATCATTTTGGAAGACAATTGGGATAAAAAATATAGTGCTTATTCTCTCTACAATGACCTCGGAGCTAATTATTACAATGTATCACCAATGAGCAGGGCAACAGATGAGGATATCGACTATCAGCTCAGTCTAAACCCACGCTATATAGATGGTTGGCTGTGCAAGTACTTGCTCACTTATGCTCAAGGTGTGGAAGGAGAATCCCTCACCGAAGCCACTCGCGTGATGAGTCTGCTTTTGCAACACAACTTGCCTATTTATCACAGCGGTTGGCTGATGGTTGCGACTTGTCTTTTAGCCGAAAGAAAACCCTTGCGCGACCTGACTACCGAATATATCCTTTCGGCACTCCAAAGAGGGGAAACGCTCACCTACCTCGCTGAAGCCATCGGGACGCTTTTAGCGCATAAATACGCTCCCATCACCCGCTTTGTAGAGTTTTTGGATCTCCCCACCCGAGACGCTAAAGTAAAGGCTTTCCAAAAAGCAGTAGTACAAGCCTATTTACCTTTGGCTGAAAAACAAGAAAAGAAACCGATAAATCATAAGAAGTTAGCTACTTGGTAATTTTATAATAGATAAATAAACAAATTAACTTTATGGCAAAGAAAAACACAAGAACCCTCAAATTTGAGGCTTTAGATAAAGAACTACAAAACTTATTATACAGCCACGACAACTCTAAACTGATTTCAGTACTCAAAGAGGAGAAAAATCCACTATACTTAGAACAACTTGCCCAGTTAGATGTGAAGAGTTGTAAGAATTTAGGATTTCCTATGCTTTGGGAATTATATGAAAATGATTTTATCCCATTTGAGGAAGATTTTTTAATAGAAAAGCTATGTGATGCTTTGGTTCTAATGAGCAAACACAAAGAAATAGAGAGTTTTATACTTAAAAGACCCCGTATTGCTAAAGAAATAGGAGAGAAACTACCTTCCTATTTCCTTGAAAAAAGACATATTTATGTTACAGAATATGAGAAATTACTTGATTTTGGGGCAAAAGGATTTTTCAAAGGAACCCAAGTAGTACCTAACTTCTTGGAATCCTTACTCAGTCCTATGAAGACCTATACAGCCAGTACTTATTGCGATATCATTGAGAGCTGCAAACCCACAGCGGAGGAACTCCTCCCTTCTCAGCAGACTCTCTTTGCCCTACTCAGTAGCGACAAGACCTCGGTAGTGAATTTTGTGATGAAGCTCATCAAGCAAATAGCCGACGAAAAAGTCTTTGATTTCCAAACTTTTGCCGATAACTTTGCGCTGTGTTTTACCACCCAAAAGATAGCCAAATCTCAACTCATAGGCTTAAATATCTTAGAAAAGCACTATAAAAAGCAAGCTCCTATAAATATAGAATATCGCGAGCAATTGGCGGTACTCTTCACTGTCCCCGACGTGAAGCTCCAAGAAAAAGTTACCAACTTGCTAACCACTTATTTTGGAGGAGAAGGATTGGCGGAAGTCGTAGCACCCTATCAGGATTACCTAAAAGGAAAAGCTCAAGACCTCATTACAACTCTAAGTCTATCGGAAAACACTGAAAGTACTGAAAGCTCCCATACCTCCAGCACAGATTGTTTCTCTGAAATTCGGGGGCTTGAACAACCTTCCTCTTGGGATAAATTATTGTTTTTGTTAGGTGACTGCATTCGTGAACGTACGGCTACTACTATTGACCTTTTTTTCGAGGGACTGGTACAGTTACAAGACCAATTACCAGAAAACTTTAAGGAGCAACTCGCCCCTTATATCGCGCAGGTCAATGGGATGTATTACTTTAATCTACAGTTGGCTGCCCTGCAACTGCTCCTTGCAGGCTGGGTGGAGGACAGACCTTTGGAGTCTCCTGAGGACTGGACGAAAATGAATACCCAAGTAAGACGCCTCAATACCACCGAAGAAGAACCTTTAAAGCAAGCGTGTGTGCTCCACAACGTTTGGTACCTGCGTGATGAAATTCCTTACCTGCTTTATAAGGTGAGAGCAACCCTTAGCAAACTCAAAGCGGGTAGCAAACTGCCTTTCCTCTCCACCCCTACACACACGCCTTTCTATATAGATGCTGAGACCCTTGCCAACCGACTACTCGCTTATCAAACCGCTGGCAAAGAAGTGGATTTGGACGACTTGGTAGTGGCTTGCAACCGACTGTTACTGCGCACCATTACCCCTGAAGCACAGGAAAAAGTACGCTCACTCTCAGGACAATATGCACCTGCTTTGGGCTACCTCTTTGGGCTTTCTGATGTGGTAACCCCTACAGAGGAACTCCTACCGCTATGGACGCAAATCACCCGCCTAAAACACCCTAACAAAGTCTTTACCGAGTTTGAAACCACGGCTGCTAAAGACTATCTTTCGGCTGTAAAACCTTTCTTCCTAAGTTACGAAATTGACTCTGAAAACAAATGGTTTTATTTGGAGAAGAAGTATATTAATAGTCCGTATAACGACTATCAGCGTAGGACTTTTGAAAAAGAAGAAGATCGTTTACCTTATAACTATTACAATGCTGGGGCTTTTCAGATATTTGATGTAGATATCTTACGTTATACAATTTCCTTAAACCCTCAATATGTAGATGTGCTCTTAGGTAAATACACCCCACCTTGGGTAGGAGTAAGTGATGCTGAAACTTATCGCAACTTGCAGGTGCCCCTCCAACTACTCTTGGAGTACGACCTACCCGTACATCACGGTGGGTGGATATTTATAGGAATGGCTTTGCTTCATGACAAAAAAGAAACCCGCGACCTCGCGGCAGAGTATATACTCCGCGCTATTAGCCGTGACGAAAACCTTAGTTATTTGCAACACTTCCTCGCCGATATTCTCGCCCAAAAGCTCACCCCTATCAATCGCTTTGTAGAGTTTTTGGATATGCCTACCCGCGACCCCAAAATAAAGGCTTTCCAAAAAGGGGTAGTAGAAGCTTATTTGCCTTTGGCTGAAAAACAAGAAAAGAAACCTACCAACCATAAGAAGTTAGTAGAATTTAATCGTTAGATTTATTAAGATATGAGATATTTAACTTTTATATTTTTATTATTTTCGTTGTCTTTACAAGGGCAGTATATACTGCCTTCTGAGGAGATTGATGCCATTGGTTGCGATGAAAGAGGAAATATTTCCTTTTATAAAAAAGGAAGTAGAGGGATGTATATACAATGTATTATAAAGGTTGAAAAAAGTGCTGATAGTAACTTTTTAGTTCCTAACTGGTACACTTCCGAAAAAGAAAGAGATGTTGCTAGAATAACGGAAAATTACCAGCTTATACATACTTCAGCACTTAGAACTTCATCAGTTGATGAGTTTGAAGGGGTTACTTTCTACAGTCCGAAAGATATCTTATATGGTTTTAATGAACGACGTTCTGTTTTCGAGTTGCTCAATCGTCATATGGCGCGTTTGTGCGTAATGAGATATGACAAGAAGAGATTCAGTTTTGGGAATCATACATTACGTGAAGACGATGAAATAGAAAAATGGCGTCCTGAAACAGGAGAGTATTACAATATAGTAGTCTTAGATTTTGGCAAAGGTAAATATGCTTATGCCTTAATGGCATTTAAATATATAGTGCAAGTGTTTCTTCCTTTAGCAGAGAAAGAAATACTGTTTTCACGAAAGGGAGTCGTTGAGTTAGAGCGCACTAATGATCCTGATTTTCAGCTAAAGAATACAGTTGATAACTTACATAGCAATCAGTTTTTTAGTTTATCAGCTAACGGAAAGAAATACCAACTTACAAACAGTTTAGGGGAAAATCTACTCGCGCAAAGTTATGATACTATAGTCTATAACGATGCTTTTATCATAGCTAAAGACCAAAAAGGGGAAAAACAACATATCTATAATATTTTCTTGAAAAAGTTAGATTGTGGCACCGTAAAAGAGGCTTATCTGTTACAAGAACAGGTAGAGGTATTAAATGAAAAAGGAATTGTTTTTTATAATATAGACGGCAAAGAAGGGGCACTACTTACGCAGGTCAATTATATCTGTGGAACTGTAATCTCCCCAAGCCAGAGAGGGGCTAATAAGGAGGGTGATATTCCTTGGGCGAAAAAGGTATTATACAAACATTTGGAACGCGTATCTCCGTCTTTTTATCGCTTTGAAAGAAATGGTAAGAAAGGCTATTTAGATATACATACATTTAAAGAATATTTTGATAATACACACAGGTGAGAGTTTGATTTATCAATAGTTATATAGATAAAATCTATTAGGATACTGTTTTTATTTTTTCTATATACATTACTTTTGCAAAAAGAATTAAAAATAGATAACATTATGGCTTTTACATTACCTACATTACCATATGCATATGAGGCGCTTGAACCTTATATAGACGCACGTACTATGGAGATTCACCATACAAAACACCACAATGCTTATACTACAAACCTGAATGCAGCTTTAGCTTCAGCAGGAGTAGAGGGCAAGAGTATAGAAGAAATACTTCAGCATCTTGATATGAACAATGCTGCACTTCGCAATAATGCAGGTGGTTATTATAATCACAATCTTTTTTGGGAAGTGATGAGCCCTAACGGAGGAGGCACTCCAACGGGAGCATTAGCAAAGGCTATAGAGACTGCTTTTGGTAGTTTTGAAGCTTTTAAGGAAGCTTTCAGCAAGGCCGCAGCAACTCGTTTTGGATCAGGCTGGGCTTGGCTTTGTGTACATAAAGGAGGCAAATTAGAGATTTGTTCTACAGCTAACCAAGATAATCCTTTGATGCCTAACACAGGTTGTGGAGGTTTTCCTATATTAGGGTTGGATGTATGGGAACATGCTTACTATTTAAACTATCAAAACCGTCGTCCAGATTATATTGAGGCGTTTTTTAATGTCATCAATTGGTCTAAAGTAGCAGAGCTTTACAATACACATCAATAGTAATATCATTAAAAGCAAATATTTTAATAAAAAGAGTCTTCTAAAGATTTAGAAGACTCTTTTTTTATTAGCAAATTAGGGATTTGATCAATTTTATTTATCTTTGCCCCCAACAAATTAGAAAAATTATTTAATATGAAAAAAATTATCTATGTGCTTTGTGCAGTAGTGTGTATTGCTTTGGCAGTGTTTTTTTATTTTAGGCTAGGGGATAAGAATCAAGATAAGGGTTCCAGATTTGACATTCCTGAGGAAGCTAGGAATATTATTGCTGAGAAATATATAGCAATGATGGCTGATAATGGGATGACAATTAATGAAGGTAAGAATCCGCCCAATGTTGAAGGGATTTTTGCAACAGGTATTTTGAAATTATTTTATACTAATTTGAATGATGATTATAAGATAGGTTATGAGGTGTCTAGTTATCGATATAAATTCTATAATCAAGAAAATACACAAGTAAAGACGGATTACATACAAGAGGCAGCATCAAGTGATGACAATGCTACAGGGAAAGGAACAGCTCTTTCAGGGTCAGGGAATAAATTTACAGCTTATATAGAGCAAAAAGGGTCTTATAAAGGAACTACCTACCGACAGGCAACTGTTATTTCGGGGGAGATTACAAAGGAAGGTATTAAGGATTTTCAGTGGGGATTCTGTATGCTTGATAAGGATGATGCTAAAAACAGACTAATACCAGTAGGGGGTATTAGAATTTGGAAAGATAAAGATTCATTAGCAAAGAAGAAACTTAAATTTCCTTATGGAGATTAAGGATAACGACTAATAAAAAGCTAATAATATAAAAAACTTCTCCTCAAGGAGAAGTTTTTTTTATGGATAAGTAGGATATATAATTCTGTTAAATTGTTGTTAAAAGGTTTGTAGGTATTGTATTGAATACTGTACATTTGCCTCCGATAATTAATTTTATAAAAAGTATTGAATATGAAAAAAGTAATGTATGCGCTTTGTATAGGTGTATATGCGCTATTAGTATCTTGCTCAAAATCCGATGAAGGCAAGCGTTTTGACATCCCTGAGGAAGCAAGAGCTATTATTTCTGACAAGTTTTTAGCTGAAATGGAAGCTAACGGAATGACCATCAATGAAGGTAACAATCCTCCTGACATCCAAGGGATTTTTGATGCAGGGATTTTCGAATTGGTATATAGCAATTTAGAAAAAGAACAAAACACGATAGGAAGTACATCCTCAAGATATCGTTTTAAATTCTATGACCAGCAAAATATAAAGATAAAAACCAGTTATGCTTCAGATGGTAATGATATTGCCATAGGACAAGGAAGTATCATTTCGGGCTCAGGGAATAAGTTTACAGCTTATCTAAAACTAAATGGAAGGAGTTCAAAAGCAACTTATAAAGTATCAACAGTCATTTCAGGAGAGGTTAGCTCAGAAGGTGTTAGAGACTTTAAGATAGGGTTTTGTATGATTGAGAAAGATGATCCTCTGAATGAAGTAATAGCTGTGGGAGGTATACGTGTTTGGGTTGATCAAGATAAATTCGCAGCAAGAAAACAGAAATACCCTTCCGGCGACTAATAAAAAGCTAATAATATAAAAAACTTCTCCTCAAGGAGAAGTTTTTTTTATGGATAAGTAGGATATATAATTCTGTTAAATTGTTGTTAAAAGGTTTGTAGGTATTGTATTGAATACTGTACATTTGCCTCCGATAATTAATTTTATAAAAAGTATTGAATATGAAAAAAGTAATGTATGCGCTTTGTATAGGTGTATATGCGCTATTAGTATCTTGCTCAAAATCCGATGAAGGCAAGCGTTTTGACATCCCAGAGGAAGCAAGAGCTATTATCTCTGACAAGTTTTTAGCTGAAATGGAAGCTAACGGAATGGCCATCAATGAAGGTAACAATCCTCCTGACATCCAAGGAATTTTTGATGCAGGTACCTTAGAAATGGTATATAGCAATTTAGAAAAAGAACAAAACGCGATAGGAAGATTATCCTCAAGATATCGTTTTAGATTCTATGACCAGCAAAATATAAAGGTAAAAACCAGTTATACTTCAGATGGTAGTGATGTTGCTTCAGGACAAGGAAGTATCATTTCGGGCTCAGGAAATAAGTTTACAGCTTATCTAAGAGTAAATGGAAGTACCTCACTTGCAACCTATAAGATGGCAATTGTTATCTCAGGAGAGATTAGCTCAGAAGGGGGTAAGGATTTTAAGTTAGGGATTTGTATGATAGAAAAAGATGACCCTACAAAAGATCTGATGGATATCGGAGCTATACGTGTTTGGGTTGATCAAGATAAATTCGCAGCAAGAAAACAGAAATACCCTTCCGGCGACTAATAAAAAGCTAATAATATAAAAAACTTCTCCTCAAGGAGAAGTTTTTTTTATGGATAAGTAGGACATATAATTCTGTTAAATTGTTGTTAAAGGGTTTGGAAGTATTATATTGAATACTGTACATTTGCCTCCAATAATTAATTTTATAAAAAGTATTGAATATGAAAAAAGTAATGTATGCACTTTGCATAGGTGTATGTGCACTATTTGTATCTTGCTCAAAATCAGATGACAATAGTGGAAGTAATGAAGGAGGAGTTGTTAATAACAATTTCTCTTCTGAGGTAACAGCAGTTGCTTCTAAGGATATTATCCAAAAAATGGCAACTGGTAAAGCTACTATCTATGGAGGTACTACCCCTCCTGAGGTTAAACTTCCTTCTGGGTTTCTTTTTCATACAGGAGAAATAGTGCTCAGCCATACTACTCTTGGAGATAAAGATCCTATCATAAACAAAGTTCACGATGGCTTCTTTTATAAATTTTACAATCAGAGTGGTTCTAAGCTAAAAGTAGATTATTTCAACCAATCAGGGGGAAATTATGCAGCTAATGGTGTAGATGCAGTTATCTCAGGAGAAGGAAATAAGTTTACTATTTTCTTTCTCAACAAAGAAAGAAATTTAGTTGCCCTTTCAGGTGAATTTACTGGAGATGCAATAAAGGATTTTCAACAATCAGTTATTAATAAAGTAGAAGAGCCAGTGGGAACAGTACGTGTCTTTAAAAGCAAAAGTGGTTACGCTGAAAGTTTTAGAGAATTCAATCTTTACCACACAAATTAGTAAACTATTAATCTCATACAATAAAAAAACTTCTCTTTATTATTAAAGAGAAGTTTTTTTTATGTATTAAATTTAATATAAATCAAGAGTTGAATAATAATAACTTCTGATTAACAGAATATTACCACTTTCCCCCTTTGGAGCCTTAATCAATAAGCTAACTCAATCCCTTGATTGACATTATTAAATAAAGATTTATTTAAGTGTCTTTTTTACAGCAACTTCTTGGAAAGCTTCTATTACATCACCTTCGTGGATATCGTTGTAATTCTTGATTTGCAAACCGCAATCGTATCCTTTGCTCACTTCTTTTACATCGTCTTTAAAACGTTTGAGAGAAGACAGTTCGCCAGTATAAATTACTACGTTGTCACGCAATAGGCGTATTTTAGAGCTTCGGTAGATTTTACCATCAGTTACCATACAGCCCGCAATGGTTCCTACTTTAGAAATCTTGAACAGCTCGCGTATCTCTACAGTACCAGTAACCTCTTCTTTGAACACTGGTGAAAGCATACCTTCCATCGCGTCTTTCAGGTCATTGATAGCGTCGTAGATAATAGAGTAGGTGCGGATATCGATAGATTCTTTTTCTGCCAAAGCACGTGCATTGGTCATTGGGCGAACGTTGAAACCGATGATAATAGCATCAGAGGCTGATGCCAACAATACATCCGATTCGGTGATCGCTCCCACACCTTTGTGAATGATAGATACTTGAATTTCTTCGGTAGAGAGCTTTTGGAAAGAGTCGGTAAGAGCTTCTACTGAGCCGTCTACATCCCCTTTGAGAATGATATTGAGTTGCTTAAAGTCGCCGAGTGCAATACGTCTTCCTATTTCATCAAGAGTGATATGGCGTTGTGTACGTACTGATTGCTCACGTTGTAACTGAGCGCGCTTAGCAACTATTTGTTTAGCTTCTTTTTCATCTTCAAATACATAGAATTTATCACCTGCTTGAGGTGCTCCGTCCAAACCAAGGATAGTAATAGGGGTAGAAGGTCCTGCCTCTTTTACTTTTTTACCACGCTCGTCGTGCATAGCGCGTACCTTACCAGAGTTGGTACCAGCAAGCACATAGTCTCCTACCCGTAAGGTGCCCGATTCTACCAATACGGTAGATACATAACCACGACCTTTATCAAGCGCAGCTTCTACTACAGTACCTATAGCAGGCTTGTTAGGATTAGCTTTCAGTTCGAGGATTTCAGCTTCTAAGAGTACTTTTTCCAATAGTTCAGGAACGCCAATCCCTTGTTTAGCTGAGATATCTTGTGATTGTATTTTACCTCCCCATTCTTCAACAAGTAAATTCATACCTGCCAATCGTTCCTTAATTTTATCGGGGTTAGCATTAGGTTTATCAATCTTGTTGATAGCAAAGATGATAGGCACTCCTGCGGCTTGCGCATGGCTGATGGCCTCTTTAGTTTGAGGCATTACATCGTCATCGGCTGCTACCACAATGATAGCAATGTCAGTTACTTTGGTACCACGAGCACGCATAGCAGTAAAGGCTTCGTGTCCAGGAGTATCGAGGAAAGTAATGCGTTCTCCACTTTCCAGTTTCACTCCATAAGCCCCTATGTGCTGAGTGATACCTCCACTCTCGCCCGCAATTACATTCTCTTTACGAATGTAGTCAAGAAGAGAGGTTTTACCGTGGTCTACGTGTCCCATTACAGTTACGATAGGCGCACGAGATACCAAATCTTCAGGTTGATCTTCTTCAGTATGGATCGCCTCTTCGATATTTGCAGTTGCAAATTCTACTTCATAACCAAATTCATCAGCTACAATAGATAGCGTTTCAGCATCAAGACGCTGGTTCATTGTAACCATAATGCCAAGAGACATACAAGCTCCAATTACCTTGTTGATAGGCACATCCATCATGGTCGCCAATTCATTTACAGTAACAAACTCGGTTACTTTCAGTACTTTTTCTTGTTGTTCTTGTTCTGCAAGTTCTTGCTCTGCCTTTTGGCGGTGTGTTTCGCGCTTTTCTTTGCGATACTTAGCCCCTTTAGATTTGGTAGTCTTTCCTTGCAAACGTTCAAGCGTTTCGCGTACTTGTTTTTGAACCTCTTCTTCCGTTGGTTCTATTTTGGTAAATACTTTATTGCCTTTTTTCTCTTTTTTACCACCATCAGTTTGCTTGCCAAAATTAGCATTAGGCTCCTCTTTGCGAATGCGCTTGCGCTTGCGTTTTTCACTGTCATTAACTTCTTGAACTGAACCATTGGCTACGGCCTGTCCCTCTTTATCTTTATTGCGATTGCGTTTGCGCTTCTTTTTCTTCTTCTCAAACTGACTGAGGTCTATCTTCTCACCTACCACTTTCGGACCAGTAAGCTTTTGATATTGCGTTTCTATTACTCCAACAGGAACTTCAACTGTAACTTCTTCTTTAGGTTTGTGAACCTCTTTCTTTTTCGGAGGATTTGAGGGCTGTATCAACGGATTTTGATAAACAGATGTATTTCTTTGAGCGTTGGGTTTATCTTTTTTCTTATTCTCTTTATTGTCCTTATTGTCTTTATGCTCCTTATTCTTGAGGGGGTGAGGTGTTGTTTCAGAATTCGTAGACTCTATGGCTGAGGGGGTAGATGGCTCTTCTACTGCGCTAACAGGAGTTTCAATCTCTTTTTCTACAGAAGCAACTACTTCTGCCGGTACTTCTGTCTCTTTCTCTTCTTTTTTATTCACAGAATCAAGGTCTATTTTGCCCACAGGTTTTATCCCAGCAAGCTGCGCCTTGGCTTTTATCACCTCCTGCTCTTGCTGTTTACGCTTCTCTTGGTTCTCTTTCTCCTGTTCCATACGGATAGCCTCACGCTCCTTCCGCTTGTCTTCTACTATTTCTTTAGATACCGCACGCTTACTCTTGTCCGCACTGAACTTATTAGCCAAGATTTTTACTACCTCTTCCGATACCTTGGTGTTTAGATTAGCTTCAATCTCTATATTCTTATCCTTTTTCAGATATTCCACCGCAGTAATTAAAGAAATATTCAAATCCTTTAAAACTTTGCTTATTCTTGTTGTTGTTCCCTCGCTCATATATATGTTTTTAATTATCAATTAGAAATTAACAATCGTCAATCCCCTTTTTTATTACCTCTTTCCTCTTTATTTGATTTTGATACTATTCAAATTCTGCTGCAAGCACCCTCAAAACCTCATTCACAGTTTCTTCCTCGAGGTCTGTGCGTTGCATTAGCTCCTGGGCACTGAGCTCCAATACACTCTTAGCTGTATCAAGCCCCGCATTGCGCAATTGTTCAATTACCCATTCCTCTATCTCATCATTAAATTCACTAAGCTCTATATCTTCCTCATTCACTCCTTCACGATATACATCTATCTCATAACCAGATAACTGGCTCGCCAAACGAATGTTATATCCCGATTTACCTATCGCTTTCGATACCTCTTCATTAGCCAAATACACATCAGCACGCTTCTCTTCCTCATTCAAAACTACCGAAGAAACTCGCGCCGGTGCTAAGGCACGCGTGATAAGCAACGAAACATTATTAGTAAACGGAATCACATCTATATTCTCGTTCCCCAATTCTCTCACTATCCCGTGAATACGCGCCCCACGTACACCTACACAAGCTCCTACAGCATCTACTCGGTCATCAAAAGAATCAACCGCTACCTTAGCCTTCTCACCAGGTATGCGCACCACCTTATTAATAGTAATAAGCCCGTCAGAAATCTCTGGAATCTCTTGCTCAAACAATCGCTCCAAAAATAACGGAGAGGTACGCGATAATATAATAGTAGGCTTAGTGCCTTTCAGTTCTACCGATTCTATAATACCACGCACATGATCCCCCTTCTTAAAAAAATCCGAAGGAATTTGCTTCTCCTTAGGCAAAATTATCTCATTGCCCTCATCGTCTAAAAGCACAATCGCTTTATGCCGAATATGATGAATTTCAGCTACGTGCAAATGACCTATCAAATCTTTGAAACGCTGATAGATAGTCATACTGTCATACTCGTGTATCTTAGCAATAAGATTCTGGCGAATAGCCAAAATAGCACGACGCCCTAAATCATTAATTTTAATCTCTTCTGATACATCTTCCCCCACCTCAAAATCTGGCTCTATCTTCCGCGCTACCGAAAGTGCTATCTCTTGGTTGTCATTGCTTACAGCACCATCTTCTACCACCACACGATTGCGGAAAATTTGAAGATCTCCTTTATCAGGGTTGATAATGATATCAAAATTATCATCAGAACCATACTTCTTCTTTAGAGTATTCCGAAATACCTCCTCCAAAATAGCCATAAGGGTTTCACGGTTGATGAGCTTATCATCTTTAAACTCCGAGAATGATTCGATTAATTCAAGACTATTCATATACGTTCAATTAAAATTTAATGATTACTTTAGTTTCTTTTATATCTGTTAAAGCAAATAAATGCTCTTTTTTTACGGTCACTTTTCCCTTCCCTACAGGCTTAGGCTCTCGCGTCTCTGTCTCAATTACCACATTCGCCCCATCTAGCCCTTTCAAAAGCCCCTCCTGTCTCTTCCCGTCAAGCATAGTAATTTCTACCATTCTACCAGCATTTTTAATATACTGGCGCTCCATAACAAAAGGCTCCGTAGCACCAAAAGAAGTTACTTCAAGAGAAAAATCCACCGCCTCACGGTCTAATGCCCCCTCTACTGAACGACTTAGCGCTATACAATCATCAATACCTACACCCTCATCACCATCAATAGTAATGCGAATAGTATTGTCTGACCCTACAGTCAAATCTGTGAGAAAAAACTTTGAATGACTATCTAAAAAATTGTCTACTAACTCTTTAACTTGGTCTTTAAAATTCATTTTCTATAAAAAGAGGGGACTTAAATGTCCCCTCCAATGTTGTTTTTCGGGGCAAAGATACAACGTTTTTTTAGATTAACAAATAAAAAAATAAAAAAGTTTTGGAAATTAGATAAATACGCACTACTTTTGAACCCTCTCCAAAAATATACAAATGAAAAAAATCCTAATACTAATCATCTTAAAACTTACAGTCGGATGTATGGCCTCCGATAAAGCCTACTATTTCTATGATGAACCTAACTATGCCCTCAAAGAAAAACAACTCGCTATCAACACCGAAGAGGCTGCCCAACTCTTTGCCAAACATTATTTTATCGACCACCCCGAGGCTCAACAACTAACCGCCTCTGTAGAAGTACTCTTTAGAAACAAATACATCGTTTCACCTTATCGCTTGCGCTACAATGTCAAATTCAGTCGCTATTGGCTCAGTAGCGATACCTATTGGGTCAACGGCAAAAAAGCTACTGTCAAGAAGAAAAAGCACCGTTATGTATTGCGCATCGCAAGAGTGCAAAGAGCCGATAAATACGATCTTGGTAGATTCTACATAAAAGCATTTAATAAAAATTTTGAACGCGACAGTATCCTTCCATAAAAGCAAAATTCTCAAAATCCCAAACAGAAAATTTTTCTCCTCAACCTTCCCAATACCTCACCTATACCCACAGTATACCCACAGTACACCTACCCCCTAACCATCCCAAAAGTAAAAAATACTACAAAAATGAATATCCATAGAAAAATATACTACAAAAACCCTAAAATTTAGTATTTCCCCATTACTCCCATTATTCCCATTACTCCCATTACTCCCATTATTCCCATAATTGCCCGTGTGGCTCACACCTTCCATTATTCCCATTATTCCCACACTTCCCATTATTCCCATAATTGCCCGTGTGGCTCACACCTCCCATTACTCCCAAAATGAAAAAAAAAGAAACTTTTTCTTGCAAATAAAAAATAAAAGTCATACATTTGCCTCATCAAATAAAACTTATAAAATGAGACACCTCCTCATCTTCATATTGCTTTACTCACTTTCTTCACTACACGCTCAAAATGAAACGTGGCGTGATGACTATAGACAAGTGATGGATTTTGAAGAAGGCTTAGCTGCTGTATGGCATCACAATGGGAAATGGGGCTTTGTAAACGAAAAAGGAAAACTCGTAATCCCCGTTCAGTTTGATGGAACTGATTCTTTTAATGATGGAGTGTGTCGCGTAGTGAATAACAACTTATATGGGCTTATTGATAAAAAAGGAAAGTTTATCGTGCCCTGCAAATACAAGTTTATAGGTTTTTGTTTAGAAGGATGCTTAAGTGTACGAGATGTTGCGACAGGCAAGGAAGGCTTTATCGACAAAACCGGCAAAATAATAGTCCCTATCAAATATGATGCAGTAGATAGATTTTTCGACGGCTTAGCTTGGGTTTATAAAAAGAATATAGGTTGTGGCTATGTAAATGCCACAGGCAAAGAAGTCATTCCATTACAATACGACTATGGTTGGGCATTTGAACAAGGAGTAGCCTCAGTGAAAAAGAATAATAAATGGGCATTTATCAATAAAAAAAATGAACCTCTTACCCCATTTAAATACGATGATGCAAAACCTTTTGTTAATGGCTTCTCAATCGTCACCCAAAAAGAGCATTACGGTTTCGTAAATCTTCAAGGTAAAGAAACTATCCCTCTAGTATATGAGAATGCCAAAGATTTTAGCGAAGGACTAGCGGCCGTTAAAAAAGAGGGCAAATGGGGATATATAGACACTACAGGCAAAGTCGTAATACCCTTTACTTATTCCCTTGCCGACTCTTTCGAAGAAGGAACAACTGCCGTATCACTCTATGACGCCGTATTTTTTATAGACAAGACAAATAAATGTGTCCAAAATTGTGAAGAATTAGAAAAAATCACCACTCAAAAACCTAAAAAAGGATGGCAAGCCCAATATGAATTTGTAGGGCAATCCACAAACGGAGTTATAGTAGTAGGCAATAATGCCCAACAAGGTCTGGTAGACAAACAAGGTAAAGTGCTCATCCCTATCCAATACAGCAGAGTAACACTTGCAAACAAAATAGCACTTGTGAGAAATGATCAAAAAGAAGGTGCCTTCAGCCTAAAAGGAGAGCCTCTTGTCCCTCCCATCTATGATATGCTGATAATAGAACATTTTGATAAAGATGATGAAAATAGCGATTTCGTATTTTCCACCCGTCGCGAAATATACTTTAGTGTGCTCAACAAAAAAGGAAAAGTCATTATCCCCGAAGATTTTTATAATAATGTAGAAACTGATTATTTAAATAGAGGTACTATACGCGTCTTTCGCAACGACAAAGTAGGACTCTATAATCTCGAAGGGAAACAACTCCTCCCTATGATATTCGATAGTATAGAGCCTTTTGTATACGAGAATGATAATGAAACTGAAGTTGTATTTGAGGGCAAAAGCTTTCATATAGATAAAACAGGCAAATGTGTAAGAGATTGCCAAAATGCCCCTAAATACTAACTACCCATCACCTGAAAATATTAATAACTAAAAAAATAGATTCTTATGAAAAACATTTTAGTAACAACCGATTTTTCTGAGAAGTCCATCGCTTCTCTTAATGTAGCTATCGAATTGGCAAAAAAACACAAAGCCAAAATCTTCCTATTGCACGCTATAGAACTACCCGTGCGTTTGATGACCGAAAGCCAAGTGTCTGTCCCTGAAGCTATGTATTTCCTAAATTTAACCAAACAACGCTTTGCCGACCTTCACAAAAATCTCGATACACAAATCGAAATAGTCGACTTGGTAGAAACTATCTCTCTGCCCGAAGCTGTAGAAGAAGTTGTCAAAAAACACCATATAGACCTCGTGTTTATGGGCTCTAACGGCGCTTCAGGGGCAAAAGAACTCTTTATCGGTTCCAATGCCGAAAAAGTAATCCGCTCAGCCTCTGTCCCTGTATTAGTTATTAAAAACCCCCACGAAAAACTCAAAATAAAACATATGATGTTCGGGTGCGACTTCTCTAAACGATTTTTAAAACCTTTTGAAAAGGCTTTAAAACTCGCCAAACTCTTCGGCGCAAAAGTAGATTTGGTGTACGTAAATACCCCATACCAATTTCTCACTACCTCCGAAATCAACAAGCGTATGCAAGACTTCCTTAAAGAAGCGGAACACTCTCGTCAGCACTTCGAAACACACGTATATAACGATATCCGTGTAGAAACAGGGATCCTTAACTATGTAAAGGAAAACAAAATAGACCTGATTTGTATGTTCCCCAATGGGCGTAAAGGTATCGCTCATTTCTTCAATGGTAGTATTAGTAGCGACCTTGTAAACCACTCCGATACCCCTGTGCTTACCATTAAACTCGAAAAATAGAAAATAGTCGCTTTGCATTATAAATTTTGCCAAAGGTCATAACCGCTTGTCGTGCTACGATCTTTGGCAAAGTTTATTATGATTGCTTCTGTACTCAATCATTGTCTCATCAATAAATTATCCTTATGTTTGAACACTTAAAAAAACTGATTACTACTCACGATTTAAGCGCTCTCTTTTCTTTCTGTAGTAACTTAGCAGATAACGAGCGCCTTGCCCTATTAGAGGAATTCCAACAGTCTAAATGGGGACTTAAAAAGTCTTTTTGGGATAAAGGTATGTTTGAATTGCAACCGCCTAATGATTCCGATTACGAGTTTATTATGGCACTATTTCTCCTTACCCGAAGTGTGGAAGAATACCAAACACTCAGTATTCACAAAATATGTGGCTATTATGTGTCAAGTTCCCGCTTATTTAGCAACTCAAAAGCGCTACATATTCTCCCAAAAATCCTTCAAGAGGAAAAATATCGTTTTATCTTGGATTTGTTCCACTCTGTAAAACCTGAAGACAGAGAGTTCATTGCGTTTGAAACCTATTGGGTGCTCTACAAGGCGGGAGAAATTCCTTTTGATGAGGCGCTTTTTACCAAAAACATCACCGCTACCTATCTCTATGACGATAAAAAAGTCCGTTATACCGATTTAGTGCTACACGACCAAGAGTTCCATGACAAGATTTTTAGGCGTTTGCACCGCTATGAAAACCAAATGTTCCACGACGCCAAGCCGTGGGAGGACTTCTTTGTACATTTGCAAAGACAAGGCTATGTGTTCGATAGAAAGTACATCCCCGAACTTTTGGAGAGCCTGCTCAACCCTTGGAAGAAACCTCACCTCAATTGGCATTGTCGTTGGGTTGAGTTCTTAGAACCTACTACCGACGAACTCCTCGCTTGCCAACAAACGCTCTTTGCCTTGCTCAGTACGGGCAACACTAACCTTATCAACTTTGCCCTCAAACATATACAGCAAATTGCTAATGAAAAAGCCTTTGACTTTCAATCTTTTGCCGATAACTTTGCGCTTTGTTTTGCTACCCCAAAAATAGCCAAATCCCAACTCATAGGTTTAAATATTTTAGAAAAACACTACAAACAGCAAGCCCCTACCAATCCCGACTATCGCGAGCAATTAGCGGTACTCTTCACCGTTCCCGATGCCAAACTTCAAGAGAAAGTCGCCAACCTCCTCACCACCTATTTTAACCACGAAGGTCTCCCCGAAGTCATCGCCCCTTACTGCGATTACCTAAAAGGCAAAGCCCAAGACCTCCTTGCAACCCTAAGTCCATCAGAAAATTCAGAAAATTCTGAGAACTCCGAGAACTACCCAACTGCCCGTGCGGCTCGCACCTCCCACACCTCCCAAACAGCCCGCACCCCCAAGATTGCCCGTGCGGCTCGCACCCTGACACCTGAAGACCTCCTCTTCCTCCTTGGCGACTGCCTCCGCGAGCGTACGCCCCAGACTATCGACCTTTTCTTTGAGGGCTTTAACCAGTTGCAAGATGACTTCCCTGCAGATTTCAAGGAGCAGTTAGCGCCTTACCTCAAGCAGTTAGAACGACACTGGAACGGCATTGCCTCGGTGCCTATTTTGCGTTGGTTTTTACAGCGTTGGACGGGTGATAAAAAGAAACTAAACAAGGAGGACGAAACATTTTTCCTCACTACATTGCCTTACCTATATCACAAAGCCCAACATCTGCTGGAAAAACTTAAGGAGAAGAATAAACTCCCTTTCCTTTCCACCCCTACACACGCCCCCTTCTATATAGAAGCAGAGGTGCTGATGGATAGGCTCTTACAATACGAGGCTCAAGGTGAAAACCCCGACCTCCACGACTTGGTAGTGGCTTGCAACCGACTGCTCTTTAAGGAAGTTTCGGCAGCAGCCAAAGAAAAAGCCCAACAACTCAAGGGTGCCTATGCTCCTGCCATTCAGTATTATATAGGTCTAACCGATGAGGTACAGCCTACTGAAGAACTCTTGCCTCTTTGGACGCAAATCACTCGTATCAAGCACCCTGATAGCGAGTTCGTAGAGTTTGCTAACACTTCCGCTAAGGATTTCCCTACCGTAGTAAAGCCTTTTATGATTGATTTCTGGATGAAAACGCGCAAGCAAAGCGATGTTACCTTCCATTACCTGAACTTAGAGGACAATTGGAACAACAATTTTGATATGAAGCAGAAGCCTACAAAATATCCTTTCCCGTATTACAACACAGGCAACAGTCGCAAAGGTTGGGAAACAGATAAATTGTACCAATGCAGTCTAAACCCACACTATCCAGAAGCGCAAATCCTCCGCTATATAGCCTCTTACGCCAAGGGCAATGAGTCGTATCAAATAGAGTATATGCAAACGTCTATGCAGGTGCTACTTGAGAACCATTTGCCTATCTATCACAGTGGTTGGCTGTTTGTGGCGGCTGCCTTGCTCTTTGAGAAAAAGCCCACTCGCGATATGGCTTCCGCTTATATCTTAGAACATCTGGAGTATGGTACGAATCTCAACCTATTGGCGCAATATATCGGCAAACTCTTAGCCGAGCAATACGCCCCTATCGCCCGCTTTGTAGACTTCCTCGACCTCCCTACCCGCGACCCTAAAGTAAAAGACTTCCAAAAAGCGGTAGTAGAAGCCTATTTACCTTTGGCTGAAAAACAAGAAAAGAAACCTACCAACCATAAGAAGTTAGTAGAATTTAATTGTTAGTCACTATTCACTTTTAATTTTTCAATTATGAAAGAAATAACACAAGGAGAATTGCTTCTCTACCAAGATGAAAACGGCAGTACCCAAATAGAAGTACGCCTTGAAAATGAAAATGTCTGGCTCACACAAGCACAGTTGGTAACCCTCTACCAATCAAGTAAAGCCAATGTAAGTGAGCATATCAAACACATCTTTGAAGAAGGTGAATTAGAAGAAACAGCAGTTGTTCGGAAATTCCGAACAACTGCTACTGATGGCAAAAATTATAATACAGCTTTCTATAATCTTGATTTGATTATCTCTTTAGGTTACCGTATTAAGAGCCATATTGCTACAAAATTCAGGATATGGGCTACTCAGCGACTCAAAGAGTACATCATCAAAGGCTTTGTTATAGATGATAATCGTTTGAAACAGAATGCAGGGGGCAACTATTGGTATGAACTTCTAAATCGTATTCGCGACATTCGTTCCTCCGAAAAAGTGTTGTATAGGCAAGTGCTTGATTTATATGCCACCAGTGTAGATTATGATCCTCGTACTACTGAATCTATTAGATTTTTTAAAATTGTACAGAACAAACTGCATTATGCTGCTCACGGACATACAGCTGCTGAGGTAATCTATGAACGTGCCGATAGTGATAAACCTTTTATGGGACTTACTGTTTTTACAGGTGATCACCCTTCGCTAAAAGAAGTAGTAATTGCCAAAAATTACCTAACAGAAGAGGAACTCAAAGTACTCAACAATTTAGTTTCTGGGTATTTTGACTTTGCCGAAATACAAGCAATGAAGCGAAAACCAATGTATATGGCTGATTATATCAAGCAATTAGACAATATTCTCTCAGCAACAGGAGAAAAAGTATTACAAAATGCAGGGAGAGTAAGTCATCAAGAAGCTATTGAAAAAGCAACTACTGAATTTAAGAAATATCAAGTCAAAACCTTATCAACTGTAGAAGAAGATTATCTAAAAACCCTAAAGTCTTTAGAGAAAAAACTAACGAATTAACTCTTTATTTTCAATAGCTTGACTTCGGTAAGATAATCATTACTCACTTTTAATTTCTCACTTATGAAAGAAAATTTACTCTCCGCCATTAAGGCACACGATTTCAATGCGATACGCAATATTTGCTTTGGTCTTTCTGAAGAGGAACGCCTAAAGCTAAAGGTGTTTTTCCTTGATACGCCCATCACTCAAATGTATGATATGCCCAAAAGTTGGGCTAAGAATGTACCTAACGATGGTATAGTAATGGCTTATGCCTTTATGTGTTTGAGTGATCAAAGAGAAGAAATACTCCATTTTGAGCGAAAAAATAATATCTGTCCTTGGTATGCAAAAGGGGTGTTTTACGATTTCCTTTCCACAGCTTTTTATCCGGAACTTTTAGCGCTTATCCAAGCTCCTCAAGGGGCTTACTTGAAAGAAGAATTGCCCCAAATGTATCGAGAAAATGCAGAATACATCTCTTTTGAGATGCTTTGGGTGCTTTATAAAATGGATTTGATACCTTTTAATGAAAAATTGTTCGTTAAAAACTTTTATAACAAGAATGTTTCCTATCGTGAAGAACCTTTTTTCATCGATTTGTTGTTACAATACCCTGAAATAGCCACCCAAATCCTTGCAGCAGCCCCAAAATATATCTATACTTATCTATATGATACTGAATATATCTTGGCAATGTATCAAATCTTGGCTAAGAATAACTATTTCACAAATCGCGATATTGTAAAGCAATACCTCGAGGCTTTGTTAAACCCTTGGAAGAAAAACATCCTCAATGCCTATTGCCGTTGGATAGAAGTGATCAACCCTACTGCCGATGAAGTAATTGAAAACCAATACACTTTCTTTTCCTTACTCAGCTTGGGCAATACAGCCCTTATCAATTTTGCGATGAAGCAACTGCAAAAAGCTGCTAATGCTTCTGCTTTTGATTTCCAATCTTTTGCTGACAACTTTGCCCTGTGCTTCACTACCCAAAAAATCGCCAAATCACAACTTATAGGGGTAGAAATCTTAGAAAAACACTACCAAAAGCAAGCCCCTACCAATCCTGACTACCGCGAACAATTAGCGGTACTCTTCACCGTCCCCGATGCCAAACTCCAAGAAAAAGTTGCGACTCTCCTCACCACCTATTTTAACCACGAAGGTCTCCCCGAAGTCATCGCACCTTACCGCGATTACCTAAAAGGCAAAGCCCAAGACCTCCTTGCAACCTTAAGTCCATCAGAAAATTCTGAGAACTCCGAAAACTCCCAAACTGCCCGTGCGGCTCGCACCTCCCAAACTGCCCGTGCGGCTTGCACCTCCCAAACTGCCTGTGTGGCTCGCACCTCCCAAACAGCCTCTACAGCTCGCCCCCTGACACCTGTCCCCTGTCCCCTGACACCTGAAGACCTCCTCTTCCTCCTCGGCGACTGCATTCGTGAGCGTACTGCAGCAACTATCGACCTCTTTTTTGAGGGACTAGTGCAACAGCAAGAGAGCCTTCCGGCTAATTACACTAAGGAGTTGGCTCCTTATCTTAAAAAACTGATGAAAAGTTATTATTTGGATAGTGTAACAACCATAATAAAGGGCTTTTTGTACTGCTATTCACATCAAAAACCTCTTGAAATACCTCCTTATCAATACACTTATGAGGAGAGTAATGCTTTGAGAGAAAAACTTGATGAAGCAGCTTTTGAGGAGTATCTTCTTTGGAATAGGTTGTATAAGCATAAAATTTTTATGCCATTCCTGTTTCACAAGGCACAACTCACCTTGAAATACCTTAATGAAAAAGAGGTGTTGCCATTCCTTTCTACCCCTACACACGAGCCTTTTTATATAGATGCTGAAATATTTGTGGATAAACTACTGCAATATGAAACTGTGAATAAGCAGCCAGACCTTCACGACCTGATTGTCGCCTGCAACCGACTGATTTTCAAAGAAGTTTCGGTAGTAGCGAAAGAAAAAGCGAGACAACTCAAAGGTACGTATGCTTCTGCTATTCAGTATTATTTAGGACTTACCGATGAAGTACAACCAACGGATGAGCTTCTCCCTCTTTGGACGCAAATCACTCGCATCAAGCACCCCAATAGAGAATTTCCAGAATTTGAAACCACTTCAGCTAAGGATATCCCCAGTGTAGTAAAGCCTTATTACATAGGTTATGGATGGACAAAATGGAGAGACAGAGATATGTTTACCTTTCATAATTACGATATAGGTTATGATGAGAAAAGCGAAAAAGGCTATTGGATAGAGCACTATCGGAACTCTTTTTCGCCTCTTTACTACAATGCTTGTGGTGGTAGTACGCCCCTATCGACAGAGGTGAATTACCTGTTGAGTTTGAACCCTCATTATCCTGATGCTATTCTCTGTGGTTATATAGCCAATAATGCTTGTGGAGCAGAAGAGATACGCAATATGCAGCTACCATTAGAAGCTGTTTTGCGTTATGATTTGCGCGTGCACCACAGCGGTTGGCTGTATATAGGTGCGTGTTTGTTATACGACAAACGTCCGTCGCGAGATTTGGCTTATGAATACATACTTCAAGCCCTTGCAAGAGGTGAGGATTTGCATTATGTAGCACGCTATTTAAGTGATGCGTTGGCTATGCATTTCAGTCCAATCAATCGGTTTGTAGAGTTTTTAGACCGACCTACCCGCGACCCTAAAGTAAAGGCTTTCCAAAGGAAAGTTGTCGCCCTTTATTTAGAAGAAGCGAAGAAGCTGGACAAACTCCCTCGCAATCACAAAAAATTAGAAGAATTTAGTAATTAGTTATTAATATGAATCAAGAGTTAAAAAATAATAATCATTGATTAACAGAATGTTATCGCTTTTGCATCGCATCTCCCCCTTTGGAGCAGGGCTGTTATAAAGTTTTGTAAGTTATTTTAAATTATTATTTTTGCATTCCA
>CAUQUO010000024.1:0-36336 GCA_963521335.1 uncultured Capnocytophaga sp.
GAAATGTAGCCCATCGTCTGGCTAAGGAAAAAAATATAATACTCCCTTCTCAAAATAAAAAATAATGATTGTTATTGCAGATAGTAATATCTTCTATAGCTGTACTATAGGAAAGGGGATTTTGTCATATCAATTTTGTGTCAATTAATATAACAAAATGACTTCAGAAGAAATAAAAGCCATAGTCTATTATATTCAAGGCTTACAAGCTCTTTGGAAAGAAGGCTATAATGCAGAAAAAGTCGCCCTTTACAACTATGAATTTAGCTTAAGAGCAGAAATGGATATGCCTGATGGCTTACTTGATGTTATTGAAATGTTGGAGATGTGGGACAATAATTGGATATATGGGGCAGTTCCTCTAACTGAAAAAGAATCCGCTACAATTATTCAAGAGGAATTAAACATTGATATATACCATCCAGAGAAAGATATTATAGCATTGGTTACCAATGAATTCATTCGTCAACTGAAAGAGGAGTGTTACTCAAATATAATTGTCATTAAAGCACTTGAAAATTCCGAAGAATTCATCACCTATGATGAATATCTTTTAGCCCTTCAAAATGTATTAAGCGAATTACTCACTCATCACATCCATATTCGAGCTGATATTTTAGCTATTATTGATGTAGTAGAAGACCCTCATATTCAGAGATTACAAGCTTCTTTATGGGGAATATAAAACATTATTGATTATGATAGATATCACTACCTTAGATCTTCTTAAATATATGGGACAGCACCCCCCAATGTATATTGGGGAATATAATATTTTTTCCTTAAAAGCCTTTCTTGACGGCTTGGCATTTCAGCCCAAAAGCGAAGACGAGGGGTTGGTATTCCTACAACAGGTTTTCTATCCTTGGCTAAAGGGAAAATATGCCTTAGAAGAAGAACAATTATGGGCACAACAGCTTTCTTTACTATGTGATACTCAAGAAGAAGCAGTACATTTTTTCTTTACCTTGTTTGATGAATGCTACAAAGAGTATAGCTCAGGTCATATAAAACCCCGCTCTCAATCACCATCTTCTAAAGTATCCTGTAAGGAAATGACCACTATAGAACTGATGGAACTTATTAGGGAAAATCCCTCTGCCTATTTATCCAAATATAGTCTTCGGTGCTTTAATGCGTTTCTTGGAGGGTATGAAATTCACCAAGAGAGTGATGAAACTGATGAGGAATTACGGGATTTTGAACACTGGATACAAAAGCGATATAGTATATTTGATACCAGAGGAACGATAGGAATTCTTGAATTGGTAACAGAAACTGAAGGCGAAGCTTTGGATAAATTTTTTAAGTTGTGGGATATATTCCGAGGTAAAATAACAGAGGCTCCCATAGAGCTAACTCCTAAGCAACAGGAAGTCAAACAGCGCTTTATACAAGGACTCCAAGAGGTATTCCGCAAGGGCTATGATCCGGGGGAAATACGTCGCTATACTCAATTGTTTTCTTATCACAATTGGCGGGAAGCAGTAGCATTACGCGATATTATTGCAGCACTGTATTGTTTTTCCGAAGAAAAGGAAGAAACCTTTGTACAGCTTGTACAAAAACACCTTGGAATAGATATATACCAATCAATAGCTTCAGAAAAGAAATAAAGTTGTATATTTGCACAACTCTTAGGATAAATATCATCAACTTATTTGTATGTATATATACAAGGATAAGAGATATGTGCCAGTGATAACTATATTAGATAAATAAATTATGAATTACGATAATTTTTTTCTTCCTGCAGAAAATTTTGAGGAAAGCAAGCGGTTTTTTGCAGAAGTCTTAAAATTGAAAATTAAGTTTGATTTTTCAGAAATAGGAATGATAGCTTTCAGTGTGGGAGATGAAGAACCTGCCATTATTTTAAAAGATAAAAAGAAATTCCCTAACACGAAACCAACTATTTGGATCGAAGTGGATGATGTAAAACAAATATATGATGGGTTGCAAGGAAAGGGGATATCGTTTTTGAGTCCACCGTTTCCCATCAGAACAGGGTGGGCGATTGAGTTTTTAGACCCATCGGGAAATGTATTAGGTTTTACAGATTACAAAGTAGAAAAATAAAACCTCTCTTAGGATAATAAATTATGGCACTTTGGCAATATCAATTTACAATCATACCTAATCAATATATATTGAAAGATATATCTAATGAGGAGTTTGAATATGAATTATGGGAACACGCTAATATTCATAAAGAAGATTTTATGCAGGTGAACTCTTTTCTGCCAAAGACTAAATCTTGGAGTGAGTATTTAGATATATATGGAAATACTGATTCTAACTGTTTGGAAGTATTTTTTGATAGAGAAGAGAGGGTTACTTCAGTTTCTTTAAGAATAGATTTCAGAAGTGATTACAATAAAATACTTTATCAGTTATTATCTTTTTTCAAAGCAAAAGATTATACTTTATTAGATGAGAACTTACAACCAATAAAAACAATAAATAATGAAAGTTTGGAAGTAATTATAAAACAATCTGTTCAATACAAAAAATATAATGAATTAGCATACCTTACAAATAAGAAGTAAGAAAAATTAAAAAATGAAGAACATCATCATCACAGGTACTAGCCGAGGAATAGGCTTTGAATTGTTACAACAGTTGGCATCGCAAGGGCATAACATCTTAGCTCTTTCTCGGCATACAGCTCCCATAGAAGCACTGAAATTACCCAAAGTACATTGTTTTCCTTTTGACATTACCTTACCTACGGATAGAGAAGCTGTAGCACAGTTTGTAAAAGAGCAATGGAAAAAGGTAGATATCTTGATTCACAACGCAGGGAAACTTATCAACAAACCTTTTGAAGCCCTTACAGAAACCGACTTTTTAGAAGTATATAAGGTGAATGTATTTGGGGTAGCACACCTCACACAACAACTACTGCCTTTTATGGAGAAAGGTGCACACGTGGTGAGTATTAGTAGTATGGGAGGTATACAAGGGAGCTTGAAGTTCGGTGGTTTAGCAGCATATAGCTCCTCCAAAGGTGCCTTGATTACCCTATCGGAGCTTTTAGCCGAAGAGTACAAAGAGCGTGGTATCGTTTTCAATACCTTAGCCTTAGGAGCCGTACAGACTGAGATGCTAGCCGAAGCCTTCCCTGATTATAAAGCTAATATCACCCCACAGCAAATGGCGCGCTACATCGCGGATTTTGCTTTGAATGGGGGTGAATTATTCAACGGAAAAGTATTACAAGTAGCTAATACAACGCCTTAAAACACTAACGAATAAAGAATAATTAATATATGTATATCATTATTTTAACGTATCAAAAAGACCTTTCAGAGGTTGAAAAACACTTAGAAGCCCATCGTGCTTATTTAGATAAACATTATGCTTCAGGACATTTTGTTGCTTCAGGAGCACAGGTGCCTCGCAAGGGTGGGGTAATTTTGTGTAAGGCTGGCAGTAAGGAAGAAATACTGGACATCATTGCTCAAGATCCTTTTCACGAGCATCGAATAGCTGCCTATCAAATTATTGAATTTACCCCTACCAAATTCTCTGAAGCATTTGGGAAGGTACTCTCTTAAAACTGTAATAACAAATGGATTTACAACAGCTAATTAAAAATTTCCCGTGGCGAAGATTTGGTACCCCTTATGAAACCAATGCCAATATAGTAAAGCAAAGTATAGTAAAAATACTTGATGGAGCAGCCTCTGAAAAAGACTATCAAAACCTTATCTATAGTTTTGAATCACAAGCGTGGCTGATAAAGCTCTCTCCTTGGGGAATGAGATTTTATCTCGCTTTGTTAGAAGAGGATAAAGCGAACAAAGCAATACTATTACGTGATATGCTCACGCTTTTTGAGGCAGCAAATTATAGTTCTCAGTCTCCACAAGCTAAAGATTTTAAAGCTACTAAAGGGAAAGTTGCCAAATATGAAGCCTACAAGGAAAAATTATTCAATGATACTTATGATGGTACTATGGATGAAGAGTTTTTAAAACTTATCAAATTCTTAGACCGATACTATTACCACGTGACTATTATCGAATTATTAGAAGCAAATATCCCTTTGCTTCAGCGCTTCACTACTTCCGAAGATAAGACAATAGCCCAGAGAGCCACCGCATTGATAGAAGCAATTAAGCATCCTAAAATATATCCTATTAATCAGTAACCTCTTCTAATTCAAACTTTAACAAAGTCTATTAATTATACATTAAAAATGAAACCATTTTTTATAAGTATTCTTCTATTTTTACTACTTGGTAGCTGTGAAAATAGGGCAGAGGAGAAGCAATATTTTGCAAGTGAAGAACCTCCTGCTACACCATTGCCTGATAAGGCACCTCCTATACCTTACGTAGAGATCCTAAAGCTAAATTACGAAGATTATATCAATCGTTATAAGGACAAGTATCGCCCTAAAAGTGAAATTACTTTTATTATGAATGACTTGCACGATGGAATCATCAGCGAGTTTAGAGTGGGACTATATAATTGTTTCAGTGAAAAAGAAAGTAAAGAGAATGACATTCTCATCAAAGAAGTAACTTGGGATATTTCCTATTTAGACAACAAATATTTGACAGTATGGTACCACCGAGAAGGAAAACACTGGGTACCTATAGAACATTTGTTTTATTCAAAAGATACGAGATTTTAACTATAATAACAAATAGATTTACTAAAATTTTAATAATGTTATTTCATTGGTATAAAGTTATTTATAAAAAAAATATAAACTTTTTATTTAACTATACATTCTAAAAGTATCTATTTATTGTGTATACAAATGTATAAATATACTTATAATCAGTATGTTAAAAAAAGATTTTTAACAAATGTAACAAACTTTCGTTACAATCATTAGTAGTTTCGTATTGATTGCGAAGTATATATTTAAACTTCAAAATATTTCAATAAAACATTTATAACCAATACATTAACAAAAAAAATATATATATGAGTAAAAATATACCCCCTATTACTAAGAAGAAACGCAAGGCTAATCGCTCTAAAAAGGTAGGTTTACCTGCAGGTAGTTTGGTGTATTTTGGTAACAAAGAGAAGCCTCTTAATATAGAAGTCATTAGTTATAATGATTCCTCTTATTCAATGAAGAAAGTAGTATCAGCAGAAGAGGCTTTGAACTTTATAACAGACAACTGCATAACTTGGCTCAATGTAAATGGATTGAATAATATTGAGGAAGTAAAAAAATTAGGAAATTACGTACAGTTAAACAACTTACTTCTAGAAGATATCTTAGATACTGAACACCGCCCCAAAGTGGAAATACTTGATGAGCATATTTTGGTAATCATCAAAATGCTTTATTACGGTAAAGATGAACAACTTATTTCAGAGCACTTAGCCTTGGTATTAGGTAAAAACTATCTTATCACTTTTCAAGAAAGTGAAGGAGAAGACGTATTTGAACCCGTACGTAAACGACTCCAAAATACTGATAGCAGTCTGCGCAAACGCCCAGCTGATTATTTGTTATTTGGACTCTTAGATGCTATTGTAGACAATTATTTTGTGATTCTGGATAAAGTGAGTGATAAGATTGAAACTATTGAGGATGAAATCATCACCCACCCGCGTGAAGATATGATTTCCGAAATTCAGTTACTGAAAAAGAGCGCTATCTTTTTACAAAAATCGATAATGCCTTCACGTGAGGTAGTAAACAAGATAGAGAAAACCCCTCATCATCTTATTGACACCGATACTAAACACTACTTTCGTGACCTTCACGACCACACAATACAAATTGTAGAGACTCTAAGTACTTATCGCGATATCCTCTGGGGACTTACAGATACTTATATGGGGGCAATGAGTAACAAGATGAACAATATTATGCGCTTACTCACTCTTATTTCTACTATTTTTATTCCACTCACTTTTATTGTAGGGGTATATGGTATGAATTTCAAATATATGCCAGAATTAGAGTTATGGTGGGCATATCCATTAGTATGGTTGGTGATGATAGGTATTTCAGTAGCAATGATTTTCTACTTCAAACGCAAAAAATGGCTTTGATTGTTTAGTTATTTAATTGCTAATTCATTACTATCTGTTAAGATAATTTTTCTCATATAGAAAAGTTCTTTTAGTGCCTTATCAAGAATTTGATGAGGATAAGGTAATTGTCTATAAAAATGTTTAACGGGCACCTTTCCTTTTTTCTGTAAAAGTTTTAAAATAGCTTCTCTTACTATTTCAAGATCTATCTTAGGTATTATTTGATAAACTAAACAGTTAGAACAAATTCCACATGTTTGATGTGTATGTTCACCAAAATATTGTAAGAGTTGAATATTACGGCAAGTACTCTCATCTTTTAAATAATGATATACTAACTGTTGTAGTCTTTTTTTATTCTCATTGTATTCTTTAATATTTTTAGCGATACTATTTATAGTTCGATCGTCATCACGAGGTACATTAAATACAATTTGTATATCTGCATCATTACTTTTTAGTATAGCTACTCCATCTTGATGCAATTTTTCTAAATATTTCATTAGCTCATAATATGGTATTTCAGTAAGTTCTGTTATTTTGGGAATATCTAATTCTACTGGTTGTTCATAAATGAGAGCATGAGTTCTTATGAGATAAATAACAAGTTTTTTTATCAGGTGATATTTTGAAAGATATTTTACAAGTTGTTCATTGATTACTCTAAGTTGAAGAGTTACCTTGTTATAAAACTGTTGACTAATAGAAATTATAGAAAACCTATCTAAAACTTGTAGCGCATTATAAGTCTTTATAGAAGATAATTGATAATGTTTACAGAAGTCGAAAAACATAAAACTGTAAGTTTCCTCAGTAATCTCTCCTATAGCAATTTGAAAATAACTATTGAGTTTGTGGTAAACATGTTTTAAATAGGGAATATCTATAAGATATTCTGTTAAAAGCTTTTTAGAGTTCTCTATATCAATAGTATTATATAATAATACTGCTTCTGCTGCTTTTCCATCACGTCCTGCTCGTCCTGCTTCTTGAAAATAATCTTCAAGTGTTTGAGGGATATCCCAATGAATAACAAGACGTACATCAGGTTTATCAATTCCCATACCAAAAGCATTAGTAGCTACCATTACACGTACATCATTCTGTAGCCACATATTTAATTTTTTAGTTTTTTCTTCTACCAACAATCCTCCATGATAATAGGTAGTTGTTATCCCTTTTTCTAATAATAATTCGGCTAATTGTACACAACCATTTCTACTACGTAAATATATAATAGCACTTTCATCTGTATTATTTAACAATTGTAAAAGACGATGCCATTTATTATTTTCTTTTTCTACTCTATATGCAATATTAGGACGTATTAATGAAGTTTTAATTACTTTAGCCTTTTCTATCAACAATAATTTCATAATATCCTGTTGTACTTTTGGGGTAGCCGAGGCTGTAAGTGCCAACATAGGTACTTTAGGAAACTGTTCTTTCAACCATTGACAATGTAAATAAGCAGGGCGAAAGTCTTTTCCCCAGTGAGACACACAATGAGCTTCATCTATTACCAAAAGGTTTATTTTCATGACCTTTAAAAAGGTACGAACAATATTTTGTTGTAGACGTTCAGGAGATAGATAGATAAATTTGTATTGTCCATACAAAGCATTATTAAGCAATCGTTCTAATTCTCGATAAGAAAGCCCTCCTGCTAATGAGATTGCACGTATTTCTTTATTTTTTAATGCCGTTACTTGGTCGGTTATTAAAGCTACTAAAGGAGATATTACTACGCAAATACCCTCTTTCATCATAGCTGGCACTTGGAAGGTAATAGACTTTCCACCACCTGTAGGCAACATAGCTAAGACATCATTTCCGTCTAATACAGCATTAATAATCTCTTCTTGTGCTTGCCGAAAATGGTCATATCCCCAATACTTTTTGAGTGTATAGAGCGCATCATTCATAAATTCTATAAGCTAATTGAGGAAAGTCTATAAAAGGATTACGATTACCTTGAGCCTCTTCTATGATATTATTACGTTGCTTTTCGAAATCTGATACAGGGTCTTCTTCATTCCATTTTAAGAGCATTTTAATTCCTCCTACACTTATTTGACTATCTAACTTCTCATTATAACGAAGGTTTAGATAAAGTATCATACGAGCTACATCACCTTTCCATTCATCTCCAGGGTACCAACCTCCTTTTACACGCCCAGCTTTACCTGTTCCTTCTGCAAAACTGAGATTGTTTCTGCTTGAATTAATTTTTTTATCACAAGATCTTAAATGGTGTAAATCTCCTTTGGCATTATTTTGATATTTTGATTGTGGATAGATATGTTCTGTATTAAATGTTTGAGGTGTATAAGAGTTACTACCACTTATATATTCTCTCCAATAACGCTCTTCTCCCGTATACATAAGTACTACTTTATCGGGGTTTTTAATACTTGCATCTGCTTTGTAAAGATAATTATGACGGTCATAATAGGTCAAAAAGTTAGTGTGTTTGGCAATTGTAAGTACTGCTAAATCTTCATATAATATTTGTCCTTTTTTATTAAAGTCAATTCCTTTATAGTAATTTTTTAAAGTTTCAGGGGTTCTTATTTCGGTATTATTTTTTTTTATGGACAGAGGGGGTACTTGAGCAAATTCTTTTTGTTTACAAGATAATATTAGTATCAGAAATAGAGAAATGTAAAGTCTTTTCATTTGTATAATAGTTATTAAGTTATCTTTTTATATTTGCAAGATACATTACATCAGAGAATACCCCACTCGCTGTTATTTTAGAACCTGCTCCTGCTCCTTTGACAACCAAAGGTTCTGGAGCATACATATCGGTATAGAGGGCTACTATATTGTCTTTGCCGTCTAAATGATAGAATGGGCTATCGGGGAGGACTTCTTGTAGTGATACTTGCAAAGCGCCCTCTGATAGTTGAGCTATAACTTTTAACTTAGCTCCTTTCTTTTCGGCATAAGTGTATAACTGTTTGAAGAAAGGTTCGTTTTCTTCTAAGGCACTATAAAAAGTCTCTATTGAAATAGCTTTTTGCGCCTCTGATGGTAAGAAACTATTGAATTGCACCTCTTTTATTTCCTTTTGGTATCCTGCTTCACGTGCTAAGATAAGCAATTTTCTAATTACATCTAAGCCATTAAGATCTATGCGTGGGTCAGGTTCAGTATAGCCTTCTTCTTGTGCACGTTTTACCACTTGGGCAAAGGGTAAGGTAGCATTATAATGATTGAAGATGAAGTTCAGGCTTCCTGAAACTACTGCTTCAATACGATTGATATGGTCACCACTTAAGCGTAAATTTTGTATTGTTTTGATAATAGGGAGGGCGGCACCTACTGTTGTCTCATATTGAAATCCACAACCTTTATCTTTTACTAGAGCCATCAATTGATTATAGTTCTCTAAGGTAGAGCTACCTGCTAGCTTATTGCAAGTAGCTACAGAAATGGAGTGTTTGAAAAAGGTAGTATATAAGTTACTAATATCAGCTGAGGCTGTATTATCGACTACTATACTATTGCGTTTATTGGCATTGATTACAAGGTTAGCTAAATCTTGAACTGCATTATAAGGAGTCCCTTCTGCAGAAAGGTTGCTTACTTGCTGATAGGTAAGTCCATCGGGATTAAATAGGAATTGCTTGCCGTTGACTACAGCTACCACACGTAATTCGACTTTTTGATGTGTTTTGCAGTATTCTTGTTGCTGGTATACAATCTCTAAGAACTGTTGTCCTACATTACCAGTTCCAATTACGAAAAGGTGAACTTTTTTAGTAGTTTCTTGGAAGAATTGCTCGTGTATCACGTTCACTGCTTTGTGTTCATCTTTGGCATCGATTACTACTGAAATATTCCGTTCAGAAGCTCCTTGGGCAATAGCTTGAATATTGATGCCATTGTTGCCCAACGTGCGAAAGACCTTTCCGCTAAGTCCTATTTGGTGATTCATATTATCACCTATGAGTGCTAGTATCACGTGGTTATGAGTAACGCTGAGAGGGTCTATTTGTCCTTGAGTTATTTCGTTAGCAAATTGTTTTTCTAAGGCATTTTGTGCCATAGAAGCATCGGTAGTTTTGATAGCAAAACAGATATTTTGTTCGGAACAACTTTGGGTAATAAGAATGATATTTACATTGGCTTCTTCTAAAGCTTGAAATACGCGACGAGCACTACCTTTGGTGCCTGCTAATCCTATTCCTGATACTGTAATCATAGTAATATCAGAGAGTGTAGTTACGCCTAATACTTTATCGGTGCGACCTTCTGAAAGAGTGTATATTTTAGTACCTTTATCAGTAGGGAATAGCGTGTTGAGTAGGTATACAGGGATTTTCTTTTCCATAGCAGGGCGAATCGCGGGAGGGTATATAACCTTTGCTCCGAAGTAAGCCATCTCGAAGGCTTCTTCATAACTCATTTCGCTAATTACCTTGGTATTTTTGACTAACATAGGGTGTGCATTTTGCATTCCATTTACATCACTCCACAACTCTATGCGGTCAGCTTGTAGACAGTATGCATAGATAGAGGCTGTATAATCGGAGCCTCCTCTACCAAGTACAACCAATTCGTTGGCAGTATTGCTTGCTACATAGCCAGGAGCTATATAGCACAGTTGTGAATCGATAGATAGAGAACGTTCTTTAGTAGCTTTAAAATCTACTTGAGCGTTACTATAATCGCCATTGGCTATGATATACTCGTGGGAGGGCAAGTATTGAATAGGCAAACCTTCTTGTTTTAAATACTCATAAATGATTTGAGAAGAAAGTAACTCCCCTTGTGCTAAGAATCGCGCTTGAGTACGTTGAGAAAGTTCGCCTAAATCATAAACGCTATTGCAGAGAGTTTCAAGTTTTAAGAATGTTTGCTGGATGTGTACTAAAGCATTGGTTTGTTTATCAATATGCAATAGGTTTTTCACCATTGATATATGGCGTTCTCTTAGGGTTGTTAGCTCTTCAGTATGTTGGTATTTTAGAGCTTTTTCTCCCAACTGTTGCAATTGGTTAGTTACACCAGAGAAAGCAGAAACTACCATTATGAAAGGAGCTTTTCTACTTTTTACAATTTCTTTTACTTTATTTAGGTTCTCTACGTTTCCTACACTTGAACCTCCGAACTTTATTATATCCACGATGTATTTTTATTTTATGTTTTACTAATGAGATTTGTTTATTATATTGAATTTAAATTCGGTGAAATAGCGATAGGTATCTTGAGGTTTTAGTACCACGCTGTTGAATTGAGGGTGTTTGGTAGCATCGGCGTAGCCTTGTGCTTCAAAACAAATTCCTGTATTCTGGCCGATAGTCTTTCTGTTGGCAGGGTGTAATTCAGGCAGGTAATACCCAGCGTAAATGTGCAATACGGGGTGATTGGTACGCACCTCCATTGCTAGAGAACCTTCGTTATTGACGATTGTTGCCATTACTTTTTCGGGGTTAATTTCGCGAACGAAGGAGTTATCGGTATGTGGGTATATTTTTTGTGAATTGCGATAGTCTAATGGGGTACCTGCTACTGAGGGACGTTGCCCTGTGGGAGTAAAGAAGCCTTCTTCTAAAGGCACATACTTATCGGCAGTGATTTGCAATTTATTATTCAATATATTGCTATTGCTTTCATTTAGATTGAAGTATGTATGTTGCGTAAGGTTTAATATTGTAGGGGCATCGGTAGTACCATAGTAGTCAATACGCAGGCGGTTATCGTCTGTGAGGGTATAAGTAACTTGCACTGTTACTTTCCCAGGATAACCTTCTTCGCCATCTTTAGAAATATATTGAAGTGTTACGGAGGTGTTTCCTTCTTCTGGGTGTTTTAGAACTTCCCAAAATACGCTATCAAATCCGATAGAACCGCCATGTATTTGGTTTTCCCCTAAGTTACAATTGAGTTGAATTTCCTTGCCATCGATGTAGACTTTCCCATATTTGATGCGCCCTGCATTTCGCCCGATAACTGCCCCGAGATAAGGGTATTCAGCTCGATAGTTTTCACTTATATATTCTTCGAAAGAATCGAAACCTAAGACACATTCTATTTTTTTATTATTAATGGGCACTTTGATACTACTTATGATGGCTCCGAAATTTAAGATAGTTACTTCCATACCATTATTATTGTATAAGGTAATGGTTTGGAGGTATTTATTATTGTATTGTTTATTCATTAGTCGTTTAATTTTGTGCAAATATACATTATTTTTTTAATTTGTAATCTTTTAGGCAAAAGAATGTTGGATTGGGCAGGGTGGAAAACATAATAGAATTATCCTTTAGAATAAGTATAAGTTGCTATGACACAGTGTTTATTTTAAGAATTAAAAGATAATATGACAATATATTATAGGATTGTTCTAAGCTTTCTCCAAGATTGTTCCAAGATTGCTGTAAGCTTTCTTTGCTGGTGGTTTGGTAATTCATTAATTATGGTTATCTTTGCGCCCGAAATGAGTAAAAAGAAAAATATAATTATAGAAAAGGTAGCTGTGGTAGATGCTGGAGCTAAAGGCAAGAGTATTGCTAAGGCGCCAGATGGTCGGGTTATTTTTCTGACGAATGCTATACCGGGAGATGTAGTAGATGTACAGACTACGAAGAAGAAGTCGGCTTATTATGAAGGTTATGCGACCTATTATCACACCTTATCGGAGCGACGGGTAACCCCTGTTTGTTCACATTTTGGATATTGTGGGGGGTGCAAGTGGCAAGATATGAACTATGAGAGTCAGCTCTATTATAAGCAGAAGGAGGTAGAAAACAATCTTGTACGATTGGGGAAGGTAGCAATACCACCGATACAACCGATTATAGGGTCGGAAGACATTTATTTTTATAGGAATAAGATGGAGTTTTCTTTTTCTGATATGCGTTGGCTTACGCCAGAGGAGATCAAGAAGGCTGATGAGATTGAACAACGCAATGGTTTGGGTTTTCATATATCGGGAGCTTGGGATAAGATACTTGATATTGAGAAGTGTTATTTGCAAGAAGATCCTTCTAATGCTATCAGAGATGAAATCAAGCGTTTTGCGTTGGAGAGAGGAATTCCGTTTTACAGTCCGCGCCAACAAACAGGAGTTTTACGTTCTATGATGATACGTATTAGTTCTATAGGGGAGCTTATGGTGGTAATACAGTTTTTCAATAGAGATAGTAGGGGAGAGGAGCTTTTGGAACATATCGCGGAGAGTTTTCCAGAGATAACTTCTTTGCAATATTGTATTAATAACAAAGGGAATGATGCAATTTATGACCAAGAGCTTATCTGCTATAAAGGTATAGATTGTATTTATGAAGAGATGGAGGGGTTGCGTTTTAAAATAAATGCTAAATCGTTTTATCAGACGAACTCTAAGCAAGCTTATAAGTTGTATCAAGTAGTGCGTGATTTTGCAGATTTGAAGGGAGATGAATTGGTTTATGACTTATATACAGGAACGGGCACTATTGCACAATTTGTAGCTAAAAGAGCGAAGAGAGTAGTAGGGGTAGAGGCGGTACCAGAGGCTATAGAAGATGCGAAGGCCAATGCGAAGGCCAATGGTATAGAAAATGCTATTTTTTATGTAGGAGATATGAAAAATGTGTTTAATGAATCTTTTATAGCTACTAATGGAGTACCTGATGTAATTATTACAGATCCTCCGCGTGATGGAATGCATAAGGATGTGGTAGGACAACTTATGGAGATAGGAGCTCCTAAGATTGTATATGTGAGTTGTAATAGTGCTACGCAAGCGCGAGATTTAGCTTTATTAGACCCTTTATATAAGGTGATGAAGGTGCAACCAGTAGATATGTTTCCACAGACGTATCATGTTGAGAATGTAGTACTTTTAGAGAAGAGAGATTTATAAAGAAGAAAAGTTTTTAAAGGATTGTGCTTTATAATTAAAAATATTATTGTACTTTCGCGCCATTATGAATATATACGATATAGAAACTACCAAGATGTTGCTTAATAAGCAACTAAAAATAACCCTTATACCACACAAAAACCCAGATGGAGATGCCATAGGGAGTTGTTTGGGGTTATATCATTATTTAAAGTTACAACATCAAGATGTAACGGTGGTTTCGCCTAATGATTTTCCTGATTTTTTAAAATGGTTACCTTCGGCTGAGGAAATACTCATTTATGATAATGAGCCTGAGAAAGCGAGGAATCAGATAGAGAAGTCTCAACTTATATTTACATTGGATTTCAACTCGTTGAAGCGTTGTGATAAACTTGAGCCTTTATTAGAAAAATGGGAAGGTACTTTTATAATGATAGACCATCACCAGTTGCCTGAAAGTTATGCAAAGGTAACTTTTTCTAATCCTGATGCTAGTTCTACTTGTGAGATGTTGTATCATTTTATAGATGCAATGGGAGGCAAGAATATTATCAACAGGCATATAGCAACTTGTTTATATACAGGGATAATGACTGATACGGGGAATTTTAAATATGCTACAACGACTAGTGTTACTCATAAAATAGCGGCTTTTCTGATAGAAAAAGGAGCTCAAAATGCACAAATCAACAGTAATGTATTTGACAATAATTCTTATAATAAGTTGCAACTACTGAGTGTAGCCTTGAAAAATATGGTTTATATAAAAGAGTATGACACGGCATATATAGCTCTTAGTTCGGAAGTATTGCAGGAATATGATTGCCAGAAAGGAGATACAGAAGGATTTGTGAATTATGGTTTGACGATAAAAGGCAGTAAATTGGCAGTTATATTCATACAAGAAGGAGATTTTGTAAAGATGTCGTTGCGTTCTAAGGGCAATTATGATGTCAATACATTTGCGAGGAAGTGTTTTAAGGGAGGAGGCCATATCAATGCAGCAGGAGGTAGGTATGATGGGAGTATAGAGGCAGCTATAGCCTATTTTTTAGAAGTATTACCAGATTTTATACATAGAAATATTTAAACCACAATGAATATATTCAAAAAGACAGTCATACTAAGTGTTATAGGCGTTGTTTTGGTGGGTTGTGCTGATAGGCAGGCGCGCCACCCTGTGAGTAAGAAAACGAGTACTTTTTTGAAAGAATCGGCTATAAAAAACAAGGCTTTATTGGCCTCAGAAGAAGCACTGATAGATTCAATCATAAAGAAAGACACTTTGCATACATTTATAGATTCGCAACACGGATTTAAATTTTATTATTTACACCAGAATCCTACGGCTGACTATACGGCGAAGTTTGGTGATATTGTGACTTATGATTATAGTTTATCGGATTTGAAGGGAAATGAACTTTATCAGGAGAAGCCAGATGGTGAATATAAGTATTATGTAGATAAAGAAGAAGTATTTCAAGGATTGCGTTCGGCATTAAAGTTGCTAAAGGAGAATGAGAGTGGGGTATTTTTCTTTCCTTCGAGTGTAGCGTATGGTTATAGAGGGGATAAGGATAAGATAACTTACAATCAACCTATCATAGCAAAAATAGAGGTTTTTAAGATAGAGAAGAATACAGAAAAAGTAGAGGCAAGACCTCAATAGATAAGTAAAAAACAGATTATATATATGAAACGAATGAATTTTATGACATTGCTATTGGCGATGTTTGTATTTTTTAGTTGTAGTTCTCAGAAGAAAGCTAATAAGGATTTAGGAGATGGGCTTTTTGCTGCTATTGAAACTACTAAAGGGAATATTATAATAAAACTCAATTACAAAGAGACTCCTATTACAGTAGCAAACTTTGTAAGTTTGGCAGAGGGGAAGAATGGTTTTGTAAAGCCAGAATACAAAGGTAAGCCTTTTTATAATGGTGTTATTTTCCACCGTGTTATTAAGAATTTTATGATACAAGGAGGAGACCCAACAGGAACAGGGATGGGAGATCCTGGTTATAGATTTGAAGATGAGATTGTTGGGACTTTAAAACACAATAAAAAAGGTATTCTATCGATGGCTAATTCGGGGCCTAATACAAATGGTAGTCAATTTTTTATCACTCAGGTACCTACTCCACATTTAGATGGGAAGCACACTGTTTTTGGAGAAACGGTAAAAGGGCTTGAGGTGATAGATGCTATAGCGTCGGTTAAGACAGATAGGGATGATCGCCCTGAGCAAGAGATAAAAATCAATAAAGTTACTATCATTCGTAATGGTAAAGAAGCAGAGAAGTTTGACGGAGGGAAAGTTTTTGAGAACTATTTCAAAGAGATAAATAAGAGGGAACAAGAAAGAGAAGCTCGAAGAAAAGCTACTATAGCTACTTTTTTGAAGGAAATAAAAGAACAAGAAAGTAAAGCAAAAACATTAGCTTCTGGACTAAAGATATATTCATTGGTAGAAGGGAAAGGCAAACAACCTAATCATACTGAGCAAGTAATGGTAAATTATGCAGGTTATTTTACTAATGGAGAGCTTTTTGATTCTAATGTAAAAGCTATTGAAGAAATTTATGGTAAATATAACTTTATGCGTGACCAGCAAGGTGGATATGAAGCTTTTCCGATGCCTTACAACACATCGGCACAACTTATACCAGGTTTTAGAGAGGCATTACTCACTATGAAGGTAGGGGATAAGATACGTGTATTTATACCCTCAGCTTTGGCTTATGGAGAAAAAGGAGCAAGGAATGTAATTCCGCCTAATAGCGATCTTATTTTTGATATTGAAATTACAGACATAGCTAAGTAAAAGAAAATAATTTTGCGGTATTGACTTTGTCAGAGGATTAAACTTTGGCAAAGTTTTTTACTGTAATTAACAACTAATTAAGTAACTAAAAGATGGTATATAAATTTAGAGTCATACTTGATGTAAAAGAAGATGTATTTAGAGATATTATAATACAAGGGGAAGCAACCTTGGAAGATTTTCACAATGTTATCAATCAATCATTTGGTTTTGCAGGAGATGAAATGGCATCATTTTACTTGACTGATGAAGATTGGAATCAAGGAGAGGAAATCACTCTTTTTGATGTATCAGAGAGTGGAGAAATCAGATTAATGGAAGAAACTACTATTGATTCAGTTGTAAGTGAAGAAGAGCCTAAATTGCTATATGTATATGATTTTATGTCGATGTGGACTTTCTTAATTGAACTAATAGAGATTGATGAAGAAGAAGCGGGGGGTTCTTATCCTACAGTATTGTATTCACATGGTAGTATTCCAGCAGAAGTACCTGAAAAAAGTTTTGTTGCAGATGATTTCAATGAATTTGATGATGAGTTTAATGACTTTGATATAGATGAAGATGATTATGGTAGTTTTTCGGAAGAATATTATTAACAGGATAATAGACAATAAATAACTATGTTAAACTTATATACTACAAATATTGAGACACTTTCTATCCATAGGGTAGGTAACTTAAGTAAGAATGAGCCTTTATTTCTCTCTGAGCAGGCTTATTCTCTTAATGATGAGATTATAGGATTACTTAAGGAGTATTTTTTTAAACCTTTTCGTGAGAAAGAGGAAAATTACTTTCATTTTGTACATGATGTAGATATAGAGTTCAATGAGCTTTATCAGCTTGTTAGTTCTATATTTGAAGATGAGAGTTGTATTCATGAACAGTCTAAAAAGATAGCACAACATCTCTACAATCAATCAAATCATCCACATATAAAAAGTGGAGAAGTATATGTAACTTTGTTGCATGACAGTTATTTAGACAATGAAAAGATAAAGGCAGTAGGTATTTTTAAATCTGAAATCAAAAATAGTTTTCTTCAATTTGAAGAACATCCTAATCAATTGGAAATGATTATTCAAGAAGGAGTAAACATTCACAAATTAGACAAAGGTTGTATTATTTTTAATACAAATAAAGAAGAGGGTTATAAAATACTATCAATAGATAGTAATCGTTATGATACTAAATATTGGCTTGAAAACTTTCTAAATGTAGATGCTTTAGTAGATGAGAACTTTTATACTAAAAAATATTTAAAGTTTAGTCAAGATTTTGCTAAAGATGTTATTTTGCCTGCAGAAGACAAAAAAGAAGAAGTACTTTTTATGAATCGGGCTATTAATTATTTTGCTAAGAATGATGATTTTGAAGAGAGTTCATTTATGAATGAGGTGATAGAAAACCCAGCATTAATACCCGAATTTAGAAATTATAAAGTAGAGAAAGGACCTAAATATCAAATTGAAGATATTTCTACATTTCCTATTGCTAATAAAGCTGTTAGTGAAGTTCGTAAAAAGATAAAAAATGTTATTGATTTAGATACTAATATTCAAATACGTATGGATTTTATTAACCCTGATTCAGCTGATAAGTATATAGAAAAGGGATGGGATGAGGAAAAACAAATGTATTATTATTTAGTATATTTTAATAAGGAAGAGAAAAATTAAAACTACCCTAAAAAGGTAGTTTTTTTATTCTACATTCCTAAAAATCGCATTACTTTATTATTATGACGAGTACTTATATTAAGCTGTTGTGTAAAACTAATTTTTAATGTTGTATTTTTAATACTTACAAGGTCGGAATTATTAAAGTTTACACGTTTATTATTATGTAGTATTGAAAAATCTATTGTTGAGTTTTTAATTTTGTAAGTAAGAGCTATATTGTATCTAAAATTTACATATTGATTGATTTTCATTTTACTTATAGGTGCTGTTTCTCCCCCAAAATAGAATCCTAACCCTACTAAACCACTAAAGGTGAGATTAGGAGCTAATTGCCAAAGATTGGCTACCCCTCCACTTAATCCAGCTTGTATATGCTTAAAATCGTCAGTTCTATCTGGATCTATAAGAGGCAAACTGAGCTTATGATAGAAAACGCCTCCTCCGACATAAAAACTAAATAAAGGTTTTAATTGATTACCTTCTGAATTAAAAATATTTTTTAAAGAGGTTTCTCTCCATTTGGTAAAGTACAAAAATTCACTTCCTATCTGTTGTACACGAGCATCTTTGAGAAGATGTATATCTTGGGCATTCTCATAATAGAAACCTTTATAACTTTGGTAATAAAGGTCTAACAAAAACTTATTGCTAATAAAGGAATGTATTTGAAAATCAAAATAGCTCGTTTTTCCATATTTATTTTCATTGCGCAAAGGCATTAAACCTCTGGCATAGTCTAGGTTTACATAAGTATTATGCACTCCTAAACCTAACCCCATTGTAAGAGGGTAATTAGGCAATATTGTTTTATTTTTTAGATTTATATTTATAGGAGAATCTTCTATATCAACTGCGAGATAATTAATACTCAATGAGGGTTTTATCCACACCTTATAGTGATACCTTTTAGTAGTAGTGGTATCTTGTGCCCATAAAGTAGTGATTGATAAGAAATAAAGAACTATATATTTCATCCTGTTAGAAGTTAAAAAGGAAAGGTTTTGTTGAACTTTGCTAAAGTCTCTCACGAGACTTTAGCAAAGTTTATACCTTAAATTTTAGTAACCTAAAATTTTTAACATTTCGTCAGCTTTTTGTTGTTCCATAAAGAGACGAGAGGTGAGGTTACCATTTTTATCTTTATCGATAAGTACTATTTTAGGTTGTGGAATGAGGCAGTGTTGCAATCCCCCTACCCCACCGATACTATCCTGATATGCCCCTGTATTGAAGAAACCTATATAGAGTGGTTTATTTTTGTTGTATTTAGGCAAATAGATAGCGTTCATATTTTGTTCGCTATTGTAATAATCATCACCATCACAAGTAAGCCCTCCAAGGAGTACACGTTCATACTCATCATTCCAACGGTTTATAGGCAATAATACAAAACGTTTATTAATAGCCCAAGAATCAGGCAAAGTAGTAATGAAAGAGGAATTAATCATATTCCATTTTTCACGGTCGTTTTGTTGTTTTTGGTACATTATCTCGTAGATAGCGCCCCCGGCTTCTCCCACTGTGAAACTTCCAAATTCAGTAAAGATATTAGGTACGGGTACTTTTTCTTGATCGCAAGTAATTTTTATCTGGCGGATAATCTCATCAACCATATAGGCATAATCATACTCAAAAGCTAATGAACTTTTGATTGGAAAACCACCACCTATATTAAGGCTATCAAGTTCAGGAGCTACTTTTTTGAGCTGGATATATACACGCAAACACTTCAAAAGTTCATTCCAATAGTAGGCATTATCTTTAATACCTGTATTGATAAAGAAGTGCAACATTTTGAGGCGTACTTTAGGATTATCCTTAATCTCTCGATTGTAGAAAGGTACAATATTTTTGTAGCCAATACCTAAACGACTGGTATAGAACTCAGAACGAGGGTCTTCTTCAGAAGCAATGCGAATACCAATATTGTATGAGCCTTTTATTTTTTCTTCAAACAAATTGATTTCCTCATAGTTATCAATAATTGGAATACAATTTTGATAGCCACGATTGATAAGATCGGCAATGCCATCAATATAAGCATCACGTTTAAAGCCATTACACAAAATATAGTTCTCTTTGGTAATCAATCCTTCGCTGATAAGGTTGTTGATAATATTGATATCAAAAGCTGAAGAAGTTTCCATGTGGATATCATTCTTCAAAGCTTCTACCATTACGTGTTTGAAATGAGAACTTTTGGTGCAATAACAGTAGTTATAAGCCCCTTTGTATTTATGTTTTTTAATAGCTTTTTCAAACCATTTTTTGGCACGTTGAATATTCTCGGATATTCTGGGTAGATACATAAATTTGAGGGGAGCTCCATACTTGCGCACAAGTTCCATCAAATCAATATTGTGAAAGCGAAGTTCATCGCCATCTAAAGTAAATTCATCTTGTGGAAAATAGTAGGTTTGGTCAATTAGGTCGATATATTTATTTTTCATTTGTACAGTGTAAATTAAATAATGAGTAATTTTTAATAAAAAACATTTGAGGTAACCTTAATTTGTTACCTAATTATTACCTAACTACACCTGATTCAAATACGAAGTGGTGAAAGACTTTTAGCCTTAAATTTAATTTGTAGAGAATGAGTGCGTGCAGAGTGAAAATAACTTAAAAATAAAATGTTCATTTTCAACGACCAAAGGTTTTAGTAATTAAATTATTCTTATACTTCAGAAATAGTATATTACTATTTGAGTGCAAAAATAATTATTATTTTTGAATTACAATATATATTATACAAAAAACTTTGCCAAAAATAAATACATATCTTTGGCAAAGTTTGTAAAAAGTAGTTTTATGAGATTTATTTTACCAAATCTACTATCTCATTTACTATTTGCAACTCTTCATTAGTTGGGATGATAAGTATCTTCACGCGACTATCAGCGGCTTGAATCTCTACCGGTTTAGTAGGATGATTGAGCTCTTCATTTTTCTTCTCATCAAGCTTTATTCCAAAGAATTCCATATGCTTACAAGCAAACGAACGGGTAAGGGCATCATTTTCTCCTAAACCTGCTGTAAACACTATACTATCCAAACCATTTAGAGCTGCTGTATAAGCCCCTATAAACTTCTGAATGCGATAGCCATACATCTCATAGCAAAGAACTGCATTGGCATCTCCTTTATGGTACAGCGCTCCTACATCACGAGCATCAGAGTGTCCTGTAAGCCCAAGCATACCACTCTTCTTGTTGAAAAGTGTTTTCACTTCTTCATAGCTCATACCCAATTCTTGCCCCAAGAAGAAAGCTACTGAAGCATCAATCTGCCCAGTGCGTGTTCCCATAATGAGCCCATCTAGAGGAGTAAGTCCCATTGAAGTATCTACACATTTACCTTCCTCATTTACAGCTGCCATACTCGCCCCATTACCCAAGTGAATGGTAATGTTTTTGATATGTGGATTATTGAGGTATTTACGAGCTTGTGCATCTACATATTTATGACTGGTACCGTGGAACCCATAAGCACGCAATCCGTATTTCTCATAGTATTCATTAGGAATAGCATAGCGGAAAGCTTTAGCGGGCATTGTTTGGTGGAAAGCTGTATCAAATACGGCTACGTGAGTAGCTTTATCAAAAAGTTTTTGTGCTACACGTATACCTTCTAAATGCCCTGGGTTATGTAAAGGTGATAGCGGAATAAGACGTTTGATTTCGGCTACTACCTCATCGGTAATTATAGTAGGTTGAACGAATTTCTCACCTCCGTGTACTACACGATGTCCTACCCCTTTGATATCGCTGGGGTTTTGGATAACACCTACTTTAGGATCTGTGAGAAGCTCTGCTACCAAATTCATTCCTATCTCATGAGTAGGGATAGGTTGTTCTTTCTTCACTTCTACTTCCTCGCCGTTCTTCACAGCTACATATTTTACATAGCTACCGTCAATATTGATGCGGTCTACAATTCCTCTTGCCTTTGATTCTCCTGTTTTAGAGTCGATAAGCTGATATTTGAGAGATGAACTCCCTGAATTAATGATTAATATTTCCATTTTAGTCTTTTGTTATTAGTCGTTAGTTTTCCCCTCCTTTGGAGAGGGGGCAGGGGAGGATACTAAAACTCTGATTGTATCGCAGTGATAAGTACAGTGTTGTAAATATCTGGAATAAGAGCGCCACGACTGAGGTCGTTTACCGGTTTCTTTAATCCTTGTAGCATAGGTCCTATAGCCAGACCACCTGTTTCGCGTTGCACTGCTTTATAGGTGTTATTTCCAGTGTTAAGGTCAGGAAAGATAAGTACATTGGCTTGTCCTGCCACAGGTGAATTTGGCATCTTTTGTTTACCTACTTTTGGATCTACAGCTGCGTCATATTGTATAGGTCCTTCTACTAATAGTTCTGGGCGACGTTCTTTTACAAGGGCTGTTGCTTCACGCACTTTATCAACATCGGCTCCACTACCTGAGTTACCAGAAGAGTAGGAGAGAAGGGCTACTTTAGGTTCGATACCGAAGGCAATAGCTGAGTCGGCAGAGCTGATTGCTATGTCAGCCAATTGTTCTGCAGTAGGGTTGGGTACTACAGCACAGTCTCCATATACCAATACACGGTCGTGTAGCAACATAAAAAATACTGATGATACTGTGTTTACTCCTGGCTTAGTTTTTACAAATTGTAAAGATGGACGAATAGTGTGGGCTGTAGTATTTACAGCTCCTGACACCATACCATCTGCATCGCCTAAGAATACCATCATTGTACCAAAATAAGATGCATCAAGCATTAAATCTTTAGCTTGCGAAAGCTCCAATCCTTTGCTCTTGCGCAACTCGTATAGTTTTTCAGCATACGCTTCATATTTTTCACTCTCAGCAGGATTGATGATATTGATACGATCCTCATTCCATTTCAAGCCCAAAATGTTCTTAGCACGTGTTTTAATGGCTTCGGGTTCTCCCAAGATTGTAAGGTAAACAAGTTCGTCTTCAGCCAATTGTGAGGCTGCAGTAAGAATACGATCGTCAGTACCCTCTGGTAATACAATATGTTTTTGTCCTGCTCGTGCTTTTTGTACCATATTGTATTGGAACATACGAGGGGTAATAGTTTCTGATTTGAAAGAAGCGATACTATTGTTGAGTTTTTCGGCATCTACATTTTCATCAAATAGTTGAAGAAGCATTTTCACCTTTTCAGTATTTTCAGGGTAGATATGCGCTTGGGTATTACCAATGATATTAGCAGTTTCGAAAGTATCAGTTTTAGCTACCATTATAGGAATATTCTTTTGGATACCTTCCAAAATCTTACTCATTGAAGGATCTGCTTTCAAATCTCCATAGAGTACCACTCCTTTAATATTAGAGAAATTAGAATAATTTGCTACCAATGAACCTGCTATAAGATCAATTCGGTCAGTAGGCAATACTGCCAAAGTATCTTCATTTAGCTTAGCTAAATAGTTAGATAGCTGCATCGCTCCCACAATAGTACGTTTGGTGGTAACATCGATATTATCACCTTTATAAAGAAATTCAGCATTGAGCGCGTTAGCTATCTCTCGAATAGTAGGTCGTGAAAGTTCTTCTTTACGCGGAATTAAAGTAAAGGTTATATCTTTAAAACGTTGTTCTAATTTGCTGAGTGTATCAGCAGTAGCATTGGTAGCTTTGTTTACAAATACACTGAGCACACGTAAATCTTTTTCTAAGAAATTACTAAGTTCTACCTGTACTTGGTTTACTAATTCTGTCTCTGATGAAAAGTTATCTTTAAGCACTATCAAAGCAGGTATATTGAGACTTTGTGCTACCGAAGCGTTAAAGTTTGCATCAAAATAACTATCATCTATAGCACTTGAGCTATCTACCAATACAAAGTCAAACTTACTCTCTAAGTCTTTGTATTTCTTAATAATAGTGTCATACACTTCCCCTATATTGCCTTCGTTTTTAAGAGCGATAACCTCTTGACGTGTGTAAGCATAAGCTTCATCGTAACTCATATCAAGCTTGAAGTGCTCCAAAACAGTCTCAATGAAAGTATCTTTCCTCGTTTTGCTTTCTATAATAGGCCTGAAATAACCTACCTTGGCAGTGTTTCGCATGATCATTTGCAACACCCCCAAACTCACTACCGATTTACCACTGTGGGCATTTGCAGCAATGATATAAACTGATGTGTTCATTTTTTATTTACTTTTTTAGTGTTAAATATTATAAGTTGCAAAGGTAATAATATAATTTAAGAAAACAAGCGAAAATGATATTTTTATTTTCAACCCCTCTATAACAAAAGTTTATTCCTCTTTATATTCCTTACCATTGTATCTCAAAAATACGGTTTTAGTACTTTTCTGCACAATTCCTTCATTGCAATCTTTATCAGTCCCCTTTCCAATAAAAGTCTGTTTATTTTTGATATTGAAATAGCCATTTGTTTTTTTACTATCTATTATAAACATAGAATTACGCTCATCTGACCAACTTCCTTCACAGTTATAGCTCCACCATTCTCCGTTATATGTACTTAATTGATATTGATCCAGTATTTTTTTAAGAGAGGTATTTTCTGGTAAAAACAAACTAAATGTTTCTTCAGAATAAGGATTTACTTTGCTACCATTTTTATAGAAAGCCCGAATGCCAAAAGCACGTATTCCTTCGGTAAGTATAAACTTAGCCGTATCAATAGAAAGCTCTTGTAATTCAACAGCATCCGAATAATACTCATCAACTCCCTTATACGACTGTGTTATTCGTTGTTGTAAGAAGTCATACACCACCACATAAAGGTCAAATGTTGCCTTGTTTTCGTCGTTCCCTTTTCTTATAGGAAATACCATTACCAATTTATGAGTGTCGTAAGGCAATACCTTTTCGGTATACAAGTCTTTATCTATCTTGTCTTTAGGTATCCCCAAAGTCTTGATAACTTGATGATAAACCTGCAGGCTATCTTGAGCTTTTACCACATAAAAGCTAAGTAATAAAATAAAGGTAAAAAGTAGTCGTTTCATCATTATTATATAAAAACATCTTCCAACGTACAAAAGTAAGAACTATTCATATATTGACAACTACAAAATCATTTTTTCACAGAAATTTAACATCATTAATCATTAGCTTGGAGCAATCTTAGAGCAACCTTGAAGCGACCTTGGAGCAATCTTAGTGCATCCTCCCAATTATTTTTCAAAAAAAGTATTTGGAAATTACCTCATAATACCTTACCTTTGCAAAACCATATAAAAACAAACAAAAGTGTTCATCCTTATTCGAGAAAATATTAAAATAGCCCTCGACGCTATCAAAGGGCAACTGTTGCGCACTATCCTTACTGTGCTCATCATTGCTATTGGCATTACTGCCTTAGTAGGTATCTTAAGTGTTATTACTGCCCTGAGAAATACCTTAGAAGGCAACTTTTCAAGTATGGGCGCCAATACCTTTACCATTAGCCAATATCAATACAATTATCGTGCAGAAGGAAGTGGTACTACCCAAAAAATAAACCCTCTCATTAGCTACCAAGAGGCTATCAACTTTAAACAACAACTCAATACTCCTTTCGCTCGTACTAGTATCTCTATCAATGTCGCTTCCTCTGTCGAAGTAAAATACGAAAACCAAAAAACTGATCCTCTCGCTATCATTGTCGGGGTAGATGAATACTATATAAATAACTCTGGTATAACTATTGAAGAAGGACGCAATTTTAGCGATTTCGACATACAAAATAACCTAAATGTGTGCGTAATAGGCCCTGATTTCAAAAAAAATCTCCTAAAAGATACAAACCCTTTAGGCAAAACTATCTCTGTAAGAGGTTATAAGTTTAAAATTATTGGTGTGCTAAAATCTCAAAGTTCTTCTTTTGGAAACTATGAAAACTTCCAAGTCTTTATCCCATTAGGTATAGCTCGCAATGCTTTCGCTATTACCAATCCTAACTTCGATATAAAAGTAAGCGTTGATAGTCCAGACAAATTAGAAGCCATCATCAATGATGCTACCCTGATAATGCGCAACTTGCGCAACCTAGCACCTCTACAAGAAAACAACTTTGGCATAGAACGTAGCGACGACCTTCTACAACGCATTGGTAATATTACAGGGGGACTCACTATAGCTGGTTTTGTCATTGGGCTCATCACTATTTTAGGGTCTTCTATCGCCCTACTCAACATTATGCTCGTTTCTGTAACTGAACGTACTAAAGAAATAGGAATCCGTAAAGCCTTAGGAGCCAAACGTAAATCTATAACATTACAATTCTTTACTGAAACGGTTATAATAGCTCAATTAGGCGCTTTTACTGGCATCGTACTTGGTATCAGTTTGGGCTTTGCCATCTCCAAAATAGTAGATTTTCAGTTTACAATTCCTTGGGGCGTAATTCTCATCGCAATTATAATTGCCCTCGTAGTAGCTGTGATATCTGGCTTATATCCCGCTATGAAAGCCTCCAAATTAGACCCCGTCGAAGCGCTGAGATATGAATAGTACTTGCTTTTTAGATTGTTTTTAGTATCTTTGCGCTTTAAAGTATATAAAAATCACAATATAAAATATGATAGAAGTAACGCAACAGAAGATTGAAGAGCTTGCCCCCAATGCTGAGGCGGCTAAAAAAGGGCGTGAGTTGGTGAAGAAAAACAAATTCAGCAACTTAAAAATCAACGCAGAAAAGAACCTTATATGGGGTGAATGCGCAGGGAGTGGGAAAAATCCTTACTACTGTTCTGCCGATTATGTAGACCCTAATAACCCTGTATTCCGCTGTAACTGTCCGAGTCGTCAGTTTCCGTGTAAACACTCTGTGGGTTTGCTTTACTGTTTTGAAGCAAATGCAGGTCAGTTTACCGAAGGAGAAGTACCTGAGGACATTCTCTCTAAACGTGAGAAGATAGAGAAGAAGCAAGAGAAGAAAGCCCAAGAAAAGGAATCTATCAAAGAGAAAGCTGAGAAGCCTAAGAAGGTGAATAAGGCGGCTTTCACTAAGAAGGTTGATGCCCAGCTCATTGGTATCGAAACTGCCCAAAAGCTGTTGCGCGATATGGTGAATACGGGGCTTTCATCAGTGGATGCTAAAATGCGTGCAACCCTCAAGACACAGATAAAAGACTTAGGAAACTACTATATAGGCGGTATTCAAACAGCTTTCAACAATCTGTTGCTTTCTATTGAGGAGGTAAAGAATGAGGAATATACTGCGGTGGTAGACAACTTAAACTATCTTTCGGCTTTGCTTAAAAAAGCTACTGACTACCTCAAGGCGCGCAAGGAAGACCCAGAAGGAACACCTGAACTGTCTTCAGCAATTGAAGAGCAAATAGGCTATGTGTGGAAACTCGTTGAGTTGATGCAATATGGGCAATATGAAGAGAATGCTTCTTTGGTGCAATTGTCATTCAACAGTTATGACAACGAGGCGCGCAAAGAGTATGTAGATGAGGGTGTATGGCTCAATCTCAAAACGGGTAAAATCTATAAAACGTTGAACTATCGTCCTTATAAAGCTGTGAAGTATATTAAAGAAGACAATAGTGTGTTCAGTGTGTTGCAACTAAAAGACCTTTACATCTATCCTGGAGATACTAATCCGCGTATTCGTTGGGAGGCTGATGGAGCTTCAGAGCGTCCGTTATCACAAGCTGACCTTGCAACAGTGAAAGGTTTTGCTTCGGGGCAATTTGCCGAGACGATAAAGGCTGTAAAGAACACTATTAAGAATCCGCTAATGGATAAACACCCTGTAGTGCTTTTGGCGTTGCATAAGGCTTATAGAGTAGGGGAGGACTTGGTAGTAGAAGATGCTAATGGTTTTGCTATCACCCTAAGAGATATTGAGGAAGGCGCTGTATCACCAACGGGCAATCTGAAGTCGTTTTTGCCAGCAAATGCCGAGGGACTTTCCCTTGTGGTAATGATGCACAACGATGTAGCCAGCGGATTGCTATCAGCGCAACCACTTTCACTTATCACAGCAGAGAAAGTAATTAGACTACTCTACTAATACTAAATTATACAATAGCTAAAAAACCCCAGTTCCCCCAAAAGGGGAAAATCCGCAAAAGCAAGTATTTATTAGCAAATAATTATTTTAATGCGGACTTTGGGTTAATTGTTAATTATCAATTGTCAATTATTATGAAGCCTTTATACGATTTACAACAAGAACTGAACCGCTTGTTTATAGCGGGAAGTAAGTTTGCTAAAAACGACCCACGCCTACAGAAGCACGTTCCTATACTGAAAAAGTTAGGCGAAAAAGCTCCTGTATTCAATAAATTAGCCCAAGAAGTAGAAGTACTGCTACAAGTAGAGAGCACACAAGCTGCCGAAAAACTATTGAGTGTTTCTACTTTGCTCTATTCAGTGCTCTATACTCAAGGCGTTACTGTAGAGGCAGAGGCTACAAAAGAAAGCCAAATCCCTACAATACAATTGGCGAATGTGAATACTACCTATTCCTATTTACAGCTGAAACCTGTACTACAAGCCCTTACCCAAAGCAACTCAGGACGTTTGGAAATATTGCAAGATGCCTTTGAACGCAAGGTATTTGACGATTCACGCACTTATGGGTACTTGAGTTATGCTTTAGCTGACAAGTATTCAGAGCTCACTTATTACGTTGAAAACACTATCATTCCAGCTTGTGGAAAAGCGATGCTCCCTTTCCTCATTGCCGACTTCCGTTTAGAAGACAAAAATGAGAATGTACGCCGATTGCGCTTGTTACACCAATTAGGATATGCAGAAATAGGTACCTTAGTAGACAAAATATTTAGTGAAAATCTCCCCAATCTGCAAGCAGAAACTATTAATATTATAGCAGACAAGAAGGATGAACAAACCGAAGCATTTATCATCAGTTTGACGGGTGATAAGAACAAAGCCGTACGAGGGGCAGCATATAGTGCCTTAGCAAAACTCGGTACGCAACGCAGTATTGATAAGCTCTACGAATTGTACAACACCAATAAGCAGAAAGGCAATGCAGAGCTCTTGGCAGAAGCTATCGCCAAAGTAGCTGCTCCTGAGTATTTCCTGCCATTTGTGGAGAAAATACAAGAGCGTTATCAGCAGTTATTAACCATAGATGATTCAGATGAGAAAGCGCTTAGCGCAGCTTTTGAACGCTTTGTTATTGATATAGATATTTTGGCAAATAAGGATTGTGAGGGAGTGTATGCACTCTTTGCGGAGATGTTGCAGAACAAGGAGTTTAATGCACGACGCAAGAAAGTGTTCAAGAATACGTATGACCCTACCGCTACCAATATGATGGGGGTATTAAATACCTTGAACAGCGATAAAGTACTCGCCTTTTATGATACCCATAAGCAACTTCTCACCTATACTAATGGCTATAGCGATATGTGGATTAACTATTTCTGTAGTGCTTTCAAGAATGAAAACTATAGCAAAGAAAAGCTCTTTGAGGTATTCAGTTCTCAATTGGGAAAATCAGCTGCTACGGAAGAGATATTACGAGCTTTTAGTGGTATAGAGGGTAGTTATGCTTATAATTCCTTTAAAGAATCAAAAGTGAGAGTGGATAGATTAGACCCTCGCTGGGTAAACACTTTCTATTCTTTTATCGAAAGTCTTAAAAAGCTCAATAATAGTTATACCCATATAGTACTCTTTATACTTGATGCTTTAGAAGGAACAAGCCAAAGATTAGATGATTTGCTATTGAAAGCTCTGTCTCAATCGTATTCAGATGATATGATATGGATGTTCCGCTTGGTATTAAAGCGCAATTTGCCTAATAAGTTTGAGCTGATTTATCATACCTTAGAGAGAGTAAAATCAGGTAATTCTTATTACTATCTTTACTATCTTTCTAATGCAGATTTCTGGGAACAGTTTCCTAAGGAATATGTAGAGAAGTTTAGAGCTTTGGCAAAGAAGAATAGGCTAAATGTATTTGAAGACATAGCAGACGAAATTGAGAAATCAGTTAAATAGCAGATTAAAATGAAACCCTTATACGATTTACAACAAGAACTGAATCGCTTGTTTATAGCGGGAAGTAAGTTTGCGAAGAATGATCCACGCTTGCAGAAGCACGTTCCTATACTGAAAAAGTTAGGTGAAAAAGCTCCCGTATTCAATAAGTTAGCCCAAGAAGTAGAATCTTTGCTACAAGTAGAAAGCACACAAGCTGCCGAAAAGTTATTGAATGTTGCTACTTTGCTCTATTCAGTACTCTACACACAAGGTGTTACTATAGAGGCTGAAGCCGAAAAGAGCGAGCAGGTTCCCACTATCGCTTTGGCAGATGTGAATACTACTTATTCCTATTTACAGCTAAAACCCGTGTTACAAGCTCTTACTGAGAGCAAATCGGGACGATTAGAGGTGCTTAAAGATGCTTTTGAACGCAAACTGTTTGACGATTCGCGGACTTATGGTTACTTGAGTTATGCTTTAGCAGATAAATACACCGAACTTGCCGATTATGTAGAGGAAACTATTATCCCTACTTGTGGGAAAGCAATGCTCCCCTTCCTTTTATCAGACTTTCGTTTGGAGGACAAAACAGAACACGTACGCCGATTGCGTTTGCTACACCAATTAGGTTATGAAGGAATAGATGCTTTGGTAGATAAAATATTTGCTGAAAATCTGCCTAACTTACAAGCTGAAGCCGTCATTATACTTTCAGACAAGAAAGATGAAAAGACAGAAGACTTTATCATCAGTTTGACAAGTGATAAGAATAAAGTGGTACGAGGAGCAGCTTATAAAGCGTTAGCCAAATTCGGTACGCAACGCAGTATTGACAAACTTTACGAATTGTACAGCAATAACAAACAGAAAGGAAATGCGGAACTCTTAGCAAATGCTATTGCTACAGTTCCGCTACCCTCGCACTATCAGTCGTTTGTTCAAAAAGTGCGTGAATACTTTGAAGCGTTACTTGCAATGGATGACTCTGACGAGAAAGCAGTAGTAGCAGCTTTTGAACGTTTGCCTATAGAGTTGGAAGTGTTGAAATATAAAGATTATCCTGAGACTTATGCACTTTTGGGAGAAATGTTTGGTAATAAACTCTTCAATGTGATGGCTAAAAAGCGTTCACTTACTAATTATCATATTATACCACGCCTTGTAGATGTATTAGATACATTTAAACAAGAGAAAATCATACCTTTTTATGAACAATACACTGATACATTAGTACATAGTGATTGGGCATATCCTCTTTTTACTGATTATTTTTATCGTATTCTTAACGGAGAAGCCGAATATAGCAAAGAGAAAATCTATGAGATTTTTGCTCCTCAATTTGGAAAGGTACTTGCTCATTATGATGCTATAGAAGGATTAGCAGGGACTAAAGGGGGATATGCCGTAGGTTTTTTCTATAAAAAATTACGTCCTATTACACCTGATAAAATAGACTCACGTTGGGCTGATTTATTCTATAATTATCTGTTAAGTCTTAAGAAATGCGATGATAATTACAGTTTAGAAGCTCTTAAAGTTCTTTCTAATTTAGAAGAAAATAGTTCTCGCCTTAACAAACTTATTTTGGAAATACTTCCTAAAGCATCTATTTATAAGAAAGAAATTCTGTACTACCTTATTGCAAAAAGCAATATACCTAACAAGTTTGAAGTGCTATATGAGTCGATAACAAAGATACCTAAAGGATACCACTATTATTATAATAACATAATAGAAGATGAAAACTTTTGGAAGTCTTTTCCTAAAGAATACGCTAAGAAGTTCCGCGAATTATACGAAAAAACAAAGAACGATTTGTTTGAAAATATAGCGGATCAAATAGAGAAAGGATAATTTTTTTCTATAGAAAGGTTTTTCGACAGAAATAATAACTTTTAGGTTAAGTATAGGGTAGCTATACTGTAGGTATACCTTTTCTATACCTTACAAATAGGATAATACTGGAGAAAAATTTTCTATTTTCGAGATTTTTTATATTTTTTGAACAGAAAGAGAGTAATAGACTTGTAGTTCCGATTTTATTTTATATCTTTGCGCAACTTTTTAAATTAAAGAAAAATGTTTGACAATTTAAGTGATAAATTAGAGAAAGCCCTCCATAATTTAAAAGGGCATGGTAAGATTACCGAAATAAATGTAGCTGAAACATTGAAAGAAGTGCGTCGTGCATTACTTGATGCCGATGTAAACTATAAAATAGCTAAAGATTTCACTAATACAGTTAAGGAAAAGGCTTTAGGGCAACAGGTACTCACCACTTTACAACCAGGGCAATTGATGGTAAAAATTGTAAAAGATGAACTTACTCAGCTAATGGGAGGTGATGCAGCTGGAGTAAATTTATCGGGCAATCCTACAGTGATTTTAATGTCAGGATTGCAAGGTTCTGGTAAGACTACTTTTTCTGGTAAATTAGCTAATTACCTTAAGAATAAGAAAAATAAGAAACCTCTTTTAGTTGCTTGTGATGTATATCGCCCTGCTGCAATAGATCAGTTACATATTGTAGGAGAACAAGTAGGTGTGCCTGTTTTTTCTGATAAAGAGAATAGTAATCCTGTGGATATTGCTCAAAAAGGGGTACAGTATGCTAAAGAGAATCACTTGAATGTTGTGATTGTGGATACGGCTGGTCGATTGGCTGTTGATGAGCAAATGATGAATGAAATTTCTAACATTCACAAAGCACTCAACCCACAAGAAACCCTTTTTGTAGTTGATGCAATGACGGGGCAAGATGCCGTGAATACCGCCAAAGCATTCAACGATGTACTTAATTTCGATGGAGTTATCCTCACTAAACTCGATGGTGATACCCGAGGTGGAGCGGCAATTACTATCAAATCGGTAGTAAATAAACCTATTAAATTTGTAGGAACAGGTGAAAAAATGGACGCTATTGATGTTTTCTATCCTGAACGTATGGCCGACCGTATCCTTGGGATGGGAGATGTGGTATCATTAGTAGAACGTGCACAAGAACAATTTGACGAAGAGCAAGCTCGCAAGTTACAAAAGAAGATTGCTAAAAATCAATTTGGTTTTGATGATTTTTTGGAGCAAATACAGCAAATTAAGCGTATGGGTAGTATGAAAGACCTTCTTGGTATGTTGCCAGGGGTAGGCAAAGCTGTAAAAGATATTGATATCAAAGATGATGCTTTTAAACATATTGAAGCTATTATCCACTCTATGACCCCAAAAGAACGCAGTACTCCTGCAATTATCGATATGAGTAGAAAAAAACGTATTGCTAAAGGTAGTGGTCGTGATCTTCAAGAGGTAAACCAACTGATGAAACAGTTTGAACAGATGAGTAAGATGATGAAGATGATGCAAGGTGGTGGAGGTAGAAAGATGATGCAGATGATGCAGGGAATGAGACAATAATAAATTAATACAAATATGTTACAAGAATTCGTTAAAACTGTAGTAAAGAATAAAGAGGTTTTTTACTTAGAGGTAGAAGAATCGTTTGCAATGTGTGGTTCACAAATTTTCTATATTGAAGAAACTAAAGAAGCTATTCCCGTAGTACTCTTTTGGGATAGTAAGAACAAAGCAATAGCTTGCAAAACAGATGAATGGGCTAAGGGGATTGTAAAATCGGCTACTTTAGAGGAGTTTATAGAGATTTGTTTTGGGATGCAAGTAGAAACAATGGCTGTAGGTATTGATTTCAATGCTGATTTATCAGGAGGAGAAGAACTCGTACCCGTTGATTTGGTAAAAGCATTAGTAGATGAAATTGACAAGACTAAGACAGTTGTTACTTTTAGTGAATCATTTGAATCATTAGTTCAAGTGAAACAACTTTTGAACCAAATAGAGCTTGACATCACTGATGAGGAAACTCTTTAACCACTAAAAACAATCAATATTATGACTATTTTAGACGGAAAAAAAACTTCTGAAGTTCTCAAACAAGAAATCACTCAAGAAGTAAAACAGCTGAAAGCCCAAGCTAAAAGAGCTCCTCATTTGGCTGCTGTATTGGTAGGTAATGATGGCGCAAGCCTCACATATGTAAGCAGTAAAGTAAAAGCTTGCGAACAAGTAGGTTTTGAATCTACTTTGGTAAAACTACCTGCTAATATTAGTGAAGAGGTTTTATTAGAAGAAGTTATAAAGCTAAATAACAATCCTAAAATTGATGGTTATATTGTACAATTGCCTTTACCTAAACACATTGATGAGCAAAAGATACTTTTAGCCATAGATCCTACAAAGGATGTAGATGGTTTCCATCCTGCTAATTTTGGGAGAATGGCATTAGATATGGAAGCTTTTATTCCTGCTACTCCTTTCGGTATTATGGAGTTACTAAGACGCTATAAAGTGCCTACTCAAGGCAAACATGTAGTAGTAGTAGGGCGTTCTCATATTGTAGGTAGACCTATTAGTATATTGCTTAGTCAAAAAGGTGCGCAAGGCAACGCAACGGTTACGCTGACTCATAGTCATACTCCTAATCTTTCGGATTTCACAAGAAAAGCTGATATTATTATAATGGCATTGGGTATTCCTGAGTTCCTAAAAGGCGATATGGTAAAAGAAGGGGTAACTATAATAGATGTAGGCATTACGCGTATTGAAGACAATAGTATTTCAAAAGGATATCGCATTGTAGGAGATGTAGCTTTTGAAGAGGTAAAAGAGAAAGCTAATTTTATTACTCCTGTACCTGGGGGTGTAGGGCCTATGACGATTGCGATGCTATTAAAAAATACACTATTAGCCTATCAATGGAAACAACAGTAAAAGTACGTGATCCTCTAATAGATGTACTTAAAGGTTTTGCGATTATATTAGTTGTCATAGGGCACGCCTCGTTATGGTTTTCAGGAGATAATCGTACTAATCCGTTATATGTAACAATTTATGCTTTTCATATGCCTTTGTTTATGTTTCTTTCAGGATATGTAAGTTTTAATAAGCGAAGAGAGATAAATTTAGGTAGGCGTTTTCGGGTATTGGTGATTCCTTTTTTTGTTTGGTTTTTTATTTCTGTAGCTTATCATGGTTATATTTTTGATATTGATAAAATTTTTTTTTACTTATCAAAGCTGATTTATGAACCTACAAGAGGGATGTGGTTTCTTTGGTTATTATTTTGGGAATGTTTTTTACTTTATATAGCTTTAAAAATAAATAAAAATCATCATTTATGGATAATGATAGGGCTTTGGGGTATTCTTATTTTTACTCATCGTATTACAGGGACACATAGACCTTATTATGGTTTACCTGAGCTCTGTTGGTATTCTATTTATTTTATTTTAGGTTATGTAGTTCATCTGTATTATTCAAAAGTTATAAAAACTTTAAGGTCAATAGGGTGGTGCAATCTTGTGTTATTTCCTTGTTTATTATTTTGGGAGATAGATGAGAATATGTATTTTTTATATAGTATTCGCTTGTATTTATTAGCATTTACAGGTATCACAGCATCTTATATATTATGGGAATGGTTATGTCATTGGGATTCCAAAGCTAAAAAAATATTAGCATATTTAGGAGGAATATCGTTAGAAATATATGTAACCCATTATTATTTTAGGTTTATAACTACTTATATAGAAGCTTATATAAGCAATAATTTATATCTAAATATTTTATTATTTACTATTTTTACTATCATAGGTTGCGATATAACACAACGATTGATAAAGAATATAGAGTGGTTAAGAAAAATACTATATGGTAGATAAACAACTGATTAAAAGTTTTTTATAAAAAAATATCAATTTAATAGTTATAAAAAATATTTTTTATTTTATTTTTTCTTAGAAAAAAATTTGGTAGTAATAAAAAAAGTAGTACTTTTGCACCCAGATTGAAAAACGTAAGGGTTCTTAGCTCAGCTGGTTCAGAGCATCTGCCTTACAAGCAGAGGGTCACTGGTTCGAATCCAGTAGGACCCACTTAAGTTTTTAAAAGAGAGAAAAATTGGGGTTCTTAGCTCAGCTGGTTCAGAGCATCTGCCTTACAAGCAGAGGGTCACTGG
>CAUQUO010000025.1:0-36306 GCA_963521335.1 uncultured Capnocytophaga sp.
TGCGGCTCGCACCTCCCATTACTCCCATTACTCCCATTACTCCCATTACTCCCATCATTGCCCGTGTGGCTCGCACCTCCCATTACTCCCATTACCCCCATCATCGCCCGTGTGGCTCGCACCTCCCATCATCCCCCTATCCCCTATTGCCTATCCCCTATCCCCTTCTTCCCTCTTCGCACTATAATTTTTTCCTTCATTTTTTGCAAAAGTCAAAAAAAGTTTTTAATTTGCGGTACAATAATCAAAATCAAGACTAATGGATACCATATTTTTAGCACAAAGAGGCAATTATCAAAAACTTATTGTTTATCAAAAGAGCAAAATAATTTATGATATTACCTTTTTCTTTGTGCAGCATTTTCTTCAAAAAAGCGATCGTACTATTGATCAAATGATACAAGCCGCACGTTCAGGAAAGCAAAACATTGCCGAGGGCAATCAAGCGGCTATCACATCTTCAGAAACCGAAATTAAGCTAACGAATGTCGCTAGGGCAAGTCTTGAAGAGTTGTTAATTGATTATAAAGATTATTTAAGAACTCGAAACAAAACCCTATGGACGAAAACACATCCTCGTTATGAAAAGACTCGTTTATATGCTTCAAGTCAAAAAATATTCTTAGAATACACATCACTTCTACCAAAATGTAATGATGAAGAGCTTGCAAATCTCTGTATAACCCTCATTCATCAAACCTCCAGTTTACTCTTCCAACTATTAAAAAAACAAGAAAGTAATTTCATAAAACAAGGAGGCATAAGAGAAAATATGTATCAAGCTCGTAAGAACTATAAAGCCAAAAACTAATCATCACCCCCTATTACCCCCATCATCACCCGTGCAGCTCGCACCTCCCATTACTCCCATTACCCCCATCATTGCCCGTGCGGCTCGCACCCCATTACTCCCATCATTGCCCGTGCGGCTCGCACCTCCCATTACTCCCATTATTCCCATTACTCCCATTACTCCCATTACTCCCATTACTCCCATTACCCCCTCTTACCTCTTACCTCTTACCTAAAAACCTCCCATTACTCCCATGAGTTCAACTATAAATTATATTTATAATTCTTTAAAAATACATAATCACAATCTATTAAAACCAACCTCATCAAAAGCTTTTAAAAGCCTTATTTTTAAAAAGTGATAGAGAAACACATCACACAATACAAAACCCCTTTAAAAAGCCTTATTTTAAATTTCAAAGAAAAACAACACTGTCAAAGCCCCCAACTTTAACAAAATCCACCCTCCTATCCCCTCTTACCTCTTACCTCTTACCTCTTACCTCTTACCTAAACAAATCTTGGAGCAATCTTGGAGCAAGCTTGGAGCTCCTCCCCTCCTAGCGCCTAACTAAACTTCATCGACTGGCTAGGTGAAATCTTAGTAATGATATAAGTAGGTAGCAACAACATCAGAAGACACAAAAAGAGTACCCCCACATTCAGCAAAAGAATCCATAGAGGAGTGAAAGCTATTGGCACCTCACTCACATAATAAGTAGCGGGGTCTAACTTCACAAAACTATATTTTTGTTGCAACCATAGCAGTAAAAATCCTAAAAGATTACCCCATAGCAAGCCTAAACCTATAATATAAGTCGCGTTATACAAAAATATCTTGCGAATACTACCATCAGTAGCCCCCAAACTCTTAAGCGTTCCTATCATCGGGGTCTTTTCTAAGATAAGCACCAAGATAGCCGTAATCATATTAAAGCCCCCTACCACTATCATTATTCCTATGATAAGATAAATATTAAAATCAAACATCCCCAGCCATTCAAAAATAAAAGGAAACTTCTTCACTATGGTCTCAGCATCCAAAAAAGACCCTACATTACCATATACCTGTTTGCCTACTTCTTCTATACGGTCGAAATCCTTGATAAAAAGCTCAAAATGACCAATCTCGTCAGGCTTCCACTTATTAATTTTCTGAATATGGCGTATATCAGTAAAAACATACGACGCATCAAACTCCTGAAAACCACTATTGTAAAGCCCCACAATCTTAAAACTCCGCTGATTGGGCGCTTGAGCAGCCTCATCCTTTAAAAATATCGCTTGGCAACGGTCACCCAGCTTTAGGTGCAAGCGGTTAGCCAAATATACCGACATCAGTATCTCATCACTCACCTCCTCACCCTGCACTGCTGGCACACGCCCCTGCACTATAAAATCCCGAAAAAGCGACCAATCATAATCTTTGCCCACCCCCTTGGCGAGAATAGATTCATAGGTAGCCTCTGTACGAATAATACCCCCCTTGGTAGCTACCGCTTGTATATGGCGCACCTCAGGAACCGATTTGAAAATAGGATAAAAATCTTGATGAATAGTTATCGGTTTTGTCGTTATACCCGATAGATTGGCATCGTAACTGGCTATTTGTATGTGCCCGTGAAAAACTACCAACTTCTCACGTATCTTGCGTTGCAAACCTATGCCCGTAGCCACCGCAATAAGCATCATCACCATCCCCACCGCAATAGCGGCGATTGCCATTTTGATTATTGGAGAAGAAATTGTACCTTTGTCGCCTTTTGTAAAGACAACCTTTTTAGCTATGAAATATTCGACATTCAAAACAATGCTATCTTTTAGAAGTGCCAAAGTTACACTTTTTTTCTTATGTATGCTCATTTCATGTAAAAATAATGGTCAAGCACGCTTGGAACAATCTACTCAACCCTCTGATACACAAGTAGAAGAAGTAACAACAGGCGCTAATAGAATGTATCTCTATATCAAGGATTTGAGAGAAAAAAACATAGGAATCGTAACCAACCAAACAGGAGTAGTGCGCAACGAAAAAGGAGGATATATACATTTAGTAGACACCCTGCTGAAGAAGAAAGTAAACATTGCTAAAGTATTTGCTCCTGAACACGGTTTTCGCGGTGATGCCGACGCTGGCGAAGTAGTTAAAGATGGCAAAGACACTCGTACAGGCCTTCCTATAGTATCGCTCTATGGCAAAAACAAAAAACCTACCCCTGAACAGTTGAAAGGCATTGACCTGATAGTCTTCGATTTGCAAGATGTAGGAGCCCGCTTCTACACCTATATCTCTACCTTACACTATGTGATGGAAGCTTGTGCCGAGGCTCACATCCCTCTGATAGTTCTCGACCGCCCAAACCCCAATGCTCATTATATCGATGGACCTGTATTGCAACCCGCCTTCAAAAGCTTTATTGGGATGCACCCCGTGCCTGTAGTCTACGGAATGACCATCGGCGAATACGCACAGATGATCAATGGCGAAAAATGGCTCGAAGGAGGACTTACCGCCGATATAAAAATAATTCCATTAGCTCATTACACCCATCAAACAGTTTATAAATTACCCGTAAAACCATCGCCCAACCTGCCTAATGAGATAGCTGTAAACCTATACCCCAGTCTCTGTTTCTTTGAAGGAACAAACGTAAGTATGGGGCGTGGTACTTCTCAACAGTTCCAAATCTATGGATCTCCTTATTTCGAAAAAAGCACTTTTAGCTTCACCCCTCACCCCAATAGTGGCGACAAAAACCCTAAGTTCAAAGGCAAACTTTGCTATGGTGAAGACCTTAGAGATACACCTCGCCTTAGCAAGATCAACCTTATATGGCTTAAAAAAGCTTTTGAGCAAAGTAAAGGCGTAAAAACACCTTTTTTCAGTAGTTCTTTTAATAAAATTGCAGGAAATGACTTGTTAAAAAAGCAAATTACAGAAGGAAAAACAGAAGAAGAAATACGACTAAGTTGGCAAAAAGATATCCAAAAATTTAAAGAAGTCCGCAAAAAATATCTGTTATATAAGTAAAAAATAAGAGGTAAGAAATAAGCAAAACACTTATTTCTTACCTCTTATCTTTTAATTCCTATCTATTTAAAATCTCACACCTACCCCCAATTGAATTTGTTGGGTAGTTGCTTTTTCCTTAAGAGCATTACTGATATCACTATAGCCCCACACATAACGCCCATAAGCAAATAGTGGACCTATATTCACTTCTGCCCCTGCTACTAATGAAAAATCAGTATTCTTAAAGAGTTTTTTGCCATCCTCCCAAGTACTATCATCGCGATTGGCAAGAAAACTAAACTGAGGCCCTGCGTGCAATGAGATAAGTCCGTTAGGGTTATACTTCAATAGCACAGGCACACTCACATAGTTAAGAGTTTTCTTCTTATCAAACTTCTCATCCCACACCGATTGATAGCTATCACGGAGTTTGGTGTTTGTTTGGATAAAAAGTACCTCACCTTGCAATCCCCAATGTTCATTGAAATCATATTCGAGAAATCCCCCCAACTGATAGCCTAATTTAAAGGCCTTGTCATAAGCAACACCATCTACTTTACTCAAATTGGCACCTGCTTTAGCACCTAAATGAAACTCTTGTGCATAAGCCGTAGTAGTAAGCAACATTATAGCTACTACAGCTATTAATTTAGTAATTTTCTTTTTCATATGTTTAATTATTTTTAATGATTTTGAAGTATATAGCCCAAATAGCGTGCCAAAAAAGAATTTATCATTTTTCGAAAATTTGGAAATTAACAAATTATATAGTACTTTTGTAGCGTAAAACAAACTAAAATTAACAACCAATGATCATACATCATTTGGGCGAAGAACCCTCTGTATTAAACCGTTTTATCGCTGAGTTGCGCGATGTAAACATTCAAAAAGACCGCATGCGTTTTCGAAAGAATTTAGAACGCATAGGCGAAGTACTCTGCTACGAAATGAGTAAGTTTTTACATTATAAAACAGAGCTGATAAACACACCTTTGGGTGAAAAAAAGGTACAATTACCCAAGGATGATATCGTAATATGTTCTATTTTAAGAGCCGGTTTAGCGCTACATCAAGGCCTGATGAACTTCTTCGACAATGCCGATAATGCCTTCATATCAGCCTATCGCAAACACACTTCAGAAACCGATTTTGACATAATGGTAGAGTATCTTGCCTCTCCTTCTTTAGAAGGAAAAATTCTTTTCTTAGCGGACCCTATGCTGGCTACAGGGCGCTCTTTTGCTAATGTATATAATGCATTAACCCCCTTAGGAAAACCTAAAGAAATACATTTATTTGCTGTAATTGGTGCTCAACAAGGAATAGAATATTTAGAAGATAAATTTCCTGAAACTACCCATCTATGGATTGCTACTATCGACCCTTCTCTTAACGAACACGGCTATATAGTACCTGGTTTAGGCGATGCTGGCGATTTAGCCTTTGGCAATAAAATGGAGTAATAAACTGACAGCTGGGAGAGAGAGGAGTAGCCATAAGAATGTCTCTTTCAACCACCAAATACGTATTTTTTCTACATAAAGAGCAAAGAGTACTGCAATAGGAGCAAAAACATAAATAACTTCTTTAGACAAAAAAGCTACTAAAAGTCCTACCCATAGAAACTGTATCACTACTAATGAGCTAATACTATGATAGGTACTTTTAAAATAATACACTATCAACGACACAAGTAATAGTACTCCTAAACTCACTATTGATAACCATTGAACAGATGTATAAGAAGGTAGTTCCAAAAGATGTATAAAACAATACGCAATTTCTTGATAAGGATTTTCTAGAGGAAAAGGCTCTTGCAATATAAGTAATACAGCTCCTAAAAGCATCCCTATAATGAGAATAGCTAAAAATGGTATAAACCAATACCGTCTTTTTTGGTCTCCATAAAAGAGCAATGATATCCATATATTTAGTAAAAATACCAAAGCCCAAGGATGTAATAAACTTGCACATACTACTAATAAAGAAGTATCAAATAGCTTTTGTGCAATAGAAGTGCCTGTCTTAAGTGTTAGTACACGCCATAGAGCTATAATAATAAGTAAATTAGCTAATACTAACCTTATTTGTTCAAAGAGATAAGGAAAAAGTACTATAAAAATACTAAAAAAAGCTATAGAATAACAATTCTTCGTTTCAGTAAGCTCATTCCATCTATCTATCTGGTGAAGAAGTAATAATGAAATAAATAAGAATAAGAGATTTAGAATGATTAGTATAAATGTACTTTTGGAGGAAAAAAAAACTGGTAGTTTTTGATTATAATATATCCCTCCTCCTATCAATAGTGCTAATAACACAATGACAAAAGTAATAGGCTTGTTATTTTCTAAGTATTTTGATAACATTATTAATTACTAACAGTTAAAACATTCCCTGATATTGATACATTATAATTAAGTAAAGGGTATACATTAGATAAAGGAGAAGAGACTGCACCTCCGTTTATTAAACTATAAACAGTACCTCCACAAGGACACTTTACATAAATATAGCTTTTAGAAGTATCTTCACAAAACTCAAAAGAAGATCCTGAGACACAACGTAAGCGATCTCTACAATCTTCTAAGTTATGATTAGGGCAAGTAGCTTCCCAAGCATAATAAGAACTTCCATTATAGGTTACAAAAAAACCTTTTATACCTCCATAAGGTATAAAGACTGTACTCATTGGAGTTTTTAAAGCATTATAAAGAGGTAAATCCATATTGATTGTATAGGTAAAATGTACCTCTCCTAAATAAGGATTTCGTATACTCTTATCTTTCTCACAAGCATACAAGCCTACTAAAAATACTATAAAGTATATTATTTTTATCTTCACTTATTAATTGTTTATCAATTATAACTTACTAGAATCGATATCCTACACCTAATGCCAATGTTCTATTCTTGAAATTATAATCATTACTAAAACCTATATGTATTAAGGTGGGTTCATCTGTTTCAAATACACTACTAAGTCCTTGTAGCCAGCGTATCTCAAAAAACCACCCTGCATCGGTCATATAACCTATCCCTACTGTCATAGTTGCATCGATAATATCTAAACCATCAGCATTGACACGGGTTACTGGCTCAGTCCCATCAAAATAAAAATTAGGTTTATCAATACGATACTCTAATTGAGGTCCTATATGAAAATTAATACCTTTCCCTACATTAAAACGTGCCATCACAGGTAAAGACAAATAGTCTAAACTAAGCTTTGCTTTACCATAAACAGGAGTAGTAATATTAGCACCTCTACGATTATAGATAGCTTCTACTTGTAAGGAAAATAATTTTGATAAAGGAAACTCTAATGTTGCCCCTGCATAATATCCATGATAGGGTCTCACTGATGCACCATTTCTGACTGTACCTTTCAGTGTAGCATAGTTATACCCTGCTTTTACTCCTATATATTGTGCCTTAACAGTATAAAAAACTAATACACAAATAACTAATAATATATTTTTTTTGATTGTAATTATTTTCATATAGATGAAGTGTTAGAATTTTTAATTCTTAATCATTTACTAATGATTAATTTAGTATTTATTATCTTTACTGGGCAGGCTTTTTGTGCTTTTTCACAGTCATTATAAATATTGTCATCATAGCTTTTAAATGTGAAAAAACCTTTTTTTTCTATAGAGCGTAACAATACTGTTTTTCCATCTTTTTTAGACATTTGGAACTGTTCTGGCGCTACCTCTACACAATAGTTACAGCCTATACATTTTTCACGTTGTAAGGTTACTATTACCATAAAAATTATTTTTCATTTTCTTTTATTTGTGTAGGTTTAGCTAAAATAGCATATATTTCAATTGCAAACCCCAAAAGTACTAAAGTAGGTGCCAAATGAATACGCCTAAAAGTAAATACTGAAGTATCAAAGATATTGGGGGTACTACTCTCCCCTCCACTCATCAGTATAAATCCAAGTACTATTATTACTAATCCTACCCCCATTATGAGATAGTTCTTCTTTCTAAATATAAAAGTTGTATGATGTTTCATTTATTATTTTTTAATAGTAAAGATCATTTGTATTTAAATTCAAGAATCTTTGTGTTGCAAAGTAAGTACTTAGCCAGCTAATAAGAAGTCCTACTACCAAAATTCCTACAAATACCACACAAAGTACTGTTGTGTCCATTAAGATAGCAAATTCTGGATATGTTCTCACTATTGTCCATAAACAAAAATAAAAAGATCCTATTGCTATAAATGCACTTAACAGACCTAAACGCACATTTATTTTTATAAATGGTAATTGTATAAAATGGCGTGTAGCTCCTACCAATTGCATTGTTTTAATTATAAATCGTTTGGAATAAATGGATAATCTTATAGAAGCATTGATAAGTAATACTGATACAAAAGTAAATAATGCACTAAACACTAAAGTAATAAGTCCTATTCTATTTACATTTCGATGAATAAGAGCCACTAGAGACTGATCATAAACTACCTCTGATACAAAAGAATTTTGTTCTAAATCTCTTTTTATCTCTTGCATTTTATCAGGTTCTGCAAATTCAGCTTTCAAACTCAAATCTATGGCATTTTGTAATGGATTAGTGCCTATAGAACTTACAAAATCTTCTCCTATATTTTTACTAAGTTTCTCTGCAGCCTCTTCTTTCGAAACAAATCTCAATGATTTTACAAAGGTAGCTACTGAAAGTGTTTTCTGTAACTGACTAATGTCTGCATTTTTAGCATTATCTTTTATTAGAATTGTAACTATTACTTGTTCTTTAAAATGGTTAGCTAATTTATTAGTACTCAATACTAAAAAACCAAAAAATCCTAATAAAAACAAGACCAAAGTAATACTTACAATTACCGAAAAATAAGAAGTAATCAATCTTCGTTTATTAAATGAATCTATGGATTTTGCCATTCTCTTTTCTTTACTTTTTGAATAACTATGCAAAAGTACAAAAAAAATAATTATTCACAAAAAAAATCCTCGTTTCTATTGAGAAGAGAGAAAAAATAAAGAAACGAGGATTAAAAAATATAATGTATTATGAAACGCTTATATTATGAACGTATTTGTTTTCTGCGCTTCTTTTCCATACTTAATAGAGCAAGCTCTCTACTTGTCTGTCCTGCTACTGAAGTATTTTCTTCTGCACGTCTTATAAGGTAAGGCATTACTTCTCTCACAGGTCCAAATGGCAAATATTTAGCTACATTATACCCTTCCTTAGAAGTATTAAAACTAATATGGTCACTCATTCCATAAAGTTGTGCTATCCATACTCGTTTATCATTAGGTTGTAAACCTTTTTCTTTCATCAAATCTATAACAAGAGCAGCGCTTTCTTCATTATGAGTACCTGCAAAAAGCGAAATTCGGTCTATATGATCAAATATATAACGTATTACAGTGTTATAATTTTCATCAGTTGCCTGTTTTGTAGGACAAATAGGTGTTGGATAACCTTGTTCTAGCGCTCGTTCATTTTCTTTCTCCATATAAGCACCGCGCACTATTTTCATCCCTATATAAAATCCATTTTGTAAAGCACGCTCATACAAACTTTTAAGGTAAGGAAAACGGTCGTTTCTATACATTTGAAGTGTACCATAAACAATAGGTTCTTCTTTGTTGTATTTTTTCATCATTTCCTCTACGAGATCATCTGCAGCTGTCTGCATCCAACTTTCCTCAGCATCTACTAAAATAGGAATTTTATATTCATAGGCACGTTTACAAGCTATGTCAAAACGTGCTTTGACACGCTCCCACTCTTGTTCTTCTATAGTTGTAAGAGCTTTTTTTTCAGTTATCTTTTGAAAAATAGCAAAGCGACCAAACCCCGTAGGTTTAAATACTACTATAGGAATTCCTTCATTTCTATGCTGATTAGCGAAGTCTATAATTTCCATTGTCTTTTCAAAAGTAGCTTCTAAAGAGGTTTCGTCATCTTTACCTTCTACCGAATAATCTAATACTGAGCCTACTCCCTTCTCTTTCATTTTTTTTATTACTGGTAAACAATCTTGTTCTGAAATACCTCCACAAAACTGATTAAATACAGTACGCCTAATAATTCCTTCTATAGGTAAATGAAGTTTTAAAGAAAAATTGGTAAGTAGAGTACCTACATTTATTAAAGTATTATTACCAATAAGTTTAAAGAGCCAATAAGCCCAATTAAGTTCTGACTGACTTTTAAGTGCAAATGCTGTTTGGGTGTCACTAAATCGTGTACTCATAAATCTTTTATTAATGGTTACGGCACAAAGGTACAACTTTTTTTTTATTGCGAAATTTTTTTTACGAAAAAATAGCGTGTATTTTCAAAATAAATAGTAACTACAAAAAAAAGAGATTCATAATGAATCTCTTTTTTTATTACCTTAATAATATGAATCAAGGGGTGATTAAGTAATATTTGAAATATCTTATTAATAGCTTTTGCCTGCCTGAAGAAAGAGTATAATAAAATTCCCCTTTATAACTCTCAATAAAACAATATTTTATTCTTAATTTTCTTTAATAATAAACTATTATCTAAATATGTATTGCTCTATTTTCTGTAGCCACTAAAGCAGCTTCTTTTATAGCTTCAGTAAAAGTAGGGTGCGCATGGCAAATACGGACTATATCCTCTGCACTTGCTTTAAATTCCATTGCTGTTACCGCTTCTGATATCATATCAGCAGCACGAGGTCCAATGATATGTACTCCTAAAAGTTCGTCAGTTTGAGTATCTGCTAAAATCTTTACAAAACCATCTGTATCCATACTTGCGCGAGCACGACCTAGGGCACGAAAGGGAAATTGTCCCACTTTATAAGTTATCCCTTCAGCTTTTAGCTGTTCTTCACTTTTACCTATAGTTGCTACTTCTGGCCAAGTATAAACTACTCCAGGAATCAAATTATAATCAATATGAGGCTTTTGACAGGCAAGCTGTTCTACTACGAATACTCCTTCTTCTTCAGCTTTATGAGCAAGCATAGCTCCTCGTACTACATCTCCTATAGCATAAATATTTGGTACATTGGTTTGTAAATACTCATTTACCTCTACTCTACCTCGTTCATCTTTCCGTACACCTGCTATTTCAAGATTTAGTCCATCGGTATAAGGACGTCTTCCTACAGCTACAAGGCAGTAATCTCCTTTTAATTCAACCAACTCTTCTTTAGGAGTTTTTGCTTTCACTATTACATTTTTTTCTTTACGAGTTACTTCTTTTACTTGATGTCCTGTATAAAAATTAACTCCTTGTTTTTTAAGTACTTTTGTCAACTCTCTTCCTAACCCTCTATCCATTGTAGGTATAATACTTTCTGCATATTCTACTATAGATACTTGTGCTCCAAGACGGTTATATACTTGTCCCAATTCAAGACCTATCACCCCTCCTCCTATTACAATCAGATGTTTAGGCACTTCTTTTAACAAAAGAGCTTCAGTAGAGGTTATTATACGTTCTTTATCAAGATTGATAAAAGGTAAAGTAGCAGGCTTAGATCCAGTAGCTATAATAATATATTTGGCTTCGATAATCTCTTCCTTATCTTTTTTAGAAGTTATTTTAATTTGTGTAGGTGAGAGAAAACTACCTATTCCTGTAAAAACATCTACTTTATTCTTATCCATTAAAAATTTAACTCCTGCACAAGTTTGTTCTACTACTGAAGCTTTACGTGCTATCATTTTTTCTAAATTAAAATTTATCTTTCCTGTAATTTCAATACCATGAACTTCTAAATGCTTTATAGCATCTTCATAATGATGTGATGAGTCTAGCAAAGCTTTTGAAGGAATACAACCTACATTTAAGCAAGTACCTCCCAATGTATCATATTTTTCTATTAGAGCAGTTTTAAAACCTAATTGCCCTGCACGGATAGCTGCTACATAACCTCCAGGCCCTGAACCAATAATTACAATGTCATATGTTTTCATTTTCAGATAAGTTAATATGTTAAAATACAGGGCAAAGTTAGTATTAATAATTTTTATCTCCAAGAAAAAAGCTATCTTTTATATAAAAAAGATAGCTTTTTATCAAAAAACAATTTTAAAAATAAATTATTTCTTATGTTCTTCTTTATTTTCTTCAGTATGTTCAGCTTCATCCTTTACAGTATCATAAATCATTGGAGCTGCTACAAAAATTGAAGAGTAAGTACCAATAAATACCCCTATAATCATTGCAAACATAAAGCCTCTTAGAGTTTCCCCACCAAATATAAAGATGGTCACTAATACAGCTAAAGTAGTAAAAGAAGTATTCATTGTACGGCTTAAAGTTGAGTTGAGTGCATGATTAATTTTCTCTCTTGACCAATGTGGTTCACGCATTACTTCTCTGATTCGATCGTAGATAATCACAGTGTCATTTAATGAATAACCTACTACAGTAAGTATTGCGGCTATAAATGCTTGATCTATCTCCATATTGAAAGGCATTATACTATAAGTAAGAGAGTATATACCCAATACCATCAATACATCATGTGCTGAAGATATGATAGCTCCCATTGAAAATTGCCATTTACGAAAACGGAATAGTATATATAAACCTATTACAATAAGTGATCCTATAACTGACCAAAAAGCACTGCTTTTAATATCTTCTGCTATAGTAGGACCTACTTTCATAGATTGCATAATACCTATTTTATTAGTAGAAGAAGCTTTTGAGAAATCATCATAGGTAGTACCAGCTGGTAAATAGTTTTGTAAGCCTTTATATAGATGTTCTTGTATTTCATTATCTACTTCTGTACTTTCTTCCTGTACTTTGTATTTAGTAGATATTTTTACCTGGTTAGGAGCTCCAAAAGTTTTGACTTCAACAGTCCCCAAAACAGGTTTAAGTGATTCAGCGATCTGGGTAGGTTTTACCTCATGTTCAAAACGTATTTGATAAGTTCTTCCTCCTACGAAGTCAATCCCTTGATCAAGCCCACGTGTAAATAGTGATATAATACCTATAACTGATAAAATTATAGAAAAAGCATATCCTATTTTGCGTTTACCAATAAAGTTTATATTTATATTCTTAAACCAGTTTTTGGTAATAGGAGTTGTAAAGGTAAGTGCATGTCTTTTTTCTACACTATAATCAATAAATAAGCGAGTGATAAAAATAGCTGAAAACAAAGTAGTGGCAATACCTATAAGTAAAGTAGTAGCAAATCCTTGAATAGGTCCACTACCAAAGAGCAACAAGATAACAGCTGTAAGTGCCGTAGTAATATTAGAGTCTAAGATAGAAGAGAGAGCGTGTTTAAAACCATCTACTACAGCTTGGTCTACATTCTTACCTTTTGCTAATTCTTCTTTAGAGCGTTCAAAAATAAGCACATTAGCATCAACTGCCATACCTATAGTGAGTACAATACCTGCAATACCAGGTAATGTAAGTACTGCACCAATGCTAGCTAATATACCAAAGATCAGCAGTACATTTAGTACTAAAGCGAGATCGGCATAGAGCCCTGCACGGCCATAGTAAAGTATCATCCAAGCAAAGATAAAGATTGTAGCAATAAAGAAAGAGTTCATACCGCTATCTATTGCTTCTTGTCCTAATGAAGGTCCTACAATTTCTGATTGAACAATAGTTGCTCCTGCAGGTAATTTTCCAGCACGCAATACATTGGCTAAGTCAATAGCTTCATTCAAACTAAAGTTACCTGTAATTTCAGATCGCCCCCCTGAAATAGCTCCTGTAGTTACGCCTGGTGCTGAATATACAGTGTTATCTAATACAATTGCTATATTACTATGTTCTGCAAATGCTTTTCCTGTAAGAGTTTCCCATATACGGGCTCCTTTACCATCCATTTGCATAGAAACAGCTGGCTGGCTACGCACATCATAAGTTTGATCTGCTTGAGTAATCACATTTCCTGTAAGAGGAGGTATATTATCACGATTACCTTTCAATGCATAAAGTTCTACAATAGATGTTTTTTTATCAGCTTTACCCCAAGCAAATCTCACATATTGTAAAGAAGCAGGCAACAAGCGTTTTGCTTCTGCTGAGTTTAAATAACTATTAATTTGAGCTGTATCTTTCAAACTTGCCGCAAACAAGACAGGTGAGCCCTCATAGGTAGGACTAGGTTTGGCTAAGTCAAATAATGGATTTTTCTGACTTTTAGTAGATACTGTATCTTTTTTGGTATCTGCAAGTAATGAGTCTTTTGCACTATTAGTAGCTAAAGTATCAATTGTTTTAGCAGGGTTAGAGGTTGTAGCTACTGTCTTGAGCTGTTCATTGAGAGCTTCTAAGTAAGGGAATATTTCTGTATTTTTATAAGTTTCCCAAAATTCAAGTTGAGCAGTACTTTGCAAAAGAGCTTTTACACGGTTGATATCTTTAGCTCCAGGTAATTCAATAAGGATACGACCAGAGGTTCCAAGACGTTGTATATTGGGTTGAGAAACGCCAAACTTGTCAATACGTTTGCGCAACACTTCAAAAGCAGAGACGATAGATTCATCTACTTTTTTACTGATGATAGGGCGAACCTCGCTATCGCTCATTTGAAAGTTAATTTTGTCGCTCAAATTTTTGTTAGCAAACACATCTGGTGATGCTAATTTTCCACCATTTTTAGCATAAGCCTCAAAAAACAATTCCAAGTAAGTTTTGTCTGTTTTTCTGAGTTGTTCATCAGCTTCTGCTAATGATTTATTAAAAATAGGGTCCTTAGAATCATTGGCAAGTCCTTTAAGGATGTCGTGAACAGAGATTTGTAATATCACATTAATACCTCCTTTTAAGTCTAAACCTCGATTGAGCTCTTTTTCTTTCACTTCTGCATAAGTGAATTTTGCTATACCAATATTATAGACCTCTTGCCCCATTTTGTCATCTAAATACTTAGATTCAATTGCCTCACGTTGAGCGATGTAATCAGCTTTTGTATTAGGCACTTTTGCCTCAGCTACAGCTTTGGCTTCATCTTCTACTCTACTTGCTACATAGGTAAATGAAAGCTGATAAATACTTACCAACCCAAATAAAATAGCAAATAATTTAACAAGTCCTTTGTTTTGCATTTCTTTAATTAAATTACTTATTTTTCTCTTCTGAACGGCAAAAATACATATTTTGGATGAAACACAAAAATATTCTTAAAAAAAATACAATAATTTTGCAACTTCACCATTCTTTAACTTCATAATTACATCAAAATCATATCATTACATACACCTTATAAATAGTTAGTAAAAATCAATATTTTTACAAATTGGCTAATTGACAAATTATTACTATTTTTGCCCCCTAAATTATAATTTAATAACACAATGATTTTACCTATTATTGCTTATGGTGATCCTGTTTTAAGGAAAGTAGGGACTAATATTACCCCTGACTATCCTGAACTCAAGACCCTTATTGCTAATATGTTTGACACTATGAATCATGCCTATGGGGTAGGACTTGCTGCCCCCCAAATAGGTCTTCCTATCCGTCTTTTTGTAGTAGACGCAGCTCCTTTTGCTGATGACGATGAGCTTAGCGAAGAAGAGCGTACTTTTTTAAAAAACTTTCGCAAGACATTTATCAATGCCAAAATCACTGAAGAAATAGGTGATAAGTGGAATTTTAATGAGGGATGCCTTAGTATTCCTGGAATACGTGAAGATGTAAGCAGACAAAAACAAATCACTATTGAGTATGATGATGAAGATTTTAATCATCATACACTTACAGTGGGAGGTTTAGCCGCGCGTATCATTCAACATGAGTATGACCATATTGAGGGGATTTTATTTACTGATAAGCTTTCTTCTTTTAAAAAACAGCTTATCAAGAACAAGCTTGCTAACATCAGTAAGGGAAAAGTAAAAGTAGATTATCGAATGAAATTTCCTGATGTTAAAGGTCGTCAATAAAAAACTTTATCAACTAATTTAATAAACTATTTTACTATATGAATTTAACAAAAATATTAGCCATTTCTGGCAAGCCTGGTTTGTATCACTTGGAAAATCAGACCCGCACAGGTTTTCTTGCTACTTCTTTAGCTGATGACAAGCGCATTTCTGTAGGCATTCGTAACAATGTAAGTCTTCTTTCTGAGATTGCTATTTACTCTACTGAAAAAGAAGTTCCTCTTGCTGAAGTTTTTGAAAATATAAAGAAATTGGAAGAGGGTAAGGAGGCTGGTGTTTCTCCAAAGGCTGATGGGGCTACACTTGAGTCTTATTTTGCTAAAGTATTGCCTAATTATGATCGTGATCGTGTGTATACAAGTGATATTAAAAAGGTTATACAATGGTACAATTTACTTCTTGCCAAAGGTTTTTTGGATGAAAATAACACTATTGAAGAAGAAAAATAATTATATTATTTATGTTAATAAAAAGCGATGTACTTAATAGAGTACATCGCTTTTTTTATTATAACTAAAATGTTTGATTATTCCGATTTTTCTTCGGTGTTATCTATAAGCACTTGCCCACGATAGTAGAGTTTTCCTTCATACCAATGAGCACGGTGATATAAGTGGTTTTCTCCTGTTGTAGGATCTTTTGCTATTTGAGGAACTACTGCTACATCGTGTGTTCTTCTCTTATCTCTTCTTGTTTTTGATTGTCTTCTCTTAGGATGTGCCATTTACTTAATGTTTTATTTATTGTCTGTTATTAAATTCTTTAATCCTTCCCATCGAGGGTCTATTGTGATTGTTTCTTTATGTGTTTCTTGAGGAGCTAGAGCTGCCAACTTATCTAAAACTTCTGAATGCATAGTGCCATTGAGTACTTCTGGATGTACACGTTTGGCTGGAATTGATAACACTAATAATTCATATATATATTGTGCTACATTCATTTGGTGTTCATTGTAGGGTAATATAAGGAGCTCTTCATCGTCATCATTATATTCTTCTCCAAATTTCACAACTAGAAACAAACTGCCTTCCACAGGTAAATCAAAAGGTTCATTAGAAACATCACAGTTTACATTTACAGTACCTTTGTTGTGGAAATGCAATTCTAAAAGATTAGTTTTTTTCTCTAAATCCACTGTTACTATTTGATGAATATCATTTAACTCATCAAAGGGGAACAAGTCTAAAAAGGAATGGTCAATTTGATATAAAAATTGATGTTTTCCTTGTTTTAATCCTGCAAAAGAAATGTCATATTCTTTTAACTTTCTCATTTACTACAAGTTCTGTATAAAACCTTTTTAAGTTCAGGGTGCAAAAGTAATACTTTTTATCAAAACTACAAAAGTTTTATTTAAAAAATATTACTTTTATTTTATTATCTTTTATATAAAACCTTCAGATTCTTTGTTGGCTACTAACCTAAAACCTTCTCCGTGTATATTTAGGATTTCTACTTTATCGTCTTTTTTCAACAATTTTCTCAATTTTGCGATGTATACGTCCATACTACGAGAGGTGAAATAATTGTCGTCTTTCCATATTTTAGAGAGTGCTAATTCTCTTGACATAAAGTCGTCGGTATGTAGGGCTAACAATCGCAACAATTCGTTTTCTTTGGGAGACAATTTGACAGGTTCTTCGTCTTTGTATTTAAGGATACGCAATTTGGTATTGAGGAAGAAGTTTCCTATTTCAAACTCGAACTTGTTGTTGTCTATCATAGTTTCGATAGTTTTACGTTGCAACATTGAACGTATTTTCATCAAGAGGATTTCGGAGTCGAAGGGTTTGTTTAGATAGTCATCACCTCCTGAACGATATCCTTTGATTACATCTTCGCGCATGGTGCGAGCTGTCAAAAATATGATAGGGATTTTTTCATTTTTCTCTCTTATTTCTCTGGCAAGTGTAAAGCCATCTTTATAAGGCATCATTACATCTAAAATGCACATATCGAAGGTTTCTTTTTTAAATTTTTCGAAACCTTCTATACCATTTTTGGCTAATGTAACGTCGAAACCGCTCATTACCAAATAGTCTTTGAGTACTGTCCCAAAATTGGGGTCGTCTTCTACGAGTAGAATACTTTTGTTTTCTGAAGGTGCTTTAGCACTATAATAATTTGAGTTCATATGTAATTTATTTTTTTATGAATTTTCTTACTAAATAACGGGTAGTTTAATATAAAAGGTAGTACCTTTTCCTTTTTCGCTTTCTACGCTTATAGTACCTTGGTGATATTCTACGATACTTTTGACGTAGGCTAATCCTAATCCGTGTCCTTTTACATTGTGCAAATCGCCTGTATGTTCTCTGTAAAACTTATCGAATATATACTTTACAGCTTGTTTACTCATTCCTTGTCCTTTATCTCTGATTCGTATTAGGAGTTTATTTTTAATTGTTTCGGTATAGACATCTATATCGGGTGGGTTAGGTGAGTATTTAATTGCATTCTCTATAATGTTGACAAAGACATTTGTAAGGTGAGATTCATTGGCTGAGACATCGCTATTGCTTGCTAAAAAGTGAGTTCTCAATTGTCCTTGTCTTTCGTCTATCATCAACTGTACGTGACTAATGGCGTTGGTGATTAAGGTATGAACATCGACGGGTTCTCTATCTAATTGTAAGTTACCTTTTTCGAGTCGGGAAATTTGTAATATATTTTCTACCTGAGCGAGCATTCGTTTATTTTCTTGTTTTAGTATCTTCACATAGTGGAGTACTTTATTGGTATCTTGGAGGGTTATAGGACTTTTCAGGGTATCGAGGACTAAATTCATTGTAGCGATAGGCGTTTTGAATTCGTGTGTCATATTATTGATAAAGTCTGTTTTAATCTCAGAGATACGTCGCTGTGTGATGAGCTGGTTTAAGGTAATGATAAATACAGCAATAATCACGAGTAAGAACACTGTAGATAGGGAGGCAATTCCTATGACTGATGAGAGTACATAGCGTTCTCTTTGGGGGAATACGAGTGCTAGTTCATAAAGAGAATCGTCGGTGCTATTGGTTCCAAAAAGTAAAGCTCGGTATTCTTTCTTCTTTTCATTAGGGTCAAAGTACTTAGATTGTACTTTAGAAAGTACATTTTTATTATAGATAGCGAACTCAAAATGGAGGTTGATACCTCTTTTTTCGAGTTTTTGTTTTATCAGTTTTTCTATTTGTGCCAAAGAGACACGTTCACTTATTGACTGTTGCCTTATGATATTTTTAAATGATTCTTCTATCATTAGGCGTTCTATTTCGGGTAGCTCACTTAGTTTTTCATATATTCTAGGCATCTGAGAGTCCATATCTTGTTTGCTATATTCTAAGTGTTGGCTATCTACATATTTTTTAATCACTAAACTATCTAGGAGTAGAGAGTCGTTTATTGGGAAAGATTTTTGTAGTTTAGCGGGCAAGAGATAATCTTCTTCTAATATACCGTGTTTGTAAATAAAAGTTTCTTTTCTCTCTTTATCTTCGCGTATATATACAAAATCGCGTAGTTGTTTTCCTTTTAAATTTAAAGTGCTATCATTCTCGCGCAGATAGATAATTTCAGCTACATATTTATTTATTTCATCTTGTTCTATTTGTTTGGTTACACTACTGAGTACTTGCTGAATAGAGTATGTAAAGGCATCTTCTCTATCATCTATTGCAGATTTAATCCAATAGCCTTGTATAACGATGATACCTACGAGAGAAAGGCTCGTAAGTATCAGGGCTAATATGTATATTTTTCTATTCACCGTGCAAAGTTAATATAAAATATTTAAAAACAAACAAATTGTCTTAAAAATTTAACAGTGTATTATATTTCTCTATTTTTTATTAGTTTGGTTTTCCTTATATACATTGGGTTTTCTGACATTTGGCAGTTTTGTAGTATTTTTTTCTATAAATGTTTAATTTTATAGTTTTTTATTATTTTGGTTTTGGTGAGGGGTAGGTATACTGTGGGTATATCGCGGGTATAGGTGAGGTATAAGGGAGGTTAAGGAGAAAATTTTTCTATTTGACAAATTGGCAAATTGACAAATTATCCCTACTTTTGCCCCAAGTTTACGAACGATGATGAAAAGAACTATTTTTATATTATTTATAACTGTCTTATTTTCGGCTTTTATTAGCTGTGAATCTGATGATCTTTGTGATCATACGGTTAATACGCCTCGTTTGGTGGTTCGTTTTTACCATCAGAATAACACGCGTACTCCTTTTAGTATTGCTAATCTGACTGTTTATGGGCAGGGGAATAGCACCCCTTTAGTAAGTAGTGTTACTCTAGATTCTTTGGCGTTGCCGTTGCGTTTAGAAAGTCCTACAACTTATTTATTTCAAACGGTAGTTTCGGGGACTACGACGAGTACGGCTACTTTGACTGTTAGTTACACTTCTGAACAATCTTTTGTAAGCAAGGCTTGTGGTATCAAGATTACTTACAACACCCTTTCGGCTACTATAGAAAACGCTAATAGCTCTTGGCTCAAGGGCTTGAGTATCAAAAACACCACTGTAGATAATGAAAAGAAAGCTCATATTCATTTATATCATTAATATATTTTTCTGTGGGTTTGCTATGGCACAAATAACTAGCCCAACAGCTTTGCAAACTGCTTCGCAAACAAGTATTGCTTTACCTGAGAAGCCTCAAGCGACTGTATATAAACAGCGATATGGCTTGCGGGTGGGGGCTGACTTGAGTAGATTGGTACGTCCTTTTTTTGACAATGATTATTATGGTTTGGAATTGGTAGGGGACTATCGTTTGAGCTATAAATATTATCTTGCTGCTGAGATAGGCACTGAGAAAAGGACTAAGAAAGAAGATTTTTTCACTTATTCTACTGAAGGGCAGTTTTTGCGTGTTGGTTTTGACTATAACACTTATGGTAATTGGTATGGGATGGAGAATATGATTTATGTAGGAGCACGTTATGGTTTTTCGCTTTTTTCGCAGGATTTACTGTCTTATACTCTTCATAAAGACAACCAGTATTGGAATGAGAATACGGCAGGTAGTGATGCATCGTGGATTAAGAAATACGATGGTCGTACGGCTCATTGGCTCGAATTGGTATTGGGAATCAAGGTGGAACTCTTTCGCAACTTATACGCTGGGGCGAGTGTACGGATAGGGCTTTTGGTAGCACAAACTGACAATACAGGTTTTCCTAATTATTACGTTCCTGCTTTTGGTAGGGTATATGAAGGTAGCAGGTTTGGCACGAGCTTCAATTACACCCTTTCTTATATGATTCCGCTTTATAAAAAAGAGAAGAAAATAGAGGTTGCTAACGAAGAGATAAAGCGGGCGCACACGCCTGTTGCTCCGGTTAAAAAACCAAAAGGAAGAAGGTAATAATTTGTTTAAATAATACTTTTATGGCTAAAATAATCACTTTATGCTTGTTACTGACAGGTGTTTTGGGCTTTTCGCAAGATATAGAAACAGCCCTTACAGAGAAAATTAAAGTACTTGAAAAGAGTTATACCAATAAAGAATTGGAGCCTTTGGCGAATGATTTTGAGCGTATTGCTTTGGCGGCGCCTTCTAATTGGCTTGCTAACTATTATACGGCTTATGTGAATGTACGTATTGCAGATATGTCGTCTGGGAATACTATCGACACGCGTTGTGACCAAGCGGAGAAGTATCTCAAAATAGCAGAGAAGCAACCTGATGCTGATGTTTCGGAAATCAATGCGTTATATGCCTATTTGTATAGTGCTAAGGTGAAGGTAAACCCGATGTTTAGGGGTGCTAAATACGGCAAACTGAGCAGAGAGTACTCTGAAAAAGCTATTAAAGCTAACGCTAATAACCCTCGTCCTTATGTTGTTAGGGCTATTGGCATTTATTATACTCCTAAGGCTTTTGGTGGGGGTAAAGAAAAAGCACAACCGATGATCAATAAGGCTTTGGAGAAGTTTGAACACTTCACTCCTAAAACGCCTAATCACCCGCACTGGGGAAAAGGAATGATACAAGGAATCAGGTAACAGGGGTCAGGGGTCAGGTATCAGGGGTCAGGTGTTAGGGGGCAAGTAAAGCCAGCGAATTGGTTTAGCTGGGTATATGAATAACAGATAACAAGTAACAAAAAATGCATAAAGCTGGATTTGTAAATATTATAGGGAATCCTAATGTAGGGAAATCTACCCTTATGAATGCGTTTGTAGGGGAAAAACTTTCTATTATCACCTCTAAAGCACAAACCACACGACACCGTATTTTTGGTATCGTAAGTGGTGATGATTTTCAGGTGGTTTTTTCGGACACCCCTGGGATTATCAAACCATCGTATGCCTTACAAGCCTCGATGATGGATTTTGTAAAAAGTGCTTTTGAAGATGCTGATATTCTTATCTATATGGTAGAAATAGGCGAAAAAGAACTGAAAGATGAAGTTTTTTTTAATCGCATCAATAAATTGGAAGTGCCTGTGTTGTTGCTCATCAACAAAGTGGATACTTCCGACCAAAATATATTGGAAGAACAAGTAGCTTACTGGAAAGAAAAAATGCCTCGTGCTGAGATATATCCTATTTCGGCTTTGCGCAACTTCCAGACAGAGGTAGTGTTCAACCGCATTATAGAGCTTTTGCCTGAGTCGCCTGCTTTCTTCCCTAAAGACCAACTCACTGATAAACCAGAGCGCTTTTTCGTAAATGAAATCATTCGCGAAAAAATACTATTGCACTACAAGAAGGAAATCCCCTATTCGGTAGAAGTAGAGACTGAAAGTTTTGCGGATAGCGAGACGATTATTCACATTCGCGCGGTGATAATGGTAGAGCGCGAAAGCCAAAAGGGGATTATCATAGGTCATAAAGGAGAAGCCTTAAAACGGGTAGGTGTAGAAGCTCGTGCTGATTTAGAGAAGTTTTTTGGCAAACAAATACATTTGGAACTTTTTGTAAAAGTAAATAAAGACTGGCGTAGCAATGCGCGACAATTGAAGCGTTTTGGCTACGATACTAATTGATTTGTCAATTAGTCGATTATGTTATGATAAAAAAGATAGTAAAAATACTTATAATCATCTTTTTGCCTTTTTGCATACAAATATTTGCATCGGGGCGCAATAAGATGCGTGTAGTGAAAGAGGTGGTGGTAGACCATCAGGACGAGAATATGTACGTTACTGATGAGACTATACGTCGCACAATCTTTAAAGACCCTCAAGCACAACAGCCGATGGGGCTTCTTCGTTTAGGTGAAATAGAAAAGCTCTTGGACAACAATGTGATGATTGAGAAATCGGAAGTATTTTGCACGATTGATGGCACTCTAAATGCTAAAATCAAACAGCGAGAGCCTATCGCTCGTGTGTATGACGGAGCGGGGGTGTACTATATGGATACCCAAGGGAAGAAGATGCCACTCTCGAGTTCTTATTCGGCACGAGTGCCTATCCTCAGAGGTAATACTGAACAGTATTGGAAATCCTCTTACGCACTGATGCAATTTATACAAAACGACCAATGGATGGCTGAGAACATCACTGAAGTATTGGTAAAACCTAATGGCGAATACGAATTTTTGATGCGTGTGCCTACTTTTAAAGTTGTTTTTGGCAAGTTTGAAGACGAAGCGCTCAAGAAAGCTAATCTCAAAGCCTTCTATAAACAGTTAGAAAAAACTAACAAGCTGAACGAATATAGCATCGTAAATCTAAAATATATGAACCAAGTGGTGTGTAGAAGATGAGATTATTAGCAAATTATAGCATAAAAAAACAGAGGTTACTAATGAGTAGCCTCTGTTTTTTATCTCTTACTTCTTACCTCTTATCTATTAGAAAGGTACCATTTTACGGTTTTTTGGATACCTTCTTCAAACTGCAAGGAAGGTTCCCAACCGAGTTCATTTTTCAATTTAGTAGCATCAATAGCGTAACGGAGGTCGTGACCAGCACGGTCGGTTACGAAAGTGATGAGCTTTTCGGAAGTACCTTCAGGGCGACCTAACTGCTTATCTACCTCTTTGATGATTACCTTCACCAAATCGATATTACGCCATTCGTTAAAGCCTCCAATGTTGTAGGTATCGCCGTCTTTTCCTTGGTGGAAAATAGTATCGATAGCACGAGCGTGGTCTTCCACAAAAAGCCAATCGCGGATATTTTCGCCTTTACCATAGATAGGTAGAGGTTTATTATCTACAATATTATAGATACAAACCGGTATTAACTTTTCAGGGTATTGATGAGAACCATAGTTGTTAGAGCAGTTTGAAATCACTATAGGCAATTTGTAAGTGTTGTGATAAGCTCTCACAAAATGGTCGGATGAGGCTTTAGATGCCGAATAAGGTGATTGAGGGTCGTAAGGCGTTTGCTCTGTAAAGAGGGTATTATCCATTTCTAAAGCTCCATATACCTCATCGGTAGAGACGTGATAAAAGCGTTTGCCTTGCATATTATCTTTCCACATTTCACGAGTTGCTTGCAAGAGGCTCAAAGTGCCCATCACATTCGTTTTCGCGAAAATAAAAGGGTCTTCAATACTTCTATCCACGTGACTTTCGGCAGCGAGGTGAATGATTCCATCGATGTGATGTTCAGCGATAAGGGCTTTCATACGCTCGTAGTCGCAAATATCCGCTTGTATAAAGGTATAGTTAGGGGCATTGGTTACATCGGAAACATTCTCTAAGTTACCAGCATAAGTGAGCTTATCTAAATTAAAAATATGATAGTCGGGGTATTTGTTTACAAATAGTCTCACGACGTGAGATCCGATAAATCCAGCTCCTCCTGTGATTAAGATGTTTCTTTTCATTTGTTTGTCATTTCAAAAACTAATTCACCACCTTTTAGAAGGTCTTGGTGAGAAATATGCCATTGAGAGTATTCCTTGCCGTTGAGTTTTACAGATTGGATATACTTATTGTCTTTAGAGACATTTTTAGCAATGATTGTGAATGTCTTTCCGTTAGGCAAGTGTATGGTTACTTTATCAAAGAGTGGACGACCAAATTGATACTCGGTAGAAGCTGGATTCATAGGGTATAAGCCCATAGCGCTCCAAATGTACCAAGCCGACATCTGTCCGCAATCCTCATTACCACTGAGTCCGTTAGGGGTAGTGTTGTACTGAGTTTGCAAGATGCGATCTATCCAATATTGGGTTTTCTTAGGTTGTCCTGCTACGTTGAACATATAAGCAATATGGTGGCTCGGTTCATTACCATGCGCATATTGTCCTATGAGTCCTGAAATATCAGGAGAGGTGTTATCACCAGTGATTTCAGAACTTTCGGTAAAGAGTTTTTCTAAGTGTGTTACAAAAGGTTCATTGCCTCCAAATAGGTTGATAAGTCCTTGTACGTTGTGAGGCACAAACCAGCTGTGTTGCCAAGCGTTACCTTCGGTATAATCGGTATTTTCGCGGTGGTCGGAGCGTTTAGGGTCAAAAGGTGTGCGCCATTTACCATCAGTGCTTTTACCGCGCATAAAGCCCGTTTCTTTATCAAATAAATGAGTGTAGGCTTCAGAGCGTTTGGTAAAGAAGTCGGCATCTTCAGTTTTACCTAAGGCTTTAGCCATTTGCGCCACACACCAGTCGTCATAAGCGTATTCAAGGGTAATGGTAACCGACTCGTCTACCCCTGCGTTATAAGGAATATAACCATATTTTTTGTACGCTTTAAGTCCGCGATCATCTTGCATCATTGTAGTTTTCATTGCTTCATAAGCCTTTTCAGCATCAAAACCACGTACCCCTTTAAGATAGGCTTCAGCAATCACTGCTAACGAGTGATAACCCGTCATTGTATTGGTTTCATTGCCGTAGAGCGTCCAAACGGGTAACACTTTATGTACTTGATAGTAGGCTAACATTGAGTTGATGATATCTGCAGTTACTTTGGGTTGCAAAAGGGTAAGCAATGGGTGCTCGGCACGGAAAGTATCCCAAAGCGATAAGGTAGAATAAGCAGTACCTTCGGCTTGTGCAATCTCATCGTTTTGCAAGCGGAATTGACCATTTTTATCAGAGAAAGTTACAGGCGCTACTTGCGCGTGATAGAGAGCTGTGTAGAAAATAGTTTTGAGAGAATCAACAGGAGTTTCTACTACTATACTGCTAAGGGTCTTCTCCCATTGTCGCTGTGCTTCTTCTTTCACTTTATTAAAATTAAGTGGATGCGATTCATCAGCTATTTGTTGAAAATGGCGACTTTCAGAAGTCATTTCTATTCTTGTCCTAAACAACTCTACACCTTCATACTTAAAGCTTCCTATTGCTTTATCTGCAAAATCAGCACGTTGTCGTGTTTTAGGATCATCTGTATCTATAATTTTTTCATACCCTAAATTTTCTAAAGCATTATCTTCACTTACTGATGAAAGTGCTACTTTCACTTCAAGAGTTTCATTATTATTATTAAAAAAGAATTGACCTGAAGGAATTTGTCTCATTTCATCTAACAAGTGAGGGTTTATCTCTAAACGCACTGGTCTGTATTTTTCATTTTCTTGTAATTCTTTTTCTAATTCATCTTCAAATTCCTTTACTCTATCTACTTTTTTTAATTTTTTAGGGTCTTTGGTCGTAATTACCTTATTGAGATTTGCTTTCTTAATAGGTTTAGAAAACTGAATAGCAAAGTATACTTTTTGATTAGGTGCCCAGCCTTCACTATAGCGATAGCCTGTGATCAAATCTTCCCCTTCCTGTTGTATATAGGTTACTGTAGGGCTATCCCAGTTGATAGCAAATCCTAAATTCAAAATTACAGACTGTTCTGCTCCTTTTTCAAAGGTATAACGATGTACAGCATAACGTTGTGCCGCAGTGAGTTCTACATTCACTTTAGGGTCTTCTAAATACACTTGGTAATAACCAGGTGCTGCTTTTTCGTTCTTATGGCTATATTTTGATTTGTAAGGCACCATATCGCGAAACTCTTTGGCATTCACGGGATATTGCTCTTTGCGTCCGTATTTCAGTACACTGAGGTCATACTCTTTAGTAGTAGGCATTAGCAAGATGTCGTTTAGGTCGCCTATCCCCGTACCACTAAGGCTCAAATGTCCAAAACCTACCATAAGGCTATCGGAATGGTGGTAACCAGAACACCAATCCCAGTTGCTGAGCCCATTCACGGGGCTGACTTGTATCATACCGAAAGGCGTAGTTGCCCCAGGGTAAGTATGCCCGTGTCCGCCCGTACCGATGAATGGGTCTACATAGCTAATCAAAGGTTTTTGAGGGGGTTGCTCTTCTTTTTGTTCAGGGATTTGAGGATTGTTGCAGGCAGCTAACACTAAAGATGCTACTGCCAAAAGGGTGATATGTTTTAACTTCATTGTAATAATAATTAATTTAATTGGGGCAAAGATAATAAATAATTAGCAATTAACAATTGATTATTCTTAATACTCCACTTCTCAAAACAGTTTTTTTGCTAAACTCTCTCTATATCTTCAATATATCTATACTATACCTTCCCCCTACCCTCCTTAATTTAATACTTCTAAAATTCCTTTCCTTGCAAAAAATATGGTTTTCTATTCTCAAAATAGTATTTTCTCTTTAGAGAAAAATGTACTTTATTTTATCTAAACAACTCTAAATGAGCATCTGCAAGACAGGGCATCGCACCGTGTTGCTGACATACATAGGCCGATACTTCTACCGCCAACTGATGGGATTGGGCTATACCGCGACCATTCAGATAAGACGCTACAAAGGCTGCTGTAAATGAGTCTCCTGCTCCTACGGTATCTGCAATGGTAACCTTAGAGGTCCCTAAAAATGACTTTTCATTGGGGGCAAACACATAACTACCTCTCGTCCCTTGTGTTAAAATAAGAAATTTGAGATTGTATTTCTCTAACAAATGCTTGCACACTTCCTCATCGCTACCTTGCAAATTGAACATTTCAGCTACTTTCACTATCTCCTCATCATTGATTTTTAATGCGGTTGCCTTGTCTAACGAATCGATAATCACCTCTTTGCTAAAGTATTTCAAGCGGAGGTTGATATCAAATACTTTGAGGCTCTCTGCTGGCATCAAATCTAAGAACTTATGGATAGTGGCGCGAGATACTTCACTGCGCTGTGCCAGTGACCCAAAGCACACGGTATTTGTGTTCTTTGCTAAGTTCTCTATACGCGAAGAAAATGGTATATTATCCCACGCTACATTCTCACTAATCTCATAGGTAGGCACTCCGCGACCGTCTAACTGTACTTTTACAGTGCCCGTAGGGAAATCTGTTTCTTCGATAATGTAGTTAAGCTCTTTTTCTTCTAAACTTTTTAGTATTTCTTTACCTAGTAAGTCGCCTCCAATGGCACTTACAGCATAACCGTTGAAACCAAATTGCGATATGTGATAAGCAAAATTAGCGGGGGCACCGCCTAGCACTTTTCTTTCAGGGAAGACATCCCAAAGGATTTCTCCCAATCCTACTACTGTATTTTTCATTGTTTTGTATGTTATTCCTTTACAAATTCGTAATGTTTCATTATCAGATATTCTTCCTTGTTTTTTGGTTGGCTCGTCCATTTGTCATTTCTTAAAAAATAGTGAATTGCCTTTGTGTCGGGGAATTTATTGGAAGATGAGAGAAAATCAGTTGCTTTATACGATATTTTTGCATATTCCATTATAGCAAGAGTATCATTGTCTGTTTGCTTACTATTTGCAGGCACTCGTTCATTGATTCTGTAAAACCCAGAAACCGTTAAAGAGTCATTAGGTGCTATATCAAAAATAGCATAACTATATCGCCCTTCTGCTGTATTGCTGCCATTAAAAAACACAAAAGAACAACTTTTGCCTCTATTTTCAAATAAATCATACCAAAATACTATAGGCACACTTAATATTTCAGCATAACTATACAAGGGATAGCGTTGTTTTTTGTACTCTAAATAATAATGAGGGTAGTTGTCATTTACAGTTAGCGTTACTAAATCTTCTTCACAAGTAGGTCTTCTTGTTGATTTATTGTCATATTCTGAACGCCACGACAATACTTCACTGATGTAAGTAGTATCTTTTGTTAGTTTTTTGTCCTCATCTTCAAAAACGATAGTATTTGTAGTTTCTCTGTTGTTGCAAGCTATTGTTAGCAAACATAATAAAGATATGAGATGTTTCATCTGAACATTTGTGTTTATAGTTATTCATATTCAAATAGTAAAAAGATGCCTTTTTTAGCGGGTGTAACGATTTGTTTTTTACCTCTTACAAATTCAAAATCTCTAATGGTATCTACTTTGTATCCGTTGTAATCCAAAATGTAATTTTTCTCTTTGTTTAATTTAGTATAGAAGTTCATTCCTTTTTCAAGTTTTCCAGATACATTTTTCACAGGATTTTTACTGTATGAAACCAACCCCTCTGATCCCATTTGATGATATTCAATTAGCTGTCCTAAAGAATCATACACCATTAAAAATCTAATATACCTTCTTTTTAAATTGTAAGTATAATAAGGATCGTAATTCTCGTGTAATTCATATCTTTTTTGATATAGTTCACTTCAGAAAGGTTGTCTTTATAAGTGCAACTTATTGAAAATAATATGATAAAAATAGGTTTATGGCTCTCATTTATCTATTACCATTAAGTTATAGTATTCTCCTGTACTGAGTTCTAATATTTTTAAGATTTTGACTTTTAACACTACATTTTGTTGTTCACCACAATTAAACTCTTTTGTACTATGAATATAATAGGTCTTCCCATTCTGCACCAAAACATAAGCAGTACCACAACTTAAGATAGATTTTTTAAGATTTCTATCCATTGAAACATATTTCATAGTTATCTTATTTATCCCCGATTTTCCACAAAATTTTATATCAGCTTTAATTTTAGCTGATGACACTTTCACTACCTTTGCCCTATTTTCATAAAATTGATTTAGATTTTCAATAATAGGGATTGTGTCCCCATTAATGAGTACTATATCCATACGAATATCCTCAGTTTGATATTGTTTATTCCTTTCTGTAAAGGAAGATAGACAAGTAACAATTAGCACATTAATTACTAAGTATTTAACAATTGTTTTCATTATGAATCGTCATTTATCAATAGGTTTTGCGTCCTTAATATAGATCATATCTTTTTGTCCTTCTGTAGAGATAAAGGTGTACTGTATAGCTGAAAAAAGATAAGTGTGATTAGGATGTATCTTTTTGTGCATTAGTTTCAAAGCCCGAAAATAAAACTCATTATCTCCTTGGCATAAGTGTAAACTCTGTTTAGGATTATCATCAATCTTCATAAGTTTCATAACTCCTAATATTTTTTTAAGTCCTTTGTAGTCCTCTATCAGTATGGGGGTAGGTTTGCTTATCACAGGTTCTGTGCGGTTGAGAAGCTGTTGGGCAGTGGCTACAAAAGAAAATGTTCGGGTTGAATAAGAAAGAATATCTCCCTCTAATTTTAAAGCAGGGTGGTCGCGAAATCTCTCACCATTAGTAGCTGTTACCCATTGTTCCCTTAGACTACAATCGTAATTTTCAGTATTTTGTGCCAAAATACTCGTGCTAAGAAGAAAAAATAGTATTTTTATAGAAAATCTCATTTATCTATTACCATTAAGTTATAGTATTCTCCTGTACTGAGTTCTAATATCTTTAAGAGTTTAACTTTTACCCCCCGTTGGCGCGTTTCTTGCAGCTCGTGCTCTTTAATATCTTTCAATAACAATGGTCAATAACAATGGTATCATTTTTGTTTTCAGTGAAAGATTCTTCAACTTGCTGTTCTACTGTGTTGTTTGTAGTTTCTTTGTTATTACAAGCTATTGTTAGCAAACATAATAAAGATATGAGATGTTTCATCTGAAATATATTTTTTAATCAAATCATAATCAGCCGGAATATCTTGAAAATTATTTTTTATAATTACCATTCATCATCTTCAGATATAGAAAAACTACCATTGCAAAACCATTCGTTACGTTCTCCTACTTTTAGGTGAGCATTTATATCTGTTTTTTCTTGATTCACTTCTACAATAAGTTCTCCTGCCTTATCTTCTTGCCCCTTAAATGCTTTCTCAAAAACATCCATTGCTTCTTTTACATTGAACTTGATAGAAGCTTTATAAATAATGCCTTTTTCATCATAAAATTTAATATATACAACAAAGGGTACTGACCTTTGAGCAATGGTTGTGTATCGAAATTTTTCAGGGATACTATATTTTTCTATTTGATTTTCACCCCATATTCTTTCGCCAAATAATTCTTCTATTTCACGATTAAGACCTTGGTAATAATAAGAGTGAATGAATTTTGTTCTGTCTTTGGTAATAAGTGTCATCTTCCAAGGATAACGTTTTCGATAACTATCCCATAATCCATAAGGAATCTTAAAAATATCGTCCATAACAAGAGGTTCAGTAACAGATGTCCCACACTGTTGATACTGCATTAGTATTTTGCTCTTAGGCATACCTAATTTTATAGCATAATCTCTATTTTCTATAGTATGCTCATCCAAAACAACATTTCCTGTTCTTTTATAATATTCGTCTGCTTCTTCTTTAGTTACAAAATGAATATCTTCTGTCTTTTTTGCTTGGTAACGCCCTACTTCTACAACCCTACCATAGTTGTGTAACCAAACAAAAACCACTCCCCCAGGGGCTAAACCTACAGATATATTATACTCTTCTATTTTTGGAGCAGTATCATTCTCATTAAGAGAAAAAGTATACACCTTATCTTTTAAAAGTTCTGCTATCTTAACGCTATCTAAAGGCTGGTCTTCTAAGAGATATTGACATTTTTCAACATACGAAAGCCAAGAAACATCCAAGTGAGTAGGGATACCTTTAGCTTCACCTTCTTCAGCATTTTTAAAAAGACCTGGTGTTCCATTACTTATTGAAAAAAGAGGGAAAGGACAATCGTTTTCAAATATAAAATTTGAACTTGTTCCAAATTTACTAGCTCCATCTTTTCCATATACTACCCCGCGATAAGTTCTTATAGGGTAGCCCGCTACTGGTTTTACATAAGCGACCCAATGATATTTTTTATTTATATCTTCCTTTTGTTTACAAGAAGTCAATGATAAAGGTAAAACTAATAGGGTTATGATTAGATTTTTCATTGCTGTTTTTTATATTTTCCAGATTTATCTAATTCTGACCAAGGCACTTCTTCTATCTTTGAGGAAATACACTTATTGTTTTTAAATTCTAAGCTAATAAAATAATCATATTCACCCACAGTCGAATGAGAATAATTTTCTAATTGAATTCTTACAAAAGTTTTATCTTTCCTTTTGGTATATTTAATTCTCTGTGGTATACAAGTTGTTATTGTAAAGTCGGGTTTGGATGGAATGTAGATTTTATTTCCATTAAACTCAATAATTGGATTGTGTTTCTTCAATTCTTCTCTTGTAGTTGTCGTTTCATTTTCTAATGATAAGGCACATTTCCTTTCTAAAATAGCTATAGAATTCTCTGTTTTTATAAAAATTTTTATATTATCTTTTAGAAGATGAATATCTGCTATATAATATAATTCGCAGAAATTTCCATCACCACAAGGAACTGAGATTACACAATAATCAATGCGTTTTTCTATCGATGTTTGTGAAAACAAAGAAAACGTACTGATAAAAACGAATGCTAATGTTGTGATTGTTCTCATATTCTTGTTAAAACTTATGTGATTTCAATTCAGAAAAAGGTATTTCCTCTATCTTTGAAAGAGATAGTTTATTATTCTTATATTCAAGATAGATATAATACTCATAATTCCCAAAAGTTGAATGAGAAACATTTGTAAATGCTATTTTTACAAGCGTTTTGTCTTTACGTTTTTGATACTTAATTTGCATAGGAACACAACTATAAATAGTCTCTATGTGTGTAGTATCTAAAATGACAAATTGGTCGTTAAACTGAATTTTTGCTCTCTTTCTACCTAACTTTAAAAGCTCTTCTTTAAGATTTGCATCAAGGAGAGCAAAGGGAGAAGATTTCTCATTGAGATAGTCATTATCTTCTGCCATAAAAAGTTTTATTTTATCTTTAAAGAAAGTTTCTTCAAGCACATAATACCTATTACACGACTTTGTACTATCTTCTCTACAGTCAAAATTACCATTCTCAGAAGGAATTTCTATAAAATAATAATTATCCACTCTTCTAATACTATTTTGTGCACAGCAAGAGAATGCTATGAGCAGGGAAATAGTTAAAAACAGGTTATTTTTCATATCCAAATAAGTATTTTTGTTTTAAGTGCAAAGATAATAAAAAATAGTAAAGAACCTAATGACAAACAAAAAAATATTTTGCGTATTGTTTTGTATATTAGGGTTTAACAGGGGCATTTGCAAAAAGTTTTATTTATCTGGGCGTTTGCAGCACATACCCAGCTATCGCTGGCTTTCCTACATAACATACTTCAAAAGCGATTGATTTACTATAATATAGGAGGAAGTCCTTCTTTTTTGCGTTTTTTATTGTCTATTTTGTCGCTTTCTTCACGTAGATTATCAATGTGATGATAGGTGAAATTATCCAATGAAAAATTCTTGTATTTATAAGTCTTTTCATATTGATGATTTCCCCACGATTCAATATGAATACTGTCTATACAATATTGAGAATTTACATAGATTTTTGAGCCAAAATAATTATTGCCAGACATATCTACATTTATTATAAATCCATTTTCATAAGTTGATAACGAATGAACACTATGATAACCAACAGAATATAAAACTTGTTTATAGATTTTATACTTAGCTTCATCATTGCCTTTTTTCGCCAAAAGTAACCATTCATACTCTCTGTTAGGAAGGCAATTTGTTGCTCCAAGTGTAGAATAATAAGGTCTCAATATAGCAATGCTATCATTATTGGGGGTTTTTATAGCTTCATCAATTTCATAAAAAGTAGAGATATAAAGATTAAATCTTTTTTGGTAATTAGAATATCTGTGAAAATCTTCCTTACAATCATAATCTTTTGGAGTTATAATCGTATCGTATTTATCGTTTGATTTAACTTTTTGAGTTGCAAGAATAAGGTTTTTGTGGGTATTGTTATCTAATTTTATTGAATTCTTTTTGCTTATAAAAATAATAGCCAAAACTATAAAAGCAATACTTACTAATATATAAAAAATCTTTTTCATAAATTTATAGTTAAACGAAAATAGGCTTGTTTTTAGGGGGTGTTCGCAAAACGCCCGTACACCACGCACTGTAAAGGTGATTGATTATCGGAGGGGTGGCGATGTGGATTTAGTATAACCAATTCTATAATATAGGAAGTCCTTCTTTTTTGCGTTTTTTATTGTCTATTTTGTCGTTTTTTTCGCGTAGATTATCAATGTGATGATAGGTGAAATTATCCAATGAAAAATTCTTGTATTTATAAGTCTTTTCATATTGATGATGTCCCCACGATTCAATATGAATACTGTCTATACAATATTGAGAATTTACATAAATATCCGACCGAAAACCACTAACGCCAGACATATAAACTTCTATTACAAATCCCTCTTTATATTTAGATATTTCTTGATGTATATCAGGATATAAGACATCATTGTAGATTTTTGTTTTATTTTGGTTTTTTATGTTCTTACGCTGTATAATAAGTAATTTTTTGTGGATTTTCTCAGGATAACAATCTCCCCAACCTTCAATATAAAAAGGGGTTAATGTGGCTAAACTATCATTGTTAGACAATACATTCTCATCTCCTATAATGTAAAATTTAGAAATATGATAATTATAACGCTTTTCATATTGCTTTACATCATAGTTGCAATTATATTTAAAAATATCCTTAGGAGCAAAAATAGTATCTATATTTTCGATTTTTGCTCCTTTGTTTAATTCCTTATCAAATTTGATAGGATAGATACTCTTAAAAAAAGCAGACATCACAAAGAAATAAAAAACAAATTTAATTAGAAGATTTATCATCTTTATAAGGTTTTCAGAGTTATACTTCTTGATTTAATTTTGGATGATATAGAATTTTTATCTTATTTAACTTTTAAAGAGGTGAAAGATAAAGTTTTGTTATAAATTTAGTATAACCGAATTTATTAAAACTCAATGCTATCACTTTGTTTATATTCCGAGAACTGCTTTATTTTGACCTTTTTGTCTATTAGTTTATCATCTTCAAAGGTAAGAAAAATAAGATAGTTGAAATTTCCAATGGTTGTATATGAAAAATTTGACAACCTTACATTTACAAATGTTTTATTCTTTTTCTTTTTATATACGATGAAAGAAGGGTAGCAAGTTCTTTCAAAATCTGATATATGCAATGGAATTATCGTTCCGTTAAATTCAATAATAGGATTTTGTTTCTCCAATTTAAAAAAATCCTTCCTAAACTGGTTCAATTCTTTGTCAGTACTCGGTCTTCCTATGAAATGTTCTAATAGATTATCACTTTTCATAAGCACATTGATACTATCTTTCCCCATTTTCATATAGGAAACATAATACATTACACTATCTTGTTTTTCTATAATTCTACAAAAGTCTATTTCTTTTTTTATAGTTTGCGAAAACAATGAAAATGCACTGATAAAAACGAATGCTAATGTTATGATGGTTCTCATACTTTTAATGTAAATTAATAAAGACTTCATTTTAATATGAATCAAGAGTTGAAAAAATAATAATCATTGATTAACAGAATGTTATCGCTTTTGCATCGCATCTCCCCCTTTGGAGGAAGTCCGCGAGAGCGGAGTATGTGACGGGGGGAGGTTTATAATCAACAAGTTAATTTAACCCTTGATTATCAACAGTTTTTGTAGTATATTATGTAGGAAAGCCAGCGATAGCTGGGTATGTGCTGCAAACGCCTACATAAATAAAACTTTTCGGACAGCCTCGTACACCACGCACTGTAAAAGCGATTGATTATCATAAATACTCATAAATGATAAAACGACCTTGGGAGTTGGTGGGGACTTTTATTTTCTTTTCGCCTTTGATGAAGTGGAAATCGCGCCTTGTTTCCCCATTGTCGATGATAGTCCCGTGCTTTTTGTCTATTTTGATATGGTATTCGTACATATCGGCTTCAAAAGGCAGGTCTCTGCCATAGGTGCTGTAGCGTTTGTGAGGGATATAACCTTCTGAACCTCCGCTATAAAACTCCAGAGCGTTACCTCGATAGTTGTATTTGGTTACATATTCGCCATAATATTTTTCACCTTTTAATGTATAAAGTCTGCTTGGGTCTAAAGAGATGTTTTGACTGGCGAGCAATACATACTTTGCTTTGATGTACTTCACTTGCTGTAAGGAGTCTAAGGCTTGTGGTGAGAGTTGGGCAAAAATATTAGCCACATAAGTTATGGCTAATAGCAAAAATAATCTATCAATGCCTTTCTTGTTGTTATTTTTTTTATCCTGTTGCATACTACTAATATATTTTTATTTCAATTTATAGACAGTTACATCTTTAAGGGTGAGGGTACCTTTGCTGGTGTTGAAGCGGAGGGTATTGTACACTTCAGTAGGAAATACCGCATTGGTTTGTACGAGTTCACCGTTGTTCACAAAGAGCTCGGTTGAGGCTTTGTCTACTAACAAGCGTACGGTATAGC
>CAUQUO010000026.1:0-34842 GCA_963521335.1 uncultured Capnocytophaga sp.
CATTAATCATTAACCATTAATCATTAACCATTAATCATTAATCATCAACCATTAATCATTAATCATTAACCATTAACCATTAATTACCATTCTTGCTATATAGAAGCCATCGTAACCGGATTGATGTGCAAATATCACTTCTTCAGCTTCTAAGCGAAAATCTTTTCCAGCTTCCGAAGCTAAGAATTTCTGTACTTGTTGGTGGTTTTCACTCGGCAATATAGAACAAGTTGCATAAACGAGTTTGCCTCCTTTCTTGAGTAATTTACTATACTGTTGCAAGATTTCTTGTTGGGTAGCACGTATCTCGTCTAAAAACTCAGGGCGTAATTTCCACTTGGCATCAGGGTTCCGGCGCAATACTCCCAAACCACTACAAGGGGCATCGATAAGTACACGGTCGGCAGTGCCTTGTAAGCGTTTGAGCTGTTTAGGATCTATCAGTTTGGTTTCTATGTTGAAAGCTCCATTGCGGCGCGCTCGGCGTTTGAGTTCTTGCAACTTCTGCTCATAGATATCCATTGCAATCACCAAGCCTTTGTTTTGCATTAGGTTGGCTATATGAAGCGTTTTGCCTCCTGCCCCTGCGCAGGTGTCAATAACGCGTTTCACTTTGTCGTCTATCTGCATAAAACGAGCTACCTTTTGAGAGGAAGCATCTTGCACCTCAAAAAGCCCCTCTTTAAAACTCTGACTTTTGAAAATGTTACTGCGTTCCATTAGTTGCAAAGCATCAGGATACTCTGCCAGCTTTTCACTTGCGATTCCTTCCTCACCCAGAAGTTGGCGCAACCGCTCTATATTCGTTTTTAGAGTATTAACACGCAATACTACGGGGGCTAAGCTATTGAGCGCGTGTAGTTCTTTCTCCCATAAAGTTTCACCCAACTCTTCCACCCCTAAGGTGTCTAACCAATCTGGTACCGACTCCCGTAGCTTCCTTACCTTACTAAACTCATCAAATTTCCCTTTGATACGGCGGGCAGGGGTATCCTCAAAGTAATTTCCCCAATTGGGCAAAGTAATACTTTTTAGAGTTGCCCACACGGCAAACATACGGCGTAGGTTATGCACTGTAAAGGGTTCGTACACTTCAGCAATTTCTGCGTAGAGGCGTTTCCAGCGTACAATGTCGTAAATGGTTTCAGCGATGAATGCTCTATCGCGAGCACCCCAACGTTTGTCTTTCTTTAGCTGTCTCTCAACTACTTTGTCTGCGTATTGCCCCTCGTTGAAAATAAAGGTAAGCCCCTCTATCACAGCATCTACTAAGTTTCTATGTAATTTCAAAATGTAAATTTTATATCTATCTTCTATCAAAAATGAGACGGCACATCTGCACCGTCTCCTTATTCTATTTATATATTACCTCTCATTTGCCTACCTAAAACAATTGTGCTGTAAAGGTGAACAAAAAGTTGCCATAGGTAGATTTTACTTCTGCCTGATCCGTAAGAACTTTGTCATACATTTGGTATAAGTTAGTTTGCTGAGCAATATCATAAGAAGCATCTAAACGAATGCCTCCTAAGGTAATCCCTGCCCCAAACGAATATCCATTAAGGTCTCCTACAGGGGCTACCCTTTTTCTATATGGACTTTGCTCATAGCGATAACCACTTCTCAAACTTATATAATTGGTAGCTTCCCCTGTTTTAATCGGGATACGACCTTCTACTCCTATACGTACAATAGAGGTCTCCCCTAATTGGCTTTCTATCACCTCGTTCTCAGCACTTTTAGCACTCGACCTGAAATGAAGGTTCTTATAATCCTTGTAAATGTAATCAGCACTTAAAGTTACATATCTACCGAATATATAAGCCGCACTTGCTGTTATACTCCCCGGGGTACGAAATTTGTAATCAGGAAGGGTTACAATCACTCTTGGGTCTGCATAATTTGTGCGGTTGTTAGTGCTTAAGTATTGTGTATACTCTTGGTTGAAAGTATACCATGTTGGCGAAGTATAAGTTACCCCCAAACGCAATCCTTTAGTAGCTTTGATGATAGCACCTAACTGAAAAGAAAATCCACTACCTTTCGTAATATATTCATTTTCAAAATACGCATTAGTTAGTGTAGAGGTGCTTCCATAAGTTTCCCAGTGCGATAACTTCTCTTTCTGATTGATGCGATGCCCATTCAAGTTCAAGCCCAAAAGTAAGAGATCTTCATACTGGGTCGAAAGATTGAAATTAAATCTCGTAACTCCTCCACTTGTCACTTGCTCAAACTTCTGAATAGCTCCATTACTCACATTTTTATTGTATGTTGTATTTTGAAGAATAGCGTTAGCTAAAGCGTCAGAATCTGTTGTTTTTATTTCATCTCTCCCTATGCTCGGGCGAATAAGCCCTACATAATGTCCTAAAAGCGCATTCCTAAGGGTGTAAGCTCTATTTCCTGCGGCTCTCCCCATATCAAAATAAATATCTTGAAGTGTATTCCGCTCTACTACTTGCTTGTTTTGGTAAGTCTCTAATAACAAATCTTGTTGCTGAATACCATCAGCAAAATACTTAAAATAATCACCTAAATTCTTTTCTGAAATCCCACCAAACGATAGGTTACTAGCATTGAAATTCTTAGTGTTTTGATAGTTGAAACCCAAAGTTAGCTTCTGCCACCCCGATGTCCCAATAGGAATAGGAAATACAATACCAAACTGACTCACATTGAAATCAGTATCCCTATAATTGCTTTCAGTTCCGTTATAACTGATTTTATTTTTAGTAACATTACCTCCCAAGGTGCCTCCTATTTCAATATTCGAAAATACTGAACTCCCCGCAGGGTTTATCGAAATAGATGAAAAATCTGCCCCTAAGGCTCCAAATGCACCACTCATCCCTTTGAAACGCGCCGTGCCGGTAAGATCTTCTGTAGAATAACGCAAAGCATCTCTATAATTCTGCGCCGATAGGTTATACACCACAAAAGACAGCAATATCAATGTTATCTTTTTCATATAATTTTCTTTTTCTTAAGTTAGTAACTTCTTCTCGTAGTTCCAGCACCTGAAGATGAGTTATTACCCCCTCCAGAATTGCCTCCTCCATAATTGCTTCCTGAGTTATATCTACCACTGTCATAACTCCTTCCCGAATCATACTGAGGGGCACTATATCCACGATTGTAATTGTTGTTCTGCTGGCTATCACTGCGGTATCTCCCCTCATCATATGGGCGACTGTAAGAGTTCCTTGAACGCCCCTCATAAGATGGATAATCCCTCCTGTCGTAATCCCTCGGACTATCATCTGTGTAAGACCTCCTATAGCCTCTTTCCCTTACCCGATAATCAGAGTCATAATACCTCCTGTCGTAATACCCATAAGGATAATATCCATAGCCATAAGGGTAATAACTGTATCCATAAGGGTAATAACCATAAGGATAATAATACCCATACCCATAATACGGATTGTATCCATAATACGGATTATATCCATAATAACCTCGATAATAGTAATAATTATCCCAATAAGGGTCGTAATAACTACCCCAGCCCCAGCCTAAAGATACACTCCAGCCAGAACGATAACGATATGGGTGATGATAATAACCATAATCGTAATAAGGAGTCGCCCAAGAACTGTTATACACATTCACATTCACCTGCGACGGATTGCTACCCCAACCCCCATAAGAGCTCTTGCCATTACTATAACTGTTAGAACGATAACTGTTCACATCTGTAAAATGCGTGAAACTCGTATCTACTTTAGGGTTCTCATATTCCCTCGCTTTATCCCTGAAATAACTGTTATATCCATTGTCCGCATAACGATTTTCAGGCGGATAATCATAATCACGAGAAGGTCTCTCTCTCTCTACATATCGTGGCCTTTCAGGCACAGGGTCGTTATAAATGCCATCAGCATAATAATAGCCAATGCAAGATGTTAATGACAATGATGATACAAGTGCCAACGACACCCTCACTATTGTCTTACTGAGTTTCTCTAATCTTTTCATTTTCATAAGTATTTATTTTTTAACTGTACAGAGTTAATAGTTAGTAAAAGTAAATCAATTTTTATGCCAAATTAATCATTAACCATCAATCATTAACCATCAATCATTAATCATTAACCATCAATCATTAACCATTAACCATTAACCATTAATCATTAATCATCAATCATTAACCATCAATCATTAACCATTAATCATTAACCATTAATCATTAACCATCAATCATTAACCATCAATCATTAACCATCAATCATTAACCATTAACCATTAACCATTAATCATTAACCATTAATCATTTTAACCATTAATCATTTTAACCATTAATCATTTTAACCATTAACCATTAACCATTAACCATTAATCATTAACCATCAACCATTAATCATTTTAACCATTAACCATTAATCATTAATCATTAATCATTTCTTTTAGTTGTGTTCCCCAAAAAAGCACCTCCTCTCCAAAAAGCCCTGCAGCCTCTTGTAAAAGTTCAGGAACTATATCTGTCATAAAACGCAATAATAGCATAGGCGAAGAGATTTCACAATGCACAGCATAATGCTTCTCAGGCACATCTAATAGTTTGAATACCCGCACATTTTCTACCCCCTCAATAGCCTTTACCCTCGGTAAATAAGAGCTTTTTAGCCACTCTTGCCACTCAGAGAATACACCATCACCCACTACCATTGTCAAATTATATACATACATAGTCAATATATTTTTGGCAAAGATAAGTATAATTACCAAATTAGCAAATCACCAATCCCCCAAATTCAATCCACAAAACCAACTAATTTACTAATCCTTACCTCTTATCTCTTACCTTACAAACTCCTTGGAGCAATCTTGGAGCAATCTTGGAAACAACATAAAAATACCCAATAACAATTTCCCCAATTTCCTGATTTTATAATTTACAAATTTGCCAATCTGCAAATTATTCCCTACCTTTGCACCTCAATTATAAAAAACAAATTCATATGGCAAGCATTCGCAATTTGAAAAAAGACATCAATAATGTATTAGGAGATATCATTGATGCAGTCTATTTTACAGGTAAAGTACAAACAGAAGAAGGCAAAGCTTTAGTAGCCGAAATCTTTAATACTTTTGATAGCCTCATCGACAAAATAGTCGATAAAAGTGTAGAAAATAGAGGAGCTCACCTCAAAGAAGTTAGAAAAGAATTTGCTCAAAAAGCAGGCGCTCTTATAGAAAAACTCAACACTTTGGCTTAAGTGTCTAAAAAAACAATTGAAAACTGCCCTAAGCAATAGGGCAGTTTCTTTTTTGGCTAAATAGAAAAAATTCTTACCTTTGCACCGTTTGGCTCAATATTTGATTGATACTTGTCAGTTGAAAATAAAAGAAAATAAGTAACCTAAATACTTTACTCTTACCTCTTAGCTCTTAAATATTTATGATACATATAGACGAAAAAATATACCTATGGCTTATAGCGATTACTATTCCGCTATTAATAGTCTTTGTACTTTCTCTCCTAAGAAAGAAAAAAATACAAAAAAAGTTCGCCGAAGCTCCATTACTCAAGCGATTAGCCCCCGACCGCTCTGTCTTTAAACAATGGGTCAAATGGGGCGTAATCTCACTCGTCTTTATACTGCTCAGTATCGCCTTGGCAAACCCCAAAATAGGCACCAAAATAGAAACTATAAAACGCGAAGGGGTAGATATCGTCTTCGCTATCGACGTCTCTAAAAGTATGCTTGCCGAAGATGTAGCCCCAAACCGATTAGAAAAAGCTAAACGCATCGCCTTCGAAACCATCAATCAACTCAAAGGAGACCGCATAGGTATCGTAGCCTATGCTGCAAGCGCATACCCTCAGCTCCCTCTCACTACCGACCACTCAGCTGCTAAAATGTTCCTCCAAGGAATGAATACCGATATGCTCTCCTCTCAAGGTACTGCCCTCCAAGAAGCTATACGTATGGCAAGTAGTTATTTCGACGAAAATACCCCCACCGCTCGTCTCCTATTCATCATCTCAGACGGCGAAGACCATGAAATGGGCGCTACCGAAATAGCTACCGAAGCTCAAAATAAAGGCATCCATATCTATACCATCGGAGTAGGTACCGAAAAAGGAGCTCCTATCCCCATAAAAGATGGCTCCGCACAAACCTATAAAAGAGACCAAAACGGAGAAGTCGTCATTACTAAACTCAATAATCAACTCCTTCAACAAATAGCCTCCAACGCTCAAGGAGAATACATCAACGGAGACAATACCCAGAAGGTAGTTGCTCAAATCAATAAAATATTAGACGGCACCGAAAAAAGCCAGTTCGATACCCAAAAGTTTGTAGATTTTAAAGACCAATTTCAATGGTTCCTCGCTGCTGCCCTCTTGCTACTCCTCCTTGACCTATTTATTTTCGAAAAGAAAACAGGTTGGGTAAAACGTTTGAACCTATTCAATGAAAAAAATAAATAATACACCCTAAACTCTGCCATAGTTGATAATAAACAATCTACTTATGAAAAATATTCTATACATAACACTATCATTGATATCTCTCACCTCTTTTGCACAAGAGAAAACCGATAAAGAAACTCAAAAAGCAATCGCTAATTCCAAAAAATATACCTACGAAGGAAATATAGCCCTCAAAGCTGATAAACCTACTCAGGCAGAAGTAGAATACCGTAAAGCTATCGCCCAAGATAAAAATAACGCCACAGCTCAATACAACCTCGGTACTATGTATTACAAGCAAAAAAGCTATGACGAAGCTTTTATCCGCTTAAAAAAAGCCTCCACCTCCGATAATATAAATGAAGAAGATAAACATAAAGCCTTTCACAACTTAGGAAATGCTTTTATGAAAAATAAAGACTACGAAAAAGCTGTCCTCGCCTATAAAGAGGCTTTGCGACATAACCCAAAAGACGACCAAACTCGTTATAACTTGGCAGTAGCCAAAGAAATGCTTAAGCAAAACCCTCCACCTCCTCAAGATAATAAAGATAACAAAAACAATAAAGATAAAAATAACCAGCAAAACCAAGATAATCAACAAAACCAAAATAACAAAGACAATAAAGATAACAAAGACAATAAGGATAACAAAGATAATAAGGATAATAAAGACAACAACAAAGATAACAAGGATAATAAAGATCAAGACAATAATAAACAAGATAACAATAAAGATAAGGGCAACAATCAAAAAGACCCTAACCAAAATAACCAACAAGATAAAAATCAAAATGAGCAAGGACAAGGACAACCAAGACCTTCCTCTCTTTCTCCACAACAGATGGAACGTATCTTAGAGGCAATGAACAACGAAGAACGTAAAACTCAAGAAAAAATCAATGCCCAAAAAGTTAAAGGTCAACGCACTAAAACTGAAAAAGATTGGTAATAATTAGGTAATGGATAATAAGTGAAACGCTTCTACATCGCTATCTCCCCCTTTGAAGAGGGTAGAAGGATGTTTAAAGAGCGTTTACATACTAACAGCAAGTACTAAAATGAAATACAAGATAATATTCTTTATAACTTTCTTAATACAAAACCTCTATCCACAACAAGTAGAGTTCAAAGCCGAAGTCAGTAAAAACCAATTAGGAGCCAATGAACGTTTGCGCATAGAATTTTCTATGAATAAAGACGGTGATAACTTCACACCTCCTAACTTCCACGGCTTTACAGTAGTAATGGGACCCTCCCAATCAGTCTCTAAATCGTGGATAAATGGCGTAAGTAGCTTCTCCAAAACCTATATCTATATCCTACAACCTACCGCCAAAGGTAAATTTACCATAGGCCAAGCAAGTATAGAAATCGATGGTAGAACCTATAAAACTAATCCCATAACTATTACCGTTACCGAGGCCGTCAAAACCCCTTCAATAGACCGCAATAGCAATGATATAGCAAGAGATAACCTCTTCTTGCGCACCGAAGTCTCAAACACCAATCCCTACCTCAACGAAGGGATTAGTGTCGTCTATCGCCTATATGTCGGCACCGAAATATCTCTTAGCAGTCTCCGCCAGTTAGATACCCCAAAATACCCCGATTTTTGGAGTCAAGATATACGTTTGCAGAATTACGAAATAGAAAACTGTACTTTTCAAGGCCGTAACTATCGTTGCATCGTAGTTAAAAAAATAGTACTCTATCCCCAAAAAACAGGTACTATAACACTACCTCCACTCACTATGGAAACTGTCATAAATGCCCCCACTGGGCAACGTGACTTCTTTGGTCGCCCATTTTATGAGGAAATGACACGCAAAGTCAGCTCAGGAAACACTACTGTCAGCGTCAAAGCACTTCCTGAAGAAGGTAAACCCGAAAACTTTTCAGGTGCAGTAGGCGATTTCTCTTTTGCTGTAACAGCTACCAAAAATACCTTGAAAGCTAATGAAAGTACACAACTAAAAATAGAAGTAGCAGGAAGTGGTAATTTTAAACTGTTTGACTTGCCAAAACCTACATTCCCTTCTTCATTAGAAGTCTATGCCCCTGAACAAAAAGACGATATCAATACCTCCTTAAACGGAATGAAAGGACGATGGGAACAAACCTATACAATTGTACCCCAATACAAAGGCAAATACCCTATCTCTACTCTTAGCTTTTCTTACTTCAACCCCAACACTCATAAATATCAAACTGTAAAAGCAGAGGATATCTGGATAGATGTAACCGAAGGTCCTACCCCTGATAACAACACCGAAGAAACTAATGCACAAGAAACTACAACTACCCCTAAAATATTAGGAGACCCACAAACTGTTGCAAGCCTTCAGCCAATGCATCAACCGCTTTTCTTCGGCTCTACAACCTATTATTTATGGTTGCTTTTGCCTTTGCTCCTCATCCCAATAACCCTTATATGGTGGCATATTAAAAAACAACGTGATGGCGATATAGAAGGTAATAAAGTGCGCATAGCTAATAGATTGACTAAAAAATATCTCAGCGAAGCCAAACGTAAATTAGGAGATAAAAATACTTTCTATGAAGCCTTAGAACGCGCTTTACATAACTATTTAAAAGCTAAACTAAAATTAGAAACAACCGAGATGAGTAAAGATAAAATCAGCGAACTCTTGCGCCATAAGCAAGCTACCGAAACTACCCTATCTCAATTTATGGCTTTGCTCGCTAATTGCGAAATGGCACGCTATTCTCAGCACCATACCGATGCCTCTATGGAAAAAGACTTCGCCAATGCAGTACAAATCATTTCAGACCTCGACAAACAGGTCAAAACTAAATAATTAAAATAATGAAACAGATTATTATATACATATCTTTATTAATAGCTTCTTTTGAAAGTGCCTTAGCCCAATCTAATCAACAACACTTCCAAATGGGAATAGAAAACTATCAAAAAGGCGAATATCAAAAAGCTATAAAACACTATAATGCTATATTGAAATCCGGAGAAGAATCCTCCTCATTGTATTACAATTTAGCAAGCACCCACTATAAGCTGAACCATATTTCCGAAAGCATTTATTATTACGAAAAAGCATTGAAACTCAATCCCGAAAATCAAGAAGCTAAAAACGGATTGCTCTTCGCTAACCAAATGAAAGTAGATGCCATTACCCCTTTACCCAAAACTTGGCTACGACAGCTTTCTGATACAATAATAGGCATCTTTAGTTTGCACACTTGGGCAATACTTTCTATTATAGGTGTACTACTGTTTGTAACCTTCTTCTTATGCTACTATTTCTTAGAAAAAACAGCTCACAAACGCCTGTTCTTTACCTTGCTATTAGCAAGCGCTCTCTTTGCAATAGGCACTTATTTTATAGCCAATTTCCGTAGCCAACAAATAGCTGATGAAAAATATGCAATCCTATTCGATAAAACAGTACGCGTATTCTCAGAAGCCAATGCTTATAGCTCCGAAGTAACACAATTGCACGAAGGAACTAAAGTAGAGATAACCCAAAAAAAAGAACAATGGGTGAAAATAAAAATAGCCAATGGAAAAACAGGTTGGATTAAAGAAAGTAGTTTAAAGAAAATATAAAATAGTATGGAAAAACCATTAATATTAGTAACCAACGACGATGGTATAACAGCACCAGGTATCCGTTATCTTATCGAAATAATGAAAGAACTCGGCGAAGTAGTAGTCGTAGCCCCCGACTCTCCCCAAAGCGGTAAAGGGCACGCAGTAACCTTAGACGCTACTATGTATTGCGACCAAGTACTTTCAAATAATAGCAATATACGTGAGTATGCTTGTAGCGGTACTCCTGCCGATTGCGTCAAAATAGCAAAACACGAAGTCCTCAACGGGCGCATCCCTAACCTATGCGTTAGCGGAATCAATCACGGATCCAATGCCTCTATCAATGTCATCTATTCAGGTACTATGAGCGCCGCTATCGAGGCCGCTACTGAAGGAATCCCCGCCATAGGATTCTCCCTGTTAGACCATAGCTGGAATGCCGACTTCTCCCAAGCTCGTAATTATATAAAACGTATAGCTCAAAAAGTACTCGAAAATGGACTCCCTAAAGGTACCGTCCTTAATGTCAATATACCTAACCTACAAGAAGAAAATATAAAAGGAATTAAAATATGCCGACAAGCTCGCTCTCGTTGGATTGAAAAATTCGACAAACGTATAAACCCTCAAGGTAGAGTATACTATTGGATGACTGGTACTTTTGTCAATGAAGATCAAGGTAACGATACCGACCAATGGGCTCTCGAAAATGGATACATATCAATCGTGCCTATACAATTCGACCTCACTGCTCACCAAAATATTCAAGAGTTAAAACAATGGGACTTTTAAATATAAATAAAAAATACAAAGACCAAACCATTGGGTTTATAGCTGGTATTATAGTCAATATAATAGGAATAATAGCTTATGTGCTTATCTTTTCTAAGTTCAGCATCACTACTACACTACAAAACGCCTATTATAAAGGATACCTCGGCAAACTTATCCTTCTGGGCGCCCTCTTAGACCTCGCCCTCTTCTTCCTTTTTATCCATCGCGATGAAAATGAACGCGCACGAGGAGTACTCATAGCCTCCAGTGTCCTCGCCCTTATTATCTTAATATTGCAATTCATTTAAAAACTAAATACAATGAGAATTAGAGAATACTTAGTCTTTCTATATCGTATCTTTTTGGTATATCTCTTTTATACCATCGCACGTGGCATATTTATCTATTTACACGGTGGCCTATTAGGCGAATATAATACATTCACCCTCCTTTACTACGGATTAGCATTCGATAACTGTGCTATAATGTATACCAACCTCCTATTTATACTACTAAGCCTATTACCTTTGTGGATAAATACCCATAAAAACTTCCAAAAAATAGTCTTTTGGGCATACTTTATCCCCAATACCATAGCCTACGCCACCAATTTCGTAGATATGGGATACTACCCCTTTAGCAAATCTCGCCTTACCTCAGCCTCCTTCGCCGTCATAGAACACGAGCAAAACAAAATGAAATTGTTCAGCACCTTCTTAGGAGACTATTGGTATATGTTCTTAGGATTTTTCCTCCTCATAGCGCTATGGGTATTCCTCTATAATCGCATCAAAATTACCCCAACCCCTGTCAAAAAGAAAACCCCTTACTACAGCTACTCTACCGTATTCTTCTTAGGATTCGGTACCCTTATTATGATGGCAATACGTGGTGGCGGATTTACCTCCGATACACGCCCTATCAATATGCTCGACGCAAGCCGCCATGTAAACGTTACAGCACAAGCCGATGCCATCCTCAATACCCCTTTCTGTCTGATAAGAAGCCTCGGCAAAAACAAAGGATTTAAAGAATACCACCTCGTAGATGAAAACTATATCAATCAAAACCTAAAACCTATTAAACAATATAACCGCCAAGTTACCACCAAACCCAATATAGTAATCTTTATCTTAGAAAGCTTCGGAAAAGAATATTGGGGATGTATGAACACCAAAACCAATATCCCCAACTTCAAAAGCTATACCCCTTTCTTAGACTCCTTAGCACAACATTCCTACGTCCTCGACAACGCCTATTGTACAGGGCGCCAGTCTATACACGGAATGTCATCAATGCTCGCCGGTATACCTTCTTTCCAAGTAGCCTATACCTCCTCACCCTACGTAAAACAACCTACACAATCTTTAGTGTCAATAGCTAAAGAAATGGGATACGACACCTCCTTCTTCCACTCAGCCCCCAATGGCTCTATGGGCTTTTTAGGCTTTTCCAATATATTAGGTTTCGACCATTACTACGGAAAAAACGAATATAATAACGAAGCCGATGATGATGGACACTGGGGAATTTGGGACGAACCCTTCTTCCAATATATGTGTAAAACCTATTCCCAAAAACAACAACCCTTTTTAGGCACCATCTTTACACTCTCCTCTCACCACCCATTTAAAATCCCTAAACAATACGAAGGAAAATTCCCAAAAGGCAACTTAGAAATACACCAATGTATAGGCTATACCGATTACGCTCTCAAAAAATTCTTTGAATGCGCAAAACAACAACCTTGGTACCAAAATACTATCTTTGCCTTTGTAAACGACCACCCAAACCAAACCTATTATGACCTCTATAAAGAAGCTATTACCAATATGGGAGCCGCCATAATGTTCTATAGCCCAAACCCCAATTTAGTGCCTACCAAAGTAGACTCAAGTATAGCTCAACAAATAGATATCTACCCCTCTTTAGTAGACCTAATGGGATACCATAAACCCTTCCGTTCTTGGGGGCGCAGTCTATTCGCCAATCTCCCCGATGAAACACCTCGCGCTTTCATCTCCAATGCCATAATGTACCAGCTTATGCAAGGAAACTATACCTATATCATCGACGAAACAGGTAAGGTCAATGGCATTTATAAAAAAGAAGACGGAGCCCTCAAAAACAACCTCTTAGGTAAAGAAAATAACCCCGAAATCCAAAAAGGTATTAAAGATTTAAAAGCCTTTATGCAAGACTATATGGATAGAATTATCAACCATAAATTAGCCCCAGTATCCAAAAACTAAAACAACCTTACAACAAGCTTGGAGCAAACTTGGAGCAAACTTGGAGCAAACGCCAAAACATACCATAACCCACTAAATTACTAAAACAATAACAATTTTAAAAACAAAAAAACTTGCCATTTCAAAAAAAAATACTACCTTTGCCCCCGATTTGGAGTAACCTCTGGCGAAAGTCGTGAATGTTGCCCAATGATAACATAATTATTTATATTTTTTATGGAACCATTATTAAAGTACGTACAAGACAACTTTATTGAAAAAAAAGATTTCCCTAATTTCTCAACAGGTGATACCATCACTGTATACTACGAAATTAAAGAGGGTGATAAAAAACGTACTCAGTTTTTTAAAGGCGTTGTAATACAACGTAAAGGACACGGCGTAACAGCAACTTTTACCATCCGTAAAATGTCTGGTACAGTAGGCGTAGAACGTATCTTCCCTATCAATATGCCTGCCCTACAAAAAATTGAAGTAAACAAGAGAGGTAAAGTAAGACGTGCTCGTATCTACTATTTCAGAGGACTTACAGGTAAAAAAGCCCGTATTAAAGAAATCCGATAATAGTAAAATAATGAAAAACATAAAAGCAAAGAGTAAAGTAATACCTTTCTCTTTGCTTTTTTCATTTCTTATTCCATAACACCTAATCCCTAGCAACTAAAATTGTACGCAATACTCGACATAGAAACCACAGGAGGTAAATACAACGAAGAAGGCATTACCGAAATAGCCATATACCAATTCGATGGTCACCAAATTACCGACCAGTTTATATCCCTTATCAACCCCGAACGCCCCATACAAGAATTCGTAACCAAACTTACAGGCATCAACAACAAAATGTTGCGCAATGCCCCTAAATTCTATGAGGTTGCCAAACGTATTGTCGAAATTACCACCGATTGTATTATCGTAGGGCATAACGCCACCTTCGATTATCGCATCCTCCAAACCGAGTTTAGTCGCTTAGGATATAATTATGTGCGTACCACTCTCTGCACTGTAGAACTCTCCAAACAACTCCTCCCCGAAAAAGAATCATATAGCTTAGGAAAATTAGTACGCTCATTAGGTATCCCCATCACCTCACGCCACCGAGCATCAGGCGATGCCTTAGCTACACTCAAGCTCTTTAAATACCTACTCGAAAAAGACGTAAAGAAAAATATTATAACTACCTCAGTAAAAAAAGATATACGCTTAGAAATGGCAAGTCGCCATCTCAAAATATTAGATACACTCCCCGAAAAACTAGGAGTCTTCTATATGCATAACCAAGAAGGTAATATTATCTATATAGGAAAACATAAAAACTTAAAACAACGCGTAAACCAGATCTTTACATCCCTCTCCAAACGCGATAGATACCTACAACGTCATACCTATCGTGTCACCTACGAAGAAACAGGTAATGAGCTTATCACCAATTTAAAAAGACTGAAAGAAATACAACTTAACCATCCTAAACAAAACCGAAAAAGTCCAGAAAAAGAAATCTCAATACAGTATATACTTACCTCATACATCAACCCTCAAGGTTATATATGCTTCTCAATAGCCCTATTAGCAAGCCAAAAAGAAATCATTACCACTTTCGAAAACCATCAAGAAGCTACACACTTCTTAGAACGTATACAAAAAGAATTTAACCTAAATGAAAAAGATTTTAATAATGAGCCAGTACAACTCTATAACGAAAGAGCTAAAAAAGTATTCACTACCTACGGACTTATTAATCAAAATGTCGCTATTGTAGATAAAGGACGTGTAGTAGGAGAGAAGAGCATTATTTTAGTGATAAACGGTAATATAGAAGGCTACGGCTTTTTCAACCTAAATTTTCAGCTTACACAATTAGATATCTTGAGAAACCTTATCACCCCATTGCCAAATACCTTAATATACCAACACCTTTTGCATTCTTATTTACGCCGAACAAATACAAAAGCAAAAATACTTTATCTCAATGAACAAAAACCTTTTCATAATGAATAAAAGAATTTCTATGATCCTAATAGGGGCTTCAGCTCTTATGGGAGCCTGTCACCAAACTGATGACAACACAGTACAACAGCTTAATCAAGCTACTCAAACAATTGCTAAACTCAACGACTCTATCAAAAAAATAGATGATAGACGAGTAGAAGCTCTTAACTTTAGCCTTGAAACAAATGAGTTAGCACAACAGTATTTCGAAGATTTAAAAATAGAAAACCCCTCTCAAATTGTTGTCAATGCTCTAATGGAGATGAATGTAAAGGACACTAAAAACCCTTACATCAAATCTGAAAGCAATGGGAAGTTCTTGTTTAATAAAATAAGAATACTCAATGAAAAATGGGTGATTTGTGAATTTACTGACGGTGAATTGTGGGGCGACCTTCTCTTAGAATACCACATCGACGGGAATCTAAACCCTACCTTCAAACCACTAAGTGAGGTCATCCACCCTAAATAAATCCGAAGCTATACCATCTGAGAGGAATCTGCCTTTGCGCGTTACTTTCAGATGGTTTTCTTCTATAACTAAAAGCTCATCGGCAAGGTACTTCTGTGCTTGTTGTAACAAATATTGGCGGTAACCTTCCCCAAATACTGTTCTCACTTCTTCCAAATCAATCCCTACCATCGTGCGTATACGCGTGATGATGAGTTCGTTATATCGGTTATTAAGGGTAAGTTCTTCTTTTTCCTGTGGCAAAATCCCCTGCTGTATTTGTTGTATATACTTAATGTTATGAGCGATATTCCAACTACGCTCCTTCCCGTTAAAACTGTGGGCTGAAGGACCTATTCCCATATAGGGCTTGCCAAACCAATAAGCCGTGTTATTCCTGCTAAAATACCCTTCTTTGCCAAAGTTTGAAAACTCGTATTGTATAAACCCCTCTGCTTCCAGAGTATCTATCAACATTTGAAAGTGAGTGTAAGCCTGCTCATCGCTTATTGGTGCGATTTTCCCCGTAGCAATAAACTTATGCAAAGCTGTTTTTTCTTCTACCGTAAGCGCGTAGGCTGAGATATGCGGAATATCGAAAGACAATGCCTTATTGATATTCTCCTGCCAGCGTTCCTCACTCATCTGGGGAATACCATAAATCAAATCAATCGTGATGTTATCAAAATACAGTGGAGCTATCTGTAATAAAATCTCTACTTGGCTTACTGTATGCACTCTGTTCATCAATCGCAAGTCCTCTTCAAAAAACGACTGCACTCCCAAACTGAGTCTATTAATACCCAAAGTACGTAATTGTTCTAACATTTGTTGAGGAGAGGAGTCCCTAAAAAAGTCATCAGGATTAGCTTCTAAGGTAATTTCAGCAGTGGTATTTACCTTGTAATGTGTGAAGATAGTGCGAAAAAGTTGTTGTAATTCCTCATACGAAAGGATACTGGGCGTCCCTCCTCCTAAGTAGATAGTCTGTAACTCACTACCTACAGCTTCCCTTTTGCGCAAAATGAGTTCCTCACAAAGGGCATTCACCATTTCTCCTTTTCTTTTCAGAGTAGTCGAAAAATGGAAATCACAATAATGACAAGCACGCCTACAAAAGGGAATATGAATGTATAAGCTATACAAAATGAAGTATTTTTTTAACCTATACGGTCTTGATTTTGTTTTACAAAAGCGTCCCAACCACTATAGCTTTGTTGTTTTTGTGCCTTGCCTCCATTAAAAAAGTGACAAACAGCCACCGCCAGACCGTCGGTTGCGTCAAAGTGTTTAGGAAGTTCTTTTATATTCAGAAGTTGTTGAAGCATTTTGGCTACTTGTTCCTTAGAGGCACTACCATTACCCGTAATAGCCATTTTCACCTTTTTAGGTTCGTATTCAGTAATAGGAATTTCACGCGATAGCCCCGCTGCCATCGCCACTCCCTGTGCTCTTCCAAGTTTCAACATCGATTGTACATTCTTGCCAAAGAAGGGCGCTTCAATAGCCAATTCATCAGGCTTATAAGTATCTATCAGCTCCAAAGTGCGATTAAAAATAACACTTAGTTTTAAGTAGTGGTTACTGTATTTACTAAGTTGAAGCTCATTCAGTTGTAAAAGTTTCATACTGTCTCTTTCCACTTGTATAAGCCCAAATCCCATAATAGTAGTACCAGGATCTATTCCTAAAATTATACGTTCCAAATATTATAAGCTATTTTACTTTAATCTCTACAGGAAATGTAAATTCTGTACTTACATTCTGCCCATTTTTGGTAGCAGGAATAATAGCATCATTGTCTGATAACATCGAAAGATTAGCACGTAAAGAATCTTCAAATGTTTCATTATTAGTGCTTAATAATTCTTTGGTCCTTTCATCCGCTTCCATTTTAGTAAGAATAATCTTTCCTACATTATCCACTTTTACATATAGTGTAATACGTTCTGTAATAGGTTCAGTTACTTCATAAGGGTCTTTTTTCAAGCGCTCCTGAAAAAGAGCTGTAAAAGTCTTTTCAAAACATTCCTTTTGTGCTTGCTTAGTGGTGATAGAATCATTATCACATACCCCTTTAAATATAGGATATGTGTCTACATCTTCTTTGATAATCTCACCAAATTTTATATTAGCAAGTGAATCTAACGTCTTTTGTAGTTGTACTTCTTTTTGCTCTATATTGAGATCTGAAGTGTTTTTCTTACAACTAACAAATGCTAATAATAAAGATAAAAAACAAAAGTAAAATTTCATAATTAAATGTATATAAATATTTTTTACGGCTCAAAAGTATTACAAAAAAATGATTTATGAAAATAAATAATACTTTTTTTGCTTATGTATGCATTATTAATTTGATAATCAGTGCAGTGTATCAGAGCTTTTATGAGAATTTTTCATTGTAAATTGTCCTTACAATACCATCAGCCAACCCTATACGTGGTACGTGTACAATCTCTGCCCCAGACCATTTCATAGCATTGATAAATATACCTAAAGCATATAGAATAACATCTGCACGGTCAGGATTGAACCCTAACAACCTAATACGCTCCTCGTAAGTAAAACCCGAAACATAATCGTAATAATCTACTAAGTATTGATAGCTGAGCGGATCTCCTTCTTTACTATTAGAGTTCTTATGTATCTTATTGATGTTACCTCCTGATCCTATCGCTTCTATATGATCACAACCTTTAGTGTGCTTCTTTATCCACTGCTCTACCTCTTGTAGCGTTTCATCACTCACTTTATTGTCAAGCAAACGCACAGTCCCAATCGGAAACGAGCGTGCCTTTTTTACTTTCCCTTTGCTGAAAACAGTAAATTCAGTACTACCCCCTCCCACATCTATATACAAATAGTTTTTATTGTGTTGTATAAGATTAGATATATCGGTCGAAGCAATAATTTGAGCTTCCTCAGCCCCATCTATGATATCTATGTGCACTCCTGTTCTTTTATACACTTCTTCTACTACTACTGCACCGTTCTTAGATTCTCGCATCGCCGATGTAGCACAAGCTCGATATGCTATTACTTGGTTTATTTTCATCAGTAAACTGAAAGCTTGCATAGTATCACTTAGCCGATTGATGTTTTCATCAGAAATATTCCCGTCAAAAAAAACATCTGCCCCCAGTCGGATAGGCACCCTCACCAAACTCGCTTTCGTGAATTTAGGAGCTTCATTAGGCTCTTCTAATACATTCGATATGAGTAATCGCACTCCATTAGACCCAATATCTATAGCAGCTATTTTCTTGATATCCATAGCGTATTATTTTTCTTTATCTAGCTCTAAAGTTCTTATTTTTAGAGGATTTTTTGTTAGTTCAGCATATTCTTCTCGGTTTCTAAAAATATCCAAAGCTTCAAAAATAGCATGCCTAAATGATTCAGGATCAGCAATGCCTTTCCCCGCTATTTCATACGCTGTTCCATGGTCTGGAGAAGTGCGCACTTTTTCTAAACCTGCCGTATAATTTACCCCACTGCCAAAAGCAATAGTTTTAAAGGCTATGAGTCCTTGATCGTGATACGGCGCAAGTACAGCATCATAGTTCTTATAACTTTGTGAACCAAAAAAACTATCAGCTGCAAAAGGACCAAATACCAATATATTCTCATCAAAATAAAGCTTCTTCAATGCTGGGCGCAATACCTCATCATCTTCATTGCCTATCACTCCTTTATCACCACAATGTGGGTTGATACCCAATACAGCTATTTTTGGACGTTGTAAACGATAATCTTTAATAAGCGATTCATTCATCAAGCGTGCCTTTTCCATAATCAATGCCTCTGTGATATGCGATGAAACTTCTTTTAGCGGTATATGATCCGTCATCAAACCTATTTTTAGCTCTTCACTCACCATAAACATCAAACTATTACCATTAAGCTCTTGAGCCAAATAGTCAGTATGTCCCGGAAAATGAAAATCCTCCGATTGAATGTTGTTTTTATTAATAGGGGCAGTTACCAATACATCAATTTCACTATTCTTAAGCGCTTCTACAGCTGTTTTAAGCGATAAAAAGGCATATTTTCCCCCTTCTTCTGTCTCTTGCCCAAAATTTACTGTAGGAGTCTCTTTCCAGCAGTTCAGCACGTTTAGCTTGCCATCAATAGCAGCTTCTACACTATCTATCCCTTGAAAATTTGTAAGAGTATTGAAATGTTTCTTTTGAAATGAAACCAATTTGTTTGAGGCAAAAATTATAGGTGTACAAAGCTCTAATATTTGGTGATCTTCAAATGTCTTGAGTATAATTTCAAGACCTATCCCATTCATATCACCAATAGAGATTCCTACTTTTATCAATTTATCTTTCATAAATATATACTTATTCGTCTTTTTGGGTGTAAAATACACTTATTTTTGGAAGGCGTTTTTCTACTTCTTCATATTGGGCACTACTGAAATTCTTATTGTTGATGTAAAATACCCCTTTCCACTGTATTTTCTCAATAGATTTTATAAACTGTTTAAAATCTAAAGGATTGTTGTTGATGTTTACATAAGTCAAATGAGAATTCTCAGCTAATGATTGTGGTAACTTCACAAGGTTGTTAGCGTTGAAATATACATTCTCTAGCTTAGGCAATCTACCTACAGAAGCAGGTACTTCACTTAAAGCAGCATTCCGTACTGATAACTCTTCAAGCAAAGGAAGCTTGTCAAACATATCAGGAAGACTCTTTATTTTATTTTTAGTGTCAAACTGACTGATGATGAGCGATTTTAAATTAGAAAAACTGAATACCTGTTCAGGAAATTCAACTAATTCTACCCCTTCAAACTTTAAATTCTCTAATCGTTTTAAATTTATAAATGAATCTGGCACTTCACTTATAGGGTTGTAAAGGTCTATAGTCTCTAACCCTATAAATTTCCCAAAAGTATTAGGTAATTTGCTTAGCCCATTAAGCCTTAGTATCAATGTCTTTAAGGTTGTGTTTTCAGAGGTTATCTCCGGAAAAGTAGAAATCCCTATTTCTTTTATCTCTAATGATTCAAGATGTGTAGAATTGTCTAATATTTTTTTTAGCAAAACATCATCTATTGCCATTACATTGCCCGAAGTGTTCAAAATCCTTACTTCTTTTAGTTTGCTAAAATCACTACTGGCTAATTTTTCTAGACCTTTATAGCTTACTTCTTCCCCATCAATAGTGGTGATTTGTATCGATTGCGCACTTGCCAAAAAGGATATTATAAAAGCAAAAGCACTGATGAGTTGTTTTATTTTTTTCATTGTCTTATGTTTATATCTGTAAAATATTTATTACTTTTGTGTTTGAAAACGCAAAGATATAAAAAAAATATGAATCTATCACAAAATTCTACCTATTATAGTCACGGAAAATTATTAATCACTGGAGAATATGCTGTCTTAGATGGGGCATTGAGTTTCGCTTTGCCTACCCAAAAAGGACAGTCCTTAACGGTCAATTCTTCTGATGAAGATTTCATATGGCAAAGCTTTGATTGCCAAGGAAACTGTTGGTTTAATAACCAAAATATTACTGACCAAACTCAACAAAAAGTCTGGAATACACTTCTAAAAATCTTAGATACAGCCCAAGAACTTAATCCCGATTTCAAACTGCTACGCAAGCACTCTCATATCCAAACTCATTTAGAATTCCCTCGCCTCTGGGGGCTCGGATCTTCTTCTACACTTATCAACAATATAGCTCAATGGGCTCAAGTAAATCCATACCAACTTCTTTTTAAAAGTTTTGGGGGGAGTGGCTATGATATTGCTTGTGCCAAAAGTCAAACACCTTTGTTATACCGCCTTCAAGACGGAAAACCTCATAGCTACCCTTTGCGCTTCCTCTTCCCTGATACCCACGAAATTTACTTCGTCTATCTCAACCAAAAGCAAGATAGTAAGGAAGGTATTGCTCGCTATTGCTCAGTAAGTAAAAGCAAACGCAAACTGGTTGAGAGTATTACACGACTTACAGAACGCCTTGTATTGGTCTATACTATAGCCGATTTCTGTACTGTCCTTAATGAACATGAAACTATTATTAGTGAATATCTCGGTATCCCCACCGTCAAAGAACGTTTGTTCCCCGACTTCAACGGTACAGTTAAAAGCTTAGGTGCTTGGGGCGGTGATTTTGTATTAGCCATTTCCGAAACAGAAAACACCCCCAGCTATTTTGCTTCTAAAGGATTTGATACCTGTATCCCTTATAGCAAAATGATATAACTACAATCCGTATTTAATCCAGCCCCCATCGTGCCTTTGGCAGTCATCTATCTTCCACGCGCCCTCTTTTCTGATGATGAGAAAACGAAACTGAAAATCACGATCATCTTGATGATAAGTATCCGAAAGTTTTTTGAGAAACAATAACTGCTCTAACTCCTTTTTATAGCTTACAAGTGCTTGTTTCTCCCCTTGCAAAAGAGAAACTTCTTTAAGCTGATGAATTGTTTTCTGAAGTTCATCTTCTATAAGTTGTTTTGCTGTTTTCATTCTTTAGTAAGTTCATCAACCATTGTAATAAGTTTGCTCAAAGTATTAAAATTACGCGTTGTAGCTACTATTTTAAGTCTCTTTTCCACATAATTGTTATTCAATTTAGACCTTGAAGCATCCTTAGGAAGATATAGATATATTTTATCACCCACTATAGCCAATTCTTCTCCATCAAAAGTTTCTTTCTTCAACTTTTCTACTAATTCAGGTACCAAAACACTATTTGTGAGCGTAAAAAATACCCGAGCTATATCATAATTTTCACCTATAAAAGGATTCATATCAAGCATTTCCTGTACTTCCTTACGAGTTGCTACAACAGTTGGTAAGTCAGGACCTATATGTTCTTTTATTAATTGGGAGACTTTGGGGGCTATTTCATTACATACTTTGTCAGATAAGAACACTATATTTCCGCTTTGGATATAAGTGCGTACCCCTTCAAATTCTGAGGAGAGTAATTCTTGTAGCTCTGCCATTTTGGGGATTCTGTTTTTCCCCGTAGGCATTACTCCTCGCAATAAAGCTATATAAGGTTTTTTGTCTTTTGTTTTCATTATTATAATCCGTATTTAATCCAGCCCCCATCGTGCCTTTGGCATTCGTCAATTCGCCACTCGCCATCTTTTCTGATGATGAGAAAACGAAACTGAAAATCACAATCATCTTGGGTGTAGAGGTATATCTTATTTTTAGTTACGGTCTCGCTATCAATGATTTGATGCGCTCTATAAGTACCTCCCTCGTTTAGTGAAAAATGAATTCCCTCAGGACGATAGCCCGCCCTGCGCTTGTCGGTACAATACTTTTGGAAGAGGGCTTTGCATTTTTCCTCTACCAAAAGCTCACCCTCTTCTGTATCATCATTCTTGGCAGCAAAAGCCTCCCACTCGGTCATTGCAGCAAAGAAGTCTAAAAGCAGTTGCTTTACTACGGGCAAATCATCGGTAGGCGTTGCCACTGGTTTCTTCTTGCCTGCCGTGCGTTGCGCCTGCTCAAAGGCTTTTATCTGCTCGGCAGTGAAAGGTTTATTAAGGTAGAAACTCACCTTGTTATAATGTGCTACTGCCATTAGCCCCTCAAAAGTAACCCGCGTTCTCTTTAGCGAAAGAGACTTCAGGCGTGGTACTTGCAATACAATTTTTAGCGTCTCATCAGTTACGGGACAACCGTCCAGCGAGATATGGTCAATAGGTTTGTCGGCAAAGTACTTAAAGCCTTCTCCGGTAACTTGTTTGTTGTCCTCTAAGAAAAGGAGTTTTAGTTTGGGCAAAGTCGCCAAGTACTGGAGGGCTTCATCGGTAATATCGGTATTGATAAAGCCCATATTGACCAACGATTTTACTTGTACGATCTGTGCTACCATCTCGTCAGTTAGGGCGACATCCTTGTAATGATGTCCTTTGCAAAAGCGCTCCTCGGTTACTTCTTTGAGCGTGGCTTCTAAGGTAATAGGGCGTTTGTATGTTGCCATAATATTTTATTTTTCTTTTATAGCATTGTAGTAAAGAGCTTCATACATCGGTATAATTTTCTCTTCATCAAAACGAGCTGCTACTTTGCGGGCATTCTGTTTAAATTGTGCCAAGCGGTCTTTGTCACTCAAAATATAAATAGCTTTTTCAGCCATTGTTTGCACATCTCCTATGGGGCATAAGTAGCCTGATACTCCTTCTTCATTTACCTCCGATAAGCCTCCTGCGTTACTAGACACTACTGGAACGCCCGCAGCCATTGCCTCTAAGGCTGAAAGTCCAAAACTTTCGGATTCTGAGGGAAGTAAAAACAAATCTGTAAAACATAATATACGGTCTATATCAGATGTGTTTCCTAAGAAGAGTACCTTTTTCTTGATACCTAAATCCTTACATAGCTGATCGGCTATTTCACGCTCTGGGCCATCACCTACCATTATTAGTTTAGCAGGAAGCTGTTGCTGAATGCCATAGAACACCCTTACTACATCATCTACACGTTTCACTTTCCTAAAGTTGCTGATATGAGTAACGATAAGTTCATCAGCACTTGCCATTACACTCCGTTTACAAGGAGAAACACGCTCCGTTTTTTGCAATCCAATAAAGTTAGGAATAACTTTTATATCTTTATCTATGTTGAAAAGGCGCAATGTATCTCGTTTCAAACTCTCTGAAACTGAGGTTACTACATCCGATTCGTTGATGCTAAACGTTACCGCTTCTTTATAAGTAGGATGATTACCTACAAGAGTAATATCAGTACCGTGTAGGGTCGTAATCATAGGTACTTCTATCCCTTCACGTTTGAGCATCTGTTTGGCCATATAGCCTGCATAAGCATGCGGAATAGCATAATGTACGTGCAAAATATCGATGTTGTAAGTCTTTACTACATAAGCCATTTTGCTTGATAACGCTAATTCGTAAGGCTGATAATGAAACAAGGGGTATTCCTCTACGTGTACCTCGTGAAAGTGAATATTCATTTCCAAGAAGTCTAAACGCACAGGATAACTATAAGTAATAAAGTGTACCTGATGACCTTTGCGGGCTAAGGCGAGCCCCAACTCAGTAGCCACTACACCACTGCCCCCAAAGGTAGGATAGCATACAATCGCTATATTCATTTCTCTTGCAGATAATTTAGAACCTAAAAGTACCTCCAATACCTAACACCGTTTCAAAGAAGAAGAAATCGTGTTTAGCTTTGTCCGAAATATCGTAAGTAGTACGCACATCATACATATTGATATAACCCCCTTTTAGCTCTCCTACAATCAAAAAATGCTTTAAGAAAGTAAGGTGCAAACCTGCTTTAGCATTCATACCTACTCCTGCAATATGAAATTCATCATAACGCTCTTTGTTCAAAAGTTTAGTGTTAGAGCGAGGATATACAGCCCCAAATCCCAATCCTTCTGTCAAGTTTACTTGCAAAATATCTGTGTTGCGAATTCCAAACAAACGAGAAATATCATCTACACGAGCCCCTTCTACTACCACATAGTTAAGCCCGTCGGTATGTTCAAAAGTTAGAAAATCCTCAGTAAGCACTTTGTCTTGGTCGTTATAGACCCCATCGTGAGAAGTACCTGAACCACTGATATAACCATTCATTTTTACCGTCTGACCGTTTTTCATTATATATTTCATATGATCTACCCCTACCGAAATGGTATAATGGTCAGAAAGATAATACCCTACGTGAAAGTTCGTCTGTGGGATAGTCATACGCAAAGGGTTGATATAGTCAATATGCCATCCTTTAGGTCTATCCACAGCTTCAGCATCTTTGATAGTAAAGTTATAGCCATTTCCAGTAAAAGTAATGTCAGAGTTAGTGTAATAATCACGGTTACCTCCCCAATAGAAGAAAAATTTACCTTTGTTATGAGCTGTGTAGCGTTCAGTAGTTTTCTCTTGAGCGAAAGTAGTTAAGGTAGTTACACCTAATAAAATAGAAACAAAAATTCTTTTCATATAGTTCTTTTTTTTTAATTATTCAGACGGCAAAAGTAATGATTATTTTTTAAATGTCAATACATTTTGCCTCACAGAAAACTTTCGCTCATTCCATTACTCCCATAAATGCCCATTTGGATCACACCTCCAATAAGCCTCCACTTTTCATTATTCCCATAACCGCCCGTGCGGCTCACACCCCATTACTCCCATCACTCCCATTATTCCCATAACCGCCCGTGTGGCTCACACCCCATTATTCCCATAACCGCCCGTGCGGCTCGCACCCCATTACTCCCATTATTCCCATAACCGCCCGTGTGGCTCACACCCCATTATTCCCATTATTCCCATAACCGCCCGTGTGGCTCGCACCCCATTACTCCCATCACTCCCATTACTCCCATTACTCCCATTACTCCCATTATTCCCATTACTCCCATTACTCCCATTATTCCCATTATTCCCATTATTCCCATAACCGCCCGCACCCCATAATAAAAAAAGCAACACTTACAATAAGTAGGTGTTGCAGTTTTGTTTCTATTATTGATGAAAATTAAGGCATAGCTTTTAGTTTAGCACCTCTTACCTCTTACCTCTTACCTTATAATAATCTTGGAGCAACCTTGGAGCAATCTTGGAACCCTAATATCACTTACAAACAAAAAAATATTTCAAATATTTGTAAGAAACTAAAATGTATCTTATTTTTGCCGTGCTAAAAACAATGCAAAATCATATAAAATATATTTTTATTTTATAATTATATTCATATCACAATTTGTCTAAATCCAGCAACGAAGTTGTAAATAAATAAGTAAATAGAAAAAAAACGTCGAAATCTCTATAAGATTTTCCTTAATAAAACATCAACTCTTTATCCTTTTAAACATTGAATAAACACTTTTATACCTCAGTTATCTTTATACTCGCCATCGGAACCTGCCCCCTATGGCAAGCTCCCCTATATGTCTATATCCTTTTAGTAATCCTATTCTTAGGTGTTATCTCATGGGGCGTATTTGATATCCGTCTTTCATATTTCATCAAAACACAATACTTCCTCAAAGGGCGACCTCCCAAAACAGTAGCCCTCACTTTCGACGATGGCCCCTCTGAACTTACCCCTCAGTTCTTAGACCTCTTACTACAATACAAGGCCAAAGCTGTTTTTTTCTGTATAGGCGAACAAATACAAAAGTACCCCGAGGTCGTCAAACGTATGCAAGATGAAGGGCATCTCATCGCCAACCACACCTTTACCCATCAGCCTAAGAATATATCTCGCGCAAAAGTTCTTGCCGATGAAATTCGCCATACCGATGAAGCCTTAGCCCATTTAGGAATTACAACCCCATATTTCCGACCGCCTTATGGTATTACCAGTCCACAAGTTGCCAAAGCCATTCGTGCCACAGCTAAAAAAGCAATAGGCTGGGATATACGCTCATTAGATACTGTAATACATAACGAAGATAAGCTCTTTCAACGCATCGTCCGCAAGCTTACTAATGGCAATATAATCCTGATGCACGACCGTCTCCCTCACACACTTACCGTTTTGGAACGCTTATTGCAGTACCTCAAAGAAAATAACTATACAATTACAAATGATTTAGAATGAAAAAACTCTTAATATTACTCAGTCTTTGCGCCCCTTTATTATCAAGCGCACAAGCCCTTTCTGAAGCTCAAATACGCGACTTCAAAACGCAAACTATTGCCAAAAACAAGGCAATCCAAACAATGCAAGCCGATTTTACTCAGAAAAAACACTTAGACTTTATGAGTAAAGATATTGAGACTATAGGAAAAATGGCCTTCGCCAAACCCGACAAGCTGAATTGGCAATATACCAAGCCTTATCAGTATCGCATTATCTTCCAAAAAGATAATATCACTGTAAACGATGCTGGCAATGTCTCTCAAATGAAAGCCGATAATAAAGTGTTTAAGAAGATAAATAACCTCATCGTGAGCTCTATCAGTGGCGATATGTTCAACGAAAAAGAATTTACAATGTCCTTTGCTAAAGCAGGCAAGAGTACATTGCTGAAACTATTGCCTAAAGACAAAACACTTTTGAAATACGTGAGAGAAATACACCTCTATTTCGATACCGATAGCGTAGTAGAACGCGTGAAACTCATTGAACCTTCTAAAGACTATACCGAAATCTTATTTAGCAATAAAAAACTAAACACCAAGATTGATGAAGCAAATTTTAAAATGTAGTCTCTTAGCAATAGGGCTTAGTAGTTGTTCCCCCTCCTATAAACTCCCCCCCGAATACCAGCCTGTAACTACAACACCAACAACAATGAACAATCCCTACATAAGGGTAGGGGAGGAGTACCTCTATCGCGCTACCATTACAGCTTATGGTCACACTTTCAGCGGACTCTTAGCAGCTAAAATTACTGCAGATAATACGTGGCGAGTAGCCCTCACTACCGACTTTGGTAATACGCTTTTCGATTTTGAAAACCAAAACGGAAAGATAATAACCAACTATATAACCCCCGACCTCAATAAGAAAATAATCACCCACACTCTCACCACCGATTTTAACCACCTACTGAAAACTCATTGGCAGATAACTCAAAAATACGCTAATAATACGCTCGAGGTACTACAAAGCAAAGACGGAAATAATAAGGCTTATTTGTTTACCTCACGAGATACCCTACAAAAACAACTTAACACTCAAGCTAAAAAGTTGTATACTACCTTTATCTATAATCCTAATAATATAACTATAGAACACCATACCCTTACTGTTAAAATAGTTTTAGAACCCCTTGTTAATTTTTAATTGTTAAAGATGTTAAAAGATTTTTATACCCTCAATAGTTTAGAAAAACAAGATACTGAAAATTATCTCTGCACACTTACTCTAAATTCTCAACACCCTATTTTCAAAGGGCATTTCCCTAATAACCCTATTACTCCAGGTGTGTGTATGATGCAAATCATCAAAAACCTCACCGAAGAAATCACAGAACATAAGCTCTTCTTAACCAAAACCACCAATGTAAAGTTTATGGCACTTATCAACCCCATAACTCACCCTGTGCTACAACTTACACTCTCAATCCAGTATAAAGACACCGATATACAAGTAAAGAATACGACCTCTTTCGACGAAACAGTGGCACTAAAACTTACGAATTTGTATAAAATACTATCTTAAAAAATTCGTTTACTTACTGATTGATGAGATTGAAAAAAAAATAACTTAAAAGTTGCAACTATGTAAAATAAAATAGCTACTTTTGCCATCATTTTAAAAACAACAATCAGAAAAACAAATTAAAAATAATAATAATAATAATAGTGGAAAAGGAAAGAAAGAACTTTACAGAAAAGAGTTATGAGAAGTTGAAGAATGCAATCACCGAGATTGCTAATGAGGAAGATAAGAAAGATATCTACGCATTGTCTTTTTGCTATACTTGTGATGATGACGATTTGCGATTTCCTAAAATCACACTGAGCTATAACACCCTTTCAAATGTAAAAGAAGAAACCTATAACGCACCTTCTAAAGAAGATGCTAAATGGAATTTTGACTATTGGCTACAAGCTGAAATAGAAACTATAGGTGGTAAAAAAGATAAACAACTAAAACAGTGGTTTGCTAAAACCCCTTACTTCTATACAGATGAAGAGAATGATCGTGCCATAGAAAAAGATGAAGAACTCTATGAAAAACTCCTTAAAAAAGGAGATAAGTTTACTAAAGAGTTTATCAAAGAAATAATAGCTATTGCTAAACAACTCCTCGACGATGGTGTTATCGAGAATATATTTACTCGTAATATTCCTATCCTCATTCATCAAGAAGACTTTGAAGAAACCCCTATTATATGGACAAAAAAAGCTAATCCTACTAAACTAATCAAAGAATTCCTTGAATATTGGGATGGTGATGATGAATAAAATAAAAGCTGTCTAAAAAGACAGCTTTTTTTAATCCTCAAAATAAGAATTATTTCACTGGTATATTCTTCAATATAGCCAATAAGAATTTCCAAAACTTCTGTACAGAACCTATATTTACCCTTTCAGCTGGTGAGTGAGCGCCTTTAATAGTAGGTCCAAAACTTACCATCTCCATTGTAGGATAATGAGTGCCTAAGATACCACATTCCAATCCTGCGTGGCAAGCTACTACATTAGGAGTTGCCCCAAAGAGCGTTTCATATTGTTCCTTTACAATCTTTAATATTTCTGCATCTACTTTCGGCTCCCAACCGGGGTAGCTACCTGTGTATTCTACCTCAAATCCAGCCAACTCAAAACTACTGCGAATAGCATCTGCTAAATCATATTTAGAACTTTCAGAAGCCGAGCGTGTAAGACAGTATACATTTATTTCTCCATTTTTAATGACAACTCTCGCTACATTATTGCTAGTCTCTACAAGGTCAGTAATGCTTTGGCTCATCTTATAAGCTCCATTGGGTGCTGCATAAAGAGCTCTCAATATATCTTCTTGCTCTTCCATCTCCATTACACTTTCAGGTACAGCCACCGATTCCAAAACTACATTTAAAGTAGGCTCTGTTACCGAAAATTCGTGTTGTAAATCAAGGGTAATCTCTTTGATAGTAGCTTTGAAATGAGCTTCATCATTCTTGCCTATAGTTACTATAGCCACACTTTCACGTGGGATAGCATTCCGCAGTCCTCCACCATCTACTTCAGCTATGCGTAACCCAAACTTTTCAGTACAAGCAAATAAAATACGATTCATCAGCTTGTTAGCATTAGCATATCCTTTATGAATATCCATACCACTGTGCCCGCCGTGTAGCCCTTTTATTGTTACTCTATAAGCTACCGAATCTACTGGGGTAGGCACTATGTCATACTCTCTGAATGCCGAAACATCTACCCCTCCAGCACATCCTATATCTATCTCATCATCTTCTTCTGTGTCTAAATTCAATAAATAATCTCCTGATAGCACCCCTCCTTTTAGCCCTTTTGCTCCTGTCATTCCCGTTTCTTCATCAATAGTGAAAAGCGCCTCAATAGCAGGATGTGCAATATCTTTGCTTTCTAAAATAGCCATAATACTCGCTACCCCTATACCATTATCAGCACCTAGAGTAGTCCCATCGGCACGTACCCAGTCGCCATCTATTAGCATCTTGATACCTTCTGTACTAAAATCAAACACTGTATCATTATTCTTTTGGTGCACCATATCAAGATGCGACTGCAATACTACAGTCTTACGGTTCTCCATCCCTGCCGAAGCTGGTTTCTTTATGATTACATTCCCCGTCTCATCTTTAAAGGTCTCAAGCCCTAAACGCTTACCAAAATCTACCATAAAAGCAATTACCTTTTCTTCTTTTTTTGATGGGCGTGGTACAGCGTTTAAACTCACAAAGTTCGCCCATAACTGTTTAGGTTCTAATTCTGTTATCTTCATTATATTTATTATTAGATGTTGTTATCTCTTTAAAACCAGTAGCCTATATTAAATAGCCATACTGCTTGCCCCACTTCAGGAGAGTAAGTACATTTCAACTCAATAGGTCCTAAAAAACTCTCAATACTATACCCTATCCCATAGCCCGTATAAGTAGGATATCGCTCCCAATGAAAACTCTTAAACAAATCGTTGTCCGCTTTAGCTATATTAGCCAATAATAATAAGTGTTGCTTCTTAAATGGCTGTATATCTACTATAAGCTCAGACTTCTGATAGTTTTTAGCTCCAAAACTCAAAAAGTCATATCCATAAAAAGATGAATAGTTGGCAAATACATTCTTGTTATACCCGCCAAAGAAAAAATCCAACGAATAACTATCAGAGCCTCCCAAGGTTACTCCTCCTTCAAATCCTATACGCGCCGACATCCTCGGCAAAATAGGAATAGCAAAAGAAAACTGCGCCTTCCCAGTGGTAAACTTATTGAAATCGGGATTATTAGATGCTAAGGCATAAAAATTGAATTGCGTATTGAAAAATACTCCTTTTCTAGGGAAAAAACCATTGTCAAAACTGTCATACGTAATATATGAATAAAGACTTCCAAAATGTGTCTTTTCCGAGTAAGAAGATACATTACTCACCCCATACACCTGCTCCGTGTCAAACTGCACTTTGCGATGTTCTATTCCCAAGCCAAATACAAAGCCATTCCCTAAAAGCGTCTGTAAATACGCTTGGTTTACCCAGTCATAACCCTCGACATCCATACGATTTAGATGTGTTAAATTAGGAGTGTAATTCGCCAAGCGCTTAGAGTTTAGTTTTCGCTCAAACTGTACATACCGAGAGCGCAACCCATAACTGATGTAAAATCCCTTATCTACAAAATAATCAAACTGATACCGTAAGTTATCCCCTACAATTAAATCAAGAGATACAAAGTCACTCTTCTGCAAAAAATAATTGCGCGTATAGTTCATTAAAAAACCTGTTTTCAATAGGTCATCATAATGTATACCAAATTTCAAGTAAGTGCGTTGCGGATTCTCCTTAAGGAAAAAATCAATATGCTCCCCTTCAAAAGTATGTCTGATTTGATGATTGATAGAGTGAAAGTTATTAGTAGCCATTAGGTTGTCAAGACCCTCGTTCAGCTCGTCAAATGAAATATAACGGTCTAAATACTTCAAATGTAGCTTACCCCGCAAATAACTGCGCGTAAAATGCTCATTGTTATGAAAATGTATTTCCTTTAGATAAAAAGAATCAATCTTCTCTATACGCTCCCTCTCTCCTTGGTGTTTCTGTTGTGCTGCAATTTCTTTAAACCGATCTAAAAATTGCTCAGCAGCTATCCGCCCATTATTGATAATCGTTTCTCCTTTATCAAAAGAAATAACGTTAAAACCTTCGATATTAGGCTTGATATACACATCGGTTTCTTTTATTTTTTTGGGCATATTATCTGCCATTGGGAAGGTCGTTATCTGCGAAAAAATACTCAATACCGAGTTGATTTCTTCTCTTTTTGCTAGCGGACTCTGTACATCTACCCCTATGATGAGATCCATCCCTTTCTCCTTTATCTCTTCTACAGGGTAATTATTCGCAATACCTCCATCTGTAAGAAGCTTGCCATCTATCTCTACCAAATCAAATAACGAAGGAAAAGAACCACTCGCCTGAATAGCCTGTGGTAAAAAACCGTTTTCTAACACTACCTCCTTGCCCGTTTCTATATCAGTAGCTACACATAGAAAAGGAATAGGTAATTGAGAAAAATCATAAGTCTCATTTACAGGATAAAGCAATTTAACAAACTCGTTGTAGATATTTTGCCCCTTAGAAACCGAGCGAGGCAACCCTACTTTGAAATGATTAAAAGGCAAAGCTACCGCATATCGGTCGTATACATAACGCTCGTGTAGCGATTTAGCACGCCGTGAAGTCTTGTCTTGCAAAAGCCTGTCAAAGTCTAACTGTCGGAAGATCGAATCTAACTCATTAGCCGAATAGCCCGCGGCATACATAGCTCCTACCATAGCCCCCATACTGGTGCCTCCTATGTAGTCAATACGTACCCCAGCCTCTTCCAATACTTTCAATACTCCTATATGTGCCAATCCTTTAGCTCCTCCACCACTCAATACCAACCCTACTTTTAAATCTCTTTTAGCAAGGGTATCTTGTGCGTGTAGGAAACTACAACATATGAATAATATGATAGAAAGGAATAGCTTCATTTGCTTATATCTCTATTAATTTGCCCCAAAAGTACAAAATATTATCGTAATACAATACAATTATAAACTTTAAATCTTAACTGAATATATATATCACTGATTTACAAAGAAATATTTTGCTGTCTTTTTCCTTCTTACCTCTTAACTTACAACTACCTTGGAGCAACCTTGGAAGAAACTTGGAGCCAACTTTATACGGCTAAAAAAATATATAGCTCAAAGCTAACTTGTTTTCTTATAGTTCCAAATTGCCCAGCTGTTCAGCAGTATTGCAAAGCCTACCAAATACAAGAACTCAGTACTGAGTTGTGCAAAACTACTGCCTTTGAGTACAATAAGGCGCATTGCATTTACAAAGTGGGTTACCGGAATGGCGTTGCTCACCTGTCGGCTCCACTCCGGCATACTGTCTACACTGGTGAGAAAACCACTCATCAGTAAGAATATCATTATAAAGAAATAGGCGATAAACATAGCTTGCAACTGCGAATTAGCATAAGTGGAGACCAGCAGTCCGAAGCCGAGAATTGCGATGAGGTACATTATCGCAAAGGCGTATAAGGTGAGTAGATTTCCTGCGGGGAAGATACCATATACTACATACATCACCGTAAGCCCCAAGGTAAAGAGAATTAACCCTACTACTAAAAAGGGAATGAGCTTACCTAAGATAAACTGCCACTTCTTGATAGGCGTTACATTAATCTGCTCGATAGTGCCTATTTCCTTTTCTTTGACTACATTGAGAGCTGAAAGAAAGCCCCCGATAATGGTGAGTAATATAGCTAAAATGCCTGGGACAATATAGCGCGTGTATTGCATATAGGGATTGTACCAATGGGTACTCTCCACCCCGATTTTGGCTACATTACCTATGCGCTGAGGTGTTTTTACATTTACATCGAGCTGGGTGTTGAAGTCGCGTATCACCGAAAGCAAATACGCCCCTCCTAACGACGACTTGCTCCCGTTAATCGCATCGATAGAGACACCGAGAGGTTGCTTTCCTTCGCGTACGAGGTTGCGCTCAAAACCTTCGGGGACTTCTAAAACTACATCAGCTTTGCCGTCTTCTATCAGGGCGATACCTTCCTTATAAGAGAAAGGAGCATCTACAAGCTTAAAGTACCCTGACGCAGTAATCTTCTGTATGAGCTCGTGCGAGTACAGACTCTGGTCGTGGTCGATATACACAAGGTTGATGTTCTTCACGTCGAAATTGGCAACCAAAGGCAGTATAATCAGTTGCATCATAGGTGCCACAAGCATCATTGCCAAGATCGTCTTATCTCGGAATATCTGCTTAAATTCTTTTTGTAGTATAAAGCTTAATACTTTCATTTTCTTCTTTATTGTAATCTAATCTTAAACTTCTTCATTGCAAGGCTTAAGAAAATTACCGCCATTGCTATTAATATCAGCGTTTCTTTCCATACGTAAGTGAAATCTAATCCTTTGAGCATTACTTTCTTCACGATAGCGTAGTAGTAACTTGAGGGGAAGACTTTGGATATTCCCTGAAAGATAAGAGGCATATTCTCTATGGGGAACATAAAGCCGGTAAAGAAAGCCGTGGGGAGCATCATTCCCATCATAGCGATGAGCATAGCTGTTTGTTGTGAGGCGGTAACGGTGGATATGAGTAGCCCCAACGACAAACAGATGATGATAAACAAGGTGCCGCCTATTCCACCATCAAGTGCAATTTTTCAGATTACTTTCTGATAGAATAAA
>CAUQUO010000027.1:0-34063 GCA_963521335.1 uncultured Capnocytophaga sp.
TGCGTGTATTGAGATTCTTGTTGACCAAAAACCTCTCCACAAAATAACATTGTTAGTACTGAAAACAGCGCTTTTCTAATCATAATTAAACCGTCTTTTATATATCCTATTATTTTTTTTTATTAATAGTTTTTACAAAAACTAATGTGTGATAAGCACACGACTACTAGGGCGCAAAAGTACGTAGTTTTTTTTACACAATAATATAAAAAGTGGAATTTTAACACAGTTTTAATATTCTATCTCTTTTTAACCCCATAAAAAAAACTTCACCAAAGCATAATACTTTGGTAAAGTCTTTATATTTAAATACTTATATATTAGTTGCTAAACAATGGTCTATCTTCCATAAACTTGTTTACTTCTTCTGCTATTTCTTCCAATACTTCATCATTAGCTCGGTTCACAATGGCACGATCTATAAAATCTGCTATTTGTTGCATATCGTTTTCTTTTAAACCTCGCGTTGTAATAGCCGATACTCCTACTCTAATACCACTAGTTACAAAAGGTGAACGTGTATCAAAAGGCACCATATTCTTATTTACAGTTATATCTGCCTTACCAAGAGCTTCTTCTGCCTCTTTTCCACTCACATCTTTATTGCGCAAGTCAATAAGCATCATATGATTATCTGTACCCTTAGAAATAATATCATATCCTTTGCCTAACAAAATAGAAGCTAAAGTTGCTGCATTCTTTTTCACCTGAATAGCATAGTGTAAAAAATCATCTGATAGCGCTTCACCAAAAGCTACTGCTTTCGCCGCTATAATATGCTCTAATGGACCTCCTTGATTACCAGGAAATACAGCACTGTCAAGTAAAGAACTCATCATTCGAATTTCTCCCTTAGGCGTTTTAAGTCCAAAAGGATTTTCAAAATCTTTCCCCATCAAGATTAGCCCTCCTCGAGGCCCTCTCAATGTTTTATGTGTCGTTGTAGTTACTATATGACAATGAGGTATAGGATCGTTGAGAAGCCCTTTAGCTATAAGACCCGCAGGGTGTGATATATCAGCAAAAAGAAGCGCACCTACCTTGTCTGCTATCTCTCTAAACTTTTTAAAATCCATATCTCGAGAATATGATGAAGCTCCTGCTACTATCATCTGTGGCTTCTCTTTCTCTGCTATCTCTAAAATTTTATCATAGTTCAAACGCCCTGTCTCTTTTTCTACTCCATAAAACACAGGCTCATAAAGACGACCAGAAAAATTCACTGGCGATCCGTGAGTAAGATGCCCTCCATGAGAAAGATCAAAACCTAAAATCTTATCCCCTGGCTTTAAACAAGCTGCATATACGGCTGCATTAGCTTGAGAACCACTATGAGGTTGTACGTTAGCATAGGCCGCCCCAAATAGTGCTTTAGCACGGTCAATAGCTATTTGCTCTATTTCATCTATCACTTGGCAACCTCCATAATAACGCTTTCCTGGATAGCCCTCAGCATATTTATTTGTCAATACTGAACCTGCCGCTTCCATAACCTGATCACTTACAAAATTCTCTGAGGCAATAAGCTCTATCCCCAACTCTTGGCGCTCCCTCTCGTCTTGAATAAGTTCAAAAATGTCTGTGTCTCTTTGCATACTATTAAAAATATTTTAAAGGTGAATAATTAATGAGGCAAATATATATACTTTTTTAGTACTGAGCAAACTTTTGCAAAGAAATATTTATCAGCCCAATACCACATCCATTGCCATCATCACTACAAATCCTACCAAAAAACCTATGGTAGATATATCTGTATTCTCATTTTGTTGCGCTTCAGGTATTACCTCTTCTATCACTACATAAATCATAGCTCCTGCAGCAAATGCAAGTGCATAAGGCAATATAGGAGTAAAAAAAAGCACCGCAAAAGCTCCCAAAACACCTGCCATTGGCTCTACTATAGCCGATAGTTGTCCATAAAAAAAACTCTTGCGCCTGCTCACCCCCATACGCCTGAGAGGCATCGCTACTGCTATCCCTTCCGGAAAGTTTTGTAAACCTATACCTATTGCAAGCGTTACTGCTCCTGCTATAGAAGCCTCTGGTATCCCTGCCGCTACTCCCCCAAAAAGTACCCCTACTGCCAATCCCTCTGGAATATTGTGCAACGTGATAGCTAAGATAAGTAATGTCGTCTTCTGCCAACCGGTCTTAATCCCTTCTGTCTGTTTAAAATTAGCATGAAAATGTGGCAATACTTTGTCCAATACATAAAGAAAAAGTGCCCCCATAAATATCCCTACTGTCGCTGGCAATACTTTTATAAATCCCTCTCCCGATGTCATATTGATAGAAGGTATGATCAAACTCCACACACTAGCGGCTAGCATTACTCCTCCTGTAAAACCTAACATCCCATCCATTACCCTCTTATTTTCACTCCTGAAAAAAAATACCACTGCAGCTCCCAAAGCTGTTACACTCCACGTAAATATAGTAGCATATAAAGCTGCTAATACGGGGTCAATGGTCTCTAAATAAGCTATAATATCTTGTATCATCTCTTGTAAATTGTTTTTCAGAGTGCAAAGATACTATTTTTATACTTATCTAAAAAATATTTTGGTATAATAACATATCTTTATAAACCCCTCGCCTATAAATCCAATCTTTTTGCACCCCACTACAACTAAATCCCAAACCTTCAAAAAGACCTATACTTACCTTATTATCAGCAGGTATATAGGCTACCATTTGATGTACTTCCCAATATTTTTTACTGTGGTCTATCAATTGTAGCAAAGCTTCTTTCGCATACCCCTTCCCCCGATATTCTGGCAATAGTGCAATCCCTACAGCTACACGCCTATGTAGCGGATTAAAATCATACAAATCTACACAACCTAACGCAACTCCTTCAAGTGATATTACATACCTGTATTGCTTAGCTTCATAAATATCCTGATGTGCATTTCTTATATAATTGAGCAACAAATGCTTCGCATAAGGCACTTGAGTATCGCTCACTCCCCATAAGGTCTCCTCATTTTCCAAACGATACAAAAAATCTATATCTTCAGGCTCTAAAGCTCTTAATGTTACCATGCTATTTCTCCTTCAAAAACTTTCTCTGCTCCACCTTTCAAATAAATATTCTCATACCTCTCCCCTACCCTGTCAAAACTTACTTGCAAATCTCCTCCTTGCGTGTGCAAAGTAATATCCTTTTCCAATGTCCTTCCTGTGTGATAAAGAGCTAAGGCTACAGCAGTTACTCCCGTACCACAAGAGTAAGTCTCATCCTCTACTCCTCGTTCATAGGTGCGCACCTTAAATCCTGTCGCATCCTCACTCACAAAGTTGATATTACTTCCTCCTTTATTTACATAAAGCGCCCCATAACGCAAAGCAGCTCCTTCCTTTTTTACATCTACTGTCGCTACCTCTGGTACCCATTGCACATGATGTGGCGAGCCTGTATTGAGAAATACATACTCCTTATGCACTTCTACCTCGTCTACATCTTTCATCTGCAAACGTATCATGCCATCTCCTTCTACAAAAGCGCGATGCTCCCCATCTACAGCTATAAAAAGTGCATCTGTATCAATCACTCCCAGCTGTTTGGCAAATGCCACTACACAACGCCCTCCATTACCACACATAGTGCTTTGCTTGCCATCTGAGTTGTAATAAACCATTCGAAAATTATAATTTGAAGTATCTTCAAGCAAAATAAGCCCATCTGCCCCAATGCCAAAACGCCTATGGCACAGCCGTGCCACAAGCGTTTCATTATCCTTAGGAAATACTCCTTTGCGATTATCTATCATCACAAAATCATTCCCCGAACCTTGATATTTATAAAACCTTATCATCATCATCAAAATAATTCGAAAATTAAAAGCGTAAAATACGCAAAAGGCGACGCAAAAATAAGACTGTCAAGACGGTCTAATAACCCTCCATGTCCAGGTAATATAGTCCCACTGTCCTTTACCTTCGCCACCCGCTTAAAACTCGATTCTACCAAATCTCCTATCGTTCCTGTAATTACCAATACCACCGAAAGGGTAAGCCACTGCCAAAGTGGCCTCGCACTATAATAAGAAATTGCCGAAGCTATTGCCATTGCTCCTATAAGTCCTCCTACAAAACCTTCTATCGTCTTCTTAGGAGAGATACGCTCAAAAAGCTTGTGCTTCCCAAATGCTTTCCCCGTCAAATATGCAAACGTATCACTCGCCCATATAATACACAAAAGACCTATCATAGTGATTTGAGACTCATTGCTGAAAAGATACTGAAAAAGATAATTTACATTCGGATTATCCTCATTCTTGTAAATTAAAGGCACAAATATACACCCTCCTCCTATATACAATAGGCTAATAAGAAGCTTTGTGTTATTATGTTGTTTCCTAATAGGGGTCTTTTCGTTAAAAAGCATCATCACCAGATAAATATTCGTGAGCAATGTAGCCAAAAGAAGTATATATTTAGAAAAAAGTGGCATCGTAAGATGTATATAAAGCCACCATACCAATAAAAACATCAAAAATATATAAAGCTCCTTCAACCGTATCAGCCTTTTAAACTCAAACAAACATATAATACCAAATGAAAGAAATAAAAAATCAAAAGCATCTGGATTGAGCATTATTGCCGAAAGCAATAAAAAAACATAAATAAAACCTGTAATGGTTCTCTTGAAAAGTTCATTCATAATTTATAGTTATTCTATAGGTAAATCTTCTAATAATATAAGATATGTCTTCTTAGAGGGCGTCCCATAAGTAGCTATACTACTCTTATCAGGATCATCACTGAAACATTTAAGTGTTATAAGACCCGTAGGAATTTGATTGATATACTTCTTCTTTATACCCCTCATCCCCTCTGATATATCTTTCACCATCTGACTCGTTCTGGCAAAAACAATAAATATCTCTGGAAGCTCATTTATCATCCGATGCTTGAGTTGATGCGAAGATAACATAATTCCTCCCAACGACGTAATCAAATACTCACAATCTATTAAATATACATTTGAAGTTTCTATATCTGCTGAAAAACAAGTAGTATACTCCTCAAACATCGCATTAATTGCAGGTGAAGCATTGCTACTTATCTTAGTATAAATCCCTAATTCCTTTAATATATTTCTAAAAACTTCTTGCACCTCAAAATCAGTAGTACAATAAATAAACCGACCTCCATTATGAGTAAAGTTTACAGCAAACTGCTCATCAGCAGTGAGTTGTTCATCTGTTCTACGAAGTTCTTTCTGAGATTGTATAGTAGGTGTGCCAAATAATTTCTTAAAAAAATTCATTACCTATAAACGTTAAAAAAATAAAGTAGTAAATATTTTTGCAAAAATATATAAAATAAATGAATTAATACACTTTTGATAAAAAAAACTACGCAACTCTTAGCTTATAGAAAGCTTGGAGCAACCTTGGAGCAACCTTGGAACAACCTTGAAAGAAGCTTTATCAAGATCTATCATCCTCCTATCTCTCACCTATCATCTAAAAAATGCCTCCCATTCCTTTCCTCTACTATCTACCTGAGTCCTGTTACCTAATTTGCTAATTACCTAATTAATTACTACTTTTGCCCCATAATTCATATAATATAAAAATATATATGTCCTTAAAAATAAGTATCATTGGCGCAGGAAAAGTAGCTTACCACCTCACCAAAACCTTCTACTATAAAAAAGAAATCAAAATACAACAATTGTATAACCGCAGTGCTTTTAGTAGCGAATTCAACTCTTTTGAGGTAGAAAAAACCAACTATATCAGCTCTCTTCGCCCCACCGATATATGCATCATAGCCGTAAACGACGAAGCAATTACTGAAGTATCAGCTTCCTTGCCTTTCCAAGGGCAATTAGTAGTACATACCTCCGGTAATACCCCCATAGAAGCAATACACCCCAAAAATAGACGAGGTGTGTTCTACCCCTTACAATCATTCTCTAAAAATACACAAGTAGACTTCTCTACTGTCCCCATCTGTTTAGAAGCCGATAACCCTAACGATATCAATTCTCTTCTAATGCCCTTAGCTCAACTTATATCAACCAAAATATACGAACTCTCTAGCTATCAACGCCGTATTCTACACCTCTCAGCCGTATTTATGAACAACTTCACCAACCACCTCATTGCCATTAGCCAAAAAATATGCGAAACTCATCAAGTACCCTTTGAAATACTACAACCCTTGCTTGCCGAAACCTTTGCCAAACTACAACAAATACCTGCCCATAAAGCACAAACAGGCCCCGCTATACGTGGCGATAAAAAAACTATAGAAAGTCATTTAGCTATGCTTTCTGAAGACGAAAAACAAATATATCAAATTATTACAAATTCAATAATAAACACTTATGGAAGAAAAGAATTATAAAGAAAAACTAAAAGACATTACTACATTTATCTTTGATGTAGATGGAGTTTTTACCAATACTCAAGTATTCGTAAACAATGATGGCGACCTTTTGCGCAGTATGAATATGAAAGACGGCTTTGCCCTCAAAACAGCTGTTGCCAAAGGATATACTATCTGTATTATTACAGGTGGGGGCAATGTAGGGGTACAAAAGCGCTTTGAAAACCTTGGTGTAACCGATATTTTTATGCTCCGCCACGAGAAACTCGAAACTTTTTTAGAGTATCAAAAGAGCAAAGGACTTAAAACGGAACAAATTCTCTATATGGGAGATGACATCCCTGATATTCCTCCTATGAAACACTCAGGTTTAGCTACTTGTCCTCAAGATGCTGTACCCGAGGTAAAAGCAGTTGCTCACTACATATCTCACCGCAATGGCGGACAAGGAGCTGTACGCGATGTAATCGAACAAGTATTGAAAGTGCGTGGCGACTGGTTCACATTCTAACGAACTATAAAATATAAAACATAAAAAGAGGCTGTCAGCAATCACCCCTGAACAGCCTCTTTATAATTTACTGATTAAAATGCTTTAATACGGTACATCAACCCAAGGCTTACTCTATTTTTATCTAATATAGGAGAAAGCGGTTGGTGTTCATAATCATATGCTCGCCCTATATAAGCCAAGAAGAAACGTAAGTCTTGCTTTTCAAAAGGCAAATATTCAACCCCTGCATAATAGCCATAAGAACGATAGTTGTTATTATAAGCCCCAGAAGGGAGACTACTATTTTTCACATCAGCCATTTCATACATTCCTTGTGCAAAAATATTCAGTTGTGGAATAGGCTGGCATTCTGCTTTTACTACAAAAGAATTATAGGACGTATCTTCTAAATAAGCAGGAACTGTTACGGCTGTTGTGGTATAAACAGAAGCGTATTGCAAACGGTCTAAGTTTTCATAAGCCATCATATAATCGAAGAAGACTTGAAACTTAGGTAAGTTTAGCTTAGTACCCAACATAACCATCGAATTGGCTATATTTTTAGCTTCTTGGTGAATCCCTGCTCCCCAACGTGTTTGCAATTTATTATCAAAGAAACTACCATTCCAGTTAAAAATATAAGTAAGTGGTAATTTGCTTGCTTCAAAGCTACTTCCTGCGTATAGTTTTTCAAAACTATCATTACGCACATCGGTAATTTGGAAGTTAAACTCGTGGTTTTTATTAGGTGCATAGGTTATCATTGCACCTAACATAAAATTATCCATATGGTCTACGAAATCAGAATATTCATAGATATTCATTGGGTTTAGGTCAAACTCAAAAGCTCCCCACGCTTGGCACATTTTACCTGCAGTAAGTGTCCATTTATCATCTAAACGGAAACCTGCATAGAGCATATCGGTAGCTTTGGCAAGATTATCCAAAGAAGTCGCTACATTTGATTTGTTCAAACGATGACGGAAGCGATAGAAAATACGGTTGGTAATATCACCTCGAACCTCCAATCGCAATTGGCGCGCTTTGAATTGGGCGGTCATATCTTGGTCTTTTACTTTTTCAAGATCAAAGCTCGATTGAAAGTTGAAGTACATATTAAACTTCTTATGAATAGGATTTTCCTCTTCATCTTGTGGCATAGGTAGAGGCGTAGGAGCAGTAGCTTTTAACTGGTCGATTTCTGCCCTCAATTGGTTGATTTGGTCTTGCAAATCTTGTTGTGCTGTGGCAACACCTCCTACCAGAAGGCTCATTGCCAATAATATTCTTTTCATAATAAGGTAATAGGTAAGAGATAAGAGGCATTTTTTACTTGTTACTTATTATCTCTTACTTGTTTCAGTATTCATTGAAATATTTTTGGATTTGTTTCCAATCCTTAGTTTTAGTGAGTGCTAACATCAATAGAACACGAGCTTTTTGTGGGTTGAGTGTTTGTGCAGCTACAAATTGATATTTAGCATCATCTACTTCGGCATCGAGGGTTGTCGCTCCTGTAGGTACGCGTGAAGAGCGCACAAACTGAATGCCTTGCTCTCTAGCTTTTACTGCCAAATCAAAGATAGTGTGATAGAGGTTACCATTACCTACTCCTGCGTGTACAATACCATCAAATTTAGCATCCATAAAGGCTTTCATTGGCAATTCAGATACATTAGAATAGCTGTATACAATACCTACTTTAGGTAATTCTTTAAGGTTATCTACATTGAAAACAGTTTGATAAGTGTGTTTGTTTTCAGGAGTGCGGTTAAAGAATACCTTACCGTTGTGAATATATGCCAATTTGCCATAGTTAGCACCTTGGAAAGTTTCGACAGCAGTGGTATTGGTTTTAATGACATCTTTGGCATCAAGTACAATATCATTCATACACACCATTACCCCACGTCCCATAGCGTTTTTATCGGCAGCAGTTACTACTGCGTTATAGAGGTTTAGAGGTCCATCGGCACTCATACCAGTAGCGGGGCGCATTGCTCCTACCATTACTACTGGTTTTTTGCTGTGAACAGTAAGATTGAGAAAGTAGGCAGTTTCCTCCATTGTATCGGTACCGTGAGTGATTACCACTCCGTCGTATCCTTCTTTGTTGAGCAATTGATTGATGCGTTTGGCAAGTGTGAGCCATACCTCATCGTTCATATCTTGTGAACCGATTTTCACAATCTGTTCACCACTTATATTGGCTATATTCTTCACTTCGGGTACTGCGTCTAAGAGTTGGTAAATACCGAGCTCACCAGCCTTATAGTTGGTTTCAGTATTCGATTTACTTACCCCAGCGATAGTACCACCAGTAGCTAAAATACGAATCTTTGGCTTTTGTTGCGCAAAGACAGCCACAGACATCATCAACAACAATGAAAGGGCTAATTTTTTCATCAATGTTATCATATATATTAGGTTTTTATTTTTCAGGAATTAGGTGTTAGGAATTAGTTAGAGAGTGTTACATAAACATTATGATAAAATACCCTACAGCAATAGCAACAATAGTAGATACAAAACCAGGTATTTGAAATGAGTGGTTTAGTACGTATTTACCTATGCGTGTAGTGCCCGTTCTATCGAAATCGATAGCAGCAACTACCGTTGGATAGTTAGGAATAAAGAAATAACCATTCACTGCGGGAAACATCGCTATAAGTGATAAAGCTGGTAGGTGCAAGGTAGTAACAGCCATAGGATAAAGCGTTTTTACCGTTGATGACTGACTAAACAAAAGAATAGACATTACAAAAAGAGCAATAGCAAAAAGGAAAGGATAATGGGTTACAATATTTTCAATATTATCCTCAATGAATTTAGCATTTCCATCAAAGAAAGTATCTCCCATCCAAGCAATCCCAAAAATAGCAATCACTGCTTGCATGCCTGCTAAAAATACCGACCCTTTTATTATTTTATTTACTTCTATACGGGTGAAGATAAGTATCAAGCCTGCAACCGTCATCATTATAATCTCAATAACGTGTGTCATTTCCATTTTTTGTAATTTACCATCTGTAACAAATGAAGGGCGGAGTGCATCTATAAAACCAAAAAGCATAATAGAAAATACTCCTATAAGAAATATTATCACTGATATTTTAGCTCTTTGCTGGTCTTTTTCACTTATTTGTATAGCCGATTTCTCTTCTTTTTGCAATAAACCTTCTTTCAAACGACGCAAATATTCAGGGTCTTTTTCAAGAGGTACTCCTATAAAATTAACTACTATAGCCCCTACTATCACTCCTATAAGTGTCGCTGGTACACAGACCGTCAAGATATTGCCTAACGTAATACCTTTACTACCTAAAAGCTCAGCTGAAAGCAAAGCGGCAGTAGCTGCCGAAATAGGGCTCGCCGTTATAGCTTGTTGTGAAGCAATTACTGAGATAGAAAGAGGTCGCTCTGGTCGTACCTTGCTATCGGTAGCAATTTCTGAAATGATAGGTAAAAGGGAATAAGCTATGTGTCCTGTGCCTGAAAAAAAGGTGAAAAAGTAGCAGACTATAGGTGCTAAGAAGGTAATCATTGCAGGATTTTTACGCAGGATTTTCTCGGCAACCTTCACCAAATAATCCAAACCTCCTGCTGCTTGCAAAGCCGCCGCTGCTGTGATTACTGCTACAATGATAAGCATTACATCTGTAGGTGCATCTCCTGGTTTAAGTCCAAAGCCGAATACCAAAATTCCTAAACCTATCATACCAAAGATACCAAGACCGATACCTCCTACTCTAGCTCCTATAAAGATAACAAGAAGCACTACTAACAATTCAAAATAAATCATATACAATAACTATTAACTACTAATAATAATTAGGTCAAATACACAAAATCTAAAAACAGTTTTTCTCCTGTCCCTCTACAATACTTTGCCTATACCCTACTAACACCTAGTTACTAATTACTAAAAACTACAAACAGGCTCTTCTATATAAAAATATACTGTTTCCCTGCCAAAATCTTTTATGTATTCCCTATGAATAATGATGGCTCAAAAGTACAAAAGATTTATAAAACATACAAATTATCGTATCTTTTTTATGTTAATATATAAAAAAGGCTATTCCTCATTATAAGGAATAGCCTTTCTTTGCTATGTTACATTGTTACTTATTATTACATATCCTGTTCATAGCGATACAACGTAAAGTTTCCATAAAACTCTCGCTTATCATACAACTGATCATTGATTTCAAGTATATACCAATAATCCCCTGATGGCATCGGACGTCCGTCATAAGTTCCATCCCAACCTTCATTAGGCAATAAGGTTGCTATCCTACGTCCATAACGATCAAAGATATAAATACGTGCATTTACATTATTGTCTAAATGCTTAGGTTTCCACTTATCATTCTCTCCATCTCCATTAGGCGTAAAGAAATTCGGTATTTCTATATCGTAATACTCCTTCTCTATCGTCATCGTACGCGTACAGCCTTCTATATCTTCTACCTTCACGTCTATAATCTTCAACCTTCTACCATTGTCTATGCGCTCAGGATCATTGTGGCTTAGCTTATACACCGGATTGTCTCCTCTACTTACTCCATTGAAGTAGTAGGTATAACCCCTAAGCGTACTCGTTACTCCTCCTGTGGCTATCACTTCTATTGTATTGAGCGTTGTATTGGTTACTTGACTCAATACCAATGGCGTAATTTGATTTACTGTAAAACTCTTCGTCGATGTACAATAACCTGTAAGAGGACTCACAGCTGTATAATGTATCTCTATCGTTTGCGAATGTGTCGTCCTATCATAGTTATCTATATATCCTATATTACCCGATGTGCGTGCAAATGATGTCCTACTGCTTGTATTTCCATTGAAACTATACTGTATCTTACTAAAATCTACTTCACTTGCTCTGAATTTCACTATCAAGTAATCTACATAACTATTCGTATTTGCTTGACAAGTCCCTTCTTGATCTACATAACTAACCTCTATATCTGGAAACTCTACTACTGTAAAGCTAAGAGTCTTTGTCATCGTACACTTATTACTATCCTCTATCACTATCTGATAATATGAATTCTTATCACTTGGCGATAAATTCATAAATGTATGACTACTACCTGTCGTTTGAACTTTGTCTATCACACGATTGTTATTCGCACTCACTATCTTAACTATATAGTTGCCTGTTCCTCCCGTTATGTTATGAACTGTTACTTCTCCATTACTTGTCCCATTACATGTATAGAATTTAGATTGTGTCTCATCTATATCTGCTGTAATAGGCAACGGATTTGCAAATGTATAGCTTCCTGATACTGTCACCGAACAGTTTTGTGCATCATAGATATCTACTCGATAAGTTCCTGGTTCTATTCCTGTGAATGTCGCTTCACTATCTGTAGTAACTATTTCTGGTAAATCACTACCTGTTGCCGAAGTCCTTATCAAATGATAGTGATATGGACGCGCTCCTCCACTCACTCCTGACACTTTCAACTTACCATCTTTCGCATCTATACAAGTAATCGAGGTTGTCGCTACTGTAATGCTCGCCGTATTGATGCCATTATAAGGTGCTATCGTTACACTAAGGGTTCCTGTTGCAACTGTACATCCTAAAGCATCTTCTACTTCTATCCTATAATCTCCTGAACTCAATCCTCCTATCTGTATTCCTGGAGGACCTTCTAATACATTACTTTGGCTATGTACTGAGCCTGTCAAAACATTTATGAGCTTCACTGTATAGGTTTGCTGACCTCCTGTTATAGTAAGACCCGCTACACCATTTTCTCCTGAACAATCTACAGATACTTTTTGAGAAACATTTGTCACTTTTATCTCTGCTGGGTTCGATGGTATTACAAAACGATGTTTAGCTACCTTACAACCTGTTACATTTGATATCGCTTCTATATCATATGAGCCTCCTACCAATGTAAGTGTTGTAGTGTTACCCGATACTGTTCCTGTTGTGGTCGCTCCACCACTTACTGCTGTAACTGTATAAGTAAAGCCTGCTGATTGATCTCCATCTGAGAGATCTTTATCTACCAGCGTAAGCATGATACTTCCTGTATCTTTATGGCAGATAGCTCTTATTGCATTACTTGAATACATCTCAAATGTATTAGGGTCTTTCACTTTATAAACCCCTGTAATACTACAGCCCGTACGCTCATTCATCACTTCTATACTATAATTACCTACTGGTAAAGCTTGTGCTCCTGTCAAAGAAAGACTCGTCGCTGTAGTAGTGGTTATCGTTACATAAGCATTCGTAGTCCCTTTGATTGTATAACGCAATGGTGTTCCTGTTATATAAGTAGGAGTTACTGTTACATTTATAGTTACTTCTTCATCTTGTACACAAGTCACTGAACGCGTCGTTGTAATACTGATTGTTTGTAATTCAAAGGCTGGTGCTACTGTTACGCTTGCTGTACTTGTTGCACAAGTGCCTGAAGCATCTTTTATCATTGCATAGAACGTACCTCCATTCAAGTTCGGAAGGGTATATTCTGTACCATTTCCTAAACTATTGCCTCCATTATCAAAGAACTCTATCGTATATGGTGGTATACCTCCGCGTATCTTGCTCGTATCAACTGTTACTTTTGCTACTGATAAACCTTTATTGCCTTCACAAACATATTCTGTTGTTGTTATCACTCCCGTTTGTAACTCTAATGGTTCTGGAGAAGTGATTTGAGCTGTAAAGTTTACTGAACAACCTGTACTATTAGCTGTTACTTGCATTACATATTCTACTCCTATAGGGGTACCATGTAAGTTTGAAAAAGTAGCACTATGTGTTCCTGATGCACTTGGGGTTGCTGAGAATGGTACAGGTAATCCTGTAGTGAGATCTGTAGCGCTGAGAATAGTAAATCTATAACTATCACTATCCGTAGGCATTGCTACCTCTATGCTTCCTGTACCTGAAACTGTCAATCCTAAGTTACATTTTTCGTGATAAGCTTGTACTACAAGATTATCTATAGTAGGCCATATAGCCGCTGGTAAAGTTACTTCTTTTTCTATTGGGCAACTTTCTGTTTCTGCATCATAAATGATAACTTTATAAGTACCTTCATTAGCAGGGGCTGGTATGGTTATAGTACTTGTACCTGCTGGCAAACTTTGGTTTTGAACTATTACTTGTCCTGCAGAGGTACCACTATCTATATATTCTAATGTATAGCTATAAGTACCTGTTCCTCCAGCTACTGATACTCTTATTGCTCCTGTTGGAGATGCACAAGTTTTTAGTTTACTAATGGTGGCCGTAGCGGTAATAATTGCTGTTGTACTAAATGTTGCTGTAGCCACACATCCATTCACATCTTTCACTGTTATAGTGTGTGTAACAAGAGGCGTCACTTCTACCTCAAAGGCTTGGTTTGCCATCGTCCAGACTATTACCTGTTCTGCCCCTCCATCCAAACTATAATAGTGAGCTCCTTGTCCTATCTGGTTTAGAGTTACTCTCACTGGTGTATTACCATTAGCATTATTATAAGCCTGGCAAGAAAGAGCGGTTACACTTGCTATAGAAGGTGTATCAAATAACCCTATAGTTACTGTACTCGATTGCAAACATCCATATGCATCACGTACATACACATCCCAAGATCCTGCTGGCAATGCTATATGTTTAGAGGTTTGTGTAGTAGCCGATACTGTCGCCGGATTATAAGCTGTACCCGATGTTACATAACCATAAGTATAAGTTGCTGTACCTCCTGTGATGTTCAACCAAGCTTGTCCTAAGGTATTACAGCTCGCTTTTTGAGTTGCTGCTGTCGATACTTGCATTTGTACTCTTGATTTCTTCACCTCAAAATGATATGCATTAGTACAATTACTTGGGCTTTCAGTAAAGACTATATAATATTGTCCTGCTGGCAATACAGGATTTGTAGCCTGCGGAGTGCTTACTGTAGCAGCTGTTCCTGTATCTACCTGTTGATGTGTACTATTATTGTATACTTTCCACGTTATATGCGTTGTACCTCCTTGAAAACCACTAAGGGTAAAGGTTACTGTACCATCTGATGCATCAGCACAAGTAGTGGCACTTGGCTGAACTGACATTACCAAGTCTGATTTTGTCGCTACTGGCACTGTAGACGAATGTGTATAACGACAACCTGTTTCTACATTATATACTACAAAGGTATATTTAACTCCTGGTATAAGATTTTTTATCTCTGCTTCTACTCCATTTCCTGAAGGCACTCCCTTATACCAAATATCTGTAGTACTTCCGTCAAGGTTAGGTACTGCTACTTGTGGAGTAGTAGATCCTGTAGGTGGGTTTTGAATACCTGTCCTATACACTGCAAAGTACGCATTAGTAGAGGTCGTAAACGATGCAGTTCCTCCTGCCTTCACAAAAATACTATTAGTAGTACTACAAGTACTTTGCGGATTAGTCCTTACAGTAATAGAGGTTGTATTAGCATTTACCACTGTTTGCAAGTGTGTTTCACAACCATTTGCATCAACTATAGTAATATTATAATTACCATAGTTCAAATTAGCAAATTGCTGAGTGGTATTTGCGGCTTGATTATTAAGTGTAACACTTTGGGTTGTGTTATGGGTTGTGTTTTCTACCTTTATAGTATAAGGTGCTTTCCCTCCACTTATCAATTTTACAGCCAGTTCTGCTGTACTTGCATTACAACTAATAGGTTTGGTAACTGCTACTGTGGCATTGAGTTGCGGTTCTCCATCTACTGTAAAGTTTTTAGTTATAGAACATCCTCTATCATCAGTAATTTTGAGAATATAAGAGCCCTGTGCCAAAGCTGTCATCGTCTGTACTTGTCCTAAATTATTAAGTACTTGTACAGTATGTGATGATGTACCCACATGATAGTCTGATGCCGATAATAATAACGCACCATTTGCCAATCCACAAGTTGCTGCTGTAACTGTAAGAGTTCCTACTAGCAATCTAGGTGGATCACTACGCAAGGTTACATATTGCTCTGCTTTACATTCACTGCCATCAGGATGATAAAGTACTTGGAACTTAAAGTTTGTATTAGTTGTCGCATTCGTAGAATAAGGTATTTGACTTACAGCTGTACCTATTGTTGTATAGGTAGCTCCATTATCTGTACTTACTCTGAAAGTTTTAAGAGCTGTAACATCACCTCCTCTTGCAGTAAGAGTATAGGTTACGCTTCCTCCTTTACAATCTGCATATTGCTGATGTGTAGGAGATACTTGCAAGCTAAGTGCTTCATATACCTGTGTGCTTACTGTTGTTGTACAACCAAATCCATCTGTTATCGTGAATGTATGAGTTCCTGCATTTACTTCTTCAGGATAAGTAAAACTACCTGAAGAGAATGCATAAATACCCGTACCTCCTTGTTTCTGTACTTTATAATTGCCATTACCGCTTAGTACATTAATTACTACGTGTTTTACATCTCCTAATTGATAACAATAAGATTCTGGTTCTGCTGTAGCTGTAAGGGTTACAGGGGCTACTATTTCAAAAGTAGTTTCTGTTCTACAACCATTAGCATCTGTTACTACCAATGTATGAATACCTACTGAAAGATTTAATATTTCAACAGGATTGATAGATGGTGTTGTAAGAGGTGCCGCATCTACTTGATAACGGTAGTTAGGGGTTCCTCCTACTGCTGAAACTTTTATTTTAGCCTTGCCATTGTTGAAACATGTAGCCTTATCTGTAATTACTACTGTAGGTGTTATCACCGATGGCTCTGCTATCTTATAGCCTCCTGCAAGTGATACTACACAAGCCCTATTAGCTGCGTCTTGTACTGTCACCACACCATTTTGTGTTGCAGCTAAGTTGGTTATGGTAAACACTCCTTGCGCATCAAGTGTTACTGGTGTCCAAGTAGCTTGAAGTGGGTCTATACTATATCTCATTTGGTTAGATGTAGGATTGATAACTCGTATCCTCACCATACCATCAGAGGCTCCATAACAACTTACATTTTTCTCAGCTCCATATTTTTCAATACGCATTTGTTTATTAGACGCTACATTTATAAGTTGAGATATAGAGTTATTACAAATTTGAGGCTGCTGACGTATTGTTATATTGTCTATTACATAGTCATTACCTAAGTTATTATAGCTATTAGATGCTACATTTATCAATCTTATTGTAAGTTGTGCATCTGTAAAGCCTGCTACTTCTGCCTCTGTAAAGTTAGTACTTAATTTTGTCCAAGAGGCTCCATTATTAGCAGTTCCTGCTAACTTACTATAAAGAAGGGTTCCATCACTCTTTCTAATTTCTACATTGAAACGTGGCGCAACTCCTGAAGCTGCTGTAGGTAATAAGCTCATAACATCAAAATCTACACTAAGAGCTTTATTGAGTACTACTCCTGTAATACGTTTTTCATATACCAATTCATTTCCTCCACTTCCTGCAATAGCTAAATAGCGACCTCCTGTAGGATCTACTGGCGAAGTTACCCATGCTGGAATAGAAGGTACTTGTTTGGTGATAACATAATTACCATTAGATAAGACTCCATTAGTGCTACATGTTAAACCTGTTGTAGCTCCTGTGTCCATACAAGTATTTGTCCCTGTTCCAAAATCTTCTTTAAATAAGATATTAGATGTAGCATTATTAGATGCTGAACGATAGTATAAAGTAAGTGAATGTACTCCAGGTGTAAGCTCTCGCACTACTGTAGTTCCACTAATTGTTTGAGGTGTCTCCCCATCAATACTATATTCATATGTTTGAGAAGCCGCTGATGTAACTGTAAGTGTCACTACTCCATTACCATTATCACAACGATAAGTTATTGTACTCACTCCTATCGATGGTATTGCCTCTGGGCTTATTGTAATAGGTAAAGAAAGTGTACAACCTTTACTGTCTTCTACCAAGACATTGCCTGAACCTCCCATATAGCCTATCGCACTACTACCATAGGTAGCTCCTCCATCAAAACTGTATTTATAAGGCGCTGTTCCTCCTGATAGATTGTTTACACCTACCTTATATTGTTTAGGAGTATTAGTATCACAAGACTTATCTACTAATACTGTCGCAAAACCTCTCATTGGGTTTTGTGTAGGTAGTATTTCTATAGGTTTCTTAGTATAAGTACATATATTTGTCCCTACTCGTGCTTGTATTTCTATCTCATAAACCCCCGCTGGCAAACCTGTAAACAAACCTCCTGTACTTGTTCTAGGGTTTGGTAAACGGTTGCCATTACTGTCTAAAGTATATAATTTTACGGTCCTGTTTTGATTAGGCTCTGTAAATATTGTATTTATATACCCTGTATTTGGGTTGGTCGCACAAGCTATTTCTGTGGTTGCCGAAACTGTAAAACTATGCGGACTCGGAGGGGTAATGGTTACTTTATTAGAAAATGCAAATGCCCCATTGCGATTATCAGCTACCAAGAATACATATTCTCCTACTTGGGTAATATTAGGTACATCTTTAGTAGTCGAAGTCTCTCCTACTCCTTGACGTGCGATAGGAGTAGTTCCTATAGCTGCTGCTGGATTAGCATGTTGTTGTACCCCATCTATAGACCATAAGAAGAATCTATAAGGCGCTTCTCCTCCTTCTGCTTTAAATTCAAAGGTCGCTGTATTACAATCTTTAAAACCTTTGAAAGTAGCTTTCATTGCCATTTCGTTGAGTTTCTTTATCTCAAAATTTCCATTAAGCTCACAGCCTGGCACTTGAGGAGAAGTTACTCTCACTGTATAAGTTCCTTGCGAAAGCCCATCTACTCGAGTTTCATTATTGGTCGTTGTTATATTCTTTACCCTTACACCTCCTGCATCAAATATCTGTATATTATAGGTGATACCACTAGTGCTCATCGATATTTTTACAGAACCTTGTGTAAAATCCGTTTGATCTATCACATCTCCTACTGTACCTCCCAATCCTGTTGTAAATACTTCAAAATAAAAGTAATTCACACAGTTTCCATTCTCTACCTTCAAACGGTATTTGCCTGCTGTATTAAGTGTAAAATTCGGACTGTTATGCATTGCATTCCAGCAACTTTCACCCGTATTAGGGCAAGATGGACTAGATGGCGTACAGTGCCCTAACCATTGCTCCCATTGGAAAGTAGTATTCACATAGCTTACTCCAATAGTTTTACTTTTGCCATCACACAAATAGAAATGGCTTGTCCAAGTATTATCATCAGGACAAGTAACCCCTACATTATTTGCTTGTGAACGAATAGGATCTGTTGCATTAGTTACTGCTTGATAGTTTATTGTTTCTACACTTGTTATTTGTACTCCATCACAGATTTTTGTCTTCTCTACTTTATAAATACCAGCAGTTCCAGCTCCTGTATATTGATAAGTAGTATAAGTTGGTTGAAGAGTTCCATTTACATACCATTTATAGGTATCAAAACCTTGCGCTACTGAGAGATTTAAAACTTTTCCTGAACAGAATACTTCATCTCTTACACAACCCGAAGTATCTATTGTCATTGAATGAACTCCTGTAGTAGGCTGTGGTGCTACATTACATCCCGCTCCACTACCTCCAAAGTTCATTTGATATCTCATACTAAAGTAGTTGTCACAAGGTTTTACAGCTTCTGTACAACCTCCTGTGTGTTTCATTGGTATTTTTATCACTCTTGTAGCACTTCCCAATCCTAGTGTTGCTCCTGGTATTGTGAATAGATAAGTATTAGTAGTGCCATCATAAACTTGTGAAGGCACACTGCTTCCTTGGGTAGCTCCTGATAAATTAGGAGTACCATTTCTCACTATTTGTGCATTACTTGGTAATTGTACTGTAAGAGATGCCGTATCTATTGGCTGTTGCCCAGTGTTGCGATAGCTTATTTCATATATAAACTCATCGTTCGGATTGATTTGTGTTATAGCTACTCCTGCACTATTAGTAAATCTTCCTGTTACTGTCATCTCCAATGCTCGCGACTGTACAATTACATTGAATGTACACGTACTTGTATTGCCATAAATATCAGAGAATGTATAGACTACTGTGTGAGTGCCAATACCAAATTCGGTATTAGGGGCGTGAGAACGAGTCACACGTGTAGCATCATAACAAGTATCTGTAGCCGTAGGCTCTGTCCACGATACTTTCTTGCTACATTTGCCTGCATCAGCTACTACTGTAATATTTGAAGGACATCCTGAAATTACTGGAGGCGTTGTATCCTTAGGTAGTGTAACTGTTACAGTTTTTGTCATCAATGTATTAGTCCCTGAACAGCCTATATTATCTTTTAGCTTATATTCTACTTCAAAAGTCGTAGTTTCAGAGATAACATTGCTAAATACTTGCCCCGTACCAAGTGGAGAGCTTGTAGTGCGTTGCCCTGATGAATTAAGTTGATACCAACGGATATCAAACAATAAATCTGAAAGACTGAGGTAAAGTGTTGCTTGGTCTCCTCTACAAGATGGCGCTGCCCTTAGCGACACTATGGGATTAGAAACATTATCAATTTCTACCGTTTCATCAAATTGTACGGTTTGACATTGATGCTTTACTCTTACCAAATAATCTCCATCTTGCAAGTTCCTAAATACAGTATAAGTATTATCTGGGTCTGTTTCTTGGAACGTTTTAGTTTCTACTAGGGTAAGACCCAGTTTTTTATATAGTGAAAAAGTAAGTGGGTATACAATCTGTTGCCCTGTAACATCTACAGAAATAATACCAGAACCACTTGCCGCACTACAAGCTGCTGATGAGTGCTGTGGCACTATTGAGGCTTGTGGCTCCAGTGTAAATGGTTTTTCTATATAATGATCAAATACATCAAATGTGTTTTTCTTTGTTTGAAGAACCGATTTTACATTTCCATCTACAATTGCATTATTAGGCAATTGATAATATAGGTGAGTAAGTTGTAGAGCATAATTACCTGGTGATAAGTTCGAAAAAGTATGAACTGGTAACCTACTCAATGTGGCTGGAGTATTGATAGCTTTGTAAACTCCAGGAGAAATCTCTCTCTTTAATATCATTTGCAAATTGGTAGTAGTACCATACATTTCTCCTACATCATAGCTTACATAACCACTATTACAATTAGAATTAACCTTAAGTTTATCGGTAAGTTTTCTCACCATACTTATTTCTATAGTCTTAGTAGCAGTATTACCACAATTATCCGTAACAGAAAGAGAATAAGTACCTGCTGGCAAATCTCCCCAACCTGAAAAATTAATAGTTCCTGGATTTGTCAGTGTAAGTGGAAAAACAATGGTTTTTGTAGCGGTTTCTGTAAAAGGCAAACGCGTAGCAAAGGAAATAGCTTTGCGACCATCAGCTGGTGTCAATCTGATAGTTACAGGATAGCTTATATTTTTATCGCTTCCTATAAATTGCCTAAATATAGTTCCTGTATTTTCATAAATACCATAAGCAAATTGCCAATCATCTAATGCCTTTGCAGGATTAGAAGTGTTAGGAAGCTGTGCATCAAACTCTCGAGAGCAAATATCACTACAATTATTAGGGTGTTTATAACGAAAACGGTATCTACCAGGTCCTGAAGCAGTTAAATCAGCAGTAGCTCGACGTTGAACTTCTTGATATGTTCCTTTTCCACTCCAAGTTACGCTTGGTACTGTATTCCAAGTACCTCCTGTTAATTTTTCTACTGTAAAATTATACGGGAAAGTTCCCTCTGTATTATGAAAAGCTACATAAACAGTTTTTTTAGTTCCTGTTACCACATCTGTTAATTCGCGAGATGTGTAAGAAGTAATCACTTCCCAAAGAAGTCGAGCGCCCCCTGGCACACAAGCATTCTGTGAGAGATCTGCAACAGCCAAGCCTCTGTCATTAGTAGGTGCATTGCAAGAAGGTGCCGTTAAGAAATTATTAGTAAGTTCATAAGTTTCTGTAATAGTATTTACCCCTCCTACTACTGTAATACGTATTTTATCTCCTTTTTTGAAGATATAATTTTTTACCTTATAAATTCCTTTTTCAAAATCAGGTATTATAGGTCCTGCAGCTCTATTGAGAAACTCTATTTTCGCTTTACCATTAAAATAAGTTGTGTGTTGATAAGGAGCATCTGTCACAAGACCTCCTGTCGTTTTATTTAATGAAAACTGAAGGTTAAAATCACAATTGTTCCCCATATTAAAATAGTAGGCACCTATTTTTATAGGGAAACACTCTGGGGTGTTTTCTGCAGCAGGTATATCTACTGGCTGATATTGAGTATCTCCACAGTCGGGGTTGCCATTGGCTAAGTCTTTTATTTCTACCCTCACCTTGCCCGAACGCAATTCTTTGCCGGCTTCTCCTTTTATACTAATAAAATTAGTAGCAGGAGAAGGACGTGTATAGGTTTTAGCTGGCACCAATACTGCTCCTGCAGCATTGAAGATGGTTATTTGAAAAGGACCTATACCTCCTGAAGGTATTTTAAATTCTATTTGTCCATCTATCAAACTATTACAACTAGGAGCTGTTACTTTTAAATCAGTAATATTCATAGTTTTATAGGTAGTAGTAAGCGCAATTTTCTTTACTACTTTCCTACCCGTAACGGCATCATTTACCGTTACAGTATAGGTACCTGCTTGCAAACTATTAAACTCATAAGTTGCTGGATTGCCTGATATGTTTTGCACACTTGGTGCTCCAGCAGGCTTTACAAGTTCTACCAAATAGTTCCCAGATACGGTACACCCTGAAGGCATAGGCGATTTGGGTTGCACTGTTACTTTCAACTTTGCATCCGAAAAACACTGCCCTACTGTAGGGGTTAGCTGTACCTCAAAACATTCTTGTCCATAAGCAGTAATCCCTGCTATAAATAATACTATTGCTATTAGAAACTTTTTCATAAATGAAACGAGCTTTTTTATTCAGTATGTAAATTAGTTCACAAAAGTATATTTTTTTTATGACAGCCACAAGCCTTTAATCTCCCCTACTCCTCCCTTCTCGATAAATTACAAAATAAAATACTGTGTATCAATGATTTTACTAAAAGTTAAACCTTGTTAAACTATTGTTAAACTCATTTTCTCCCTTTTGTAAGCACAAAATTTTTTCACATCTGAGACTTCAAAAATTCTTTTAATTCAGCATCCTCAGAAGAAATTTCTTTCCCATCTTTATAATAACGGTATTTATCCCTCGCATAGCCTCCATTGAGGGTTCTAAATGTGGGTGCATCTGCATTTGCTATGGGGGTATTTTCAAAGAAGACTTGTTGTGTGGTTTTGATATGTAAAGGGTCTACCAATTCTATAGTAGCTGGTGCAACTCTCTTTATGCATTTTCCTTGGTAATAAACATTTTTTTTATCTTTAGCATAAGCGGTATAAGTGCCACTGAATATATAGTCTGGCCTTTTATTTACCATTTGAACAAAACCGTAGTACGGATTTTTCAACACTTCAAAAGTAGCAGCATCTGCCTCTTTTATCAATTCTTTTGCATAAGCAACCGTTCCAGCTACTTTATTTATGGTATATTCGTTATAACCAATTCCATACTTTCTCACCAATTCGTTCATATCAATCATCTTGTAAGGAGAGAACTCTTGTATATTTTTCTCGTCTTTAGCAAAGAGATATTTTAAAACTTCTTCTTTATTTCTGAGAAATAATTTTAAGTATCCATATTTAGTGTCATTGTGATAGAGAAATTTTCTGCCTAAAAGAGATTCATCCCAAGGAAGATTCTCTATCATTTTATTCCAAGCAAAACCATAACGCGATGAATGTATGATTTGCCTATGAATCACTATTTCTATTTCATCGTTGGTTTTCAACTGAAAGTCTAATGCTATATAATCATTGTCTCCGCGATAGAGAGTATCATTCAACTGATGAAGGGTAAGACTATAAGTGCCAAAATCACTTCTCGTATTATTACCTGAGTCAAATCCTCTCCCTATATTCAAAAGAATTTGATTGTTCTTCTGAATGATAATCGCTCCATAACAGCTATCAAAAAATGGTACTCTTACTCTTCCTTGTTGAACCTCTAAGGTATTATAATCCTCTCCTACCATCCCACAAGCAATGAGATGATAAGAACCTTCGGGCAATTGTGCTTGCAAGGTAGTCATCATAAAGAAAGTAATAATGTATAGAAATCTCTTTGGCACTATTTTATAAATTCTTTGATAGATAGCTTCTGAAAAAGCAAATCTCCATCTCCTTCATAAAGAATACCTATATATTTATCATCTATTATGGTAAGACAAGAATAACCCATAGCAGCTTGTTCATAAAGCAATACTGAAGGTAGTTTATCCCAGCTATTCCCCTCATCATTACTAACTTTGATGGTCATATTTACTCTGTTCTTCGCATCGTTAGGATTAGAGAAAAATAAATACTGTTTTCCCTTCTTATCTTTATAAGAAATGATACTTGCCATACAATTAGGCTCAGTAAGGGCGGTACGAGAGGTATTGTGCTCTATCCACGTTTTGCCCATATCTGTAGTAACTGCTACCGAACGCCCATGATAGTTATCTGATAGCTCATAATTAGAGCGATTGCGGTCATCACGCATATTCAGCATCAACGATCCATCAGAGAGTTCTACCACTTGCGACTCAGTTGTGTGCGATTTAGCTCCTGTCCCTACGTGCCATGTCTTGCCGTGGTCTTTGCTATAGATAATAGTAGAATGAGGTACTTGGTCTTTATCTTTAAACTGACCTGCAAACACCAATGTTCCGTTTTTCATTGTAATTCCTCTACCTGGCCCCTGAAAAAAGAGATACCATTCAGGCTTCTTGATTTGAGAAGTAATATTGATGGGTTCACTCCACGTTTTACCATCATCTTCACTCTTTACAACTACTATCTGTCCTGTCTCCTCAGGCAAAAGTCCTCTTTGCGAGCCCCACCAGCTCATCATTGTTGGGTCTAAGCCGTGTTGCCATAAGCCCATTACCCATATGGTATTCGTTTGTTCATCTACCAATACAGCAGCATCCCCTACCCCGTTAAGACGGTTGTGCTTGCCTCCCCATTCACCCATATCTATTACTTCTTTCATAGGTTCCCACGTTTGTCCCCCATCTATACTTCTGCTCATCCCTACATTGATGTCTTCTTGCAAGTCTTTACAGTTATTATATCGATTGTCGTAAATAGCTATAAGTGTACCTTTATTAGTTGTAGTTAGCCCCGGTATACGGTAGCAAGCAATTCCATCTTGCTTACGCTTGCGAAGGGTGAGCGCAAAACGCTGTCCTTTAAAATGAATATTATGAAGTGTATAAGTTTTTTTATCAGTAGTGATTTTTACTTGCTTGAGAAGAAACTCGTCAAGCAATTCAGGATTTTGAGTCGTGCGTGCCGTTATCCAAATGTATAAACTATCTCCCGTAGTGTTATAAGTTCCCTCTATAGGGCGTTTGGTAGGCTTACTTTCAGCAAAAAGGGTAGCCCCTTGCCGCTTGTTCTCACTGTTCATATATACTATAAAGGTGTCGACACCCTCTTTCTTCTCCTTTGTCTTATATGAAAGGGTTACATTTTTTAGCATAGTCCCTTTAGGCATTGGCAAAGCAAAAGTAGTGATTACATTGTCTTTATCTGTAGCCAAAGGCATTTGAGCCTGTACAAAAGTATCTGTTTTTTGTGCTAAGCTTATACTCATACATAGCAAAGCTGTGATAGTAAATAATGATTTCATTTGTTAATTTGTTGATTTAGAGATTAATTATTCAATATTAATAAACTTCGTCAAAGTAAAGACTTTGACAAAGTTGTAATGTAAATTCATACCAATTATGCCTTTTTCACGTATTGTGTCAGGATAACAATTTGTTGTCCATCAACTTTGCCTTCTATATACTCAGCATTCTCAGGGTCAAGAGTGATTTTGCGCACCACAGTACCCTGCTTAGCTGTCATACTAGTGCCTTTTACTTTCAGGTCTTTGATGAGCACAACGTTATCACCATTAGCGAGTACTGCCCCGTTGCTATCTTTGTGAATTACCTTCTCACTCTCTTCCAAATGATCGTCAGAGGCTTGAGCAAAGGCCAATTCCTCCTCATCTAAATACATCATATTCAAAAGATCTAGAGACCACCCTTCATTTTTAAGCCGGTTGAGAAGACGCCATGCCATTATCTTTACAGCTCGGTGTTCACTCCACATACTATCGTTCAGGCAACGCCAATGGTTGCTATCCATCGTTTCAGGATTTTCTATCTGACCAAGACAAGTACTACATACCAAAAGACTGTCATCTGTACTTTCATTTTTTGCAGGAGGTACAGTGTATACTTTTAAGTTTTCAGTAGCTCCACAAAGCTCACAACAATTGCCACTACGCTTTTTTAAGATTTCTATCATTATTACTTCTATTTATAAATGTGTTTTTATAGCCAATCAGAATTGTTTTGCATAATTCTGCACCACTACTCTTTGCCAAAGTTTCAGACTTTGGCAAAGTTGATTACTCTGATAATCAGTCGCTTTTTGGGTATATTGTAGGGGCGATTTGCCAATCACCCTCTAAGAATAAATCTATTTTTGTTTAACTATAAACAAAATACCCCTCATATCAAACTATCGTCAAAATAGTGTGCAAATATAGCACTTACATTTTAAATACACAAATTTTGATACCCCCTCCTACTCCCTCAACTCCCGCCACCTTATAGCAAGCTTGGAGAATGCTTGGAGAATACTTGGAGCAAACTAAAATTTTGCTAATTCAAAAAAAAGTAGTACTTTTGTAGTATGATTCAAAAAACGATACAAATACTAAACAAGCGCGCCAAGTTTGAATATGAAATCCTCGACAAATATGTCGCAGGTATCGTATTGGTAGGCACCGAAATAAAATCAATAAGATTAGGAAAAGCTTCTATTGCCGAAAGTTTTTGCGAGTTCAATGAAAAAGGAGAACTTTTTCTTATCAATAGCACTATTGAAGCCTATGATTTTGGCACTTACTACAATCATAGACCTAAAAGTGAACGAAAATTGCTCTTGCAAAAAAAAGAACTGCGTAAGCTCAATAAAGAAGTTAAAAACACAGGGCTTACAATTGTACCTCTACGCCTCTTTATCAACGACAAAGGGCTCGCCAAGGTCGATATAGCCTTAGTTCGCGGTAAAAAACTGTATGACAAACGTGAATCTATAAAAGATAGAGATAACAAACGCGCTTTAGATAGACTTAAAACTCATCGCTGAGAATTAACCCCAGCCGCTCGTTAATCCATTTATACCGGTTAATAATGAGGATATGCGTACCTCCTTTTACTACTAAGGCATTTTTGATATATTGAATAGGAAATATAGGATCTTTATCACCGTGAATATGTATAGTGCAAGGCAATGGCTCTTTTTGTTGCCAATTCACAACACTATCTACCGACCAGTCTAAGTAGGCTGGCGAACGCATACCTATATATTTCTCATATAAGGCTATTCGCTTGTCAAAACTCTCTGAAAAAGAAAAACGTTTCCAAAACTCTAAATTACTCAATGCACGGGTTGGCAATAGTTTATGCAAATGAGTATATCGTGCTAAAAGCATCTTTTTAGGAAGCTCATACTGGCTTTTTACACTCGATATCAGTATGAGCTTCTTATAAACTGGCAACTGCTTAGCCATCTCTTGCACTATAATACCCCCAAACGACACTCCTAACAGTACAGGATTAGGCTCAGTTACTTCTTTCAACATACGTGATGCGTAATGAGAAAGACTCTCATTTCTCTCGGGCGTAACCCAGTCGAGCAAATGCACCCGATAAGAAGCTGGAAACTGCAATCGCTCAAAAATCTTAGGACTAGCAGCCATTCCTGGCATTAAGTAAATGGATGTGTTATTTTTTATACTCATTTATGATTGCTTTTTTACGAAATAGTAGTAACTTTGCACCGAATTTAGGTATTAGAGATTAGTCGCTAGAAATTAGATTATAATGACTAACAACTGCCAAAATTACAACTTTTTATCAAATAATAAATATTACTAAATAAAAAACGCAATACAATGGAAGTCATAGACAGTGAATTTTCACGACAATACCAAGCCAAAATCAATGGCGAACTTGCCTTTGTAGAATACGCTATTCAAGAGCGTAAAATATTTTTTACCAAAACACTCCTCCCCGAAGGAATTAAAGAAGAACTTAGTGATGAGTTCTTCAAAGGAGTATTAGCTTTAGTTGCCCAGAAAAAATATAGAGTGGTTCCTGTGTGCCCTACTGCTATCGCTTTCTTTAAACGAAATAAAGAATACAAAGATATTCTGCCTGCAGGAATACGAATTTAATTAGATAAAAAAATATTATATATGAAAGCCGTATTTTTAGACCGAAACACGCTCTCGGAGCGAATTGATGTGGACATACCTAAAGGGGTCGCCCAATGGGTTGCCTTCCAAAAAACAGCTCCCGATGAAATAGTTCAACGCCTTAAACCTGCCGATATAGCTATTGTAAACAAAGTAAAACTCGACGAGAATATACTACGCCAGTTACCCAACCTGAAACTCATTCAACTCACTGCTACTGGTATGGATAACATTGACAAAGAAGCTGCTAAAGCACTCGGTATTGAAGTGAAAAACGTAGCTGGATATTCTACCGAAAGCGTTACCGAACACTTCTTCTTACTATTGCTTTCCGCTATGCGCGCCTTGAAGGATTACCACCAATCTGTCGCTGATGGCTCTTGGCAAAAAGATGGACGTTTCTGCCTTACTGAACCTCCCGTTTTTGAATTATACGGGAAAACCTTAGGTATTATTGGCGTAGGAAATATAGGTAAAACTATTACCAAAATAGCTCAAAACTTTGGTATGGAGGTTCTATGGGCTGAACGGCAAGGTAAAACCCCTCGCAACGAACAATACACCGCCTTTGATAAGGTATTGGCTCAAAGCGATATCATTGCTCTTACCTGTCCTCTCACCCCTGAAACCAAACATCTGGTAAATGAGGATTTTGTATCTAGTTTGCGCAAAAAACCTTTGCTCATCAATATGGCACGAGGTGCTGTAGTAGACTCTCAAGCTGTTTATGAAGCCATCGAAAGCAACCGTATTATGGGATTCGCTACCGATGTGTTTGAAAATGAACCCCCTCTCGCCAATGACCCTTTGCTTAAAATAACCAACCACCCTCGCGTAATTTACACCCCTCACATAGCTTGGGCAAGCGAATATGCCCAAGACAAACTGTGGAAAATTTTAAAACGACAAGTAGAAGATTTTATCAAAAAATATAAAGCTGAACACAAAGAATAATGAAAAAACACAATTTCAGTGCAGGCCCCTCTATTTTAGCCCCCGAAGTGTTTGAGAAAGCCTCTAAAGCATTGATAGACTTTGAAAACACTGGCTTATCAGTTATAGAGATATCTCATCGTAGCACAGCCTTTGTAAAGGTAATTGAACGCGCTCGCGCCTTAGCCTTAGAAATAGCAGGATTAGACGACTCTTATGAAGCCCTCTTCTTACAAGGTGGTGCCAGTATGCAGTTCTTAATGGTGCCTTATAACCTTTTAGAACACAAAGCTGCTTACATCGATACCGGTACGTGGGCAAACAAAGCTCAAAAAGAAGCTATGCTCTTTGGCAATGCTGAAGTAATTGCCTCTTCTAAAAATGATGGATACAAATACATCCCTAAAAATATATCAATCCCTACTAATGCCGATTATCTACATATCACTACCAATAACACTATTTATGGCACTGAATATCACTCATTGCCTAAAACTACAATCCCTTTAGTAGCTGATATGAGTTCTGATATATTCTCTCGCCCATTAGACTACAAACAATTTAGTCTTGTATATGCAGGATCTCAAAAGAATTTAGGCGCTTCAGGTTCTACCTTAGTACTCATAAAGAAAGATATATTAGGCAAAGTGAGCAGAAAGTTACCTTCTATGATGGACTATCAGCTACATATCAAAAACGATAGTATGTTCAACACCCCTTCTACTTTCGCTGTATATGTAAACCTATTAGTACTTGAATGGTTGCAAGCTCAAGGAGGTCTCGTAGCTATGGAGCAACGCAATCGTACCAAAGCAGATTTGTTATACAACGAGATAGACCGCAACCCTCTCTTAGTAAGCTATGCCAATAAAGAAGACCGCTCCCTAATGAATGTAGTCTTCAACCTTACCGATGAAAGTACTCAACAACAGCTTGACACTCTCTGCCTAGAGGCTAACATCAGCGGGATAAAAGGACATCGCAGTGTAGGAGGCTATCGCGCTTCTATCTACAATGCTATGCCTATAGAAAGCGTAAAAGTGCTAGTAGAAGTACTAAAAGAATTTGAGCGTATTGCTTAAAATTAATGTTAATATTTTGTTCCCATAAAAAGGCTACTACCTATAAAACGTAGTAGCCTTTTTTGTTAAAAATGTTAATTGTTATTTGGTAATTATTAATTATTTTGTACTTTTGTAGGTCAGATCATAAGTTATACTAAACACTCAACAATGAAGACGAACAAAATCACTATTAAAGTTATAGCCAGTTATATACTATTGATATCAGTATCATTAGTAGCAGGTTATGTAATCTTCAAAGAAATACAAAAACTATCACTTCAAGAAAAAATAAACCAAGAAGATAGAAGTAAAATTATCCAGATTGGCAAGATACTTTCATTAGTAAACGATGCAGAAAATGCAGGACGTATAGCAATACGTACTGACGATAAAGAAGCCTTACAATTATTCTTAGAAAAAAATATCTATCTACAAAACGAGATTTTAAAATTTAGACGTGATATTACCTCCGAAAAACAATTACAAACTCTTGATACCATTCGTGCTTTGATAAACCTAAAAGGAGAGAACTTACAAGAACTCAAAGCCTTTCAGGAAAGTGATAGTACTTCTATCATTATACGAAATGCTATCAGCAAACTTTCTACATTAGAACCTTACTTAGGATATGAAGTATATAGCAAGTCTTATTATCGTAAGAAAAAGGTAGAAACCCCCTCTCCTTCTACTGATATAGCTTCAGTTTTAAAAAAATATAAAAACATAAAGATTCCTAAGACTTTTAAAAACACTAAGTTTGACAAAGTAGTATTAGAAACACTTACTCTCTTAAACAAAGTAAATGAGGAAAACCAAGAATCTAAGAGTCAAATCAATGAGAAAATGCAAATACTCTGGCAAAATGATGTACATCTGTCAGAAAAATTAGATGAACTCCTTCATAACTTTGAAGAAGAAGTATTAGCTAACTCTCAAAAACTAAGTCAAGAACGCAAAGCTATTTTTGAAAACAGCAAAAACTTGTTAATGCTTGCCTTTTTGGTTGCCTTAGCCATAATTGCTATATCATCAATTGTTATTATCAATGATTTTGTAACTTCACAACGCTATCGTAAACGATTAGAAACAGCTAATAGAAAGTCTAATAATTTACTAAAAAACCGCGAACAACTCATTTCTATGGTGAGCCACGATTTGCGTACCCCTTTAAGCTCTATCGTTGGTTACTCAGAACTTTTAAGTAAACAAAATATATCTGAAAAAGGGAAAAACTACCTTTCACATATCAAATATTCATCAGAATATATTTCTAAATTAGTAGATGAACTTTTAGATTACACACGTATCGAGGCTGGAAAAATCATCATTGAAAAAATGCCTTTTAACACTACAGAGATTATTGATGAGGTAGCCAATAATGTAAAATCGGCTTATAAGACAAAAAATATTAACCTTTCATTAAGCTTTTCAGATACTGTAAATAACTTAAACTTTTCAAGTGATGCCTACCGTATCAAACAAATATTATACAACCTCATCTCTAATGCCTTTAAATTTACTGAACATGGCACTGTACATATTCAAGCTGATGCACGTAAAATCAACAATGATGAGTATGAAATAGGAATTGCTGTAACCGATACAGGTATCGGTATTAAAAAAGAGCAACAAGAACATATTTTCGATGAATTTACACAAGCTAATGATGAAATATCTAAACGCTATGGTGGTACAGGGCTTGGCTTACATATTTCGCAAAAATTAGCCCACTTACTACGTGGTAGAATATACCTAGAAAGCTATGAAAATAAAGGAAGTACTTTTACTCTGCGTTTCTTAGCTGAAAAAGTAACTGAGCGTACTAAAGCTCCTACTATCATTACTTCTGACAAAAAACCTGAACAGATTAGTATTGTAGTAATTGATGATGATTTTTCTATCCTCTCACTTATTGAAGAACTTTTGAAACAGAAAAATATCAATCCTATTACATTTAATAATGGCAAAGAAGCTTTTGCCCAAATGGAACATTTGAATTTTGACTTAGTAATTACTGATATACAATTGCCTGAAATGAATGGGTTCCATTTTGTTACTCTTTTTAATGAAATATATAAAGATAATCCACACCCTGTATTAGCTATTACAGGTAGACGTGATGTTCCAGAAAGCTTTTATATGAAAAGTGGTTTTTCTGGTATTTTACCTAAGCCTTTCACCCCAGAGCAATTCTATGAAAAGCTTAAAATATTCTTCCCTAAACTCAATACAGAAGTAGAACACAAACCTATTATGGTGAGTAGTAATATTGAAGGAGGATATACCCCTGAAATATTAGAAAGTTTTATGGGAGATGATAAGGAAGGTATTATAAGTATCTATGAACACTTTTTAAAGGAAAGTAGTGAGAATATACAAAATTTAAAACTTTTAGCTGACCAAAAAGATTATAAAGGTATTAAGGCTATTGCACATAAAATGACTACTATGTTTGCTCAAATTAATGCTAAACGAGAATCAGATATATTAATAGTACTTAACAAAGTAATGGAGGAAGTGCCAGAGGATATACATGGAGAAATTTATAAACTTGAACAGCTTTTTGAAAAAGGTTGTCGTCCTACAATAGAGGAATATATAAAAAAATTAATAGAACTATAAATTATGATTAAAGAATCTGAACTTATTTTGAATCCCGATGGTAGTATTTACCATATCAATTTGCGACCAGAACAAGTAGCCGATACTGTTATTTTAGTAGGCGATCCTAACCGTGTGCCCCGTGTGAGTGCTTATTTTGACTCGGTAGAGTTTACAACTCAAAAGCGTGAATTCTGCACCCATACAGGTACTTATAAAGGCAAACGTCTTACTGTAATTTCCACTGGTATAGGTCCTGATAATATCGATATTGTGATCAACGAACTTGATGCCCTTGCCAACATTGATTTGAAGACTCGTAAACTCAAAGAGCAACTCACATCGCTCAATATAGTACGTTTCGGCACCTCTGGTTCTCTACAAGCTGATATACCTGTAGATAGTTTTGTGTTATCTTCCCACGGATTGGGTATGGACAATATGTTCCATTCGTATAAAGATAGTCCTAAGGTGCGTGAACTCGCTATGGAAGAGGCTTTTATCGCTCATACAGGTTGGAATCCTCTCAAAGGTCGCCCTTATATCATTGCTTGTGGACAAGAACTCAAAAAACGCCTCCTCACCAATAGAGTATTTGAAGGCATTACAGGTACTGCTCCAGGTTTCTACGGTCCTCAAGGACGCGTATTGCGCTTGCCAGTACAAGACCCTGACCTCAACGACAAGCTCCACAGCTTCAATCACAATGGTCATCGCATGACGAACCTCGAAATGGAAACCTCTGCTATCTATGGGCTCTCTAAACTCTTAGGACACCAAGCTGTTTCTCTCAATGCTATCATCGCTAATCGCCCTACAGGTACTTTTACTAAGGATACTAAAAAAATAGTAGAAGACTTGATTGTGTATGGCTTAGAACAATTGGCAAAATAGTTATGAATATGACTCCCCTCACAGGTCAAGAACTTCACTATTTAGCAATGAACATTGTAGGTACTGCTTTGCAAGAAGAACTAAAATGGGAATTCTTATTGGTAAATAGTGAACTCAAACGTGACCCTCAATTTGTCTGTGTAGATAAAAACAACCAAAAATACTTCATCATTGTGCGGGCTGTCCCCTATGGCGACAACCCTACTGAGTATGATGTTGTATTTATGGAAGTGGTACGCAAGCATGCAGAAAAACACAACGCTCGTACTTTCTATGCTGGTGTAGGACTCTCTAATACAACTGATGAGAGTCTTCCTATATATAAAGATGAACCTTACAAACTCAACTTTCAAGGGCTCATAGAAATTTGCTAGCAAATGCAAGTTCCACTAATAATTGCAATTTTAAGTAGTAATTTTTGATTAAACTTTT